>NZ_JASHJL010000042.1 GCF_030733205.1 Mameliella sp. MMSF_3455
CACGGGCGGCGCTACCCCTCCAGGTACAACCGCGTGATCCAGTTGGCGACGAGGGCCGGCCGCTCGGCCCCCTCGATCTCGACTTCCACGTCCCAGTGCACGTCAAGACAGCCCTCGCGTTCGTCGACACTCGCCACGGTGAAACGCCCCCGGATCCGACGCCCCACCCGGACCGGCGAAACGAAGCGGATGCGGTCAAACCCGTAGTTCACGCTGGACCTGACGCCCTCGAGCTCCTCCATGACCTCGTAGGACATCTTGGACAGCATCGACAGCGTCAGGAACCCATGCGCAACACAGCCGCCAAAGGGCGTTTCCGCAGCTGATCGTTCCTCGTCCAGGTGGATGAACTGCCAGTCCTCGGTGGCATCGGCGAACAGCCTGACCCGCGCGTCATCCAGCGTCACCCAACCGCTTGCGCACGGCGCCATGTCCCTCAGGTCGTCAGCCAGCATCGGGCAGCACGTAGTCCGAAAACCGCTTGCGCAGGGTCAGTTTCGACACTTTTCCCGTCGCCGTCAGGGGCAGGTCATCGACGCACTCCATCGCGTCCGGCAATTGCCATTTTGCCAGATGCTCCAACATCATCTCGTGGATTTCCTCAAGGTTTGGCGGATCATCGGCCTGGCGCGGGACCACCACCAGCAAGGGGCGTTCCTCCCACTTGGGATGCGATACCGCGATCACCGCGCAACTGGCGACCTTGGGATGTCCCATCGCGATGTTCTCGAGGTCCAGCGAACTGATCCACTCGCCCCCCGACTTGATCAGGTCCTTGGCCCTGTCCTGGATGGCCAGGAAACCGCGGTCGTCGATCACCGCCACATCACCCGTGCCGAACCAGCCGTCGGCATCAAAGGCGCCCTCGGTCGCCTCCTCATCCCCGAAATAACCGGATATGATCGTGTTCCCCCGGACATGCAGCTCACCGGTGGACACCCCGTCATGGGGCAATGGCTTGCCATCCTCGCCGTCGATCCGCAATTCGACCCCAAAGACCCGCCGCCCCTGCTTGGCCTTTAGCGTCATACGCTCCTCGAAGGGCAGGTCCTGCATCGGTTTGGACAATTGCCCATGTGTGCCCACCGGGCTCATCTCTGTCATGCCTCAGGCGTGGCAGACATCCACCCCGCATTTCTCGAAGAACTCGATCATCGAACGCGGGGCCGCAGAGCCGCCGATCACCAGCTGGTCCAGAGCCGAGGGTGCCGCGTCGCGCTGTTCCACCTCGGCCCGCAGGCCCAGCCAGACGGTCGGCACGCCCCAGGAAGCCGTCACCCCTTCCTCTTCCATCAGGTCGAAGACAGAGGCGCCATCCAACTTGCCACCCGGCATGACCAGAGAGGCCCCCACCAGCGGTGCGGCATATGGCAGGCCCCATGAATTGACGTGGAACATCGGCACCACCGGCAGGATGCGCGCGCCCTCATGCAGCGATCGCGGCAACGTCACCGACAGAAAAAGCGCGTGCAGCACGGTGGAGCGATGCGAATACAACGCGCCCTTGGGGTTTCCCGTGGTGCCCGAGGTATAGCAAAGCCCGGCCGCGCTGTCCTCGGGCATCACCGGCCAGTCATAGGTTTGGGGCCGCCCTTCCAGCAAGTCCTCGTAGCACAGCCAGTCCAGCTTGCTGTCGGACATATGCGCTCGGTCCGTCATCGCCACCAGCGTCAGGTTCTCGGGCAAGTGTTCCGCGAGGGCCTCGACGATCGGCACAAAGGTCAGATCCACGCAAAGCACCCGGTCCGAAGCGTGCCCGATGATGTACAACATCTGCTCGGCAGAGAGGCGCGGATTGATCGTGTGACAGACCGCGCCCATGCCGCTGATCGCGTAGTAGAGTTCGAAGTGGCGGTAGCCGTTCCAGGCTAGTGTCGCCACGCGGTCGCCGTCGCCGATCCCCAATGCGGCCAGCCCATGCGCCAGCTGCGCGACGCGGGCATAGGCCTCTGCGTAGGTTTCACGGTGAATGTCACCCTCGGTCCGGACCGAGACGATCTCTCCGCCCGGGTGCGCCTGTGCCGCGTAGTCGAGAATTTCGATGATCCTCAACGGCAAATGCATCATCATGCCCTGCATCTGGCCCTCCCTTGCCGTCTGCCTGCGTCCGGTTAGACTGCGCGCGAGCATTGCCGCCGTGCAACCGTTTTTCCAGAAAGTGACGCAAGGAGTGCCCATGTCCAGCCAGATGCGCCGCATCGCCCTCGCCCGCCGCCCTTCCGGCCTGCCCGTGCCTGAAGATTTTGCAATGAAAGATGCGCCCATGCCGGCGCCCGGCGCCGGCGAGGTCCTTGTCGAGGTCTCGCACCTTTCGCTTGACCCCTACATGCGGGGCCGGATGGACGATGCCGGCAGCTATGCCGCCTCCGTCGACATTGACGGCACGATGGTGGGACAGGGTGTTGGCCGCGTTGTTGCCTCGCGGGCCGATGCCTTCGCCGATGGTGATCTGGTCACGGGCATGACCGGTTGGGCCAGCCACGCCATCCTGCCGGCCGACGGGCTGCGCAAGCTCGACGACCGCCTGCCGCCGACCACGGCACTGGGGGTTCTCGGCATGCCGGGCTTCACCGCCTGGACGGGCCTGCGAGAGTTCGGCCGTCCGAAGGCAGGCGAAACCCTGGCCGTCGCGGCCGCGACGGGGCCGGTCGGCTCACTGGTCGGCCAACTGGCGAAGGCCGCGGGCCTGCGCACGGTTGCCATTGCAGGCGGGGCAGAAAAATGCCGGCTGGCAACAGAGCGCTTCGGCTTTGACGCCGCAATCGATCACCGCGCCTGCGTCGGCGCCAGCGCCCTGCGCGAGGCCATCGCCGCCGAGGCCCCGGGTGGCATCGACGTCTACTGGGAGAACACGGGCGGCAAGGTGCTGGAGGCGGTCATGCCGCTGATGAACACACATGGCCGTATCCCGATCTGCGGCACCATCGCCTGGTACGGCGGCACCGACGGGACAGAGGACCGCCTGCCAAAGGTCTGGCGGTCGATTCTCGTCAAGCGCCTCTCGGTCAACGGGTTCATCATATTCGACCATTGGGACGGCTACCCGGCGTTCCTTGAAGAAATGACACCCAAAGTCGCCGCCGGAGAGATCAGCTTTCTCGAAGACGTGGCGCAGGGGTTGGAGAACGCTCCGTCTGCCTTCATCTCGATGCTGACGGGCGGCAATACCGGCAAGCAGATCGTGCAACTGACCTGACACGCGCGCCCCTGCGCAAGGATCCACGCGCGGGGGCGCAAATTTGCACCGGTTCAAAGCGCCGGGTCTTCTGCCGTCAGTTCCAATGGCGCTGCCGGGGCGCTCAGATCATCGACGCGCAGCGCACCCGACGGCCGGGACAGCCGGTTGCGCACAACCCAGTAAAGCCGCGATTGCGCGCGGGTGATCGCCACATAGGCCAGCCGCTTCCACAGCGGTTGCCCGGCCTCGTTCCGCCCGGCCCGCGCCGCCGCGTAGAGGTCGGGTGCAAAAACCTGCACGTCCTCCCACTGCGAGCCCTGGGCCTTGTGGATCGTCACCGCCGCACCGTGCAGGAAGGTCGCCCCCATCCGCGCGGCAAATGGAATGAAAGGCTCTTCCTCCTCGGGCTTCTCGATCTTGACGATCGAAGCCGCCGAAACCTGTGGTTCGATCGCGCCCACGACGTGCAGTCGCGAGAACCCCGGCTTTTTACCCGGGCCGAGATAGATCACCTGCGCGCCCTTGATCAGCCCTCGCGCCTCCAGGTCCAGCCGTTTGCGCCGATGCTTGAGGGGCAGTTCGATCCCGTCGCAGATCAACGGCTCGCCCGGCAGAAGACTGTCCTCGGGCGCGTCGTGCACGCGGCGAAACGCATTGATCAGCCGTATCCGTGTGGCATTGCGCCAGACCAGCACGGGCGAACGCGCCATCAGGTCCACCTCGACCCGGTTGGCGTAGACCACGCGGTCATCCTTGCGGGCGGCCTCTTCGATCATACGCTCAAAGTCTTCGAACCCCAGAGCAGGGTCCGCCAGCGCGTGGGCGAGGTCCAGAATCGGATTGTCCGCCTCCTGCCGGTGAATGCGATGCAGTTCCCGTTTCTGGCTGTCTTTCAATCCGTCAAAGACCATCTTGCCGGACTGGTTGACCGGCGCCAGCTGCGCCGGATCGCCAAACAGGACAAGGTTGGGAAAAATCTCGCAGAGGTCGTCGAACTGACGTTCGTCCAGCATCGAGGATTCATCGACGAACCCGATATCCAGCGGCTCTTCCCGCCGTTTCCAGCCGGTGATGAAATCGCTGCCGCGCAGACCCGCCGCCGCCAGCGCTGCCGGGATCGACTTGTGCTGTTCGTAGACCGCCAGCGCCCGGTCCAGGGCGATATCGGCAAGGCCCTCTATCTCGGGACGCTCTTCCTCGTTGCCCATCAGCCACTCGGCGACGCGTTCGTACTCGGGGTCGTAGACGGGGGTATAGATGATGCGGTGAATGGTGGTCGCGGGCACGCCGCGCATCCGCAACACACTGGCCGCCTTGTTGGTCGGCGCCAACACTGCAAGCGTCCGTTTCTCGCGGGCCCTGCGGCTTTCGTAGTCGCCCGAAACCGTCTCGACCCCCAACGCTTCCAGTGCCTTGACCAGCTCGGCCAAGAGCAATGTCTTGCCGCTGCCCGCCTTGCCCATCAACGCCATGACGCGCGACCGGCCCTCCTGCGCGGGCAGACACAGGCCTTCGTCTAGGTCGACGCCCGCGCCGCGCAAGAGCTCGGTCACGCTGTCATAAGCGGCGGCCTGGTCGTCAGAGAATACAAGCGCGGGAACTGTCATGCGGCGCACCCTATCCCGCGCCACGCGCGGCCACCAGAACCCTTTGCCGCATCTTCCCGCGGAAAGTTCAAGGCGTCGTGCTCGCCAGCCGTATCGGCGGTCCGAAAAAGGAAAAGCGCGCGCGGGTCATTGGCCCACGCGCGCCGTATGGACGCAGCAATGACGCTCGTGTGTCAGGCGGCCACAAGTTGCTTGGGCTGAACGATCTGACCAAAGGACAGGGCAAACCAGCGCTTGGACATTTCCGGCGTGATGCCCGCGCTCTTCGACACCTGTGCCTGGCCCTCGGGGGTGAATTCCCACAGGCCGACGCTGATCTGTTCGCGGCCTTGGCCCTGGCTGCCCAGAACCTCGGGCGAGGAGCCGATGCGGCGGTAGATCCGCACCATGCGGGCATCGAAGACGCCGACGTAGTGTTCCACGCCGAATTCCTGCATGACCTCACCCCCGGCCAGCATCAGGGCCGCAGCAACACCCGGTGTCGCACCGCGGGACAGGCAAAAGCGGGTGCATTCCCAGATCAGCGGCGACTGGATACGCACGCCGTCGGTCAGGTGGACAAAGTGATCGTTTACCATCGTGCGGCCCGTGGTGGGCAGCAGGCGCATGGACCCGCCATGCGTTCCGTCGGCGTTCTCCCAAATGACGTAGAGCGGGTTCTCGTCATCGTATTCGTCACGCTCGTAGCCGGTCTCTTCGTCGACGCTGACGTCCCAGCCCAGGCGCGTCTTGAACTGGTCCGCGCGGTCGCGGAACATGGTTTCGGCCAGCTTCGGGAATTTGTGCAGGTCGGTGCCGTAGATGTAGCGGATCATTTCGTTTCCCCTCGGAAAGTAAATTCGATGGGGAAAGATTGCCGTTGGAATGGTTAACGGGATTCAACCTGAGCGCGCGCTGCTGGAACGCACGCTTTACCATTGGGTTTCTTCAGACCACGATCACACCCCGGCTGAGGGCCCGGGCGACAGCGTGGGTCGTGTTCATTGCGCCCAGTTTGTGTCGGGCACTTTCGACATAGACCCGAAGGGTATGCTCGGAAATCGAAAGGGTATCAGCGGCTTGCGCCCGACTATAGCCCACGGCGAGGAGGGTCATGGCTTCGATCTCGCGCGGGGACAAAGGCTGAGCGGGCTCAGGCGTGCGCCCCGGTTCGAATTCTAGTGCCTTTTGGTTGAAGTAATGCGCCACCAGGATCAGGTCGCGCCGGTTGCTTATCGTGAAATCCTCCCATTCCCCGTCGCTGCAATTGTGGGTGAGAGTGAACAGGGCGAACTGGCCATTCGGCCCGCGCAGCGGAATCGAATAGCCCTGGTTGCCGATTCCATAGGCGATGGCATCCTGCATGAGCGCGCGCGCAGCCTTGCTGGACCAGTCCAGCCGCTTCCAGTCGACCGGATGGAACCTCTGGTAACACCCTGCGACCACCGGATCGACACGCAGATAGCCCTTTTCGAGATAGCGGTTGACCCATTCCAGGTCATATGTCCCGCATCCGTATTGTTCGCCATTGCTGTTGACCCAATGGTAGACAATGTGATCGACCCCATACCTGTCGCGCAGTTCCTCGATGAGGATCTGCAGATCCTCGAGTCCCTCAGCGGATTCGAGCCGCTCGATCAGCCCGTCCAGTCGCGGTGCGTTTCCCGACAAAAAGCCCAATGCCATTACCCTCGGCCTGGGACGCGATCTCCGCCTGTGCCACGAATGCGGCATCATCCAGTTGCGCGGCCAGCGACGGCATGCCGTTGGCCCGAGCGAATGTTTTCAGGTCGGTGAGAACGTCCAAAATCCAGTCATGTCCCATGATCAGCCTCGTGCATAGATGGTTAACGCTTCATTAAGACAACTTTAGCATGCCCCGGCAGGGCGCAAAATTCACGGAATCTAACTCCCCAGAAATAGCGAGGGGGCATCGCGCCAAGTCACTGAAAGCGTTGAGGGTCGATTTTGAACGCAAAACGCCCGCGATGCCGATGGCGATTCGCGGGCGTCGGAAGGTCTTTCTGACCGGTGAGATTCTTAACTGCGCGCGTCCAGGCAATCCTCAAGCGTGCGCAGCCCGGTCTTGGGCGCCTGAACCAGGACCGACATGTTGCCGGGCTTGTGCTCATTGTTCATCATCTTGGTGTGCGCAGCCGGGATCTCGTTCCACGGGAAGACCTCGGACATGCAAGGATCAAGGCGGCGCTCGATCATCAGGCGGTTGGCCGAGGCGGCTTGTTTGAGGTTGGCAAAGTGCGACCCCTGCAGGCGCTTCTGGTGCATCCACATGTAACGCACGTCGAAGGTGCAGTTGTAGCCCGAGGTGCCCGCGCAGATGACCACGATCCCGCCCTTCTTGACCACTAGGGTGGAGACCGGGAAGGTCGCCTCGCCTGGGTGCTCAAAGACCATGTCCACGCTCACGCCCTTGCCGGTGATATCCCAGATCGCCTTGCCGAACTTGCGCGCCTCTTTCAGCCAGGTGTTGTATTCCGGTGTGTTGACCGTGGGCAGTTGACCCCAGCAGTCAAAGTCCTTGCGGTTAATGACGCCCTTGGCCCCCTGGTCCATCACGAACTGGCGCTTGCTCTCGTCCGAGATCACGCCGATGGCGTTCGCGCCCGCGGTGTTGGCCAGCTGGATCGCGTAAGAGCCAAGACCGCCCGAGGCGCCCCAGACCAGCACGTTCTGGCCGGGCTTCAGCTCATGCGGATGGTGACCGAAGAGCATCCGGTACGCGGTGGCCAGCGTCAGCGTGTAGCAGGCGCTCTCTTCCCAGGTGAGGTGCTTGGGGCGCGGCATCAACTGCTGGGCCTGGACCTTGGTGAACTGGGCAAAGGAGCCGTCGCCGGTCTCGTAACCCCAGATCCGCTGCGTGGGCGAGAACATCGGATCGCCGCCGTTGCATTCCTCGTCGTTGCCGTCGTCCTGGTTGCAGTGGATGACAACTTCGTCGCCCACTTTCCAGTTCTTCACCTTGTCCCCGACTTTCCAGACGATGCCCGATGCATCAGAGCCCGCGACGTGAAAGTCCTGGCCGTGCACGTCAAACGGCGAGATCGGAACGCCCTTGCCGGCCCAGACGCCGTTGTAGTTGACGCCGGCCGCCATCACGAGAACCAACACCTCGTGGCTGTCGATGTCCCAGACGTCGACCACTTCCTGCTGAAAGCTCTGCTCCGGATCGCCATGACGGTCGCGGCGGATCGCCCAAGCGTACATCTTCTTGGGGACGTAACCCATCGGGGGCATTTCGCCGACTTCGTAGAGGTCTTTTTCCGGTGCATCGTACTGGGCGATGCCTGTTTGCGTGTCCAGAGCCATGACGGCCTCCTGTTAAGCCAGTGTTGATGTTCGGACCGGTTCTGCGGCGCAGAATCGCGGGGCTGACCTATGGAATATTCGCCGTCACGCAACATTGCAACATCATTTGCGTCGTTTTTGTAATTTTATGACCCAGCAAGCGCAGAAATTCCTGTGCGGGTGCAGCATGACACGCCTGCGAAACCCGCAGGCCAAACCCTGCAAGGCACGCGAATGCGGAACGGAGCCGGATCAGAGCAAGTGTTCGATGGAGCGCGCGTAGTAGCTGGCCAGGGCGGCCTCGTCTGGCACGATGGCAAAGACGCCATCCACCTCCTTCACGATGCCGCGTTCGATCAGCGCGCGCAGGCCAACCTCGACCACATAGTCTCTGCTGTTGCGGGGCAGATGGACATGCGCCTGCGGGATACTGTCGAGCGCGGAGGAACAAGCGGCTTCAAGTTCGGCGCGGCTTTGCGGGCCGCGCATCAGAAGGTTGGCGACAAGCGGCACGGGCAGAACCGGAACAATACCGGCGATCCGGGACATCAGTTCCTGCGCCAGTCCCGTCGCATCCCCGGCCAGCGAGGCGTTTGCCTTCAGCGAGACGGGAGCGCCGAAACTGACCGCTGCATATCCGAAGCGATGGAAGCGCCCTGTTATCCGCAACCAGATCTGGCGAAACAAGCCACGGATTACACGGGTGACTGAGGCGTCGAAGCGACGTGTCCCGCTTTGTCCGGCCTTCGTCAGAACCTTGTCCTCGAGCACGCGATCATAGTTCAGGCCGACCGGAACAAAGACGACATCACGCGCAGACAGGTCCAGATCGTCGAGAATATAGGACAGCAAGCCGACCTTCGGCTCTGCCAGGGCGCCATCCAGGCTCAACCCGCCTTCGGGGAAGATGGCCTGGGTAACACCACCACTTGTGGCCATCTGCACATAACGCCGCAAGACCTTGCGATACAGCGCGTCACGAGACCTGCGCCGGATGAAATAGGCCCCCATCGCGCGGATCAATTGTGACAGTGGCCAGACCTGTGCCCACTCTCCGACGGCATAAGACAAGGCCGACCGGTTGGCCGCCAGGTGAGTGACGAGCACGTAGTCCATGTTCGACCGGTGGTTCATGACGAAAACCACTGTCGCCTCCGGGTCGATGGTACTCAGGGCGTCGGCCTCGTGGTGGCCCAGGCGCACGCGGTACAGCGTGTTCGACAGCCAGCGCGCGCCGCGCAGACCCAGCCCGAAATAGGTGAAAGCCGAGAAAGACGGCACGATTTCACGGGCATAGCGGCGCGCCTTTTCAAAGGCCACGTCTTCGCGCAGCCCGTTCTCGGCGGCGTGCTCGACAATCGCCTGCGTCACTTCCGGATGATAGAGCAGGCGTTGGATCAGGTCATAGCGCCGCAACAGGCGGAAGGGCTCGATGGGCCGTTCCAGCCGCTCGTTCAGCCGCGCCACGGCCTTTTCCAGCCGCCTGCGCAGGAACCAGCGGACGGAGGGGAACAGGAAATGGGTTGCGAAACTCACCGCGGCAAAGGCGAAGATCAGGGCGAACAGCCAGAGCGGAAGGGTGACAGGTGCAGTCATTCCGAGGGACTTTTGCAGGCCGTGAGGTCCGCGACAAGCCCGGTCGAGGCTTTGTACGTTTTGTACAAAACGTACGCCGATTCCAGCATTTTGTACAAAACCCGTCAGCCCGCCCCTTCCGGGTGTCGGCAAGGCCGGCTCTGCGCGCGCAACGCGCTTCCCCGTGCCTAGGCGCCTCGCCTATGCTGCATCTGCTCGCGCTGCGACGCGGCGAATTGACAGCGACATAATCTTTCGCGTATCCCAATAGAGACGCAACAAGATTGCGAACAACGATTCACGCCACGGAGGCCCCGATGACCGAGACCCAGATGCCGCCCCGCGACAAGCCCTGGCTGATCCGCACCTATGCGGGCCACTCCACGGCACAGGCCTCGAACGCGCTATACCGCAACAATCTTGCGAAGGGGCAGACCGGGCTTTCCGTGGCTTTCGACCTGCCGACGCAGACGGGCTATGACAGCGACCATATCCTGGCCAAGGGCGAAGTGGGCAAGGTCGGCGTGCCGGTCTGTCACCTGGGCGACATGCGCACGCTCTTTGACGAGATCCCGCTGGAACAGATGAACACCTCGATGACGATCAATGCGACGGCGCCCTGGCTCTTGTCGCTTTACATCGCGGTGGCAGAGGAACAGGGCGCGGATGTGTCGAAGCTTCAAGGCACGGTGCAGAACGACCTGATCAAGGAGTATCTCAGCCGGGGCACCTATATCTGCCCGCCGAAGCCCAGCCTGAAACTGATCGGGGACGTGGCGGAATACTGCTATACCAACGTGCCCAAGTGGAACCCGATGAACGTCTGCTCCTACCACCTGCAGGAGGCGGGGGCGACGCCGGAGCAGGAACTGGCCTTTGCGCTGGCGACAGCGACGGCAGTGCTGGATGAACTCAAGACACGCGTGCCGGCAGAGGATTTCCCGCGGCTGGTGGGGCGGATCAGCTTTTTCGTAAACGCGGGCATCCGGTTCGTGACCGAGATGTGCAAGATGCGGGCCTTCGTCGATCTCTGGGACGAGATCTGCGCCACGCGCTACGGCGTCGAAGATCCGAAATACCGCCGCTTCCGATATGGCGTGCAGGTCAACAGCCTTGGCCTGACCGAGCAGCAGCCGGAAAACAACGTCTACCGCATCCTGATAGAGATGCTGGCCGTGACGCTGTCGAAAAAGGCCCGCGCCCGCGCCGTGCAGCTGCCTGCCTGGAACGAGGCGCTTGGCCTGCCGCGCCCCTGGGACCAGCAATGGTCGATGCGGATGCAGCAGATCATGGCCTACGAGACCGACCTTCTGGAATTCGACGATCTCTTTGACGGCAACCCGGCGGTGGATGCCAAGGTCGATGCGCTGAAAGAGGGCGCGCGGCACGAACTGGCGACCATCGACAGCATGGGCGGTGCTGTCGAGGCGATCGAGTACATGAAGGGGCGCCTGGTCGACAGCAATGCCGAGCGCCTGAACCGGATCGAACGCGGCGAGACCACTGTCGTGGGCGTCAACAAGTTCCAGCAGGGCGAACCCAGCCCCCTGATGGACGAGGACGGCGGCATCATGACAGTCGACCCGGCCGTGGAACAGGACCAGATCGGCCGGTTGAACGCCTGGCGGGCTGAACGCGACGACACGGCGGTCAAATCCGCACTGGCCGACCTGCGCGCCGCGGCGGCCGCGGGCGAGAATGTCATGCCGGCCTCGATCGCCTGCGCCAAGGCGGGCGTGACGACGGGCGAATGGGCGGCACAGATGCGCAGCGTCTTTGGCGAATACCGCGGCCCCACCGGCGTCTCGCGGTCGGTGTCGAACAAGACCGAGGGCCTGGACGACCTGCGCGCGGCCGTGGACGCGGTCAGCGACAAGCTGGGCAAGCGTCTGCGGTTCCTGGTGGGCAAGCCAGGGCTGGACGGCCATTCCAACGGCGCCGAGCAGATCGCATTCCGCGCCCGCGACTGCGGCATGGAGATCGATTACGAGGGCATCCGCCTGACGCCGGAACAGATTGTCGAGGCGGCCAAGGACGGCGCGCATGTGGTCGGCCTGTCTATCCTGTCCGGCAGCCATATCCCGCTGGTCGAGGATCTGATGAACCGGATGCGCGCCGAGGGGCTGGGCAATGTGCCGGTGATCGTCGGCGGAATCATTCCGGACGAAGACGCGCGGCGCCTGAAAAGCATGGGCGTGGCGCAGGTCTATACGCCCAAGGATTTCGAGTTGAACACCATCATGCACGATATTGTGACCCTGGTCGATCCGGCCTCTGTCGCCGCCGAATAGGCAAGCAGACCAGACAACCGAAGTCTTCATTTCCATAGGCCCCGCGCAACTCGCGGGGCCTTTTCCATTTGCACCTGTCGCTATATCGCGTCAGGCTTTCCTATACTTTCGCGATGGACAGAAAAGGCATCCGCTACCCTTTCGAGATATCGTTACGCTGCGGCAGAGGCTGTGTTCACTATATTTTGACACAAAAAAGCAGTTGAACGCTGTCAAAATCGGGGAGAGAAGCCATCAATCAAAAAATGGAGAAAAGACATGGATATCGATCTGGAAGCGCTTTCGCGTGACGAACTTCAGCAATTGATTTCCGACGCTCAAAAAGCCCTGAAATCCGTCGATGCGCGCCGCCGCGCAGAAGCGAAACGCGCGGCCGAAAAAGCCGCAAAGGAATTCGGATTCTCGCTGGACGAGGTTCTTGACGCCGGCCCGAAAGGCAGCAAGGGCGCGCCGAAATATGCGAACCCGGCCGACCCCTCGCAAACATGGACAGGCCGTGGCCGCAAACCCAACTGGGTGATTGCGGCACTCGAGGAAGGCAAGACGCTCGACGATCTCGCACTCTGAGATGACGATCCATATCGGGGCCGCGCCCGGCGACATCGCGGAAACGGTGCTGATGCCAGGAGACCCCCGCCGCGCGAAATGGGCGGCGGAAAACTTCCTGGAAAACGCCACCTGCATCAATGATGTCCGCGGCATGTCGGGATTCACCGGAACATGGCAAGGACACCGGGTCACGATACAGGGGTCGGGCATGGGAATGCCCAGCCTCTCGATCTACGCCAATGAACTCCTCCGCGACTACGGCGCAAAAACGCTGATCCGCATCGGATCATGTGGCGGGATGCAGGATCATGTCGGGCTGCGTGATATCGTGATCGCCATTACGGCGACAACGCTTTCGACTCCCTCCAGCGGTTTTTTCCGGGAATTGAATTACGCGCCCTGCGCGGATTTCGGATTGCTGGAAAAGGCGGTGGCGGCGGCGCGTGGGCATGGCGTGACGACGCATGTGGGCGGGATCTATTCCTCGGACGTGTTTTACGACGAGCGCCCGGACCTGAACGACCAGATGGTCCGTCACGGCGTCCTGGCGGTCGAAATGGAGGCGGCGGAACTTTACACCGTGGCCGCACGCTTTGGCGCGCGGGCGCTGGCGGTGTTGACGGTGTCCGACCATCTGCCGACCGGCGCGGCCCTGTCCTCGGACGAACGCGAAAGCTCGTTTGGCGAGATGGTGGAAATCGCGCTGGAAGCCGCCTTTGCATGACGGCCGGGCGGGGACGCCCCTGCCATGCGCGCCACAGATGAACAGCAGGAAATGCGAGGGATCAGCCCCTCGCGCTTTCCACGATGGCTTCAGCCCAAAGACGCAGGGCGCCGGTCAGCCGGTGCCATGTGTGCGGTCATAGCCGTTGACCGGCGGGCTTTGCCAGCCGTCCAATGCCCCGGCGGCCGGGGCCAGAACCTCGACCTTGAGCGGGAAACAGGCGGCCGTGTCGGAGCTGTGCTCTGACGAGCAGTCGCCGCCCGGGCAGGCGCTGAGCGCCCCCAGAAGGTCGATCTCGGCGAAAAACGTCAGGTGATCGCCGGGACGGACCGGGCTGGCCTTCATGAAATATTGCCCGGTGTCGCGGGTGAATCCGGTGCACATGAAGACGTTGAGCACGTCGTGAACGTGGCGCTCCGCCTCGTGCAGGGGCAGGTCGCGGGCCTCGGCAAGGGCACGGACCAGGTTGGAGTGACAGCAATGGTGGTACTGCGTGCCTGACAGCAGGTTGCCCGTGTAGGGGTCGCAGCGCGTGCCGATCACATCGTGGACGGAGCCCCCGAAGACGTCGATACCGTACCAGTCGAGGCTGTCCTCGACCACGGTGGCCATGGGGCGGAGGGTCGGAAAACCGGACCAGAGCCGATCGCCCGTGGTGACATGGGTACCGTGCAGGGCGCGGGTCTTGCCGGAATAGAACCGCTCTCCCAGGTCGTGCGCGTTCCAGAGGTTCAGGTCCCCGACCTGCGGCCCCTCGACCGAGGTGATGCGAAAAAACTGCCCCGCGGGCACGGTAAAGGTGCAGGCGTCACGCGGCGGGGCGTAGGTGGTCCTGGTGACCTCGGCCCCGGCGAGGGCCGCGCCGTAGAGCGACAAGTCCGGTTTCGGTAGGGTCTCGACGGGATAGCAGATCACCGGCGGGACGGCGCGGCGGGTATCGGCATCGGCCGGGGGCTTGGTCATCAGGCGGTTCCTTTCTGCGGTGAGTGAAGCGCCGCATGGTCCCATTGGCAAGGGCGGCGGAGGCGGGAGAGGCCCCTGATCAGGCCCGTGGCGGCGTTGCCCCCTGCCCCCGGTGGCAATCTGTTGGCGGTTGGCCCTGCGTGCCCTGCACCTGCGCGCCACAATGGATGCAAGTCCATGTGCTCCCGCTTTGCCCGCGCCGCTCGCGCCAGCGGCAATAGCGCGTGGCGCGGTTGGAAAAGACCGCGATCAGGATGAAGGCGACGATGAGACCTATGACGACGAACATGGGCCCCATGTAGCCGCCTCATGCCGGATGGGAAAGCCGGCGCCCCCTGTGCCAAGCCGGTTTTGCCCCATGCGCGCGCTGCTTGGAAAAATCTGCGACTGGCGCGAATTTTTCCTTGATCGACTCGATGCGCTGCCCCATATGCGCCGCCATAGACGCCAACGCACGCACCTCTGTCGAGGTGGGCAATAGCACCCACGCGGTTAAGTAGCGACGGTAACGTCTCCCTTGGAACTGAGCGGTCTGCGCCGGGAAACCGGAATGGCCGGGTCTGATTGGAGATGACCATGAACGCTTTTGCCGCCGGGCTGTCTGCCCGCGATACCCTGTCCCGTGCCGAGCGCTATATCCTCGCACATCGTTTCGACCGTCCGACGCTGGTCCTGGACACCGATGTGGTTGCCCGCCAGTACGCCGCCCTGGCACAGGGACTTGGCCGCGCGCGCATCCACTATGCTGTCAAGGCCAACCCGGCGCCGGAGATCCTGTCGACGCTCGTCGCCGCAGGCTCGCATTTCGATGCGGCCTCGCGGCCCGAGATCGAGATGTGCCTCGCCGCCGGTGCGCAGCCGCATGAGATCAGCTTTGGCAATACCGTGAAGCGCCCGGCGGATATCGCCTGGGCCTTTGAGGCCGGTGTCGATCTCTTCGCCGCGGATGCCGAGGAAGAGCTGGAAAAGATCGCGCGCAATGCCCCCGGCGCGCAGGTCTATATCCGCCTGCTCGTTCTCTCGACCGAGGCCGACTGGCCGCTTTCGCGGAAGTTCGGCTGCGCACCGGAAATGGCGCTGGAGCTGATGGGCCGTGCCCGCATGCTGGGCCTGCGCCCGGTGGGCGTCTCCTTTCACGTCGGCAGTCAGACCCGCCGCGCCGCGATGTGGGCGCCGGTTCTGGACGAGGTCGCAAAGGTCTGGCACGCGGCGCAGGACGCTGGTTTCGACCTGGACCTCTTGAACATCGGCGGCGGCTTTCCGGCCTACTATGGCCAGTCGGTGCAGGGCCCCGAGGCCTATGCCGCAGAGGTCATGCACCTGGTGCGCGCGCGTTTCGGCGACGTGGACCGGATCATGGCAGAGCCGGGCCGTGGCCTGGTGGCGGAATGCGGCGCGATTTCCGCCGAGGTGCTGTTGGTCTCGCGCAAGACCGAGAACGACCTGCACCGCTGGGTCTACCTGGACATCGGCAAGTTCTCGGGCCTGGCCGAGACGATGGACGAGGCGATCCGCTACCAGTTCGTGACCGACAAGGATTTCGAGCCGATGGGGTCGTGCATCCTTGCCGGGCCGAGCTGTGACAGCGCGGACGTTCTGTATGAAAAACAGCCGGTGCAGCTGCCCGTTGGCCTTGCCGCGGGCGACCGGATCGTGATCCGCTGCTGCGGGGCCTATACCTCGACCTATGCCTCGGTCGGTTTCAACGGTTTCCCGCCACTGGACGTGGTCGTGATCTGACACGACCTTGACCCTTGGCCAAACGCGAAACGCCCGGCCTGACGGTCGGGCGTTTGGGTCCAAGGGTGATGGGGCGAGCCCCTGTCACGCGGGGTCAGGCGGCCAGCGGCAGGTCCTCGTAGACCGGGGCCTGGCTCTCGACACGTTTTTCGGGGGTGAAATAGGCCCAGGCCTGATCGAGGGCTTCGAGGGCGCGTTGGGCGTCGGTTTTCTGCTGCTCTTGCATGGGGTTGCCTTTCCAGTACGACAAGTCCCCTCCCTGAGCGGCTAGATAATCCCGATCGGACACGATGACCTCCGCCAAGGTCGCATGGACGGCTTGCACAGCGTGCAAGGGAAGTCGCGTCACCCAAAGAAAAGCCCCGGCTGCACGGGCAACCGGGGCAAACTCTTGCGGTTGAAGACGGATCAGACCGCGCGGTCGACCATCATCTTCTTGATCTCGGCAATGGCCAGCGCCGGGTTCAGCCCCTTGGGGCAGGTCTTGGCGCAGTTCATGATGGTGTGGCAGCGGTACAGCTTGAAGGGGTCTTCGAGCTGATCCAGACGCTCGCCCGTGGCCTCGTCGCGGCTGTCGATGATCCAGCGGTAGGCGTGCAGCAGCGCGGCCGGTCCGAGGTAGCGATCACCGTTCCACCAGTAGGAGGGGCAGGCCGTCGAGCACGACGCGCACATCACGCATTCATAGAGCCCGTCGAGCTTCTTGCGGTCCTCGATGGACTGCTTCCACTCTTTCGCCGGGCGGTTCGTCTTGGTTTCCAGCCAGGGCATGATGCTTGCGTGCTGGGCATAGAAGTGCGTCAGGTCGGGGATCAGGTCCTTGACCACCGGCATGTGCGGCAGCGGATAGATCTTCACGTCGCCTTCGATCTCGTCCAGCCCGTAGATGCAGGCCAGCGTGTTGATCCCGTCGATGTTCATCGCGCAGGAGCCGCAGATCCCCTCGCGGCACGAGCGGCGGAAGGTCAGCGTGGGGTCGATCTCGTTCTTGATCTTGATCAGCGCGTCCAGGACCATCGGGCCGCAGCTGTCCATGTCGATGAAATAGGTGTCGACCTGCGGGTTCTTTCCGTCATCGGGGTTCCAGCGGTAGATCTGGAACTTGCGGACGTTCTTGGCGCCCTCGGGCTTGGGCCAGGTCTTGCCGGTCTTGATCTGCGAATTCTTGGGGAGGGTGAACTGTACCAAAGCTTGCTCCTATCTGGATCGGTGCATTGGGCGAATTAGAGACATACTGGATCCGGCTAATTGGACCAGCGGGTAAACAAGGCGTCAATATGGCGTGGAGGTGCGGTCTCTGAACCACCATTGGTGTCTAGGACGTCACGCATTTCCAAGCCCACCGCCGCCAGGCTTGCAATTACGTTTGAAGGAGCTTCAGTTTCGGCGAAGCGATGCGAAAGCGACAGTTCTAGAACCACGAACGCACAGCGCTGCAGGACTTGGCTTGCTCCGCGCAAGATCGCCGGCTCAGCTCCTTCCGCATCGAGTTTGAGACCGAACGGCCCGGCATCATCGCCCACGAGTTCATCTAGCGTTGTGACAGGCACGAGCCTGGTATCCCACCCGCTGATCTTCTCCACGTGCGCGTCGTCCCTGTTGAGCAAGCTTGCCATCGGCATATGCGTTGCCCCTTTCCAAATGGGGATCTTCAATTCGGCCATGCCGTTTTCTTCACCGAGAGCCGTCTCGAAAAACTTAGCTCTCAAATGAGGATACGCTGCCAGTACGTATTCTTGCGCTTCCGGCATTGGATCGATGAGAAGAAAGTTCTTGTCGGGGAATGCTTCGTACAGCCAAGGCGTTCCCCGCCCGACACCGACGTCGATTACTGTCTCGGGCGACACTACTAGATCGGGGAAGCGACCCGCATGCATCCGGTTGGGCTGAACTTCGTAGCCCTGTTGCGAGAGCCATCTGGCCATTCGCCGCCTGACATTTTTTTGCCAGCCCATCAACTATCCGCCCATTTTGAAATAAAATTCAGACGCCCTGTGTGTGTCGACATCCATCACGCCCCTACAGTCAACGCGACCGGCAGGCCTTTGACGGCCAAGCAGCGGAGAGTTTCGGGCTTTGACGCGATGTCCCGTGCGATCTGGACGGTGCTTTCGGTCGGGCCGATCACCGCGTCCGCCGCCAGCGCGCGGATCTGTTGCGCGTTGGCGTTGTCGATGAGGCAGTCCAGCGTGGGTTCCAGCGGCACGCCGGGGAAGGTATCGGCCACCACGGGCGTCAGGGCCGAGCGCGCGGCACTGCGCGCGATCTCGTCCTGGGCCTGCGGCGAGCAGGCGGACAGCATCCCGGCCAGGGCCAGGACGGCGATATGCCCGTTCAGTCGATACAATAAAGCGTGCCCCGGTACATGGTTGGCGCCCCAGGGTAACATCCCACGGGCGCAACCGGCGCCAGCGTGCCGATCCCCGGCAGCTGCGCCTGTTGGTGGCTGGGCCGGTAGCGGGTCATGCAGGCATCCAGCGCCATGTCGTAGCGCCTGTTGTACCCGTAATGCCCGCCCTGCGCGGCGATCTGCTCGGCCTCCGGCTTGCAGAGCCGGTAGGCCTCTGCCTGGTTGGCCGCGGCGGCCGAACCCAGGCCAAGACCGGCGATGAAGGGGAGAATTGGCAGCACCCCCCGCATCAGAACGTCCGGGCCTTGGGCGCGATCTTTTTCAGGCTGATGCCACCTTCGTCCTCGTTGGTCAGCGGATCGACGATGACCGGGCGATAGCTGAGGTCCACCTTGTTCCCTTCGACGCGGGCAACGCTGTGGACGCGCCAGTTCTCGTCGTCGCGCTCGGAGAAGTCCTCGTGCGCATGGGCGCCGCGGCTTTCCTTGCGTGCCTCCGCGCCGACGATGGTGGCCAGCGCGTTGGGCATCAGGTTGGTCAGCTCCAGCGTTTCCATCAGGTCCGAGTTCCAGACGAGGCTGCGGTCGGTGACCTTGAGATCGTCCATCTTGGCGGCGATGCCGGTCATGGCTTCGACGCCTTCGGCCATCGTCTTGGCGGTACGGAAGACGGCGGCGTCGCGCTGCATGGTCTTCTGCATTTCCAGCCGCAGTTCGGCGGTGGGCACGGTGCCGCTGGCGTTGCGGATGCCGTCAAACCGGTCAAAGGCCTTGTCGATTTCGGAGACCGGCGCCGCGGGGACGGCGGTTTCGGGGTTCACGACCTTGCCGGCGCGGATCGCGGCGGCGCGGCCAAAAACCACGAGGTCGATGAGCGAGTTGGAGCCGAGACGGTTGGCGCCGTGCACGCTGGCACAGCCCGCCTCGCCCACAGCCATGAGGCCCGGCACGACGGCGGTCGGATCATCCTCGGTCGGGTTCAGGACCTCGCCCCAGTAGTTCGTCGGGATGCCGCCCATGTTGTAGTGCACGGTGGGCAGGACCGGGATCGGTTCCTTGGTCACGTCGACACCGGCAAAGATCTTGGCTGATTCCGAGATGCCCGGCAGACGTTCGGCCAGCGCCTCTGCGGGCAGGTGGCTGAGGTTGAGGTGGATGTGATCGCCTTCGGCGCCCACGCCCCGACCTTCGCGGATTTCCATGGTCATGGAGCGCGAGACGTAGTCACGCGGCGCGAGGTCCTTGTAGGTCGGCGCGTAGCGTTCCATGAAGCGCTCGCCCTCGGAGTTGGTCAGGTAGCCGCCCTCGCCCCGTGCGCCTTCGGTGATGAGGCAACCCGAGCCGTAAATACCGGTGGGGTGGAACTGGACGAATTCCATGTCCTGCAGCGGCAGGCCCGCGCGGGCCACCATGCCGCCGCCGTCACCGGTGCAGGTATGGGCCGAGGTGGCCGAGAAGTAGGCACGGCCATAGCCGCCGGTGGCCAGAACGACCATCTTGGCGTTGAAGACGTGGAAGGTGCCGTCGTCCAGCTTCCAGCAGAGGACGCCCTTGCATTCGCCATTTTCCATCAGCAGGTCGATGGCGAAATACTCGATGTAGAACTCGGCGTTGTTCTTGAGCGACTGGCCATAGAGCGTGTGCAGGATGGCGTGGCCGGTGCGGTCGGCCGCGGCGCAGGTGCGCTGCACGGGCGGGCCTTCGCCGAATTCGGTGGTGTGGCCGCCGAAGGGACGCTGATAGATCTTGCCCTCTTCGGTCCGGCTGAAGGGCACGCCGTAGTGTTCCAACTCGTAGACCGCCTTGGGCGCCTCGCGGGCAAGGTATTCCATCGCGTCGGTGTCGCCCAGCCAGTCCGACCCCTTGACGGTGTCGTACATGTGCCACTGCCAGTTGTCGGGCCCCATGTTCGACAGCGAGGCGGCGATACCGCCCTGGGCTGCGACGGTGTGCGAGCGGGTCGGGAAAACCTTGGTCACGCAGGCGGTGCGCAGGCCCTGTTCGGCCATGCCGAGCGTGGCGCGCAAACCCGCGCCGCCAGCCCCGACAACCACGACGTCATAATCATGCGTCTCGTATTCGTATGCTGCCATTGGTGTTTACCTGTTCATCTGTGCGGGGGACGGCGATCCGTGAGAGCGCCGTCTCTGGCGGTAGGGGTCTGCGGGCGCCTCAGAGCGCGAGTCGCGCGATGGCGAAGAGGCCGACGGCGGCGGCGCCGTAGCTGAGGCAGGTCATGACAAGGATCAGGATCTTTTCCATCGCGCCATGAACGTAGTCCTCGATCAGCACCTGCACACCCATGTTGAAGTGATGAAAGCCCACCAGGATGGTCAGTGCCGCGATGATCGCCGGGAAGGGACGCGCGAAATAGGCGGTCACCTCTTCATAGGTGCCCCCCAGGGCGCCGCCGAAGGTGAAGATGAAGAGCGGGACAAGGATCAGCAGCGCCACCGAGCTTTTCTTCATCGCCCAGTGATGTTCGGTGCCTGTCTTGGCCGCGCCCCAGCCAATGGCGCGCTTGCGGTCGGTCAGAAATGCCATTGTGCGGGCCTCCTCAGACAACGATGATGGTGAAAAGGGTCAGGACAACAGAGCCGATGATCACGGCCCAGCCCAGCATCTCGGCCTTGTCCAGTTCGAGCATCTTCGCCTCGTCCCAGATGATGTGGCGCACGCCGGCGAGCAGGTGATACCAGAGTGCCCAGACCGATCCCAACATGACAAGGTCGCCGAACCACGAGGTCAGGACCGCATCGGCGGTGGCAAAGTAGGCTTCGGAAGTGGCGGCGGCCAGGAACCACCAGACCACCAGCAGCGCGCCGACCAGAAGGGCATTCCCGGTGATGCGCGTGAGGATCGAACTGATCGATGTCAGCTGGGGGCGGTAGACCTGCAGGTGCGGTGAGAGCGGGCGGTTGCCCCGGTTCACGTCGGCCATGAATGATGTCCTTTCGGTTCCGTCGCCTTCTGTTTAATGCTTTCAAGGGCCGTGTCACGAGGCCCGCTGTCGTATTTCTGCGGTTTTTTGGCGCAATCGGCGGGATTTCTTGACTTTGTGATCACACTTTTGGAGTGCGTGATCACATTTTTGCGCTAACGCGATCCCCGATCCCGCGCGCCCTGTTTGGCAAGTTCGCGCGGAAGATTATGACGGATTCGGTCGGGATAAGCATCAATTCATGGCCGCTGTCATGAAAAATGCCCGGTCCGAACCAATGCCCGGATCACGCGATGTCACGGGACGCATGCCCCGCAATACAGCGGAAAGATGTCAACGTAAGGACGCATCCCGGCAGGGAGGAGGATTTTTGCCCGCGCAGTCAGAACGAGGCGGCAACGATCCCGGTGATCGGACCGCGCGAATACGTCAGTCCGGGAACCCCAGGTGGCGCAGCGCAAGCCGGGCCTGTTCGCGCAGCTTTGGATCCGGCGCTGCCAGGTCTCCGTGGATATCCCGCAGGAGTGAGGAAAAGGATCGTGTGCTGAGCATGCCACGAATAACCCTGGGCACATCCCGTTGAGGCACCTTCAACATGTCCTGCGACGACTTCGGCAATCCGTTCAGGTGCATGGTCCGACCTCCACTCTGCGCCCCGATTCACATTCGTCCGAAGAAACCTGTAAACGAATTGTAACATTCCTCCCAAGAAAAAGACCCCGCAGCCGCCTGGCCGCGGGGTCCTTTGCTGTCTTTGTACTCGATCAGGGCGTGATGCGCCGCATACGGCCGGGTCAGACCGGCATCAGCGCCCAGTAATCGAGGTCAAGAAGCACGTCGGGCAGATACTTGCCATCCGGTCCCTTGAGTTCGAACGGCGCGCCGCCCTTGGTCGCCACCAGCCGCAGGCGAATGGCGCCCACACCGGGGGCCGAAGTTTTCGCCTTGTCCAGCACCTCGGACCAGGCCTTGACGGTATTGCCGGCAAGACAGGGGTTGGCATGGGCGCCGCCGTTCAGACCGGCGATGACCTGCGCATTGGCCAGACCGTTGAACGACAGCGCGCGGGCCATCGAGATGACGTGCCCGCCGTAGATCAGCCGTTGGTCGGGGCGCGCGGTGACGTCGAAATGCACCTTGGAAGTGTTCTGCCACAGGCGCGTAGCCATCATGTGTTCGGCTTCCTCGATGGTGACGCCATCGACATGGTCGATGGTCTCGCCGATCTCGTAGTCGGACAGACGGTGCTTTTCGCCCGCAAGGGTGAAGTCGTAGTTGGTGAAATCCAGGCCTTCTGGCACCACGAGATCCTCTGCCGCCAGACTTTTCTTTAGGTCCGGGATCACTGTCTCGGGCGCAGGCGCATCCAGGTCGCGTTTGCGCAGCATGACCCAACGGGCATATTCCATGACTGTCTCGTTGCGCTGGTTCAGCCCGCGCGAACGGACGTAGACCACGCCGGTACGCCCGTTCGAGTTCTGCTTGAGGCCGATGACCTCGGACTGCGAACGAAGGGTGTCGCCCGGCCAGACCGGTTTCAGCCAGCGGCCCTCGGCATAGCCGAGGTTCGCGACGGCGTTCAGCGAGACATCCGGGACCGTCTTGCCGAAGACGATGTGAAAGGCGGCCAGATCGTCGATCGGCGCCGCCGCCAGACCGCAGGACCGCGCGAATTCATCCGAGGAATAGAGCGCGTGGCGCATCGGATAGAGCGCGTGGTACAGCGCGCGCTCTCCCCCGGACACGGTGCGCGGCACGGCGTGGTCGATGACCTCGCCCACGGTGTAGTCTTCGAAGAAGCGGCCCGGATTGGTCTTGGCCATGTCTCAGTGATCTCCCAGCTTGGTGTCAGGGGTGTAGGTGCCGTCCACCTCCTTCACGACCGCCTGACCACAGCGCATGACGCCATTGGCGGCGTCAAAGGCATAGGTGGGCGCACCGTGCAGTTCCCAGCCCTTGTTCAGGGCGGCGGTGACCTTGTGGCAAAAGGCCGAGGTGTCGTCCTCGGAGAGAAAGCGATAGAGTTTCATGAGCTTATCCGAAGGGGTTGTAGCCAAGCCATTTGTGGATGTAGCCGATCACCATCAGGAGAACGATCGAGGCGACAAGGAAGATCACGTCTTTCTTGATCGGGCCCGGTGTGGGTGGTGTCCAGTTTGGCACGGCGCGGTTGATGACGATCATTTCGACGATGGCCCAGACGGCCAGACCACCGAAAAGGACAAGGCTGGGCACGTCGCCATTCACCAGGATGTGCGCCACGGCCCAGAGGAAAAAGCCGGTCAGCATCGGGTGGCGCATCCCCGCCAACAGGCGCCCCTTTTTCGGTGCGGGGCTCATCATGAAGATGGCCACGAGGATCAGCAGGTTGTTGATGCCGACACTCGCCGGATGACGGCCCCAGAAAAAGGCACCGTCGGCCATCCGGTAACCGAAGATCATCATCACCACGCTGACAAGCAGCGCCAGTGCGACCAGGCCCTTGCCCTTGTCGCCCATCGGTTCGCGAAGGCCGGGGGCCATCCGCTTGAAGAGATGCGCCGCCCACCAGAGCGCGACACCGAGAATCAATAGAAGCATGGCTGGTCTCCCTAGCTGTTCGCCGGGACCCTGCTGTTAATCGGCCAGGGCCGCAATGGCCTCGGCCTTGGCGAGGGTCTTGCGGGCGGTTTCGACATGCAGGTTCTCGACGATCTTGCCATCGACCACGGCAACCCCCTGCCCTGCCTTCTCGGCCTCCTCGAAGGCATCGATCTGGCGCCGGGCCAGGTCGATTTCCTCGGCGCCGGGGGCAAACGCGGCATTGGCGATGTCGACCTGGGCGGGATGGATCAGCGTCTTGCCATCCATGCCCATGTCGCGGCCCTGGGCGCATTCCTCTTGCAGGCCAGCGTCATCCTTGAAGGCATTGTAGACGCCATCGACGATGACCTTGCCATGCGCCTTGGCGGCCAGCACGCAAAGCCCGAGCCCGGTCAGCATCGGCAGCCGGTCGGTGCGAAAGCGGGAATTGAGTTCCTTGGCGAGATCGTTGGTGCCCATGACCATGCCCTGCAGGCGCGGATGGGCGGCAATCTGGTTCGCGGCCAACATGCCGGCCGGCGTTTCCATCATCGCCCAGAGCGGCTTGTCCGTCAGCTCTGCCAGGGCGTCAAGCTGGGCGGTGGATTCGACCTTGGGCAGCAGGATGGCGTCACAGTCCATCGCGGCGGCGGCCTTGGCATCGGCCTCGCCCCATTCCGTGTCGAACCCGTTGATGCGCACGATGCGCGTCCGGTTGCCATAGGGGCGGGTCAATGCCTCTGCCAGGGTCGCGCGGGCCGCAGGTTTCTCGGTGGGGGCGACAGCATCCTCGAGGTCGAAGATGATGGCGTCGATGGGCATGGCACGGGCCTTTTCCAACGCCCGCTCCTTGGAGCCGGGGATGTACAGAACGGAACGGTAAGGGCGCGCGCGCAGGTCCATCAGAGCCTCCTCGTGAAATAATGTTGCGCGGTAATGCGCATTTTTGGAGGGATAATTCAAGGCCGAATTCGCCGCATTGCAGCAATTCGGCATATTTTGGTGCACAATGGTGCCGAAAGCGGGGCGGACTCGACGCAACGCACGGTGCGTTAACCTGATTGTAGCGCGACCGGGTGGACGATGATCCCATGCCGTCAAAGCGGCAAGGCGGGTCGGGCCACAGGGGCGGCACGCCGAAACCGAGGGGACCTACCCTGTGCCGGGCGCGCGGCAAAGCCGCGTCATCATCCGCCCGGCGCGCAGCCGAAAGGTGACATTATGACTGAGAAATACATCAAGCTCGCGATGCTCTCGGCAGGTCTTGTGCTGGGCGCGGCCACTTATGTCGAGGCACAGAACCCGCGCCATTGCGCCCCGCGCGACCAGGTGATCGATCGCCTGTCCACGAAATACGGTGAAACCCGACAGAGCATGGGGTTGGGCGCCAACAACGCGGTGATGGAGGTCTTTGCCTCTCTCGAATCCGGCTCGTGGACGATCACGGTGACGATGGCCAACGGAATAACCTGCCTTGTCGCCAGCGGGCAATCCTTCGAGGAACTGGCCGAGGCCCTGCCGCCCAAGGGGGACGATGCGTGAAGCCAAGGGAACCGGGGGCCCGCGGGGCGTTCCGGTTCCATGACCGTTCAGGTCAGCGCATCGAAGACCAGTTTTGCGCCCGTCAGGGTCAATGCGACGTAGGCAATGCCGAAAAACAGCCGTTCGGGCAGCATGTGATGCGCCTTGACCCCCAACCATGTGCCAAGCAGCGCAAAGGGGATCAGGAACAGGTCCAGCTTCAGCATGTCCCAGGTGAAGATCCCCATGCCGGCATAGATGCCGGATTTCGACAGGTTCACCGCCCAGAAGATCAGCACGGTCGTTGACTGGAAGGTCGTCTTGCCCAGTTTCCGACCCAGCAGATAGACCGAGGCCGCCGGCCCGCCCGCGTGACTGACGAAACTGGTGAAGCCCAGCAAGCCCCCCAACGCCAGCCCCACCCCGGGAGAGAATTCGGTCTCGCCCAACCGGATCAGTCGCGTGGCCTGCGCCATCCGCCAGGCCACGAAAAGCAGCGCGATCGATCCGATCAGCAACCGGATCGCATCTGGGTCGGTCCATGCATAGAAGAGCGCGCCGAGAATCGTGCCCGGGAGCGAACCGATCAGCAGCACCCGCACCGACTCCCAGTCCCACTTGCGCCAGTAGGCCGGCAGGCTGGCCACGTCGATCAGCATCAAGAGCGGCAACATCAGCCCCAGCGCAACGCCCGGATCCAGCACGATCGCCAGAATCGAGGCGCTGGCAAAGGCCACGCCAGAGCCGAAACCACCCTTGGAAATGCCTGCGAAGATCACTGCCGGGATCGCCACCGCGAAAACGGAAGGCGTGAAGAGTTCCATGCTTGCCTCGGCGAAATTTTCCCCGGTGACAGGTTCTTATCGTGCCTTTAGCGCTACCTACAAGGCCTCCGGACCAAGCGCCGCAACGCAGCACCCTTGCGAAGCGGCGCGTCTGCGCGTACGCAAAGCGCCAAATTCACGCAAGGCGGAGATGAATTCATGGCCAGACCCAAGATTGCCCTGATCGGCGCGGGACAGATCGGTGGCACGCTTGCCCACCTCGCAGCAATGAAGGAACTGGGCGACGTCGTCCTGTTCGACATCGCCGAGGGCACGCCCGAGGGCAAGGCGCTCGACATCGCCGAGTCCGGCCCCTCGGAAGGCTTCGACGCCGCGCTGAAAGGCACGCAGGACTACGCCGACATCGCCGGTGCGGATGTCTGCATCGTGACCGCCGGCGTGCCGCGCAAGCCGGGCATGAGCCGCGACGACCTGCTGGGCATCAACCTCAAGGTCATGAAGTCGGTCGGCGAGGGCATCGCCGAGCACGCGCCCAACGCCTTCGTCATCTGCATCACCAACCCGCTGGACGCGATGGTCTGGGCGCTGCAGCAATTCTCGGGCCTGCCCGCGAACAAGGTCTGCGGCATGGCCGGCGTGCTGGATTCGGCCCGCTTCCGCCACTTCCTGAGCCTCGAATTCGGCGTTTCGATGAAGGATGTCACCGCCTTTGTCCTGGGCGGTCACGGCGACACCATGGTGCCCTCGGTCCGCTACTCGACCGTTGCCGGCATCCCCCTGCCCGACCTGATCGACATGGGTTGGACCACCAAGGACAAGATCGACGCCATCGTGCAGCGCACCCGTGATGGCGGCGCCGAGATCGTCGGCCTGCTGAAAACCGGCTCGGCCTTTTACGCGCCGGCCACTTCGGCCATCGAGATGGCAGAGGCCTATCTCAAGGACCAGAAGCGCGTCCTGCCCTGCGCCGCATACTGCGATGGCGAATTCGGTCTGAACGGCATGTATGTCGGCGTGCCCACGGTGATCGGCGCCAGCGGCATCGAGCGGATCGTGAACATCAAGCTGACCAAGGAAGAGCAGGAAATGTTCGACACCTCGGTCAAGGCGGTTCAGGGCCTGGTCGAGGCCTGCAAGGGCATCGACAGCTCGCTGGCGTAACCCGCACAGCAGATCGGACTTTCGGAACGCCCGGGCCCCGCGCCCGGGCGTTCCTGCGTTCAGGCCCCCGGATGACGCAAGGACAACAGGGGGCCAACTATCCGGATGGATTGTTTCCCGCATCACGCGACATGGTAGCGCTCGCTGCGAATCACCTGTCCGATAAGGGGTTGCGAATATGTGATCACAGCTTTCGGGGCTGTGATCACAAATGCGGGAAAACCGGCCTTATCTCGCCGATGTGGGAAAATTTCGGTTCTAACCGCCCCCGTAGACTGCCTAGGTAGGGAAAATCCGCAGCAACACGGGGACAGACGACCCATGAACATCCACGAATACCAGGCCAAGGCCCTCCTGCGCAGCTACGGGGCGCCTGTCTCGGACGGCCGCGTTGTTCTGAAAGCCGAAGAAGCCAAGACCGCCGCCGGCGCGCTGGACGGTCCGCTCTGGGTCGTCAAGGCACAGATCCACGCGGGTGGCCGCGGCAAAGGCTCCTTCAAGGAGGCCGACGCCGGCGAGAAAGGCGGCGTGCGCCTGGCCAAATCCGTGGAAGAGGCCGAGATGGAGGCCAAGCGGATGCTGGGCCGTACCCTGGTGACCAAGCAGACCGGCGATGCCGGCAAGCAGGTCAACCGCATCTACATCGAGGACGGCTCGGGTATCGAGACCGAGATGTACCTGGCGCTGCTCGTCGATCGTCAGACCAGCCGCGTGTCCTTTGTCGCCTCGACCGAGGGCGGCATGGACATCGAGGAAGTGGCCGAAAGCACCCCGGAAAAGATCCTGTCGTTCAGCGTCGACCCGGCCACCGGCTACCAGGCCTTCCACGGTCGCCGCATCGCCTTCAACCTTGGCCTGACCGGCAAGCAGGTGAAGCAGTGCGTCGCGCTCATGGGCACGCTCTACAAGCTCTTCCTCGAGAAGGACATGGAGATGCTGGAGATCAACCCGCTGATCGTGACCGACGCGGGCGATCTGAAATGCCTCGACGCCAAGATGGGCTTTGACGGCAACGCGGTCTACCGCCACGCCGACATCGCCGAGCTGCGCGACACCACCGAGGAGGACCCAAAGGAACTGGAGGCCTCCAAGTACGACCTGAACTACATCGCGCTGGACGGCGAGATCGGCTGCATGGTCAACGGTGCCGGCCTTGCGATGGCCACGATGGACATCATCAAGCTCTACGGCGCGGAACCGGCCAACTTCCTCGACGTGGGTGGCGGCGCCACCAAGGAGAAAGTGACCGAGGCCTTCAAGATCATCACCAGCGACCCGAACGTGAAGGGCATCCTGGTCAACATCTTCGGCGGCATCATGCGCTGCGACGTCATCGCCGAGGGCGTGATCGCCGCGGTGAAAGAGGTGGGCCTGCAGGTTCCGCTGGTCGTGCGCCTTGAAGGCACCAACGTCGAGAAAGGCAAGGAGATCATCTCGAACTCCGGCCTCGACGTGATCGCCGCGGACGACCTCAAGGACGGCGCCGAGAAGATCGTGAAAGCGGTCAAGGGCTGATCAACGGATCCCCCCCGGTGCCTTTCGGGGCACCGGGGGTCCTTGCGCGAGAGTGGCGGGACGCCCGCCGCGATCCGCACTGTCCCGGCCCGATCCAGAACTGAGAGCCTATCCAGACATCGTCATGCCCGACGCCATCCTTCATATCGGCTTCAACAAATGCGGCTCGACCGCCCTGCAGCAATGGCTGGGCGATCAGGCCTCGGCATTGGCCGACCAGGGCATCTGGTATCGCCGGATGGACCCGCGCACAGACGTTGTCTGCACCAATCCGCAGTTGCAGGTCCTGGCCTGTACGCTGGCCGGCGAAGACGTGCCCGCGCGCCCGATGAACGACGTTCTGGGCATCACCGATCGTGCCAGCCAGGATCGCGTGGCAGAGGACTTCCGCCGCGACTTCGAGGCACGGGTGGCCAGCGGCGGTTTCGACACCTGGGTCGGATCGAGCGAGGCGCTGGTGGGTCGGAACATGACGCCCGCCGCGATGCAGGCCCTGGCCGGCTGGCTGTCCTCGCTGTTCGGCCGTGTCCGCTACGTGGCCTATATCCGCCATCCCGAACCCTGGCTTGTGAGCCTGTACGGCCACCACAAGCGCAGAAGCGGTCAGGGCGAATCCCTCGCGGACTTCGCGCAACGCATCGGCCAGGCGCCCTTTGCCCGGCTTCTGGGCATGTGGCAGCAGGCCGTGGGCCCCGAGGCGCTGGACGTGCGGCTATTCCGCGAAGACTGGCTGCGCGGAAACGGCCTGATCGAGGATTTCGCGCGTGTTCTGGGCCTCCCGGCAGGCGCGGTCGAGACGCGCGCAAAGCGGCTCAACACCTCTTTCCGGGACGGGCTGCGCGGGCTGATGCCACTGGCGCGTGCTCCCAAACGGCCCAGCCTTTCCGCGGAGACCCGCAGCGCCATTGCCGCCCGCAACGCCGAGACGATGGCCTGGATCGAAGGTCACTGCTTTGCAGACCGACGCGCCGAGTTCCGGACCTGGGCCGCACAGTAGACACGCAACACAGACACGACACAGAACGAGAGCCCGCCAGCAAGATGACCGAAACCGCCGCACAGAGCCCCTTCGCCCCCCGTTCCGACGGGACACGGCGCTGTGTCGTGCATATCGGCCTGTCCAAGACGGGCACGACCGCGATCCAGTCGGTGCTGCATGCCAACTGGGGTCTGCTCAAGTCGCGCGGGCTGTTCTTTCCCAATCTCTACGGCGAGCGTTACGCGCAGATTTCTTTGTCGGCCTACGTCCAGCTCGACTCTGGGGAGACGCTGCCACAGTATATCGCCCGCCGCCTGCCGCTGGACACGCCAGAGAAACGCGCGGCCTTCGTGCAGGGTTTCCCGGCCCGGCTGCACAACGCGATCAACGAGGTCGCCAACCTGCAAGGCCCCGGCACGGTGTTGTTGTCCTGCGAGGACCTGTCGCTGAGCGTGCGCACGGATGAACAATTCCGCATCCTGCGCGAACTGATCGAACCGCGGTTCGACGAGGTAACCTATCTCGTCTACATCCGCCGCCAGGAAGACCGCATCCTCAGCCGCTATTCCCAGACCCTGCGCGGGGGCGTGTCGCACACGCTGGACGAGTTCATGCAAAGCCCGGCCCTCTATGACACACGCGCGGTGCTGGACCGCTGGGCGGCCCATGTGGGGCGCGACCGCCTGCATGTGCGCCTGTTCGACCGCAGCACCCTGGTGGGCGGCGACCTGATGCAGGATTTCTTCGGCCTCTTCGGGGTGAACCCGGCCGAACTGTCGATCTCGGAACGCAGCAACGAGGCCTACTGGCCCGAGGCCGTGCCCTTTCTTGTCCGGATGAACAGACTGCTGCCGGAACTCGAGGAACGCCTGCCCGCCGGCTTTCGCGCGCGCCTGGTCCAGGCCCTGGACGGGGCCGCCGCCGGCCGCGAGAAACTGCGCCTGACGCCGGAACAGGCGCAGGAGATCCGCCGCCGCAACGCCCCGCACGAGAAGGCGATCCTGGAAACCTATTTCCCCGAGCGGGAGACGCTGTTCCCCGAGCGTCCATTGCCCGCGCCCCAAGCGCAGGACGCGGACGACGAGGCCGATGCCGTCGCCCGTGTCGCCATCGAGGTCCTGCTGGACTGGTGGGACGAGATGACGGTGGCGAAACGCACCGAAGACGCCGCAAGACAGGAGGTCGATCACATTGAGACTTTCTGACCAGTGGCCCCTTTCATCGCCTGCTTGCAGGCCCAACCCGACGCCGCGCAGCCGCGCTGCTTGATCATCACCCAAAGACAGGAAAGCACATGGCCGTCCTCATCGATGAAAACACCAAAGTGATCTGCCAGGGCCTCACCGGCTCGCAAGGCACCTTCCACACCGAGCAGGCGATTGCCTACGGCACCAAGATGGTCGGCGGCGTGACCCCGGGCAAAGGCGGCCAGACCCACCTGGACCTGCCGGTCTTCAACTCGGTCCACGAGGCCAAGCATGTGACCGAGGCCAATGCCTCGGTGATCTATGTCCCGCCGCCCTTCGCCGCGGATTCGATCCTAGAGGCGATCGACGCCGAGATGGAGTTGATCGTCTGCATCACCGAAGGCATCCCGGTGCTGGACATGATGCGGGTCAAGCGTGCGCTGGAAACCTCGAACTCGGTGCTGATCGGCCCGAACTGCCCCGGTGTCATCACGCCCGACGCCTGCAAGATCGGCATCATGCCCGGCCACATCCACAAGCGCGGCAAGGTGGGCGTGGTCTCACGCTCGGGCACGCTGACCTACGAGGCGGTCAAGCAGACCACCGACGTGGGCCTGGGCCAGTCGACCTGCGTCGGCATCGGCGGCGACCCGATCAAGGGCACCGAGCATATCGACGTGCTGGAGTGGTTCCTGGCCGATGACGAGACCGAGGCTATCATCATGATCGGCGAGATCGGCGGCTCCGCCGAGGAAGAAGCGGCGCAGTTCCTCAAGGACGAGGCCAAGAAGGGCCGTTCCAAGCCGACCGCCGGTTTCATCGCCGGCCGCACGGCGCCTCCGGGACGCCGCATGGGCCACGCGGGCGCGATCGTCGCCGGCGGCAAGGGCGGCGCCGACGACAAGATCGAGGCGATGAATTCCGCGGGCATCGTGGTGGCCGACAGCCCCGCGACCCTCGGCGAGGCCGTGCTGAAAGCCATCGGCTGATCGCGGCGCCGGGCGCCCTGCCCGGCATGACCTGAACAAACGCCCCGGCCCGGAGAACTCCGGACCGGGCACCACAGCAGAAGGCCCCGGATCAGCCCAGGGGCGGTGGAGAGCGAGATGGCACGCAGTGTCACAACAAGGCCGGCAATGGCAGGTTGCCAGGGCGCGCTGGTGGCTTTTGCCCTGATCGCGTTGGCAGAGCCGGTCTCGGCCATGACGCCCGCCGAGGCGCTGGCGTTTTTCGATCGCTACTGCGGTGCCCCCAGTGCAGAAAATGCCAACCCCTTCACGGGCCTGCCCGACGGCTGGACCGAAACCACCGACGCCGAAGGCCTGCGCATTCTGGCGGAATGGCATGTGGCCCGTCGCCTGGCCGATGGCCAGTTGCCGCCCGAGGAAACGCAGGAGGAACTTGCGTTCCAGCGCGACATCATGGCCGGCAGGATCGCCCGCGACGGCATTTTCACGATGACCGATGGCGCGGGCGGTTGGATGTTCATCGCTGACGGGCTGCACCCCGAGTTCAAGGACCGGACTTGCCTTGCCGTCCTGCCCGATGACAACAGCGCCGCCGAAGGGATCGCGGCCGCGCTGCCATTCGTTGCGAAAGGGCAGATGGACGACACAACCGTGTGGCGGTTCGATGCGGGGTACGGCTCTGGCGAAAGCCGCGAGAGTTACCACCGCGCCGCATTTGTCTTCACGGCGACCGATGGCGTGGCATACTGGGGTCTGGACTGGCGCGCGGAGACGTTGCGATGACAGGAACACCCCCGCAAGACGGACAGGGCCGCATGTGGCGTCTGGTGAACCTGCTGACCGGCGCCGCCCTTCTGACGCTCTGCCTTGCCGGTTGGGCCTCCGCCGCCCTGACCCCGGATGATCCCGCCAGATTTACAGACTTGTCCATTCACCCCGGTCCCAACGAATACGGTCCCAACCCCAACGAGGTGCCTCAATGACCGACCAAAGCCCCAATGACCTCTTCCATGCCTCCAGCTTCATGCAGGGGCACAACGCGGAGTACCTCGAACAGATGTACGCCCGCTATGCCGCCGATCCGAACGCGGTCGACGACGCCTGGGCCGAGTTCTTTCGCCAGTTGGGCGATGCAGAGGTGGACGTGCGCAAGGAGGCCAGCGGTCCCAGCTGGGCCCGCACGGACTGGCCGCCCGCGCCCGAGGACGACCTGACCGGGGCACTGACCGGCGAATGGCCCATGCCCGCCGTTCCCGCCGAGGCCAAGAGCGCCGGCAAGAAGATCAAGGACAAGGCCGAGGAACAGGGCGTCAAGGTCACTGACGATCAGGTCCAGCGCGCCGTGCTGGACAGCATTCGCGCCCTGATGATCATCCGCGCCTACCGGATCCGGGGCCACCTGGCCGCCGACCTTGACCCGCTGGGCCTGCGCGACACCTCGAACCACCCCGAGCTGGACCCGAAGTCCTATGGCTTCACCGAGGGCGACATGGATCGCCCGATCTTCATCGACAATGTTCTGGGCCTGCAGATCGCATCGCTGCGCGAGATCCTGTCGATCATCAAGCGCACCTATTGCGGCACCTTCGCCCTGCAGTACATGCACATCTCGGACCCCGAGCAGGCCAGCTGGCTCAAGGAGCGGATCGAGGGCTTTGGCAAGGAGGTCAAGTTCACCCGCGAGGGGCGCAAGGCGATCCTGAACAAGATGGTCGAGGCCGAGGGTTTCGAGAAGTTCCTGCACGTCAAGTACATGGGCACCAAGCGGTTCGGCCTCGATGGTGGCGAAAGCCTGATCCCCGCGATGGAGCAGATCATCAAGCGCGGCGGCAACCTGGGCGTCAAGGAAATCGTCATCGGGATGCCGCACCGTGGCCGTCTGTCGGTGCTCGCCAACGTGATGAACAAGCCCTACAAGGCGATCTTCAACGAATTCCAGGGCGGCAGCTTCAAGCCCGAGGACGTGGATGGATCGGGCGACGTGAAATACCACCTCGGTGCCTCCTCTGACCGCACCTTTGACGGCCACCCCGTCCACCTGTCTCTGACCGCCAACCCCTCGCACCTCGAGGCGGTGAACCCGGTTGTCCTGGGCAAGGTCCGCGCCAAGCAGGACCAGTACCACGACCATGACCGTATCCAGGTCATGCCGATCCTGCTGCACGGCGACGCGGCCTTTGCCGGCCAGGGCGTCGTCGCGGAATGTTTCGCGCTTTCCGGTCTGCGCGGGCACCGCACCGGCGGCACGATCCATATCGTCGTGAACAACCAGATCGGCTTTACCACGGCGCCGCACTTCTCGCGCTCGTCGCCCTATCCCACCGACAACGCGCTGGTGGTCGAGGCGCCGATCTTCCACGTCAACGGCGACGACCCCGAGGCCGTGGTGCATGCCGCCAAGGTCGCGACCGAGTTCCGCCAGAAGTTCGGCAAGGACGTGGTCATCGACATCTTCTGCTATCGCCGGTTCGGTCACAACGAGGGCGACGAGCCCATGTTCACCAACCCGATCATGTACAACAAGATCAAGAAGCAGAAGACCACGCTGACGCTGTATACCGAACGGCTGGTCAAGGACGGGCTGATCCCCGAGGGCGAGATCGAGGACATGAAGGCCGCCTTCCAGGCGCTGCTGAACGAGGAATTCGAGGCCGGCAAGGTCTATCGCCCGAACAAGGCGGACTGGCTGGATGGCCGGTGGAGCCACCTCGACAAGCAGAAAGAGGGCAAGTACCAGCGCGGCCAGACCTCGATCTCCGAGAAGGATCTGGCCGACGTCGGCAAGGCCCTGACCCATCTGCCCGACGGTTTCCCGGTGCACCGCACGGTGGGCCGCCTGCTGGAAAGCCGCGCCAAGATGTTCGAGACCGGCAAAGGGTTCGACTGGGCCACCGCAGAGGCGCTGGCCTTCGGCTCGCTGCAGCTCGAGGGCTACCCGGTGCGCCTGGCGGGCCAGGACTCGACCCGCGGTACCTTCTCGCAGCGCCATTCGGGCATCGTGAACCAGGAAACGGAAGAGCGCTACTACCCGCTGAACAACATCCGCGAAGGGCAGGCCCGGTTCGAAGTGATCGACAGCGCCCTGTCGGAATACGCGGTGCTTGGGTTCGAATACGGCTATTCGCTGGCCGAACCCAATGCGCTGACCCTCTGGGAGGCGCAGTTCGGCGACTTTGCCAATGGCGCGCAGATCATGTTCGACCAGTTCATCAGCTCGGGTGAATCGAAATGGCTGCGGATGTCGGGCCTTGTCTGCCTGCTGCCGCACGGCTTCGAAGGCCAGGGCCCGGAACACTCCTCGGCGCGCCTGGAACGTTTCCTGCAGATGTGCGGACAGGACAACTGGATCGTGGCGAACTGTTCGACACCCGCGAACTATTTCCACATCCTGCGCCGTCAGCTGCACCGGACATTCCGCAAGCCGCTGATCCTGATGACACCGAAATCGCTGCTGCGGCACAAGCTCTGCGTTTCGAACGCCGACATGTTCACCACCAATTCCTCGTTCCACCGGGTTCTCTGGGACAGCGCGGAATCCGGCGAGAGCGAAACCAAGCTGGTGGCGGACGACAAGATCAAGCGCGTGGTATTGTGTTCCGGCAAGGTCTACTACGACCTGCTCGAGGAACGCGACGCGCGCGGCATCGACGACATCTACCTGCTCAGGATCGAACAGTTCTATCCCTTCCCGGCGATTTCGCTGGTCAAGGAACTGGAACGGTTCAAGGGGGCCGAGATACTCTGGTGCCAGGAAGAGCCCAAGAACCAGGGCGCCTGGAGTTTCATCGAACCCAATATCGAATGGGTGCTGGGCCGCATCGGCGCCACGCATCCGCGCCCGCGCTACGTGGGCCGCGCCACATCGGCCAGCCCCGCCACGGGCCTGGCCAGCCAGCACAAAGCACAGCAAGAGGCGCTTGTTGACGAAGCGCTGACAGTGGAAGGAAAGTAAGACCATGACCGAAGTGCGTGTTCCCACGCTTGGGGAATCGGTGACCGAAGCAACGGTCGCAACCTGGTTCAAGAAGCCCGGCGATGCCGTGGCGGTGGACGAAATGCTCTGCGAGCTTGAAACAGACAAGGTCACGGTCGAGGTGCCCTCGCCCGTCGCCGGGACGCTGAGCGACATTGTCGCCGCCGAAGGCGAGACAGTTGGCGTCGATGCCCTCCTGGCCAATATCTCGGAAGGGGCTGGAGGTGCCGAAAGCGCACCTGCGGCCAAGCCCGAGCCAGCAGCCGAGGCCAAGGAAAGCACCGGTGGCGGAGAGAATGTCGACGTCATGGTGCCGACGCTGGGCGAAAGCGTGTCCGAGGCGACCGTTTCGACCTGGTTCAAGAAGGTCGGCGACACGGTCGCGCAGGACGAGATGCTGTGCGAGCTGGAAACCGACAAGGTCTCGGTCGAGGTGCCCGCCCCCGCCGCAGGCACGCTGACAGAGATCGTCGCCGAGGAAGGCACCACCGTGCAGGCGGACGCCAAGCTGGCGGTCCTGTCCTCGGGCGGGGCTGCCGTGGCCGCCGCCCCGGCACCGGACGAGGCCGCGCAGGGCAAGCAGTACCAGACCCCGCCCGCCGGCGACGCGGGGCCGGGCAAGGACATCAAGGACGGCCCCGCCGCCGAAAAGGCCATGGCCGAGGCCGGGATCAAGCGCGAGCAGGTGCAGGGCACCGGCCGTGACGGTCGCGCCACCAAAGCCGACGTTGCCGCCGCCGTGGCCGCCGCTTCGGCCGCGCCCGCCGCATCGGCCCCCGCCGCCGCGCCGCGCGCGCCTGTTCCGGCCGAGGACGCGGGCCGCGAGGAACGGGTCAAGATGACCCGGCTGCGCCAGACCATCGCCCGCCGTCTCAAGGACGCGCAGAACACCGCCGCGATCCTCACCACTTACAACGAGGTGGACATGACGGAAACGATGGCACTGCGGAAGGAATACAAGGACCTCTTCGAGAAAAAGCACGGCGTGCGCCTGGGCTTCATGTCGTTCTTCACCAAGGCCTGCTGCCACGCGCTGAAGGAGGTGCCCGAAGTCAACGCAGAGATCGACGGCAACGAGATCGTCTACAAGAACTTCGTGCACATGGGCATCGCCGCGGGCACGCCGCAGGGCCTCGTAGTTCCTGTCATCCGCGACGCCGACCAGATGAGCTTTGCCGAGATCGAGAAGGCGATCGGCGAGAAAGGCCGCCGCGCCCGCGACGGCAAGCTGTCGATGGCGGAAATGCAGGGCGGCACCTTCACCATCTCGAACGGTGGTGTCTATGGCTCGCTCATGTCCTCGCCGATCCTGAACCCCCCGCAGTCGGGCATTCTCGGCATGCACAAGATCCAGGACCGCCCGATGGTCATCAACGGCGAAATCAAGATCCGCCCGATGATGTACCTCGCCCTGTCCTACGACCACCGCATCGTCGACGGCAAGGGCGCGGTGACCTTCCTTGTCCGCGTCAAGGAAGCGCTGGAAGATCCGCGCCGCCTGCTGATGGATCTGTGATCCATTCCGCGGTCCCGCACTGCCCTGCGGGACCGCGTCGCCCTGTCGCAAAGTGCCCATTCCCATGGCTCAGAACAGCACCAAAGCGGACTTGCGCCCGGCCGTCATACGCCTTGCGCGCGGTGTCGACCTGTACCGCGAATGGCGCATCCGGATTCACAGAGAGGCCTTCGGCACCGAGCCGGACCTGAATGAAATTGTCGTGCCAGGCAGCGAATTCATCACTTTCTTCGACATGACGCGCGATGCGCGTGGAGCCCGATCTATCCTGCGCGATCTTCAATCGTGGTATTCGGTCACGGCCAGCGAGTTGCGCAGCCACTTGCAACAGGGCAACGCCGACCTCACCGAGGCGGTTCAGGGGTTTCTGGCGCATTTTCGGACAACGCTCGGCTTTGACCTGATGGCCGAGAGTGGGCTGCTGCGCGATCTGGCGACCCAAGCGATTGCGCGCGGCCACCTGAGAACCGAAGAAGAATGGCACCTGCTGAAGGATCTGCGGGACGCTACCGACCAGACCGTTCTGGAGCCTGCCGAAATGGCCGAAATCTCGCGGCTCATGGATGAATTCGAGGCGGCGCAATGATCGCTCTCGCCGCCTGTATGCGCAACGAAGGCATCTTCGTGCTGGAATGGCTGGCGCATCACCGGGCGCTTGGCTTTGACCGGGTGATCGTGGTGACGAACAATTGCACCGATGGTTCGGACGCGCTGCTGGATGCGCTGGCGGCCAAGGGGCTTGTCACGCATATCGCGCAGGAGGTGCCCGCAGGGGCCTCGCCGCAGGACAGCGGCATGGACCTGGTCCTGGCGCGTGCGCGCGATCACGGCATCACCCATGTTTTGCACATCGACAGCGACGAATTCCTCGCCCTGCTGGACGGCACGCTGGAAGATCTGCTGGCCCGCACCGAACGGGCGGATTGCGTCGCAATCCCCTGGCGCGCTTTTGGCGACAGCGGCGTGACGGACTGGACGCCCGGTGATCTGGTGACCGAGAGCAACACGATGGCCGAGCCGCGCCCCATCCCGCGCGAGACCAAGACCAAGTGCCTGTTCAAACTGGCCAGCTTTGCCCGCGCCACGGATCACAACCCGCTGGACCCGCAGATATCGGATCCCGTGGTGATGACCCCGGATGGGGAATTTCTGGACAATCGCACGCTCTACAATGCGAAAAGCGCCCGGTTCCGCCCGCATTACATCGCCGCCCGCGCGAGGACCGCGCAATTGTTTCACTATGCGATACGGTCCGAGGACTGTTTCCTGATGAAGAACGATCGCGGCGATGGCCAGGGCAAGCAAGGCGCCGGCAAATACCACCTGAACAGCGCGTGGCATCGTGCCGCCAACCGAAACGAGGTCGAGGAACGACGCCTTGCCGACCGCGCCCCGGCCCTGCGCGCAACCCTGGCCGATTGGCGACGCGATCCGGCCATTGCAGAGGCCGAGGCCGCCTGCCACGCGTGGTTCCGGGACACCCGCGCCCGGTTGCTGACCTCGGAGAACCGCGTGGCCTGGACGCGCAGAAAGGCATCGGCATGATCGAAACGCCCCGCCTGTCAGAGATCCCGGGACACGGCCGGGACGGGGGGAGGCGATGACCCCCGAACTCACCGCTCTCACCCTCGCCGCGCTGTTGCAAGTGGTGCAGTACGTCCTGATGTCCGTGCCCGCCAACCGCGAACTGGGCATGGGCAAGACCACGAGTCCTCGTGATCGCGACCGGCTGGGCGGATCGCTGGAGGACCAGCTGTCGGTCAAGACCGGCCGGCTGAAACGCGCGCTCGACAATCATTTCGAGGGGCTGATCCTGTTCGCCATCGCGGTCTTCGTCACGACCTGGTCGGACCAGGGCAACGGGATCACGGCGGCGCTTTCCGGTATCTACCTGCTCGCACGCATTCTCTATGTCCCGGCCTACTACTACGGCTGGGCGCCCTGGCGATCGCTGATCTGGCTGGCGGGCTTCGGCGCCACGGTCCTGATGTTGCTGAACGCCCTGATATGACCGATCCAACCCGCACACCCCTGCCCTGCTTCGGGCAGCAAATACCCCCGGGGAACCTGCCGCAGGCAGGTGGGGCAGCCCCCCTTTCCCCGGTAGACAACGAAAGGAAAACGACATGGCACAATACGACGTCATCGTGATCGGCGCGGGCCCCGGCGGCTACGTCGCCGCGATCCGCTGCGCGCAACTGGGGCTGAAGACCGCCTGCGTCGAGGGGCGCGAGACCCTGGGCGGCACCTGCCTGAACGTGGGCTGCATCCCCTCCAAGGCGCTCTTGCACGCCAGCCACCAGTTGCACGAGGCAGAGCACAACTTTGCCAAGATGGGCCTCAAGGGCAAGGCGCCCTCGGTCGACTGGAAACAGATGCTGGCCTACAAGGACGACGTCATCGGCCAGAACACCAAGGGCATCGAATTCCTGTTCAAGAAGAACAAGATCGACTGGCTCAAGGGCTGGGGCTCGATCCCCGAGGCGGGCAAGGTCAAGGTCGGTGACGAAGTCCACGAGGCCAAGAACATCATCATCGCCTCCGGCTCCGAGGCCTCGCCCGTGCCGGGCGCCGATGTGACCGTCGACGAAAAGATTGTCGTGACCTCGACCGGCGCGCTGGAGCTGGGCAAGGTGCCGAAAAAGATGATCGTCATCGGGGCCGGTGTCATCGGGCTGGAGATGGGCTCGGTCTATGCCCGTCTGGGCACCGAGGTGCAGGTGATCGAGTTCCTCGACGCCATCACGCCCGGCATGGATACCGAGGTCCAGCGCCAGTTCAAGAAGATCCTCGAAAAGCAGGGGATGAGCTTTGTCATGGGCGCGGCAGTGCAAAAGGTCGAGGCGACCAAGACCAAGGCCAAGGTGACCTACAAGCTGCGCAAGGACGACAGCGAGGAAACCGTGGACGCCGACGTGGTGCTGTGCGCGACCGGGCGGCGCCCCTTCACCGAAGGGCTGGGACTGGACAAGCTGGGCGTCGAGATGAGCGAGCGCGGTCAGATCAAGACCGACAAGCAGTGGCGCACAAACGTTGCGGGCGTCTATGCCATCGGCGACGTGATCGACGGCCCGATGCTGGCACACAAGGCCGAGGACGAAGGCATGGCCTGCGCCGAGGTGATCGCGGGCAAGCACGGCCACGTCAATTATGGCGTGATCCCGGGCGTGATCTATACCGCACCCGAGGTGGCCTCGGTCGGCAAGACCGAGCAGGAGCTGAAGGACGAGGGCCGCGCCTACAAGGTCGGCAAGTTCTCCTTCATGGGCAATGGACGGGCCAAGGCCGTGTTCCAGGGCGACGGGTTCGTGAAGCTGTTGGCGGACAAGGAAACCGACCGCGTGCTGGGCTGCCACATCATCGGACCGAGCGCGGGTGACCTGATCCACGAGATCTGCGTGGCGATGGAGTTCGGCGCCTCGGCCGAGGACGTCGCACTGACCTGCCATGCGCACCCGACCTTCTCGGAGGCGGTGCGCGAAGCGGCGCTGGCCTGTGGCGACGGTCCGATCCACATGTGAACGTCTCAACACCAAGGGACGCCCCGGCTGCGTCCCTTCTTTGGACCCGCGCCCCCTCTGGCCGCGGGTCTTTTTTGTTCCGACAGTATCTGCGGGACACAACCCAGATAATTCTTTTCAGAAGATCGTCTCCCTCTTAACGTTAACTGACGCAGGGGAAGCAAATGTCCGAAAACGATCACCACTCTGCAGAGGCCGTGGCCCTTGCCGGTTTGCGTACCGCCGAAAACATCTCTCGGATGATGTTCGAGGCGGTCGAGGCCCAACAGGTGCATCAACAGGCGCAACTGCAGGAAACCGCAGCGGCCATCGCGAAGATTCTGGCCCCAGGAAAAGATTGAAAGGGAATGCCATCATGGTCGAAACCGTCAATCCGCAAGTGACCGACGCGGTAACGCAATCCAACGTCAAGGTTGTCAGCGAGGCACCTGCGATGGCCCTCGGGTCGCTGTACCAGGCGATGTCGCACAGCACGGGCATCCTGTTCGAGAACGCCGTGAACGCACAGCAACAGGCCCAGATTCTGGCACAGGCCGCCACGAACCAGGGCGTGATGCAGATCTACAGCCTGAAGGACAATACCAACAGCCTGCGGAACAGCGTCGAAACGGCGGAACCGCCCAGCGCCACACCAGCCACGGGAGGCGCATGACCATGCCCGAAACCGCGAATCCCCAGATCACGGATGCCGTCAGTCAGAGCAACCTGTCGGTCTTGGGACAGGCAGCGGCACAGGCCGTCGCCGCCAGTTTCCAGGCATCGTCCAACGCGGCGGGACTGCGAGTTGTGGCGCTCCAGAGCGGATCGTCCAACATGACGCTCTTGCGGCAGGCCGTCGTCGTACGGGCCACTGCCGGACTGACACCGTAGGGGGGATCACTATGGCGAACATGGCAAATAGCCAGGTCACCGATACTGTCAGCCAGACCGCGCTGATGACGCTGGGCACGGCAGGCTCCGTGGCGCAGGCGCTCATGGCGCAGGGGTTCGTGGCCGCCCTGGCCAGCAGCACGCAGGCCGCCGCCGCGCAGCAGGAGGCAACGCAAGTCCTTGCCGACGCGGCTCTGGCCGCTGCGCTGAAACGCATGGGGCAGCATTCGGGATCGGAGGCCTCTCATGGGGGCTGAGTCCGGCGCGGCTGCCCCCGGCGGGACCGAGGTCAACAGCCAGATAGCAGACACCGTTTCCAAGTTGCGTCAGTTGGCCCCGGCCGAGGCGACGGCCCTGGCCAAGAGCGCCGAGGAAGAGGCCCGCGCCCTGGCGCTCAACATGGCGCTGCAGGACGCCGTCGCGCACCTGCGCCGGATGCAGGTCCTGAGCGAGGCGGCCTTCTCGCTGGCGGTATCGAAACATGCAGAGGGCAACGTGGAAGCGGGCCAGGCCATTATGGACGCGGCCAGTTCGGCCGTGGACCGCGCCCGCTCGATGCTGGCCGATGCCGAAAAGGCCCTGGCCTGAGCCCCTGCACGATACTGCCCCCTGTGAGGGTTGATCCGGTCACGCCTTGCCCGGGTCGATCCCGACAACCAGCGCCGCGTCATATCCCGACACCTGTTCGCGGATCGCGGCAAAGGCGCCCTCGCCCGCGCGTCGCGCGATCCAGTCGTCCCGGTTCTTGGTGTCGCGCGGATCCTCGCGCTCGTTGTAGGGGGGAACCGCCTGGAACAGGTATTCGCTCAGCGCATCGGGAAAGAAGATCTGGCTGGTCAGAACGCTGCTTTCGTCCAGGAAGACCTTGTAGTGAATGTGCGTCGTGCGGCCCGGGTACCAACCGGGATAGATCGTATCGAATGTCGCCACGCCACGCGGGCCGGTGGATTGGGTGCCGCGCAGGAACGTCTCTCCCCGTGCATCGACATCGGTGCCCCTGTTCCGATAGCCCGAGTAGATGCCCCGCGCATCGCAATGCCAGATGTCGACGCGCGCGCCCTCGATCGGCTGGCAATCCGCATCAACCACCTGCAACTGCAGGCGCATCGCTTCGCCTTGGCGCCCCTCGGTGATGTCGCGACGTACAAGCTCGGGATCGAAGTAGTAGGGGCCCTCGGTCGTCTCTGGAAGCACCATGCAGACATTGGGCGTGATCAGCCCCGCCGCCTGGGCCTGGGCCCGCGCCGCGCGGGGAAAGGCGCCCACCCCGGCCACGGCGATGGGTGAGGCGGCAAATCCGGCCAGAAGGGCGCGGCGCGTCGTTGAAGGTGTGCTCATGCGGATGTCCTTTCGATCCCGTTCACAGGGTGAAACGGATCAGGACGCGGTTTCGCTCTTGGTGCTGGTGAACACCGCCTGTGCAACGGCGCACCAAGCGGCGCGCTGCGTCACCACATCCGCGGCTTGGCGTAGTCCGGGTAGGTCCGGTCATAGTCGCTGCCGCCATGCTCGCCGTCCGACATGTCGGCTAGGATCTCTCCGGTGGTCGGCAGGCCCACCGACATATCGCCGCTGGTCCAGAGGCCAGAGCGCATCAGAGCCTTGGCGCATTGGGTATAGACTTCTGCCACCTCCATCACGATCACCGTGGCGGGCAGGCGGTCGCCCTTGGCAAAGCTGCGGCGCAGGTCCTCGTCATCGGTCAGATACGCCCGCCCGTTGACCCGCACGGTGGTATTCGTCCCCGGCACCAGGAACAGCAGCGCCGCGCGCCCGTCCTGCACGATGTCGCGCAGGCAATCGAGCCGGTTGTTCCCCCACCAGTCCGGCATCATCAGGGTGGTCTCGTCAGCGACCCGCACGACGGGGCCGTCGTCGCCGCGCGGCGAGCCATGAACACCCTCCGGCCCGGCGGTCGACAGGATGGCAAAGCGCGCGCCCTCGATCCAGCGGCGATAGAGCGGGGTCAGGCGCGGCGCCACCTTGGACAGCGCCGCGGGCACCGGCGCGCCATACCGGGCGTGCAGATCCTCAAGCGTCGTGATTTTCCGCATCGAAGCCCGCCTCCTTCATCAGCGCGTTGGAGGCGGTTTCCACCTCTTTCTCCAACCTTTCCAGGAAGGCGTATTTTTCCAGTCCCGGCTGGATCACCGGCAGGAATTCCACCACCGCCAGCCCCGGCTTGCGATAGATGCCCTTGCGCGGCCAGAACAGGCCGACATTCGTTGCCGCAGGCACGCAGGGCTGGCCTGTCTGTTCGTAGAGAATCGCCGTGCCGACCTTGTAGGGCGCCTTGACGCCCGGCGCGATGCGGGTTCCCTGCGGGTAGATGATGAGCTGGCCGGGAACGGCGGCACCGCGCGCCACGTCCTTGACCATGCGCGCGATGGCCTGTCCGCGCTTGCCGCGCTCGACCGGGACACAGCCGATGCGCAGGGCGTACTGGCCGATCACCGGCGCCCACATCAGCTCGCGCTTCATGATGAACTTGCCCGCGGGCACAGCGCCGAAGATCAGGATGATGTCCAGGAAACTCTGATGCTTGGAGGCGATCAGGACCTCGCCCTGCGGAACCTCGCCGCGCACCTCGGTGCGCAGTCCCACCATGATCCTTGCCGTCAGGCGGACCCAGCGACAGTAGGTCCGGCAGGCAAAGCGCGCGCCACCGCGCGAAGCCAGGGCGAGCGGCAGAAAGACGATCCCCATGATCGCCATCATGGCGTACATCTGGATCACGAAAAGGAACGACATCACCCAGCGCATCAGGCCAGCTCTCCCAGAACACGGCGCGCGGCCAGTTCGGTTGCAAAAAAGGCCACCACGGCGGCCAAAGGCGGGACAAGCAGCGGCCAGAGCCATTGCAGCCCGGCAAAACGCAGCCCCGTCAGGATGCCGCCCGTGTCCCCGCCCGCCGGCACGACCAGCAGCGCCAGCAAGCCGATCGCGGTGCCCGCCGCCGCCCCGACAAGCGTGCGCAGGGCAAAGCGACGCACGAAGGCCCCCGCGATGTAGCCGTCGGTGGCCCCGACCAGCCGCAGAACCGCGATGACCTGCGCATTTGCCGCCAACGCGGCATGGGCGGCGAGGGTCACCATGGCCCCGGTGGCCGCCCCGATCAGCAGGATCGCCGTCCAGCCCAGCAGGCGCAGCCGTCCGGCAGCCGCGACCAGCGGGCGCCTCCAGCGGCTGTGTTCGTCCAGCACCGCACCCGGCGCCTCGGCCTGCAGGCGAAGGCGCAGGCCATCGGCATCGTAGCCGTCACCCGATTCCTGCAGTTCGACAAGTTGCGGCATGGGCAGGCTCTCGATCGGGAGGTCGGGACCGAACCAGGGTTCCAACAGGGCGCGCTGTTCTTCGGCAGTCATGGCGCGGGCCGAGGCGACGCCGGGCGTTTGGTCCAGCACCCGCAATACGGCGGCGGTCTGCGCCGCAAGCTGCCCTTCGGGCGCCGAGATGCGAATGGTCGAGGCACGGGCCAAATCCTCGCCCCAACTGGTGGCAAGACGTCCCGCCGCCAGCGACAGCGCCAGCGCAAACACCGTCAGAAAGGCCATCGCCGCGGCGGTGAACAGGGTCAGCCGCACGGTAAAGCCCGCCGGGGGCACCACCCGGTCGGCGCCCGCGTCCCGGGCGGCCAGGGTCTTGATCCGGTCCAGCACGGTCATAGGTCCGCCCCCGCGGCCTGCAGGCTGCCGCCAGCGATGCGCAAATTGCGCGCGTTCACAACGCTCTTGGCCGCGCGGATCAACATCAGGTCATGGGTGGCGATCATCACGGTCTTGCCCATCCGGTTGAGTTCGACCAGCAGGCGCAGCAAGCGCTGGGACATTTCCCAGTCGACGTTGCCGGTCGGTTCATCGGCCAGGATCACATCCGGCGACAGGATCAGTGCCCGCGCCAGGGCTGCGCGCTGGCGTTCGCCCCCCGACAATTCCGGCGGCAGGGCCTCGAATTTCTCGGTCAGGCCGACCCATGTCATCAGCTCGCGCAGGTTGTCGGCCTGATCGGGCGAGGCCTGCCCCGAGACCGTCAGCGGCAGGGCCACGTTTTCGGCCACCGGCAGATGGTCCAGGAACTGGCAATCCTGGTGCACGACGCCGATCCGGCGGCGGGCCATCGCCACCGCGTCCCGGTCCATCGCGGCCAGGTCCTCGCCAAAGATCGAGACCTGCCCCTCTGTCGGGCGCAGGGCACCGTAGCAGAGTTTCAGGAAGGTGGTCTTGCCCGAGCCGGACGGCCCGGTCAGAAAATGGAACGATCCCGGAGCAAGCTGCAGGCTGACCCCGGAGAGGATCGCCGCGCCGCTGTAGGAATAGGCCACGTTGTCCAGCTCGATCACGGGCGGTTCTGCCTCTGCCTTGTCAGTTTCGCCGGCAGTTTTGCCCGAGCCATCGGGCCGTTGCAACGCAAGCCACGCAGAATTGGACTTTTCCCGCCGATACGGGCAGCTTAAGGTTCACGCGGGGCGCCAATGCCCCGCAAGGGACGGAAAAGACAGGGACAAGGCGGAATGCGGCTGGTTTGCCCAAATTGCGGCGCTCAATACGACGTACCCCTCGAGGTCATCCCCGAGGCGGGCCGCGACGTGCAGTGTTCAAACTGCGGGCACACCTGGTTCCAGAAGCGGGTGACACAGGATGCCGCCGCGCGACCCGAGCCAGCGCCCAGGCCCACGCCGGAACCGGTGCCGGAGCCGACGCCTCAGGCCGAACTTGCCCCGGACCTCGAGCCGGACCTAGATCCCGACGAAGGCACGGACGAGGACACGGACGGCGGACCTATTCCGGCAGAGATCCCGCCGCGCAGCAGCATCGACCCGGAAATGGCCGAACTGTTCCGTGAGGAACGCGAATTCGAGGCGCGACAGCGCGCCGCGGACGGGTTGGAAACCCAGCCCGATCTCGGATTGGAACCGCCGGCGGAATCCGAACAGTCCCGGCGCACCCGCGAAAGCCGCGAGCGCATGGCACGGCTCAAGGGCGAGGACGTTGCAGAGTCGCCAAGACATCCCGATCCGGAATCAGAGCCGGAACCGGAAAAGGACGATTCCGAATTGCACGCCGCTGCAGCGGCTGCGGCGGCCGCGTCCCGGCGCGACATGCTGCCGGATGTCGAAGAGATCAACCAGACCCTGCGCTCGGCCTCGGAACCGCGCGTGGTCGACCGCGACGCCGGTCGCCCGTCACAGACCTCGCCGCGCGAGACCGGCAGCCCGTTTGCACGTGGGTTCATGGTCGTGGTGATGGTGGCCGCGCTTGGCCTTGGGCTTTACGTTGCCACCCCGCGCCTCTCGGCGCAGTTCCCGCCGATCGCCCCCTACCTGCAAAGCTACGTCGAAACGGTCAACGCAGGCC
>NZ_JASHJL010000043.1 GCF_030733205.1 Mameliella sp. MMSF_3455
TCCACATCAGTGTAAGGGGGTCATTTTTGGACGCCGATCACCCCTCTACGGGGTCAAAATTGCACGCCGGTTCACAATATGCATCGATGCATACGTTCGATACCTATGCCCCCATCGACGTGGCGTTCAAGAATGCGATGACCATGAACCAGCACATTTATCGGTTCTTGAAACTCAGGCAGGAAGGGCGATTGCCCTTCGACGTGATCCCGCGTTCACAAATCAACTAGCCCCCAAGAAAGGCGGGCGGGGGGAGCGCAGCGGCTCAGAGCCGAAAATCTCGGCAGTCGATATGATCCCTCGTCTGCCCGCAGGGTGCGCGCCGATAAAAAAACGCCTCCCCCCATGCCCCTGTGGCCGACCTGCGACAACGCCGCGCGGAACGCCTCGGACCGACCCGTTGACTATCTATCAGACTGTCGGATGCGAGCCGGACCCGAATTGTTGAGTCTTTTCATGCAGTCCGCATTCGCGCTGGGTTTCGGCATCGCGCGCCGGGTTCCACTCGGGTGGCAAGCTGCTCGGGCGGTCATTCTTGCACCCATCCCTTGCGATGGTAGTCGCGCAAGACAATTGCGCGGTTGAACATGGGGAAGCCGATCCACAGGCCGTTCAAGGTGAAGAACGACAAGATCGCCCACAGGAACATGCTCTTGAACAGGTAGTAGAACGGCCCGAACAGCAGGCACCACAGGCGGTGCCAGTTGCCCAAGATGATTTTCGTCTGGCCGTTGGAGGCCCATTTCGCGCGTATCGTCATGCCGATTTCCTCGCTGGCTGGTTTCGATGCCAGCGCAATAAGATCGGGGACCATCGCCCGTCAGGGTAATTCCCGCGCGGTCGAGGGAGACCACAGGGGTAGCCGCGTCCGCGCAGATTTCGGGTTGATCGCCCTGAGCGCAGCGCACAGCGCGCCAGCCGGGGTTGCGACGGGATCACCATGCCCGAGGCACGCCCCGGCGCTGCTGGCTCAATACAACGCCGCCGCGCGCGCGTTTCGCTCTCGATCCTCGGGGTTAATTGCAGGCGCGGACAGTTTCGCCCCGGAGCGCGGCACAGATCGTCAACCCGTCGATCCTGGTGGCCGAACGCATCGCCAAGACCCTCGGCGTGGACACCTCGGAAAACCTCAAACCGAATTAGGGTTATCCCTGACATGCTCTACCTTTGCGTCTTATCTAGCTGTATCAGCAACTTAGGAGATCGACATGACCGATATCGTGACGCTCAAGGCCATCTGCGAAGAACTAAAGATCGACCCGCGCGAGGCACGCGAACGCTTGCGCGCCGCCGCTAGCGACACCAAGGCGAACCCAGAACTGGCGAAAACACGAAAGCCGCGCACCCCATGGCAGTGGGTGAAGGGTTCAGTTGCCGAAAAGGAAGCTCGCAAGGTTCTTTCGTCCTCAACCGCGTCAACATGATCCGGCGGGCGAAAGCCCTCAGCTAGACGCTTGACTTACTGGGGAATTGTTCCGAGTCTACCTCAGCTCTAAAGTGAGTTGGGGTAGGCTATTGGCATTTAAGTATAGAAGAGATTGGGATGGCAAGGAATGGCAGCGCTATTCCAAGCAGCTTGTGCAAGTGCGGCACCTTCCCCAAAATGTGCAAGACATTCCTGATAGGGTTCAGGGTGATGCAGGCCTCGAATTCATCACCACCGATGGGTGCTGCTACCAGAGCTATGCGCCTGAAGAAACGTCGGACGTTGCAAAAGCTGCCAGTGCAATGAAAGCAAAAGGTTCCCGTGATCTTCGAAAACTGGTGAAGAACAAAGATGTCATTTCCAAAATACTAGGGGATCGCAAAATATCTAATTGGATTTTGCTTTGCCCCTTTCTGGACAACAAAGATGTTATTTCTCATGTCCAAGCGGTCGCCAAGGAGGTGAAGGAAGCCGGATTGGATTTCTTGGCACCTGATTTTTGCGCTCTTGTGCAAAGTCAAGAGGATTTCGAGACTGAGTATCAACAACTTCGCACAAAGGCTGTGGGGGCACCCTTATCCATCAAGAAGCCTAGCCCGGATCAGCTTGAAGCTGTGCACCTTAAACTCGATAAGCGCGTCGAGAATAAGCTCAAGCGTGCGTTTCCTCTTGATGATGATGGGAGAACCGAGAAGAAAAAGAAAACCTATGTTTATGCCCACGTTGAGCGGGAGAATATTCTTTCAGACTTGCGAGACGAGTTTCCCGATTTTTGGGAGGCATCAACTGAGTGCATCGACTCCGAAGAGCGCCGTCTTGAGATGGCTGGAGCCGAAGGGGATACCGCTTCCCAGCAGATAAATTCTTCGATAGATCGCGTCGCGAATTCCCTAAGAAGCCAGGTGCCGGGGCTTTCCGAGAAGCAGATTGCCTCAATTTCGCAAGGTCAAGTAGGAACTTGGCTCATTGAATGCCCATTGGATTTTCAGGAGCCGAACGGAAAATGAACTTTGAAATTCACACGGATCGAAAATTTTCCTTCGAACGCAAGCCTTCGCCTGTACCGGGCGATCTTCGTATCGGCTGGCGTATCCCGCTGACACTTTTGATGCTGAACTATTCGCGCGGGAAGAAAGCGTCCCTAGCGAAGTTAAATCTATTAAACGACGCGCTACGTTCAGAGCGGTCGCGGAAGAAATTGGGCCAAATCATTAGTGGTGAAACAGCACTCATAGAGTGGCGAATGCGTGTTGAACCTGCCTTTTCTCGAAATGTAGACCTGCTAACGGGCGGGCAACTGGCCGAATGGATGGTGGCAAACGGCAAAGCGGCGATTTGTCTTACAGACAAGGGAAAGAAAATTGCAAAGAAGCTTGAAGACGACGAAGAGAGCTTCGTGACTGAAAAGGCGTTTCTCAGAGAGTTCTCGAGCAAGATCACAGAAGGCTTTGTGACCCAAATCTTGCTAGCCAACAAGGCCCCGTCATGATCCAAGTTTGTTCTCTGAAGCTGAGATCGATCACAGCAAGAACTGTGTATGGGGTCGATCTTGATTTCACTTCCGGTCTTAACATCGTCCAAGCAGACAACACGTCTGGCAAGTCAACCTGCCTGCAAGCCATTATCTACGTTCTGGGTTTGGAGCGTTCCTTGAGTGCAAATTTGTCGGTCCCATTGCCATTCGCAATGAGGGAACGAATTCATGAATCCAAGGATGACCCATATGAGGAGGTGCTTCAGTCCTATGTCGAAATTGTAGTTTGCAGCCACAAAGGTGAGACGCTTCGCATCCGGCGAAGCATAGTTGGGGATGCAGATCCAAAACTCATCTCCACATGGTCTACACCGGAAGCCGAGGAGACTGATCAGGTCAGGGAAAGACAGCGAGACTTCTTTGTTCATGATCCGGGATCGGCCACCAGAGAAAGTGGGTTCCATCACTTCCTCGCTGATTTCTTGGGATGGGAGTTGCCGCTTGTTCCTAGGTTCGATGGGACTGAGTGTCCGCTGTACGTCGAAACCCTATTCCCCATGTTCTTTGTGGAACAGAAGCGTGGTTGGTCCACAGTTCAAGGGCCGTTGCCGACGCATTTCCGGATACAGGACATTAACAGACGTGTCCTCGAATTCGTTCTGAACCTCGACGCCGGAAAGGTGCGTCGGGAAAGGGCTGAGCTGAATAAGCGTATCGGTTTCCTTGAAAGTGACTGGGCCGACAAACGACGTGTGCTGGAGAGAGGTGGTGTCGACCTCATCCGATTTATTGGCGTACCCAAGGCACCTACCGCCGAATTCTCACATCAGGCAGATATTTCTCTGGAAGTATTCATGGATGGCGAGTGGTTGCCTCTAGAAGTCGCCTCCAAGGAGCTTCAGGAAGAGATTGAAGAGCTAAACAACATTGAACTTGTTTCCACCGAAGAGGCCGAGGCGAGCACACAAAAAGCCCTTGAAGCAGCTCAGTTGCGCTATGATGAACTCGGAGCAATGTTTGAAGTCGCGAGAACTGAATTTCGCTCGGTTCTCGAAGAAAACAGGGCATTGCAGAAACGCCTAGACGTGCTTGATATCGACCTCAAGCGTCATCAGGACACCAAAAAACTAATGGCGCTTGGTTCGGAGGTTACTGATGCCGTGGCATTTGAGAGTTGCCCGACCTGCCATCAACATTTGCCTCAAGAGTTGCTACCACCAAGTTCCTCAGGGGCGATGGCCCTTGATGAAAACATAGCTTTCATAAAATCGCAGCAACTCATGTACAAGTCAGCGTTGGCAGCCACCGAAGAGAGGCTTGGGGAGCTTCGTCTGCGAGGCCGGTCCATCGAACAAGACTACAAAGAAGCTCAAAGCGAGTTGCGTAGCTTGAAACGTGCGCTTGTGCGCCCAGCGTCGAGCATTAACAGGACCACAATTGAAAAATCGGTTCGGTTGCAGGCGCGCTTGGCGCAATGGGAAGGTATGCAGGAGCGCGCGGACAGCCTAGTTGACGAGCTGGTCGTAGTCGCTAAGGAATGGGCCCGACTTTCATCCCGACTTAAGGAATTGCGGACTGGAGACGACTTTTCCTTGGAGGACAAGAACAAGATTTCCCGCCTTCAATCCCTCGTACAGGGGCACCTGAAGACTTTTGATTTCCATTCCTTCCCACCCTCTGAAATCACCTTGGCTAGGGACAACTTCAGACCACAGGTGTTGGTGGTTGATAAGGATTCTGGCGGGGAAATTGAAAAGGACATCGGCTTCGAAGCGTCTGCCAGCGATGGCATTCGCCTGAAGTGGTCATACTATCTTTCTCTTCTAGAGCTGGATGAAAACTACAATACCAACCATGCAGGGCTGGTAGTGTTCGATGAACCGGGGCAACAAGCTGCTGACCCGGTGAACCTTACAAGTTTGTTTCAAGAGTCGGCCAAGGTCAGACCGGATCGACATCAGATCTTGATCGCAACCTCAGAAAAGGAACATGCCATCAAGGCGGGACTTGGCGATCGTCCATACAATCTAATCTCATTTAACGGCTACATCTTGAAACCGCTGAACTGATCAAGATCAGCTAAGGTCGATAAATGCGTCAGTTCTTTTCCACCATTACTTCGGCGCAAGAAACCGCTGCTGCTCGTGATCAGAGACGACTGTGAAACACAATTTCGGAAACAGCTCTTATGATGAATTTTCAGCGTGAAGGGTCGATCAGCAACGCCCATGTCGGCCGTGATTTCGAGGCTCGCGCCTGCGCCATCCTTGCCGCCCACGGTATCCCCTTGCAAATGAACCACAAGGTGCCCTGTGGTCTAGGGAACGACAAGAAGCTGCACACCTTCGATCTTGGCTCGGAAGACCTGCCCGTGATCGTCGAGTGCAAGTCGCAGACTTGGACAAAGGGCGACGTGGTTCCCAGCGCCAAGATGAAGAACTGGGCCGAGGCGATGTTCTATTTCCACATGGCCCCGCCAATGTATCGCAAGATTTTCTTCGTCGGGCGGAGCTTACGTGTCCGCACGGGCGAAAGCCTGCTCGCCTATTTCCGCCGCACTCAAAGCCACATGATCCCGCCGGACGTGGAATTCTGGGAACTGCCGCGCGACAGCGACGAGGTCGAGATTTTCGGGAGCAATGCCGATGGACGCTGACGATCACCCGGTCGAAGTCGTATTGAAGGAAGCACGTCGGTTCATGGTGCCGCTTTACCAGCGCAAGTACCAGTGGGGCGATGAACGACTGGTCCCTTTCTGGGAGGATGTCGCCGCCAAGGCCGCGGAGGTGCTGGAAGGCGAAAGCAAGTTCGAGCACTATATGGGGGCGCTGATCCTCGCCCCGGTCGATAGCGGAGCGAAATTCGCATTCACGCCCACCGTGCAGGTAGTGGATGGGCAGCAACGGCTGACCACGTTCCAACTGTTTCTCGCTTCATTGCGCGAGGTGGCCCGCACTCACGGTCAAGACGATTTCATCGACCACATCAACGGCTATTTGACCAATGTTCCACAGAGCAAGGACACCGACCCGCTGACGCGGTTCAAGCTGACGCCCACGCCCTCCGACCGAGACTTGTTCCACGACATCATCGATCTGACCGCCGCCGAGGCTGACAAGAAATACAAATCCCTGTTCTGGGGCAAGTCGGTGCCGAAGAACCGGCCCGAACGCGCGTTTCGCGCCTTTCACCTGTTCCGCCAGTGGATCGAGGATTTCGTTCAGCACGGCCCGCAAGATTTCGAGGACGCCTCAGACGAGCCAGAAGACGCCGAGGGTCATATCGACGTGGGTATCACGCCTGAGGACGTGTCGGCACGTCTGGAGACGCTCCTGAGCGCGCTGCTGGATCGTTTGAAGCTGGTGGTCATTACGCTTGGCGAAGGCGACGACGCGCAGGTGATCTTCGAGACATTGAATTCGAAGGGCGAACCGCTGTTGGCGATGGACCTCGTTCGCAACAACATCTTCCACCGCGCCGAGAAGCAGAAGGCCAAGGTCGAGACGCTTTACAAGAAGCTGTGGGACCCACTCGACCACCCTTGGTGGCGTGAGCCTGCACCGAATGCGCGCCCCAAGCGCCCGCGCCTCGATCACTTTCTTGCACACATGCTTGCCGCCGAAACCGGGCAGAAGATTTCGATCCGCGAGCTATACGCCGAGTATCGGGATTTCGCCGTACCGAAGGGTCGCCCGCGTTTCGAGAACGTCGAGGATGAACTCAAGCTGCTTGAAAAGTATGCACCCGTCTATCGCACGCTAGAGGGCAAGGAGGATTGCGATCCGTCTCTGAAATGGCTCGGGCGAAAGCTGACGACATGGCAGGTGACGACCGTTTACCCGGTGGCCTTGCAGATGGGGCAGGAGGGTGTAGCGCCCGAGGAACGAGAGAAACTCGCACAACTGATCTATTCCTATCTGGTGCGTCGAACGCTCTGCAATCTCACGACCAAGAACCTCAACAAGGTGTTTCAGTCCATCGCCGCCGAGTTCCTTGAGAACGGCGTATCGGTTGCGAGCTTCAAGGGTTACTTCTCGAAGAAGGCCGGGGTCAGCAGCCGGTTTCCCACTGACCGCGACGTTCGGCACGGTATCTTGAACGAGAACGCGTATGCGATTTCGCCGCGTCCGCGACTGACGGACATCCTGTGGGAACTGGAGCTCGCAAGCAGGTCAAAACTCGCCGAGCAGTCCGACCAGCCCCCTAACCTGTGGGTCGAGCATGTCATGCCGCAGTCATGGGGCGATGACTGGCCCTATGAAGACGGATCGACCGGTCGCCCCTCGGATGACGATGCGAAGGCAATCGCACGAAACGCCATCCTTCACACCTTGGGCAACCTTACGCTGCTCACAGGCGGTCTGAACATCTCATCGGGGAACAAGGGTTTCAAAGAGAAGAAGGCAAAATTTGCCGAGCACACAGGCCTGTTCTTGAACAAGTGGTTCACCGGGAAAACGCAGTGGACCGAAGATGAAATACGAGATCGCGGCGAGCGGTTCGCAGACCTTGCCGTTTCCCGTTGGATCGGTTTGGACGGAGGCTAACTGTTTTAGCGACAACACAACTCCGAGCCAGCCGTGCAAATCGGCAATGGCTCCAACATGCTACCCCAATGCTACCCACGTGACAAAGCACAGCCCATACTACGAACTTGATCTGCCACAACGCGTTGTCATCATTGAGTTTTAATGGTGCCCGGGGGCGGAATCGAACCACCGACACGAGGATTTTCAAACAAATTCTGACGTTTTTCATGGCTGAACATAGGTGTTCACAAGTATCTGAAAATACTGTACTTATGGACGATAAGGTGAACAAGCCTGATCATAGAAACACCCCCAAGCACGTGCTTTTTAAGAGCCTATAGAGAGCCTAAGATGCCCACCGCTTCCCTGTCGGACAGGACACTGAAGTCGCTCCCCGCGCCGGACAGCGGGCAGGTGACATACTGGGACAGTAGCCTGTCCGGATTTGGTGTGCGGGTGTCGCAAGGCGGGGCCAAGAGCTTTGTCGTGGTCTATGGACCCAATCGGACGCGTAAGACGATTGGCCGCTACCCCACCATCTCGCTCAAGCAAGCCCGGGACAAGGCAAGGGAGTTGAAGGCTGCCTTCACACTTGGGTTGGACCGACAGCGCTCCATCACCTGGGCTGAAGCGCGTCAGTTTTTCCTGGAAGACTGCGAGCGCCGGAACCGACCGGCAACCGTCAGATACTACAAGAGCCGCCTCGATACCCATTTTCGCTTCGGTAAGCGCAATCTCAGCGACCTTTCCCGCCAAGACTTCCAGAACAAGATCCGGGGGTGTCAAACCTCTCGTGGTGAACAGCGTCACGCACTGGTCGCCGCCCGCACATTGCTCAACTGGGCAGTGCGGGAACAATACCTCGATGCCAGTCCCTTGGCTGGCATGCGCGGGTTCAAACCACCAAAAGCGCGCGAGCGGACGCTGTCGGAAGCAGAGCTCAAAGAGGTATTCACGAAGGCCAGGGCAGCGCCATATCCCTTCGGCGACATCGTTTCCCTCTTGGTCCTCACGGGCATGAGGCGAAGTGAAGTCAGTCACCTGCGATGGGACTGGATCGACCAATCAGCGCGGGCCATCACGCTCCCGGCTGACCTGACCAAGAACGGGCGCTCACACATTGTTCCGTTCGGACGATGGGCATCCGATGTCTTGGAGCAAGTGCCTGAAATGAGCGACTACCTCTTCCCCGCTCGCAGCGGGAAGGGGCCGGTGTTCAACGGCTGGGGCAAGTCGTTCGAGCGGTTTTGCGGCACTCTGGACGAGGTGGAACCCTTCTCGCTCCATGATCTGCGACGCACGTTCGCCACGGTTCATGCCAAACTCGGCACGCCGATCCACGTTACCGAACGGCTCTTGAACCATATCTCAGGGACCATCAGTGGCGTTGCAGCGATATACAACCGGCACGATTACCTGAACGAAATGCGGGTCGCGCAGGACAACTTTGACGATTTTCTCGCCAAGCTCTTGGGAGACTAGGTCATGTTGAAAAATGGCGCACCCAAAATCGGATGCATGTGATATCGATGAAGCCGAGAAATCTCTCGGCCGTCTACTGGTAACGGGTGGCGACGCGTCGAGCGTTCTTCAGCTTGTTGAAGCAACGCTCGACCAGACTGCGCAGGCGGTATAGGGATCTGTCCAAGCCGACCCGCATCTTGCGCGACTTTCACATCGGGATTTCGGCTAGGACATGACGCTTGCTCATAGTTGCCCGAATTCTGTCAGCGTCATAGCCCCGGTCCGCGAGCAGTACGCTCGGTTGTGTCAAGTTATCGGTCATGACCATGTCGAAACCGACATAGTCCGAGGCTTGGCCTGCTGTGATCTCGGTCCTCATCGGCAAGCCTATCGCGTTGACGCGGTGATGGATCTTGGTTGTGAAGCCATCTCGAGAACGGCCAAAACCCTGTCGCTGAGTCCCCCTTTTGCGCCCGCTGCCTGATGATGGGCGCGAACCATGGTGCTGTCGATCATCTGCAGCGCATCGGGAACGGCACCGCTCTGGTTAAGGGCCTCCATGATGTCCTCCCACAGTCCGGCCAGTGTCCAACGTCGGGACTGGCGGTAGACGCTTGACCACTTGCCGAACTCTTCCGGCAGATCGCGCCAAGGAGAGCCTGTGCGCGCGATCCAGAAAATCCCGGCAAGAACAAGGCGGTGGTTGGTGGGTTTGCGCCCGTTCGGGGCGCGGACTGTCAGGATGAAACGCTCAAAGAACGCCCATTCCTCGTCCAACATCAGGCCTCGTGCCAAGCTGGTCTCCATCGCAGATACCAGCTTGAACCACGCTTGCCGCGCAGTGTGAATCCCTTTTGTCAACACGTCCCAGGATACATGAACAGCGCATCGAAAACAACTTTCGTGGCGCAATAGTTGATAGACCCCAATTTCCCACTTGACGAACTCTCGACGCCCCTGACGCAGGAGCAATCACGCCATTTGGGTCGCCAAGATGCTTCACGTAGGTTGACAGAGGTTTGAACGATGATGCATTGTAAATTGCGCAGATAAATTGAGCCGTGCCGCCGCTAGTGAATTCCCATCGGTGTTAGCTTGTGTTCATATGGTCAGTTGTGAGAAATCTGTTGGGGGAGTGCGATGAGAGCAAAGCCGTTTGTTCTTCGGGTTCTTGATCGAAGGCCATTTTTTTCGTTTGCATTCGTGCTCGCTTCGTACATAGGCTTAGCTTGGATCGCCAACGCCTTGTCGAGCAGCGCGTCCAATTACTTGAGGGAGTTGGGGAAAGGTTTCGAAATTCTTTTTGTGTTATGGGGGCTTGTGAGTTCGCCTTTAGTCGTTACCAGACTTGTGCGGCACCTCAAAGGCAAGTAGTTCATGGGAAAATTTAGTAACGGTACTAATTTAGCCAATTCCGACCCTCCCTTGGAAGGTAAATTTGGAGATGATGTACTCGGGCTAAGCTATAAGGGTATGGATCAGCCTCTAGCCTTGAATGGCGCGGAGCCGGAGATTAAGTTTGGCTATGGAATTGGGAGGGGGAGTGGCGCTAAGATAGGCGGGTCGATCGTCGATGGCCCATCGGGGCTAATCGCCACAGTCGAAAGCAGCGTCGCTGCTGGCTTTAAGGGTGATCTGACTGTAACCCTTGACTTGGGGAAAGGGCTTATTGAGGGGTTCTCCGTGTCTGGCGCCTTTGGCGTAGGTGTGATTTTCGGTGCATATTACAAGACGCCAATTGGAGAGCTTGGAGCTATCGCTGATGCGGGCTTCTTGGCCGAAAGTGATTTGCCCAATTATCAAGGCTTCCTTGGCTTCAAGGCAAACGCAGTATTTGCTGATGGAATGCACAAAGTCGAGATTAACGCGCATTATGGTGTGGACCTTTCGCCTCTTGGCCCCGCAGTTAATTCTCGCGGACCACATTTGGCTGACCCTCTTGGAGTTTTTTTGGATGACTATGGGAGGCCATTTAAAGTAGTAATCCGTGACGACGGGACATCTATTGGGTACCTTCCCTACGACACGATATACGGACTTGATCTATACTACGGCCTCGACCCTCGTGGATATGGTTCGAATTGGGGATACAATGCCCCTACTATTTCATCGCCGCCGCCGTTTCCCCGTACTTCTCCAATTTCCTTTGGCCCCCTCGCGTTCCCCGAAGACATCGCACCTCCTCTTTTGGGGTCCGGTCTTCTTTGGGACTCTGGCTCCGTTCCGCCGGGGGGCTTCACTTGGGGTAATACGCTGGACGGTCTCGACCCCAGTTGGCCCTCGGCTATTGGGCCTAATCTGAGTATGGGTGAACCCGTCACAGATGTACCTAGGCCCGGCGAAAGGGGCGAGGACTCCAACGACAATTCGAGCTCCTATGACGGAAGCGGTGCAACCAGAACGGGGCCAGCAGGCGATGGAACTCGAGGTTCGGCGCCTTACGACGGAACAAATGGGGCCGGACAAGACTATACCACAGGAAACTTTGAATCCTCTGGAGGCTCCTGGACAGAGACACCTGACGGCCCGAGTGGCACGGGTACACCAAATCCCGGCCTTCCTGAGAACCCCGATTACACGGGCGTCCAACCCATTCTCCTCGATCTAAACGGCAACGGGATCGAGATCACCGAATTTTCGCAAACCACCACCTTCCTCGACAGCGATGGCGACGGCCTCGAGAACCGCACGTCCTGGGCGGCGCCGGGCGATGGCGTTCTGTTTTTCGACGCCGATGGCGACGGGGCGATCAGCGAGGCGCTGGAGTTCATCTTTACCGAATGGGATCCAACGGCGCCCACAGATATCGCGGCGCTCAAGGCGGTGTTCGATACCGATGACGATGGCGATATCGACGCCAATGACCCGGCGACCTGGGATGTGAACGGCGACGGGGTGATCAATGCCTCGGACAAGCCCTTCGACTATTTCAAGGTGCTGGTCACCAATGAGGACGGCTCGCAGGAAGCCAAGACGCTTGCGCAACTGGGCATCACTTCGCTGAACCTGAACGAGGATGCCACCAACATAGAACTGCCGGACGGGTCGGTGATCACCGGCAAGGCGAGTTTCTCCTTTTCCGGGGGCGGAACCGGAACCCTGGGCGACGTCACCCTGGTGGCGGATGGCCAGAGCTATCGGGTCACGCGCAGCGATACCGTGGCCAATGGCGAACGCACGGTGGTCCAGACCGGCTATGATGGCAGCGGTGCGGTCGCCTTTGTCTATACGGCGGTCAGTGCATTGGACGGCTCGGAGGTCACGAACTTCTATGACGACAATGGTGATGGCGTTGTCGACCGGGTTCAGACGATCGAGATCGCCACGACGGTTGGCGTCGAAACCGAACGGAAGGTCACCAATTACATCGGTTCGGAGGTTGCCACGGGCGTCCTGGTGAATGAAACCACGACGACGCGTAGTGCTGACGGAAGCTCGGTCACGATCCAACGGGACACCAAGGGTGGCGGTTGGATCGACCAGGAGGAAACGCGGGTCCTGCAGGCCAACGGGGCTTGGCATATCACGATCAAGGACCTTGCCGAGGATGGCAGCACCATTCGCAAGACCTTCGAGACCTTGACGGCGACAGGCCAGCAAAGGACGGATCGGGTCGATCTGGACGGCGATGGCGACTGGGACGTGACCACGACCCAGACGCTTTCGGCCACGCAAGATCCGCGCACCGAGACGTTCGTGGTCACCAATACCGATGGGTCAATCCGCAAGTCTCATACCGAGGTCACAAACCTCGATGGCACGGACCGCACGGTAAGTCGGGACATCGATGGCGACGGGGTTGCGGATGTCGAGGAGGTCACCGACCTGTCCATCCTTGCCGATGGGAGCACCCAGACCATCTACGAGGTCCTGAATGGGGATGGATCGCTGCGTCATGCGTCGACCATCACGCAATCGGACGACGCGCTGATCACCACAACGGTCTCCGATCTCGACGGCGATGGGGATACCGACCTGACAACGCATGACGCGACGGTGTTGAATGCGGACGGCAGCCGGATGCAGACGGTGACCAAGACCAATACCGACGGTTCCGTCCGGAGCAAGGTTCGTGTCGAGCTTGACGCGGACCAGGTTGGAATGACCCGCAAGGTCGATCTTGCGCAGGACGGCGTGTTTGATGCCACGGACCTGATCGACGAGGTTGTAGAGGATGCGGTCACATTGGAGCGGGTTGCCAGCCATTGGGATCGCAACCCGGATGGCAGTATTCGGGCGACCTCGGTGGAGACCACCAGCGAGGATGGTCTGTCCAAGACGACCGAGCTGGATTCGGATGGCGACGGGGATCTCGATCTTATCGTCACCGATGTCACGACACTGAATGCGAACGGGACGACAACCAGGATCGTCACGCGCACCAGTCAAAACGATGATCTTCTTGGTGCCGATACCATCGTCTCAAGCGCGGACGGGCTCGACGTCACGACCAGCAGTGATTTGGACGGGGATGGCCTTGCCGACCAGGTCAGGAGCGTTACCTTCTCGAAAAACCCCGATGGCAGCCGGTTGGAGACCGAACAGCTGTTCGCGGGAGATGGCACCACCTTGCTTTACAGTCACACGGTTCTTGAAAGCGCGGACAGGCTGAACGCGCTGACGACAATTGATGCCGATGGTGACGGGAACACGGACGAAACCCGTCAAAAGGTGATCGCCTCTGACGGCAGTTCGGTGACCACTGTGACCCGTTTCGCCCCGGACGGCACGACGATCGACGTCACACGGATCGAGACGAGCTCCAATGGCCTGGTCTCGACCACCTCTGTCGACCTGGACGGAGACAGCTTCGATGATCGCATTCAATTGTCTTCCACAGCCTTGCAGGATGATGGCAGCACCATCCTGACGAAGGAAATCCAGAATCGCGACGGCAGCACGCGCTCGCTGACCGTCCTGGAAACCAGCGACGACGGGTTGGAAACGGCTCTGGATCTGGACGCGGATGGCGACGGTGTGTTCGAACGCAGCACCGAGACCCAGACCGATCTGCTGAGCGGTGGCGGGACCTCGACCCTGGCCACCACCCGGGCGGCCGATGGCACAGTCTTGGGCAAGATCCGGACGGATGTCAGCGACGATGGTTTGGACCGCAAGGTTTCCAGTGACTCCGATGGAGACGGTGTCTTCGATCTTGTGGAGACATCCACGACCATACTGCGCCATGATGGCGGCACCGTGGATCGGTTCGAAGTCACTGACCGGGAGGGAGATCTGCGCAGGTTCACGCAGGTGATTGCCAGCGATAACGGGCGCTCTGTTGTTACGGAAAGTGATCTGGACGGCGACGGCGACTGGGATCTCAGAACCGACTATGCCATCGCGATGGATGGGACCGTGACGGAAACCACGGAGGCCCTGAACGCGAACGGGTCACTGCAATCACGCACACGGTTGGAAACCAGCGACACCGGGTTGGTCCAGACCAGCCGGCTGGATCGCGACGGCGATCTTGCCTACGAAACCGTTGTGAGAACCCAAACCGTTCTGGGAGCGGATGGATCCCAGGTGACCACGACCGACTATAAAGGCACGAACGGGACCATCTACCGCCGCGACACACTGGATGTGTCCGGCGACGGGCGCGAAGTGGTGGAAACCTATGATCTGGATTTCGACAGCGATGCGGACCTGACGGTCACCACGACAACGGACCTGGCCCAGGACGGAACCGAAACCGTGACGGTCGAGGAACGGGCCGCCAACACCGACCTGCTGGCCGGGTCCACCAGCGTGACCTCGGCGGATGGCAGGACCTCGACCCTTTCGCGGGATGCGGACGGCGATGGCTTTGATGACTCGGTAACGGTGATTTCAGAAGCCGATGACGGAACGATCACGAAGGCCGCCACCTACTTCCAGGGGGAAAGCCTGCTCGGGACCCGGACCGCGACCATCTCCGCGGATGGATTGACGACAACTCTGGATGTCGACACCAATGGCGACGGGTTGGCCGATTATGCCATGCGTGACATCACCAGCCTGGCCGCCAGCGGGGTGACACGACGGGATGTCACGCACCTGGACGCGCGGTTCGAGGTGATTGCCTCCGCCACTTACCTGACAAGTACCAATGGAATGGCGGTCTCCGGCCGGATCGACCTTGACGGGGATGGCGTCTCGGATTTCCTGACCCGGGATGAGACCATTTTTGCTGAAGATGGCGCGACCCTGCGGGTCCAGACCACGCGTGACGCATCCTCGACCCTCCTGACCGAAATCACAAACTACACCAGCGGTGACGGCCTCTATACAACGGTCTCCACCGACAGTGACGGGGACGGGACTGCGAACCGGATTTACTCCCGCCAGGATGGCGCAAGCGGTGGCTATGTCGAGACCTTGCAGCGGTATGCCGCCGGCTATGTGCTGACCTTTGAATCGATCAAGATCGTCAGCGACGATGGACTCGAGACCTCGCTGGCCATCGATTTGGATGGCGACGGCCTGTTGGATCGCGAAGTCGAAAGCAGTCTGGACGCAAACCAGGCGCTTACCACGCAGTATCGGGACATTGGCGCAGGCGGCTCTGTAGATGCAGAGATCATACGTGTGGAAGCGGCCAACGGCATGTTTCGGCAGACCGTGCTGGACCTGGACGCGGATGGCAGTGGGGATATCGAACGCAGCATGGATACCTCTTTCGAGGCAGATGGTGCCCGCAAACTGGTCATCCAGGAGATGATCGGCGCGCAACTGACCTACGAATCCACGGAAATCACGGCTGCGGATGGCCTTTCCTCAGTGTGTAGCATCGACATGGACGGCGACGGCGATATCGACGGGTCCGAAACTTCTACCACCACGTTGCACGACGATGGTCGCCGGACAATCCTGCGCGAAGTTACCTATGCCAATGGCGACCTGCGCAGCCGGTCCGTGACCGAGATCAGCGCGGACGGACGGACCGTCCAACGGACGCTGGATTATGACGGCAACGGGTTGCCGGACAAGACCATCGAGACCCAGGTGTTCGCGGACGGAAAAGAGATCACGACAACCCGGACGTTCGACGAATTTGGCGCCGAGACCAGCCGTTTCGTGGAAACGCTTGACGCTGATGGACTGGTCATGACCGAGCATCGGGGCGACCTGGTCCAGACCACGCGCTATGTGCCAGATGGCAGCGGCAGCTATAGCTGGGACAATGGCGGTGACGTTGCCAATGCCCAGATCAATATCTCCACGCATCATGAGGTCGATCCTTTCGGTGTCGAACACTGGACGCTGGTGATCAGTAGCCCCGGAACGCCGGAGCCCTGGCTGACCTACACACACGGGTATATCTCCGAACTGCTCGACCTGGCAGCGCCGGATCCCGAAGTGGAGACTTATTCCACATCGCTCGACCAGAAGACCAAGGCCGCGATCATCGCCGAGGCCGAACGGCTCTATGACACCCTCCTCGACCGCGATCTTGACGCCTACGAGCTGGAAACGCTGGTCTACTATATCGCCGATGGGCAACTGGATGCCGAGCAGCTTGCCAGCGACCTGATGGGCTCTGGCGAGTTCACCGCGCGCTATGGTGAGGAACTGACCGATGCGGAATTCATTACCCAGGTCTTCCTGAACAGCTATGGCCGAGCTCCCAGCCTGGATGAGCTGGACACCTATCTTCAGGCGCTGTCGAATTTCGACACGAACGAAGAGGAAGAAGAACCTTCGCTTCCGGCCGGGGACCCGGAGGATCCGATCACCATAGCGGGGATGTCACGGCAGGATCTGGTTCACCATATCGCGGACTCCTCGGAACATATCGTCGTGGGCAATAGCCACCGGATCACGAACAACTTCGACGTGGTCATGAATCCGGCGGAATTCGAGCGGGTGCTTGACCGGACCTATGTCGAGGCGTTGGTCACGAACCTGATCGATGTCATCTATGATCGGGTGCCCAGCACGCAGGAACTGGCCGAGCTGACGGACCGTTTGATGAACGGCCCGGCAGACCCGGAGGGCACGCCGGAGACGCTTGAGGACCTGGCCCTGGAATTGCTCGCGCTCGACGGTGACGTTCACGGCGTTGAGGCCGCTGGCCTCGGCGGGCTGACCAATGCGCAACTGGTCACCCAAGCCTACTGGAACGGGCTAGGTCGCGCGCCCACTGCCGCCGAACAGGCGCTGTGGGAAGGTCACCTTGACTCGGGTCGGATTTCCAAGGCGCAGTTCGCTGTTTCATTGGCACAAAGCGCCGACCACCTCGCGACCGGCAACGCTCATATCGCCCCCGCATTGGCGACGATCAATCAGCAATCCGGCGGGGCGGGCGCCCAGAACCTGGTCGGGACTACCGGGCAGGATTCGCTGGATGGTGGAGCCGGAGACGACACGATCAATGGCGCCAACGGCGCTGACCTGCTGGACGGAGGGACAGGCAGCGACGTTCTTGATGGCGGGAACGGAAGCGATCTTTACATTTGGGCACCGGGCGATGGCAACGACACGATCTCGGATGGTGGGCAATCGCTACTCGAAGCTGACAGGCTGGAACTGGCCCAGGTCCTACCGGGACAGGTCACGCTGACGCGCCCTTCGGGAACCAAGGACCTGGTCATCTCCATCGACACAGGCCAGGGGATCGAGACAATAACGGTGACGAACCGTTTTCAGGACGCCACACACGGTAAAGGGATCGAAGAAATCCTTTTCTCCAACGGCACGGTCTGGTCGCTGGACGACATATTGGCCGCGACCAGTTCCGAACCGTCTGCCCAAGGAGGGAATGTCGGCGGCACCGATTACGATGACAACCTCGTCGGAGACAGCGGCGCCCAGAAACTGACTGGTGACCTGGGCGATGACACGCTGACCGGCGGTCTTGGGGACGATACCCTCGATGGTGGTGAGGGAAGCGACATCTATCGCTGGGCCAAAGGCGATGGAAACGACACGATCTCGGAGGATACGACCAAGTTGATCCCGGATCCGGAATATCCTTTGGGGCCGGAGATTGAGGTCGATATTGCTGACGCAACCGACTGGTTGGAATTGGCCGATGTCGGTCCCGAAGATGTCGCGATGCGACAGGTTGGCGATGATCTGAAGATCTACATCTCGCCACCTGGCGAAAGCACCGAAACCATCACGGTCAAGAATTTCTTTGCCGGCTCCACGCAGGGAGCAACAAACAGCCTGTCCGGGATCCTGTTTCCGGATGGGACCACCTGGTCGCAGGCGCAGATCTTCGAACTGGCCTCGGTCTATGGCAACGCAAATGCCAATACTCTGACTTCCGGAGGGCGCGACGATCTTCTGGAAGGCCTGGCGGGTGCGGATACGCTCCAATCCGGTGCTGGCGACGATACACTGATCGGCGGGGAGGATAGTGATCTTCTCCAAGGTGGAAATGGTCACGACAGCTATGTTTGGTCGCGCGGGGATGGCGATGATACGATCTCGGATTCCGGGACGTCGCTTGTCGAAATCGATACACTCCTCCTTGAAGATGTCTCGCGCGGGGATGTCACACTGACCCGTATCCCGGGCAGCGACGATTTGACCGTCACGATCGCAGGGCCGGATGGCGGCACCCTCCTGGTCAAAAACCGGTTCGAGCATACGGATGAATTCCGGGGCATCGAGGTGATCGAATTCGGCGACGGGACGCGGCTGGAACTCGACGATATACTGGCCCTGACGGAAACGCGGGGGGACGCCACATCGGAAGCATTGAACGGGACCGGCTACGGCGACAACCTCCTCGGCTTCGGTGGAAACGATACCATAAACGCGGGTTCCGGCGACGATATCGTCGAAGGGGGAACTGGAAACGACAGCCTCCTCGGCGGAAATGGCAACGATGCCTATGTCTGGTCACCCGGCGATGGCAGCGACACGATCAACGATAGCGGGCCTGCCGGAGAAACTGACGCCTTGCACTTGAATGGTGTTGGGCATGATGAATTGACGCTCTCCCGGTCCGGTGACGATATCCTCGTAACCATAAGCGGGTCCGGCGAGGTTATCACGATCAAGGACCGCCTTGCGTCTGCCTCCACAGGCAAAGGCGTTGAGCGGATTTTCCTGGAAGATGGAACCGTTCTGGACGTGCTGGACGACGAGGCGGCACAGGAGATCAGCATCGGGACAAATGCCGCGGACACGCTGTCTGGGACAGGGGTGGACGATTTCATCGATGGCCTCGACGGAACGGACGTCCTGAACGGCAACGGCGGTGACGATACGATCGACGGTGGATTGCACCAGGATACACTCGACGGCGGCAGTGGCAGCGATACCTACCTCTGGGCTTTCTGGGATGGAAATGACCAGATCGTCGATACTGGTTCCGACACAACCGAGATAGACCGCCTGGTCCTGACAGATGTCATGCCCGGTGACGTGGAGCTGATACGCGAGGCGGCGAGCGACGACCTCAAGATCCTCGTTACACAATTCGGTTCGACCAGCACGATCACGGTGACGGACCGTTTCGCCCAGGCAAACCTTGGGCTGGGGATCGAAGAGATCGAATTTCAGGACGGTTCGGTCTGGAACCTGGACCAGATCCTTGCCAACACCTCGCTGACCGGCACCGTGGGTGCCGATACGCTGAGCGGCACGGAACTGAGGGATGTGATCGATGGCGGCGCGGGCGATGACAGCCTGTTGGGCGACGCGGCCAATGACACGTTGATCGGTGGGGCCGGGAGCGACACGCTTGTCGGAGAGGCGGGCAGCGATACCTACCATTGGTTGGACGGCGATGGCGCCGACCTCGTGCATGACGGAGGAAGCGCCTCGGACGCCGACATCCTGGCACTGGGAGATGTGGCGCCGGGAGAGGTTTCGCTCATACGTGTTCCAAACAGCAACAACCTGACCGTTCGGATTGTCACATCTTCCGGTCTGACCGATATCGAAATCTGGGACCAGTTCCGCGATCCGACGGACGGGCGCGGGATCGAAGCGATCACCTTTGACAATGGTCAGACCTGGACGCTGGAACAAATACAGGACAGGGCCCGGCTCTCTGGCACATCCAATGATGACGTCGTCGACGGCACCGCGTACCGGGACTATATCCTCGGCCTGGAAGGCGCGGACACACTGGACGGTGGCGATGGCAACGACACTCTCGACGGTGGCGCGGGAGCTGATTCACTTGTCGGTCGTGACGGTTCCGACACCTACGTATGGCGGCGGGGCGATGGCAACGACATAATTTCGGATGCGGGACTGCCGGTAGCAGATGCGGATGTGCTCTGGTTGATGGATGTCGCCCTTGGAGAATTGGCTCTTCAACTCGGAACCGATCCAGATGACATGGAAGTTGTTGTCGATGGCGGGAGCGGCGCTGAGACTATCCTCATCCGAAACCAGTACGACGGATCGGAATCGGGTGGAATCGAGGCGCTGATCTACGGCGATGGCACGATTTGGACCAGGGAGAATTTCACCGGTGTCTCGCGTACGGGCGCCGAGAACGCCGAACACCTCGATGGCACCGAGGGCAATGACACGCTGAACGGTCTCTTGGGGGCAGACTCCCTATACGGACTAGGTGGAGCGGATATCCTCGTAGGCGGCGCCGGTGACGACCTGGTGGATGGCGGTGATGGCGCAGACCTGCTTGGCGGCGGAGCCGGCCAGGACTGGCTGCTGGGGCGGGCCGGAAACGACACCTTGTTCGGTGCGGATGGTGCGGACACGCTCGATGGCGGTGAAGGCAACGACAGCCTGTATGGAGATGCCGGTGCGGATGCGCTGGACGGCGGGGCGGCGGATGACACGCTCTTCGGCGGTGATGGCGCTGACACCGTTGAAGGTGGTGGGGCTGCAGATGTCGTCGACGGTGGGGCCGGTGATGATCGCCTTCTCGGTCAGACAGGCAATGACACTCTCTATGGTCAGGGAGGCAGCGATACGCTTCTCGGGCATGGTGGCAACGATCTGCTCTATTCCGAAGTCTGGAACTACAAGACCGATCCTGTCGCCATCGAATTTGTTCAGTACTACGGCGCGGCTATGGCCCGCGATCCTGATCAATCCGGCCACCTCCATTGGGTCAACCAGGTGGTCAACGGCTCGTTGTCGATGGAAGCTGCTGCGGAGCAATTCCTTGCTTCGCCCGAGTTCCAGGCACAGGGTACAATGACGGACGAGGAGTTCGTCACCCATCTCTACGTCAACGGGCTTGGCCGCCAACCGGACCCGACGGGGTTGAGTACCTGGACCACGCATCTCGCCAACGGGACGAAGACCCGTGCCGAGGTTGTGGTCGGAATCGCGCTCAGCGCCGAAGCGGATGGCTATTGGGCCGATGCCGCCCTGCTCTTTACCGATGCGGGTTACCAGGCGGCCTATACGGACGATCTGTTCCGTCTCTACACGGCCTTGGTAAGCGGAGATCCCAGTACAATCGACCTGGACACTTACCTGGGCGAGACGCTCGACCTGGCACAGGGCAAAAGCTTCGGCGAACTTGTCGCTGAGTATGTCGCTTCAAGCGCCTTCCAAAGCAGTTATGGCGCGCTTGGCAACCAAGCCTTCGTCGAGGCCATGTATTCAGAGATTCTGGGGCGCAGCGGAACATCGCAGGAAATCCTTGATGGCACCACAGCGCTCGACAACGGCCAAACAAGGGCAGAATTCGTCGAAGCGATGGTCCAGAGCGACGAGTTCGTCGCGGCGACGGGCACGGATGTCTATAACTGGGTCCGGTCGAACAGCTTCGACGATATTCTCGACAGCGGTTCCGGTGATGACACGGTCTTTGGTGGCATCCTGATGGACCGCTACGTGATCCGGGCTGGTGACAGCGGGACGGACACCATCGTCGGTCTCGAAGACTGGGACCAGCTTGTCTTTGCGGATTTTGGCTTCACCACTGCCGCGCAGGTCCGGGCCTTGCTCACGCAACAGGGCGAGAACGTCGTCTTTGCCAGCGGAGGCGTCACGATTGTCTTTCTGCGCAAGCAATTGTCGGATTTCAACGACGACAGCATGTTCGTCTTCACCGTCTCCCCTGCATTCGATCCGGACTGGCGGGACAATGGGCAGGGTTATTTCAAGGTGGACGGAAGTGCCGGAAACGACTCGCTTTATGGCCATGTCGAACAGGACATCCTTTTCGGTCTTGGCGGAAATGACGAGCTGAATGGTTCGGAAGGCAACGATATCCTCTACGGCGGGGATGGCGTTGACACGCTCTATGGTGACGAAGGTCATGACATCCTGATCGGCGGCGCCGGTTCCGACCAACTGCGCGGCGGAACAGGCATTGATGTCGCGCAATACACCGACGCGCCCTCGGGACTGACGATCGATCTCGCCAACACGGCGTTGAACACAGGTTATGCAGCCGGTGACAGCTATTTCGGGATCGAGGAAATCCGAGGAAGTGCTTACAGTGACGCTCTTTCTGGTGACATGACCGATGACACACTGCATGGCGATGCCGGGGCGGACGCCTTAGATGGTCGGGATGGAAACGACAGTCTGACTGGCGGCGCCGGCAATGATGTACTGACCGGCGGCGCCGGAGCCGACACGCTAGATGGTGGCGATGGCCTGGACTTCGCACTCTACTACGCCGCCGACAGCGCCTTTGTGGCTGACCTGCAAATCTCGGCGAACAATACCGGTTCTGCCGCAGGAGACGTCTATATCTCGGTGGAGAACCTGACAGGCGGAAATGGCGACGACACTCTCCGCGGCGATACCGGCAGCAACCTCATCCAGGGACGGGGCGGCCATGACCAGATCCACGGTCGCAGCGGCAACGACAGTCTCGACGGCGGCACCGGCGATGATATCCTCTGGGGTGGCGCGGGAGCCGATACTTTGAACGGTGGCGATGGCATCGACCGTGCCCAGTATTACACCACGGATAGCGGATTGGTCGCGGATCTGGCAACGCCTGGGAACAACAGCGGTGCTGCGGCCGGCGATATCTACATTGATATCGAGAACCTCCACGGCGGGGGCGGTGACGACACCCTGTATGGTGACGATGCCGAGAACGTTCTTTGGGGCGGCCTTGGCCATGATGAAATCCAGGGCCGCGCGGGCGACGACCTCCTGTCCGGCATGGACGGCAATGATAGTCTGATCGGCGGCCAAGGGGCGGATACGCTGAACGGCGGGGACGGTGTGGACCGGGCGCAATACAACACCGCGACAACGGCCGTGCGGGCCGATCTGGCCTCTCCGGGCGTCAATACCGGCGAGGCCGCTGGAGACAGCTACATCAGCATCGAAAACCTGCATGGCGGCAATTTCTCGGATATTCTTTCCGGGGATGGATCTGCCAACACGATCTGGGGTGGCGGTGGAGACGACACGATCAGCGGTCGGGCCGGTGACGACATCCTCTTTGGTCATTCAGGTGCCGACACCTTCCGTTTCACAAGCGGATGGGACCACGATCAGATCAATGACTTCGAAGATGACGTCGACGAGATCCTGTTGTTCAACATGGGCTACGCCACGGTTCAGGATGCCCTGGCAGATGCCTCGCAACAAGGCAGCGACGTTGTATTCGATTTCGGGAACGGCGATACGCTGACAATCCTCAACGTCACGCTGGCTGATTTGCAGGACGATATCGTGCTAGCCTAGAGGGAGATAACGAGCGTCCTGCGGGGACATTTGCTCTGATATTGGTCAGACGCGCCCATCCAACGCACGACAACGTTTTGGGTTGTAGCTAGATCGCCCAAACGGCTTCTGCTACTGTCGATCACCCCGGGCCAACGTCAACCCTGGGCATCGCGATGCTCTTCAATCATGGAGAGATCGTGATGAGGATACTATCAAAGCGTCAGGTCAAGGAACTGGTCCTGTATTCGCCGCAACACATAGCCCGCTTGGAGAAAGCCGGCCAATTCCCAAAACGGGTACAGCTGGGCGTGAACCGGGTTGGCTGGGTGGAAGCGGAAGTGCTGGACTGGCTCGAAGAACGGCTTGCCCGCCGCGAAGTCCAAGACGAACGCTCCTGATCTCAGGAGCCGGGTGATCGGGGTTGCAAACCCGGTCACCCATTTTCTTTGGGTCAATGATTTTGACAAAATCCGCGCTACACCCCCGCCACCTCCACGCCGCACCCGGACACCCACGGCCCTTGGTGCACCTCTGCCATGTTTGCCCACGTCAGCGATTCAGGCATCGTCTTTACCAAAAAATACCCGGCGTACCCCCCTGCGCGTTCCCCCACCATGTCGCGGAAGGTTTGCGCCCTTAGGAGGCTTGTGAACACGAAGGCCACCAACGTGCTGGCCTTGAGACCATAGTGTTGGCGGTGCAAGTTCTTAGCGATCATCATGCTATACAGATCAGTGGTTTGGGACAGGCTTTTTCGAGCGGCGCCTGATCGAAATGGTTCGGTGCCACGATCAACTTCGAGAAAAAAGGCGCGATACCCATCGGGGTAGCGAACTGCATAGAGCTGGTCCGGGATCAAGCGGTGGCGGTCTATTTGAATGGCGAGATCTGCACCGCTGCGCTCCAGGATGCGGTGGGCGGGAATAAACTCACAGCCGCGTTGCCGTAGGTGAATATCGAGAGTTCCTGTGAAAGCGGAAACGGCGTAGCCATGCCACCAATGTCCGGTTGGACGCACTGTCGGCTCCCGGATGCCAAGCTCTTCGAGGTGATCGGTGCCGCGCAGCGCCAGATCGTAAATATATGGCCTGCACTCGGCACGTTCTGTGGCCCGTTGCTGTGGCGGCAACCTGAGATATCCCGCCGCCCTGAGTTTCTGCATGGCGCGCAGGGCGGTGTCCTTGCAGCGATGCGTGTCGCGGGTCAGTTCAAAAAGATACTGCGAGGACTGCGGGCCGTGGCGCTCGATGTGTTTCAGCCAACGGACCTCGCGCTCGGTCAGGCGGACACCCGCGACCGGGGCGATGTGGTGGAAGGTGGCGCGGCCCAGTGTGTCGGTCTGTTTCATGGGTCGCAGCTTAGCCGGGATCACAATTCCGGCGAAGGTTTCGTTGGATCATCACCGTCGTATTTTTCTTCGGGTTCAGGAGGTTCTGGTTCTTCTGGGGCGGTATGTTCCGCCCTGCGCCGCAGTGGTTCGGCGTAGCGCTCGCGGCTGTGTTGCCGGATTGCATCGACCTCGTCCTTTATGGCGCGCGGAAGCTTTTCCAGCACGAAGAACGGAAAGCTGATCGGGACAGCGCGCTCGGTGAGGCCGCGCACATAGGTCGCAAACGTCCCTTTCGGCTGGCGCTGGATGGTATCGGCATCAGAGGACATCTGTCCCGCCAGTGCGCGGGCGTCGCGGGCAGAAACGCCACCGGCCAGCTTGATCGAGGTGTTGGCTTCGAACGCCTCCTGCAAGCCGCCGGAGAGCTGGCCGAGATATTGGTGCGCCATCACCATGCCGACGTTGTACTTGCGGGCCTGGCTGAGGATCACGCCGATGTTCTGGTCGAAATAGTCCTGGGCCTCGTCGATGTAAACGAGGGTCGGCAGGCGGTCATAATCCGGCAGCGTGGCGCGTTCCTGGGCGGCCTGGGCGATGAGCGCGATGAAGAAGCGGCCGAAGATCTCGGTGCCCTGTTCCTTCAGCAGGCTCTTCGAAGTGTTGATCAGGATCAGCTTCCCGGCGTTCATCTCGAAAAACATGTCGAACTTCGACGCTGGGTGGGAAAACATCCGTTCGAAGGTCTGGTTCTCCAGAACGCCGTAGAGGCGGCGCAGGACCTGCGTCTTGGTGTTGGTGAATTCCTTGCTGTCGAACTCGGTCTCGAAGAACCGGCGCGGCGTGCCGTCGAGCTTGGCGATGTGTTCGCGGTATTTCTCGGTACCGCCCGGCTCCATCAACTCGCGCAGCGTGTGGATGGTGGCGTCGGGGATGTGGAACATCAGACGGGTCACATAGCGGAAGACCACGCTCTGCTTGGAGGTCATTCCCGCCGAAAGCAGAGAACCCAGCACGAAATCATAAAGCTCGATGATCGAGTTGGTCAGCCGTTCCCGTTCCAGGTCGCCATAGTCCGCCAGCCGTTCCTGGCCGACCGAGAAGAGGTTCAGGCTGACCGGGTAGCCGATGTCCTCCGGGTCGATCAGGACGATCCGCTCGGGCGGCAGCGTCCGGGCACGCAGCAGGTTGTTGATCAGGTCCCCTTGGCTGTCGATTACGATGACCGTCTTGTCGCCCCGTGCGACCTCCTCGAGATCCCGGGCGATGAAATACTGAAGGGTTTGGGATTTGCCGTGCCCAGACCCGGCCACGATATGCGTGTGCTCAAAGCGCCGCGCTTCCGGGATCTCGAAGGGTGTCCGCAACCGGAACAGTTCCTTGAGGCGGGTGCCCTTGAGGTAGACGTCGACGACATCGTCGCCCTTGTAGTCGCGCGGGTATATCGGCTGGCTGCGGTGGGTGCTCTGCAGGTTGGCATCAAGCCGTTCCCGGAGGCCCTTGAAGTGCTGGTAATCATTGTCCGCGAAGAAAGGTGCGATCACGGCTTCGACCGATTGACCCAGCGGGTGCACAAACTGCGTCACCTCGACCAACACATCGCCGTCTATCGGTGGCACGGCCCGGGCAATGGTCCCGAGGCTCTGCGAGATCGCGTCGATTGCGGAGAGGACCATGACCCGGTCATTCCGCGCCTGCCCCAGCCGGGCGATTTGGTCGCGATAGCGTCCGCCCTCGACCGTGTTGCAGAGTGCGGGAGGCGGCGGGATTTCTGGGGTCAGCCCTTCGTCGTCCAGGATTGCCCGCCCGATCTGCACAAGCTGCACACGCAGCGGCTCCGGCATGTCCGGAGGCCAATGGCGCATGAGGGCCTCATCGATTTCCCCGTCGGTCAGCTCCGCCTGTCCGGCTTGCGCGTGGCGGTAGAGCATCTCGGTTTCCTCGCGGGCCAGCCGTTCAAGGCGGGCCGGGCTCTGCCTGTACAGGCGGATGCCAATGATGGCCGGGACCGCGACCAGAGCGATGGGTGTGAGCACGATGGTCAGGAGCAAGGCCAGCGCCAGGGCGATCGACAGGAACAGAAGGCTGTCCGCGATGTCGAACTGCGCGCGCCGCATCAGAGTTCGATCACCGTGCCGCTGCCGGTCTCGGCGTTATCCGACAACCAGAGCTTCATCTGCCGCAACATGACCAGGAGATCTTCCTCGTAGATCTTCGCCTTTGACGGCGTGGCACAAAGAAAGCGGTCGGTCCGTCCATCCATCAGGTGTTCGACGCGCAGCTCGAACTTTTCGTCCCGATCATCGTTGCGCGCCGTGGCTGGTCGGCGGTCGACCAGCTTGGTCTTTTGCAGGTTCCGCTGCCGGATGATCTGCTTTTCCTCATGCGTCAGGGCAACCGACAACGTCACCTCGTAGTAGGTGGTCTTGAACAATAACCCCTTCTGGATCGTGTTGTGTGAAATCGAGACGCGCATCGGATCATCCGGATCAGGTATTGAGGGCGGGCGTGGTGGGTTCAACTGCGAAAGCAGGTGAAGTCACGGTCGGAGCAGTGGGGTTTTGGTTCAGGTATGAGCAGCTATGGCCCTCCATGTTTCCCCATACATGACCCCCATACGGGTTGGGGGTGCCGTATGGGGGTCAGGACCGCTTGAAACTGGCGCTGAGATCGGCGGGCGCAACGTCCAGGGTGTCGAGTTTGGGGCGGGTCAATTGAGGTTCGGGTGGGAGGAAGTGACCCTCTTCGTCAATCTTGGCTTTCGCCTCTTCGAGGGTGTTGTACGTCTGCGCGCTGAACACGAAACCGGCCTCCACGACACGGATTGTCTTGGTTCGGTAGGTTAGGAAATCTCCCGGCTGATATGTTTGCGAAGGTGTCTTGACCGAAGGAGGTGTCGCCGTTCCTGCTTTGGATTTGTTGTAGGTTGCGCCGTCTGTTGCCCCGTCTGACAAAGGGGTTTCTAGCTGGAGGGGTTCGAAACTCTGCTGCGGTGCGCCTCCCTGTTTCAGCGACTGCTTGGACACTTCAAGCTGGTCCCGGGCGATCTTCAGCATCTGCTGTGTGTATTCGGCCGTATCGACCCCGGCGCGTCCCAACTGCACTAACACCAAGGCAAGAAAGCCAAGGAATGCCAGAATGAGGCCCGGCATGGCGGCCATCATGCCCGCCATTGCGCCGCCGGTCACGCCGAAGCTACGTGTCTGGCTGACTGCAGATCCTGCGCCAATGGCGACGAGAATGCCGCCGATAATTGCGCACCAGGCTAGGAAGCCGAGAAAGCTCAACAGGCCCCGGGCCGCTTCATAGGATCGCATGATGAAGTTCTCCGTCGCAAACAAGAACAAGCTGCAACCCTGAGGCGCAGCTTGTCAAATGAAAGAACGTATGTGGCGACCGGTCACCTGCTATTGCATTGGATTAGGCTTCAGCAGACCTGCATCGCGAATGAGTGCCAGCGCTTCGAAATAGATCAGGCGATAGGGCTCCTTCTTCCAGATCGGTGGCTGTACCGGCAGGAGCGGAGCCAGGTCTGGAAATCCCTCGGCGAAAGCAGCCGCCTCGTCATAGACATTGTCGTAGAGGCGTTGTCGGCGAATGACGATATTGAGAATGCCGGCTTCCTGGCCGACATCAACCAAGGCGCGTAGAATTCGAAGCTGTCGCCCCCGTTTCCGACCGGCGTGATCCGGGTTTTCGGTCACCAGCACGTCGGGGCGAAACTCGTCGAGCCAGCACTGCAATTTCCTGACCGCACTTTCCGTCGAAGATGCGGCGGATCGTGACCCGTCCCAGATGATCAGATCACCATGATCAACAACCACGCACCCCAGGCGTCCACACCGAACGGCGACCCCGAGGATGCGCTGCGCGCTAGCTGTCATCCTTTCCCGGTTTGGCTTGCAATCGGTTGCTCAAACCGTTGAGGAAGGTTTCGCGCGCGTGGTGGTCGCAGTCCTGCCCGGGCAGCTGCGGGATAGACTGCAGGTTCCGACGCAGCCGGTCGCGCGCGTCGCCCACGCAGGTGGCGTAGAAACTCTCGAAGGTCTTGCCGAAGAGGAGTTGCAGGCAACAGATCTCCTCGACACTGGGCGGACGGTCACCGCGTTCTATGCGACCAAAGATGGTGGGGCTGACCCCAATGAGATGCGCGCAGTCCTCCTGGCCGAGGCCAGACTTCTGGCGCATGGACTTCAACTCTAAAATGAACTCGTGATACATGGAAAATGAACTAAGCGGGTAACGCGGTCATCATAGGCGATGACGGTTTCGGGCGGTAGCACCGCCCACCTGCGTTTCTTGAAAACGGGTGGTGCCCGGGGTGCCGGGCTCTGGTGCTGAGGGTAGGGCGGAGAGCGGAAGGCTGACGCCCTCCGCGCGACCCGCACCGGAGCCCCCGGTGGCACCACCCGTTTTCAATCCTGGAACAAGTCCATTTTCGCCGATTTCGAAACCCAGCGCCAGTCCCACCAGTCCACGGAAACCGCAGCTCACCAGAGACAGAGGAGGCCCGCCGATAGCGGCGGGCCCGCCTTAGAAAAGCGACATCTGCCGGTCATTGGGATTGGCAATTCCGTAGACATGCCGGGCCATTGCGATGGTCGCGTTACCTTTGAAGAGCGGCGCCTCGGTGACATGATTGACGATATGCCAACCGGCCCAAATCTTGAGACCTGCGCCCTGAAATACGACATCCAGCCTTCCTGGACCGCAGCTGCCACCCCAGATACCGAGCACCCGGACTAAGGCCGCTTCGAGATCCTCATCAGTCATACCGGCGGCGATGTCGTCGGCATACCAGCACGTGAGCGCCTTGGTGGCGATCCGGAACGCTTCCTCTTTGTCCGCCTGACTGAGCGGACGGGCTTCGCGGGCCATCAGTCTTCGCCGGCCAGCATGATGACATGGAAACAGTGAGTTGCAGGTTGGGTATCCCCCATGATGGTTCTCCTTCCGTAGGGTGGCCGCCCGAAGTGATTTCAGGCGCACCCTTCGAAAGGAGAGAAAGAGCGGTCTGGCCTTATTGTTGGCAGTCCTGTACGAACCGACAACTCCCCCTCATCTGCGGATTTTACAGATGGACAGACGGGCGGCTATATGTAGGGAGCAGTCCCTGGAAACTGGAATTGTCGTTCATCGAGACATGCCCGGTCCCAAGGTGATATTTGTCTCGGTGAATCGTGCCGTATTGTCGCGTTCCCAACGCTAACGTTGGTAGACCTCGCGACTATCGCGCTGTTCGTTTTTTAGGGGGGACTGTATTTTCGCCATGCCTTAGACCTCGGAAAACCTAGTCCATCTCCTGCCTGAGCATAGGTCGAAAAAGAAGCAACGGACTCGGATATTTTTGGGTGCAGAATGATCCTCTACAAGACAATCGCCTTGCAGTATGGGCGCTATCTCGAAACTGGGCAGCCCGGCAATGACTTCGATCCCGTGGGTCGCATGGTTTCGACGATGGAAACTCGCGTGCAACGGCAGGACATCCTCAACGACCTTGCCACGGCTCGGATATATCTACTCGACCACCGTGCGGCGAATTATCTCGACAGTCTGCGGATGGATGCCCAGGGCACGTCGATGGAAGATGGGCAAGAAGCTCGAATTCAAGACTATGTGCGCGATGTCAAATTCCCACAGGATCTCGTCTGGGTCGAATACGACAGCCGAAAACTCTGGGAGGACCGTATCGCGCGCGGCTTGACGACGATGAGCGAAGAGGAGTTGCGTAATTGGCATCAACGAGGGTTCCTGTTCGATAATCGGTCTCCAGACACGATGACTGTGCGGCTCTTCTCCGCCTTAACCGATCGCAGCTTTTGGGACTCACCCCTCACGCTGGTGCTGAATAAATCGCCAGGTGGCAGACCCGACTTTAATGACGCCAGCTGGTGGCCTCAGAAGAACGTCGTCTCGGCGCATCTGGAACTCGGCCCCGGCGACCGGGAGCAGGCTGTGAGGGACCATTTAGAGGTGCATAAAGGTCACCTCAGCTACGAGATGGTGATCGGGTTCATGCTTTTCGCGGCGCTTGCTGCGCGCGACGATGATCTTCTATCTCGTGAGGCTCCAAGCCTATCTACCGCACAGGCGAAGGCAGCACGAAAATTCGGTAGAACCTGGGTGACCGAGACCCTTCGGTCGCACGTCACGATCCGGATTGGACCTGCTGGCGAACGGCACCTCATCGAGCGCGCGGCGCGACGTCAGTTCGAAAAGGCGCAGGTTTCCGATCGTACGGCGCCGACCGAGCACTGGGTTGCCGAACACGAGCGGCGCTATGCAAGCGGCAAGGTGGTGCGGGTTCGCACCCACAAGCGGGGCCGACCTGCGAACCGGGAATTGCCTGCCCGGGTAATGGGCCCGCGAATAGAGAGCTGAGGTGCCCTGCGGCTCTCCTTATTGTGGTCGAGATTTGAAGTACCTAACCATGCTTTCGCGACCGGCCCATATCGAACCTTGACCATTCGATCAAACGCCGCCCGGCAGCTTCGCGATACCAGACGTTGATAGTGTCCAGAGCGCTATTGAGGCCGTGCTTGAAGCTGATTTTGCGCGGATTGCGGGTTCGCTTTGCACAGAGTAAAAGTTCAGCGCGTTACCGGGAGGTTGTCATGGATCAATCCGACCAAGAGCTCGAAAGTCTCAGCGCGCTGTTGCATGCGCTGCCCGTAGAGAACATGCCTATGACGCTCAGCGAACTTGATGGCTACATAGTCGGTGTTCTTGCCTGCCCCGAGATGATTCCGCCCTCGGATTGGTTGCCTCATGTCTGGGGTGAGACGGGAGAGGCAGAGTTTCCCGATCAACAGTCCGCCGAGGACACCATTGGTGCGGTGATGGCGCATTACAACTCGGTCGTTGAGGCGATAGCCGGCTCGCTTTGGGTCGAACCGATCTACGAGGTTGATCCCAATAGTGACGACGTCATGTGGGAGCTTTGGGTCGATGGCTTCACGCGTGCCATGCGGCTGCGACCGGATGCTTGGAGTCGACTACTCGATCAGGCCAGCGAAGAGGCGCGGGCAAAGATGATCTTCCTGATGGCGCTTCAGGATATCTACACCGGCCAGAGCAACTTCACGGATGACGAGATTGACGAGATCGACCGTGAAGCACCGGATCAAATACCAAACTGTGTCGCCACAATACTCTGCCAGTCCCGGCCCGAGCTATCCCAGCGAGAGCCCGCGAATCTCCCTGACATGCCGTTCAAGGCCAGTCCCCGGCCAAGGCGTAACGATCCGTGTTCCTGTGGGTCGGGCCTTAAGTATAAGCGGTGTTGCGGTCGGAACTGACCGCCAGTTCGAACCTTTCCGGCCCAAAGCCGACACTCGAATTCACTGCCTACTCTGCAATGCAGCGAACCAAGAACAGTTTCATGAGCCATGTCTAAGACGATGCGTCCTTATCGTCTTGAGCGCCTCCCGAACCATTGAAACCTGTCTCTCAGAAAGGGACAGCTCGCACGCCAATCTGCGGTCCGCGTGATCAAAGTTCGCTGCTTCAGGAGATTTAGATTGAGGAAATCTGTCGATGAACTCACGATACTGTAGCTCGGTCGGGTGTTGGAAATGTATTGGCACTCCTCTGAATTCTTTGGGTGTCAGCTCGAGGACACCGCCGCCGTAGAAGCGACCATCCATCTCACAAAACAGTAGCGCCAAACTGTTGTAGAACGAGAAGGTAAGATCCTGAATCGCAAAGCCTTTCCGCATCTTGACCTGATATGCCGTATCAGTCACTAGAACCCTTGCTTGGTTGATGCATAGTCTTGGAAAGCTGTGTGACCGCTTAAAAAATATCCCGTCAGATGCTTCAACTATCGGAATGTTGTACCAAGGCGAACGATGACGACACTTGTATCTTTGGTCGAGCCCCAGCTTTTCTCCTGCTGCGATGTAGGATTGCGCTTCCTGCGAAAGCGGTGGAGCTCCGTCACGTACAAAATCCAAAAGGAAAGCTGGTTCGCGTTTTGATATTTCAGCCAGGTCATCCTCTGAGAAAACAGGACCTGATGGCAGGTAAGCACCCTTCTTCAGTATTGGGCGCGCCCATTGGCCCAATCCGCGATCACTGATTTCGTTGGACCTAAGGATGAAGAAGTCATTCGCCGCCGAGACCACTCCCGCGGAACTCGTCGCATAGTCGCCAAGCGTCTTCAGATTTGAGCGTAGCTTGTGTAACAAAGACGCCGTTTCGTCATCGAAGAAAATCGAGTTGAGGTCGATGGAACTCGCTTGCTTGCCGCTGAAGCAGATACTGCGGGATTTTATGGGTTCTAGCTTGGCTAGTGTCTTGACTGAGCTGAGCGTTACCCCAGAAATTGCCTTGGGCGCGGCTTTCGATGCCACCAAAGCGACAGCATCCTGATCAAGCTTGCGAAAGGCCTTATCTTGAGGCGTAAAGACCTCTACCGAAACGAAATTATCTACAAGAAATGCCTGAAGATACTGGCCATACTTTACGTTTAGGAGCTCATATGGAACGATAAACGCCAAGACACCTGTATCGGACAAGAGCATGCTAGAGGCCACAACGAACGCGGCCCAGGCATTCTTAAGTTCCGAAAGTGGATAATCTGCGATCTGGCTGAGATCTTCGATACTTTTCATCAGCGCTCCGCCAAAATTATGGCGCCGGATGTAGGGCGGATTACCGATAACTAAATCGTATTTGGGCCCATCATGGGTGACGGCATATTCTATGAAGTCTTGGCACTTGAACTTCGCAGCCGGGAAATCCCTTTCTAGCAAGTCCGTAGCTGCCTGATCGATGTCAAGGCCGTGGACTCTTAAGCTGCCCTCTGTCAAAGCGGCAAGTGCGCGCAGAAAGGCGCCATCACCAGCACTAGGTTCCAGAATCGTGTTCGGTACTTTGTGACGCCTGGCCAAAGCGAATTTGGTCAGTTCCGACGCTACATCATCAGGCGTATATACCACGCCCAAAAGTCGCTCTATTCCTGGTTCAAGCTTCAAAAGCACGGCGACGGTACTCTCGATGTTCGCGTGTAACTCGAGCAATTTCCTGCAAGACAGACCGATAGTGCTCGGTATCCGCAGACAGTCGCGCTTCGAGTTCTAGCAGTTCGCCTAGTAGCTCATCCATTTTTTGGGTCTGCCAAACGAACTGGTGACGGATAAGCGACAAGTTCAAGTTCGCTATCATGTAACGACCAAGTTCGGTTTTGGCACGAATTCTACCGTGATTGTCTCGTTCAAGATGGTTGTCGAGATCCGGATCGCACGGATCTACAAAGCCACTCAATCCGTCATTGGGTACGTTTTTGTCATCTCCAATCCATTTGTTCGACTTTGCGCGGTTACAAAAAGGGCATGAGTAGACCAAATTGCGGTACTCGAGTAACCATTCCGGGAACAAAGACTTCGGAGCAAAGTGGTCGATTTGATAACCCCGCACTCCGCCAAAGAACTCGTCTAAGGCGTCGCAGTAGCCACATCTGCTAGAGAAATCTCTCCGCAAGTCTTCCTTGTAAGCGCGATAGGTAGTTTGCGCCGCAACTACCGAACGAACCGGTGTACCCTTCCGCAGCACCACTACGATCCACCCCGTTCGTCAGGCTCAGCAAGTTCGTTCTTGATCCTCTCTATCAGCTCTTCGGTGCGGCCAATCAACCGGTCGAATGGCTCTAAGGCCCGAACTTTCACATGGCGTTCGATTGCAAACTGAGCACCCAAGACAGCTTCCAGATAGCTGTCGAGATCAAGGAATCTCTGAGTCTCGCTGGCATCCAGATCTCGTTCCAGAGCTTGTGCAGAGAGGTGCTCCAACTCTGCCTGAGCATCTGCAACCTGTCTTTCGTGTTCCGCGATTTTCTTCCTTACTCGCTTGAAGAACGGGAGGTCGCTGTTTTTGGCCTCTTCACGATCCAAGAAATCGGATTTGGGAAATACCATGTTTGTGTCTAGGGTCTCATCAACAGCTTGGTCCGGAAATGATGTAGTAACGAAGCAAGGAAATTCGGCGAACCTATCCCTGAAGGCTCGAACTAAGTCCGCACCATTAAATTCTACATCTGGTTTGTGGTCTGATAGGCGGTAGTCTGTAATCAACACCTTGCAGTGCAATTCGGAAATCTGCTGAATGGTGTCATCTAAGGTGCTCTCTGGTTCGATGGCTCGTACCTGATCCGGGGTGAATTCACCTGATGCCACGGCGCTTCTGAGAACTTGACCAGCCTGCGCCTTTTGCTCGTCGATATACACTAACTCTGCCAAGACCGTTTCCTTACTTCTTCAAAGGGAGGAGAATTTCCATCCGGAAACCTGGCTCTTTGCCCGGTCCGTATGCTCGGAATGAACCACCGTAGGCCTGTACGACGGCGGCCAATATCCACATCCCCAGTCCTGTGCCATTTGCCTGACCAGACGCATCGCGCTTGGTCGTGACAGCGAACTTAAAGATGCTCGCTGGATCGCGTATCGAGGGATCAAGGCCTGGACCGTTGTCACGATAGTTAATCCTAACTTGCGGCCCCGACTGTTCGACTTTGATTGTGATCTCGCGCGCGCCTTGATGTCGATCAGACAAGAGCGCTTCAACTGAGTTAAGGATTAGGTTGTTGAACACGCTGTCGAGATCTATCTCGAAGGCTAGCACGTTCACCTCTGAGGCTTCCTGGACGACATCGTAGGTGAGAGTGATGTGCCTCGGCTCCAAGAAGCCCTTCCATGTCTTCTTGGTTTTTTGCAGGTGCTGCTGCAAATTGATCTTTTTACGGCGCCGTTTGTCGGCTCGAATGGAAGACAGAGCGAAGGTAAACCATTGGCGTACCTTTTTGTCATCCTCTTCCCATTCTTCGAGTATCTCGAATGGATTGAACGCTCCGCCCACCCCCATGAGAGAGTCTCGATCGATATAGGACGACAAGATGTCCGAGAGCTCGGTTGACCTCCCGCCCATCGTGTTCTGGAGTTGGCCCATTTCGTGTGAAAACGAAATTAACACCGTCCCTAGAGTCGCCAGAGCTCGCAGCATCGTCTGTTCGTCGCGAAGCTCCCTAATCTCTTCCTGCTGTGCGGTGTATGCCCTCGCAAGTGTTTGAGCGTCTTCAGGCGTCGCCTTTTCAGGCGCCTTAGTTACACGTGCCGCGGTTTCGGCGCCTTCACTCTTCGACTTTTCCGCCTCATTCTTGCTTTGGAAAAGGCGATTGAGGTTGTAGTGGATGTGGCTTCGATCATCTTCAAATTCCTGAATGACCCGTTTCACAAGCTCACGGAACGTCGCGAAATACTCGTTTTCGATGATCCCTTCACGGTTGGATTGGTCGTTTAACTTGGCGTTTTCGAGGCGTGAAATAGTCACTGTACCGGCTAAGTTCTGGGGGCTGACCTTCCAGCCCTTTCGTGATGCTTGAACAGGGCTGATCGCGACCCGCTGGCCGAGTGCGAGCCAATCAAAGGCTCGTCCACCCAACTCACCGTAAGGACGGACAGCGAAATTGTCCCGGTATATCTTCAGACCTCCGAACTCTTCAATCCATGCCTTTCTTGGTCCCGGTTGAAACGCCCGATACGGATAGATACGACCGTCTCGCGCGCTTGGTGCTCCCTTCTTGTAGAACCGGAGATTTACCTTAAAAGAGCCAAGCGCCTCAGCATTTCTTTTGAAGTCATCTGGCGCCCCTGGGAACAGCTCGTGCAAGGTTTTCGTGTATTTGAGCTCGGCCTTTCTGAATGACTTCTCATCGAATGGAGCATCACTCATCTCATCGAGTTCGAACAGGTCCGGATCAATTCGATCGACATCAAGTTCGTTCCTCACAAGCGTGATCGTCACGGTTCCCTGCGAAGAAATCTCAGCATCAATCTTGTAGTCGTAGTCATTAAGAACTTCAGCAGTCACAACGCCATAGTTGCTCGGTTCTCGGGCATCAAAGAGAAAGAGATTAAGTACCCGCTGGTCTAGTGGAGGTATCAACTCGGCGAGCATCTTGTACAAATGCTGCACATCGCGTGCATGCCAATCATCTCGCAGCAAACCAATACGAATAGCGGTACCCTTGAACCAATTGAAACCCTTTCCTGCCAGCTGCGAAACTGCGGTTGAGATAGGAGGGTGATCATCGAGAAACCGAAGCCTGTCATCCAACGCAGTTTGGTCTTCTCTTAAGACGGCTTTGATATCTTCTAGCGTCTTGTCGGCGGCGTCGAAATCATCCCAGTTGACCACCCATTCCAAATTGCTGATGGCTTCACTTGTGGCTGAACTAGAGAACAGCTGACACTCTGATCCTAGACGATCGAGCGCAAATCTGCCAATTCCCTTGGCACCTGTCCGGGCTCTGCCACTTTCGGACGTCGCATTTTGCTCTTTATTGTTGGTGCCAATAACCATCCAATTGTCTTCGATGGTCTTCGCAGTCATGCCATCACCGTTGTCGATCAGCCAAAGATCTAGGAGGCCCGATGCCAGCTTGTCGACAACCTCGACGTTGAGATCGTAAGCAGCGTCGCGTCGCTCATAGCCCTCGGACTGCTGCGCGTAGAACTCTTCGATCTCTGGATGAATTTTGCGAAGTCGATCAAACTCAGACTTCTTCAGCCTACTGGGTGCATTATTGAACCTTGGAATAAAGCAAACTAGGCACATTGTAGCGTCGGCATCGTATGTGTTTTTTACGAGTTCTGATATAGCACCTTCGGCGTTCGAAACGTTCTCGCGACCAAAGAGCCTGGCTGTCTTGGCAGCAACTTTGAAAGAGAGTTCTCTCATGTCTGCCCCTCGTTCTTGCCACTCGCGGCTTGCGTATCCATCCACCGCCGGAGTTCGTCCGCTCGAAACCTCCAGCTACCTCCCACCTTGAAACCAGGAATTTCAGACTGAGATGCAAGCCTGTAGGCGGTTTTCTCATTTATCTTCAGTAGCTTCGCAACTTCGGGGATAGTAAGAATCTCATCATCCATGTAGAAGTTCCCTGATTTTTGAGGAATATAATGGAAAATTTGCCAACCTGAAAGCAAAAGCTGGTGCGGCTAAAAAGAGTAACTCATCGGCTGATTTCATTTCTCTTGTGAATGTGCCCACGCCGCGAAAGGCGGCTCTCCGCCCATACCGTTGAAAAAGTCTTCGTTGCAGCGCAATAACAGGACGAAAAAGGCCCGCTCCAACGGCGGCGGGCCAGTCATCTTCAAGGAACAATCGTCCACCTTGGATGTGCCGATATACAGGGCGATCACGCCGCCACGGCGTCGACGACCTTGTGCAACTCGGTGGTGGCCTTCGGGTTCTCTACCACACGTCCTTCGAGCACATAGGTCACGGCGTTGAAGAGCCGCCAGACCGTCCGTCCACCCCAGTCGAAAGGTGGGTTCTCGAAGTGGCCGAGGATCTCTGGGATCTTCGTCACTGTGATGACCCGCTTGCGATAGAGTTGCAGGATCAGGTGATCGACTGCCTCAGGGCTCAATTCCGTCGCCTGGTAGCGGCGGAACTGGTCATGTTGCGAAGCCCGCTGGGCCTGCAGGGGTTCGACCACGCCCGCTACGATACCCGGCAGATCGCGCTTGGCATGCACCGTGTGCTTGCGCCGGATCACCGTGTCGCCGGAAAACGCGAGGTTGTCACAGACGAAGACACGGCTGCCGAAGCTGATCCCGATCGGGAAGGTCTTGTCGTGGCTGTTTCGGAGGCCCACCGTGTCGGTGTATCCACCGTAGGGGCTTTGCAGTGACAGGACGCCGAAGAAGCGCATCCCGTCCGGGGTCACCCCGAAATCCTCCTCCGTGATATCGTGGCCGTAGTAGCCGAGGGCATAGCGGACCATGTCAACGACAGCGCTGTGCGCGATCGGGACATGGGTTTGTGTGGCCTCGGGCGTGGGCATCAGGTGCAGAGTGTCGTAGTCGACGGGCTCCGCCCCGGCATGAAGCATGAGTGACATGAGTCTTCTCCTTGAATTTGGGGAAATTTTGGGTTCGCCTTGCTGAACGGCGTGGCCCCCGCGGGGCTCCATGATGACGTCAGTATTCACTGGCCAGCATGATGGTCAGCACGCGATGGGTGCGGGCTGGATTGGCCGCGTCGTCGGAATGGCGCTCCATCTCCAGATCGAAATAGTCGATCTTGAAAAAGAGCTTTTGCCCGTCGATTTCGAAGGCCCCGAAATCATGTTCGCCGTGCGGATCATTGTCTTCGCCGAACGCATCGAATGTCATCGTGCGTTCAAGCGCCTGTCTGACGAACTTGTCACCTTCCGCCTGTACCCCGGCAGTCATGACGATGGTAGCATGCTCTGCTTGCCCCTGTCGCAGCAGGTCATTCAGGCGGCGAATGCGCTGTTGTCGGTACGCTTCGTCCACGCGCCAGTCCGGCACCTCTTCGTCACCGCAATTGTCGCAATTGAAATGGTCGAAGATCGCTTGGAGCTGCCAGTCTTGGCTGGCCATACTCCACGCGGCCCAGGCATCGCGCACCACCTGTTTCGAGCCGCAGCCAGGACAGATCGGATAGGCCCCGACCATATCCCAGATGTGGGATTTCTTGGTCCCCATGATGGTTCTCCTTTCGTAGGGTGGCCGCCCGAAGGGAGTTCAGGCGCACCCTTCGAAAGGAGAGAAAGAACGATCCTTTTCTATTGTTGACGGAACTGCACGAGCCAGCAACTCCTCCTCATCTGCAAATTTCGCAGATGCCAAGCGAAGGACGGGGGCACTACGCTAGCCGCGCCAATGGGGGCAAACTGGGCGGCATGGCAGTCTTTCCCATCACCCCCACCGCCCTTGGTCTGGCGTATTCACGCTATGGCGATAGGCTATCTGCGATCCGGCAGGTGGACCGGCTCCTGCACATGTATATCGTTGGCCAGACCGGGGTCGGAAAATCAACCTTGCTCGGACGCATGGTGGAACAGGACGATGCCGCCGGACGTGGGTTCTGTCTCATCGATCCTCATGGCGACCTCGCCGAAGCCGTTCATGCATGCTGCCCGGACGCCCTTTATTGGAACGTCGCCGACCCGGCCTCACCCTACGGATACAACCCGCTCACCAGAACCTCACCTGCGCTGCGTCCGTTGGTGACGTCCGGTCTCATTGAGGCACTGCGCAAACAATGGGCCGATGCCTGGGGCGTGCGAATGGAACATCTGCTGCGTCATGCGATCTTGGCGTTGCTGGATTGTCCTGACGCGGACCTGCGCGACATACCCCGATTGTTTCTCGATCGAAGTTTCCGGGTCGAGGTGCTGACGCATGTCACCGACCCCCAGGTGCGACAGTTTTGGACGGCGGAATATCCGGCGATGAACTACAAAAACGCTTCTGATGGTTTTGCACCCATCGCGAACAAGCTGGGAGCCTTTCTTTCCCACCCAACGGTTCGGCAAGCCCTCTGCGAGCCGGAACAGCCACTGCGGTTCCGCGCCATCATGGACCAGGGGCAGGGGCTGATTGTGAACCTGGCCAAGGGGCGTCTCGGAGCCGACGTCGCCAATGTTCTTGGTGGTATTTTGGTGTCCAGTATCACCCATGCCGCCTTCACGCGCCACGACATCCCGGAAGCCGCCCGACGTCCGTTCTTCCTCTACGTTGACGAATTCCACAGCTTCACTACCGAGGCCGTGGCAGATCTCTTGTCCGAGACTCGAAAGTACCGACTGGGGTTGATCCTCGCTCAACAGCACATTCAGCAGACCGTACCGCCGGTCTTCGCCTCGATCATCGGCAACGCCGGGACCATGATTGTGTTCCGGGTCGGTGCCAGTGACGCGCTACTGCTAGCTGCCCATCTTGGGCTGGAGCATCCTGGTGACTTGCTGACGCAGCCGAACTACCGGGCCAACGTGCGCATGATGCTCGACAACGCGCCTAGTCGAGCGTTTTCGATGCGTACATGTCCTTGACTGCAGGACGCGCCGTTCCGGCCCACTACAACCCTCGATCGCAGGCCGGTATCCTGCCAACATGAACCATGAAGAGCACCTGCAAGAACACCTCGCCATCTGCAAAGCAGTGGTCGAACACCTCAAAGCAACCGGGCGGTGGCCGTGGCGTGATTCGCAATTTTCCGAGGATTTGGTAGAGTCGGACGGTAACAACGACGACGCATGAAACCCTGTTTTGGATACATCCGGGTTTCCACCCAGAAGCAAGGTTTGGGAGTATCTCTGGAAGCTCAACAAGAAGCCATCACGCGGTTTGCGAGTCAGCACAATCTCGACGTCATCCAATGGTTTGAGGAAAAAGAAACCGCCGCCAAGCGAGGCAGGCCCATATTCAACCACATGTTGCGACAGCTCAAGCGCGGCAAGGCGGCAGGGCTGATCATGCACAAGATCGACCGTTCCGCTCGAAATCTGCGGGACTGGGCGCTGGTTTCAGAACTGCCGAGCCAGGGCATTGACCTGTTCTTCGCCACGGAGACACTGGACTTCCAATCAAGGGGAGGGCGGCTGGCCGCCAACTTGCAAGCGGTCATCGCCGAGGACTACATCCACAATCTCCGCGAAGAAACGATCAAAGGTCTGGCTGGACGGCTCAAGCAGGGTTTGTATCCGTTTCGCGCCCCCATAGGGTATCTCGACAACGGTCGCGGACAACCGAAAACACCTTGCCCGGTCAAAGCCCCCTTGGTCCGCCAAGCCTTTGAACTCTACGCGTCAAACCAACACTCGTTGCGTACTCTCCTAGCGGAAATGCACCGCTTAGGGCTGCGAAACCACGACAACAAGCCGCTGTCGCTGCACGGCCTGGAAACCATCCTGAATAATCCTTTCTACACCGGCACCATCGTCATCAAACGCACCGGGGCCGTCTACCAGGGGCAACACAAAGCTATCGTACCGACCCGGCTGTTCCAGCGCGTGCAGGAGATCAAGACCGGCAAGTCAGGCAAGAAGGTTACGCGCCACAACCACTTGTATCGCGGTCTCTTCCGTTGCGGGCTATGCTCTGGACCCATGTCCCCGGAAAGACAGAAGGGGCGCGTCTACTATCGCTGTCAGCTTTCGTCCTGTCCGACGACCACCGTACGTGAGGACAGTATCGACAAAGCGGTCACCACGGAGCTTCGCCGTTGGCAACTTGCCGATACCGATGTCGCCCGGCTGTTCAAGCAGTGGAGTGCGGAACTCGATAGCGGTGAGCCGGAGAAGCTGTTGGCGTCCTACGAACTGCAAATCGCTCAATTGAACGCGAAGCTTGATCGACTGATGGACTTGCTGCTCGACGGCACTATCGGCCAGAATGACTACAATGAACGCCGGCTGAAACTGAAGTTCGACATCGAGTCTCTTGAGGAGATGGCCCGAGAACTGGGCGAATCCCGCATCACAGACGCGCAAACCGCAGATTTACTCGAACTCCTAAAAAGCCTTGCCCAGCTTCATATTCTGGGAAATACGTCAACAAAACGCCGAATCGTCGAAAATTGCTTCTCGAACCGGACAGTGATCGGAAAAAACCTTTATTTAGAGCCATATAATTGGCTTCAGAAGGCAAAATTTTCCGAACTGTCCCCTTTGGTGACCCAGAACGATACACTTCTCGAACTCTTACGTGGTGACTGCAGGCCGGAGGGAGATGAGCTGGACGAGGCAGCGTGATCGCTGGAACGTCTACCTATCCCGCCGCTAGCACCCAGTCCCCCTTACAGGGTTTTGCTGAGCGTCTTTTGGATTTTTCTGGATGAAATCAAGACAGGTGGGACCTACGTCCACTTTGTTATCATGGTGCAGAAGGAACGTATCCCTGCCAAATGTCATATGCGTCTCTTAGGATTCGGTACGCTCGATCACCAACTTCAACGATTATTTCTTCTTGTTCTCCGCGGCGGCCAAACTCGACTACTAACTCAATGAACTCAAGTCGCTTAAGAGTGCTTATGCCTTCGAAACTGTACGAGAATACAATCTTCGTATCTTCAAATATTGGTCGTCCTTCGTCTCGTGAGAAATAGGCGCCTTTGGCTGAGCCTTGGACCGTAGCCCCTCCAACTATAGTAGTTAGAGCCTCAACCAATATGTGCACTTCCTCCATCTGTCTGCCTACGTCTTCTTCCTGCAATGTTTTTCCATGGCTGTCCTTTCTTGGGAAGAAGCTGGGAATGTAATATGTCACCTTCGAGTTTGATGCGTCGGTATCAAAGAAGCTATCTGTATCACCGGATGTAGACACGTGTTACCCTCTCCAAAAAAAATCAACCCTCACTTTTCAAAGGGTTGACCAGTCCTATTGATTTGTATGGCCCCAGTAACAAGTTTCATCTCTTGAACAGTTAGCTCTGAGCCTTCCAGCAATTTTTTTGCGATTTCAGGGTGCTGGGTTTTTATCGCATTAACCTTTCTGGCCAGTGAGTTCTGTACGCGTGCTAGTAACGCATTTGTCTCATTGGTCAGAGGGCTTCGACCCTCCCAATTTGAGAACCCTGCGTCGCTTTCGAAATTGTACCAATCCGATTTCGTGCGGGACATGCCACCCTCCTTTTGAGGAGCAGTGCCGTGTTGCGCGTCGCTGAAGGTGTCTTCAGAGGAGCGCTCAACCGGCACTCCTCGCAATTTACTTTGATCACCCCTATTCAGATTAACAAATCTCAGATTTTGTCGCAAGATTGACGAGGTGTCAATGGAAGTGGTGGATATTCGCGGAGCCGTGGTTTTGTTGTCCCATTTTTCCAAAATGCGGGTCGCAATTTTTTGGACAACTCCTCTTGGGTTCGTGGGTAAGGAAGCTGTTCCAGCCTTTACAGTAATCGCATCTTTGGGCTGGAAGAAAGCGTGCTTTAGATTAAACATCTTGGGAAAACTCCTGCTCGATTTCTTCCAGACGTATGGTTTGAGGAAAAAGAAACCGCCGCCAAGCGAGGCAGGCCCATATTCAATCACATGTTGCGCCAGCTCAAACGCGGCAAGGCGGCGGGTCTGATCATGCACAAGATCGACCGTAGCGCTCGATACCTACGCGACTGGGCCGATCTTGGCGATGCTATCGACCTCGGCATCGATGTGCGCTTCGTACATGATCCGATCGACCTGCACACCCGTGGTGGACGCCTCACTGCTGATATCCAAGCAGTCATCGCCGCTGACTTCATTCGCAACCTGCGGGAGGAGGTGCGCAAGGGTATCCAGGGGCGACTGCGCCAGGGCTTCTATCCTTTTAAGGCACCGCGTGGCTACCTTGATGCCGGTCCTCGCCAGGTCAAACGTCCTGATCCAGCAATCGCACCGCTCATTGTTTTCGCCTTCCAGCGCTATGCCTGCGGTACGGTGAGTTTGGCCCAGCTCGGGAAGACACTCCATGAGCGCGGACTGGAGACCAAAGCAGGCACACCCCTAACCCCCGGCATTCTCTCCGCCATCCTCCATAATCCCTTCTACAAAGGCACCGTTGTCGTCAAAGGCCAACATTTCGATGGTCATCATCAACCGCTGGTGACCGAAGCGCTCTTTGACAAGGTGCAGAAAGTGTTCGAGTCCAAGAAGCAACGCCGACGAACCAAGCATCATTTCCGCTACCGACAAACGCTACGGTGCACTACGTGTGGCCGTCACTTGGTCGGTGAGCAACAAAAGGGACGGGTGTATTATCGGTGCCAGCGGCGGCACGTTTGTGTGCGGGAAGACCGCATTTCGGCCCAAGATGACAGATATGAGCTTTTTTCAGGGGTACTTGCGCCCGAAAACGGCCAACTGGAGCCCTGGGGAAAGTTCGATTCCCCGAGGGGTATTGACCAACCGCAGGATTCGACTTGTGATAAATGGCTTAGCTGAGCGGTATAATACGCGAAACACCTCCGTTTGGAGGTGTTTCGAGTGGTGACCCAGAACGACACACTTATCGAACTTTTGCGCAATGAGCGCAGGCCGGAGGGAGATGAGTTGGATGAGGCAGCGTGATCGATGCAACGTCTACTACCCTCCAAGTGCAGTATCCGCAGATGTGACCCAGCTCGGACAACTTCTTGAACTGCTGTCATGTAGGAAAATATCAGAAGAAAACGAGTCTGAGATTCTACAGTGGAAGTTCAACCTCAATAACCAACAACTTGGTGACACGAGAGAAGGTGTAGTCTAGTTTGTAAAAACACTTTGCTGTGGCAGTATGTAGGACATGCGACGAATACTCTTCTACTCTTGGCAGTCTGATCTACCGAACTCGACAAATCGAGGTTTTATCCAACGAGCCCTTGAGGATGCAGCTGTAAAGATTGCGGCAGACGATACTGTTGCTGTCGAGCCCGTAGTTGACCGAGACACGCAGGGTGTTCCCGGATCGCCAGACATTGCGGCAACAATCTTTGGGAAGATTGCAGGCGCGGACATCTGAAGTGGTCCCATCTTTTCGGACAGGTTTGCAGCGTTTCTAAGGTGTATCGGGTTTAGGTTTCATGCTGCGTGTCG
>NZ_JASHJL010000044.1 GCF_030733205.1 Mameliella sp. MMSF_3455
TGGCCGGGCGGGGCTGCTTCGCGTTGCAACTGGCCGAGACCAAGCGGTCGGGTGACCAGGATGATCGGTAATCGATTTGTGGTCATGACGGGCCCCTGCCGGCGGTTGCACCGCCGTCACCGCGCTCGCAGGTTCCGGCCGTGCCGCACGTTGTCGGCGACCAATCCCGGTCAGCAACCCTGCTGGCTGACCCGCAGCGTCATCACCGCCCCGGATCGCGAGACCGGCAATGCGCTCGAGGCTGAAGAACGCGGGCGGGCCCACCGGGCGCGAGCGAACCATTTCTCCCCCACGTTGGATGAGGGCGATCCGGACCTCTCCATATCTCGTATACTCGACAGGACTGGTGGCGGCTGAGGAGCAAGTTGTACATCCGGGTCTCTCCTCTTTGCTATGCATGTGGATCGCACGGGGTCGGGCCGTCCGTCCCCTCCGCTGGCGCTCCGGCAAACACAAATACGGTTTCCACGCCCACCGGGCGCGGACCCTCCGCATTTGCGTTTGCGCCCGTCCCTTGTCCCCCGTGCCCATCGATCCCCATCGCAAAAAGGATAGACCCAAATGACCAACCACTACGTCGCCACCGTTCCCGTCAAGTTCACCGACAACGACGGCCAGGAACGCACTCGCTTCCAGCGCGTCGGCGCGATGTTCCGCAACACTCGCAACGGGGACGGCTCGGAGTTCTTCAGCCTCAAGCTCGACTTCCCCGTCGCGGTCCAGGAGCTGGTGATGTTCCCGCCGAGCTCGAAGGAACCGCAGGAATAATCCTCTGACGAGGATGGGTCGCCCACGGGCGGCCCTTTCCCTGTTCCAGGGAGTGCTGCGCCAGGTCCTGGGACCCGGGCCTTCGGCCGGTGTCCCAGGGAAGGTGTCAGGACCGCGCGGTCCTGACGGGGACATCAGAGATCGCCTGGAACAGGTCTGCCGGCCAGCCTCAAGGGGGCCATCCGGAATAACAGCCGGGCTGCGCCCGCCGGTTTTTCCGGCAGAGATTTGGGCACCCAAATCTGGCCGCCCTTGACCCTGTCCGTCAGCCCCGTTGGGGGGGGATTATGCACCGCCCCTCGCTTCCGTCCGAACACATGCGTGTTCGGCCCGAAACTCGGGCGCGGGCATGACAGAAGGGCGATCGGTGGGCAGGTGGAGAGTGTCGGTTTTCCTGGGCCCTTCTGGCCGGGCCTCGCACCTGCGGTGCTCGGCCTGAAACGGAATTCAAGGTCGCCTGCGGGCAATCTACGATAATATTCCATTGACCGTTATATATAGTTTCGTATGATGAGGGCGGCCTTGAATGAAGGTGGCAGGAAATAGGGAGGCTTTCTTCGCATGAGCCGGACCAAGAGACTGACACAGACGGAGCGGGCGGAGATTGTCCGTGAGGCCGGAGAAGGAGTGGGGACTTCCGTGCTCGCGGAGCGGTTCGGGGTCACGCCGCGGGCCATCCAGTACACGTTGAAGGCGGACGAAGAACGCCAGAAGGATGCGGCCGTGGCGACCGCCGCCGTGACGGTGAAGCTGACCCCTGAAGAGCTTGAAGCGCTCGATGAGGTGCTGGCCGCGGCGGGGATCGAGACCCGCACGGAGGGGGTCCGGCGGTTGATCCAGGCGGCGGGGGGAACCTTCGTTCCGGATGCGCAGCTGGCGGCTGAGATGGCGCGCTACCGGGCCTCCCTGCACGAGGTCGGCAACGGCGTCGTGCAGATCGCCAAGCAGATGGCCAAGGCCAACCAAATGGGGCAGGGGAGTGAAGGCGATGCAAGCGAAGAGTTGTCCGAATTGCGCCTCGCGCAGATGCGTGGGCTGGCGCGGTTCATCCTTGATTCCGCTGACGAGATCGACCTGCTACTGCGCCGTCGTCGGGATGCCATGCAGCTATCCGCGACCGCCGCGCTGAGGGAGTTTGCCCATGCGGCTGAATGATGCCGTCCATGACGTCACCGGAGAGATCTTTCGGGATGGTTGGAGCCGCATCCGGGGCTCGATGCAGGGGCTGCAGGCGTCCCGGCAGAGGCAGCTCGTGCGGACGGCGGCGGGGCATCGTGCGGCGGTCTTCAAGGCGATCCGGGGCGGGGGCACGCATACCAAATCGCAGCTGATGAACCAGCTCGATTACCTCACCACGAAGTCCTCCCATATTGTGGATTCCAGCGGCTTCCTGGACGGGAAGACGAAGCTCGAGGGAACGGAGATCAAGGACCTGACGGAGCGGTTCGCCAAGCGCTGGAGTGCGGAGTTCAAGCCCAAGCTCGGGCAGACGACGCATATGCTCATGTCCTATCCGATCGGCACTCGGGGCGAGGACGTGCGCGACATCACCGCCAATGTCGCGGAGCGGTTCTTTCAGTCCGACGAGGGGCATTTCGATTACATCATCGCGGTGCATGAGGACCGGGATCACCCGCACGCGCATATAGTTTTGAACCGTCGATCTCAGGAGGGTGAGTTCTTCTTCCTGGGCCGGGATCACCGGTTCAACTACGACGACTTCCGCCTCGCCATGGTGGAAGAGGCCGAGAGGTTTGGCGTGCGCCTCGAAGCCACGCGGCGGCTGGATCGGGGCGTTGTGCACTACCCGCCGCGCACCCGCGAGGTCTATGCGGCCAAGGTTGAGGGGCGGGCCGCGGAACTGCGGCCACGGGTCGGGGCCGATCTGGATCGCGCCCTCGAAGAGATCGCCAATACACGGATCATCTATCACTCGCTCGCCGCCGAGGCCTCGGCGGACAATCGTGAGGACATCGCCCAGGCACTGCTCCGCGCCGGGGAGCTTCTCGCGAAGGGCGGCAGACTCGATCTGGAAGGAGGGGTCTACATGGCCGAGGATCAATCATTCGAGGATCTGCGCACCCGCTATGCCGATCAGGTCGCGCGCGTCCAAGGCATGATCGATGCGAAGCCGGAGGCCGAACGGCCGAGGCTCGAGCGCAGCCTCAATGAGATCCAGTCCAGGCTGGCCCATATGCAACCCTTGGGGCTGCGCTCCATGACATTGACCGAGAAGCCCTCGGAGGGCGGGGTCTATTCCGAGACCAATATCGATGCGGCCCGGCTCGACCGCTTGCGGGACCCCGAGGTGCGGGCGCAGGTCGACACCGCGCTGCGCGGGACCGGGATCAGTTCGTCCGTGGTGATCTCCCGGATGGAGACCGGCGCTCAGAATGCCGCGCTGGAGCGGCAGTGGATCGCGGACGATCTGGCGCGGGTTGCCGAGAGGGACGGTTTCAACCTCGAGCGTCGCGCCGATCTGGAGACGGCGCGCGAGACCCTCAACCGGGCCCATGTGCAGCTCGGCGTCGCACTGGAGCGGGCAGGGGTCCTGCGCGAAGACGGTGTCGTCGAAGATCGCACCGTGACGGAGCGGGTCCATTATCACCGGGAAACCACTGATGCCATGGAGCGCGCGATCCGCCAGGACATGCGTGCGGAAGGCCTGACCGATCAGCAGATCGAGGCGCGGGAATGGGAGATCGTCTCCAGCGCGGGGCGGTGTATCGAGGCAGAGCAGCGGAGTTACCTGGATGCGCATCCAGAACTCCTCGCGCGTCCGGGCGACGTGATCGACCGGTCCGAACCCTACAGGGAGCGTATCACCGACGAGGCCCGGGCCCGTGAGATCACGCGCGAGGTCGACCGGATCATGGACGGGCGAGATACGAGGACGCCCGTTGCGGAGGCGGTCGCGGAGGAGTTCCGAGATCGCTATCCCGATATGCCGTCGCATCTCGCCCGCGGGCTTGGTGCGACCTATGCTTCCGTCACCGAGCTGCGCGACTCCGAGGCCATCGACCAGGTCCGCCGCGAAACCGAGCTCCGAGAGACATGGTTCGACCTGCGCGAGGAACAGCTTTCGGGCGAGCGCGAGGGGGAAGCTGTCGAGGGCGCGCCGATTGCCGATCCGGACATCCGGCGGGTCGTCGACCATGAACGGGCCGGCAATCTGCATTCGCCGTTCCAGGATGACGGTCAACGTCTGGACTACCGCGACGCGGTCGAGCGCGAGCTGGACGCGGCGCAAATCGACCGGTTGCAGGACGGGGATGTCGACGTTCTGAAACCCCGGATCGAAGACCGCCTCGACCGGCTCTACGCCGCGAAGACCTATCTGCAATCCGACGCGGCGACCGCTAACAGCGAGGCGACCCGCGCCGTGGTCGAGGAGATCGCCGACCGCGAGTTCGAGCTCCACCGCGCCGATCTGGTGGATGGCGAGAGCGAGCGCGGGGAGACGCACTGATGGGAGGAGTGGGGACAGGCCGTCTGGCCATCGGTGTGGTGCTGGTCACGCTTGTCGCCGTCGCGATCGGCTATGTCATCGCCTCGGCGGTGATCACCTTCCGCAATCTGGGATTCCGGGCCGAGATCGATTTCTTCTACATCGCGCAGAACTACCGGGCGATCGGGGCCGCCCGTCCCGACGATTTCCGCCTGATTAACCTGATCATGGGCGGCGCAGGGGTGGCGGGCCTCATGATGAGCCTGGCGATGTCCGGTTCGGCCCTCACCCGGTTCGGCTATACGCATTGGCAGACCCGCCGCGAGATGAAACGGAATGGCTTCTTCGGCGCGCCGGGCACGGGCTTTGTCATCGGCAAGCTGGGAAAACCCGGATCGCGGGCGCCGTTCCTCTGCTCCCGGACCTTTCCGCATGCGCTGATCGTGGCCCCGACCGGGCGCGGCAAGACCACCGGGTTTGTCATCCCAAACCTGCTGACCTGGCAGGGCGCGGCGGTTGTGCTCGACGTGAAGGGCGAATGCTTCGAGGCCTCCGCGCGCCACCGAGCGGCGCAGGGCGACGCGGTGTTCCGGTTCGCCCCGACCGATTGGGATGACAAGCGCACGCATCGCTACAATCCGCTGTTGAGGATCTTCGAGCTCAAGGACCCGGCGCGCCAGCAGATGGAACTGCAGCTCCTGGCCACGCTCTTCCTGCAGAATGACAATGACCGCGTGCAGGGCCTCCTGAAGGGCGGGATCGATCTCTTCGTCGCCGCCGGCCTCCTGGCCTTCCAGCGCCGCCGACCGACGCTCGGAGAGATTTACCGCATCGCCGCTTCGGGCGGGCAGAAGCAGAAGGAATATCTCGCGCGCGCCCATGAGGTCCAGAACGCCGCGGCGCGGCTGATCTTCACGCGGCTGGCCTCCACCAACAACGACACGCTGACGTCCTATGTCTCGCTCCTGATGACCTCGGGTCTCGACCAGTGGCAGAACCCGGCGATCGACGATGCCACGGCGGTGTCGGATTTCGACTTCCGGACGATCCGCAAGACACCCTTCAGCGTTTATCTCGTCGTCCAGCCGCTGATGGTGAAACCCCTGGCGCCGCTGATCCGGCTCTTCTTCTCCGATCTCCTCTCCGCGCTCCAGGACAAGGAGCCGGGTCCGGATGAACCTTGGCCGGTCATGATCATGCTCGACGAGTTCAATCGGCTCGGAAAGATGCCGATCGTGGCCGAGAGCATCGAAGTGCTGCGCGCCTATCGCGGGCATCTGGCGGTGGTCACCCAGACCATCCCGGCCATCGACGAGATCTACGGCGAGAACACGCGGCGCGCCTTGCAGGGCAACGCCGGGATCAAGCTCTACCTGACGCCTTCGGACGAGAAGACGGTCGAGGAGCTGAGCAAGGCTGTGGGCAAGACCACGAAGACCGTGGTCACACGCTCCCGCGCGGTCGGCAAGAACCCGTTCGAAGGTCGCAGCCAGTCTGAGCGGACGGAAGAAGTCGCGCTCCTGCCGGAAGACGAGGCGCGACGTCTGCCGCTTGATGAGATCGTGGTGGTCGTGGACGCGCAGATGCCGGTCCGGGCGAAGCGGGTCGTTTACTACGAGGATCCGTTTTTCAAAGGCATCCACGCCGCGCAGGAGGGGGATCTGCCGTTTCCGAAAGGCCCAGTTCCTCCGATGGGGGAGTTGCCCCTGAGTGTCCGGGCGATGCCTTCGGCTCCGCGTGGGTCAGGTCTCACGGAACGCGATTTTGAGGCCAGGATGGGTCTTACGGAAGCTGGTGAAAACTTGGCCGTCAATGACGCACCTGCTGCAGCGTCCCGGCCTCTCCGCGCTGCTATCCTCGCGGACGAACAGCGGCAGATGGAGATGGATTTCGGAAGGCAGGAGGCACTCAAGCTCGATGATCCGAACGAGCGGGACAAGGAACAGATTGAGCGGGCACTCAGCGATCTAGAGCGATTGGAAGGGGAAATGAAGAGTTCGGCGAAACCTGTTGGAGAGGCTCGCGAGAAACTCGAGGCCGGTTAAGCCAATAATCGACTTGAGTGTAGAGAAAGGCAGAGGCAAGCTCAAACTGACCCAGACGTACAGAGGCAATTTTGCACCTGCAGCGAGCGAAACACAGTCGCTCGCGGCCCTTGGACGAAGCCGCTCCGCGGCATTGGCGCGGGTTGCTGGTTTTCAGCGATGACCTGACACTGGTGCATTTGGGAAACGGCATTTCTGCCTGACGATTGAGGCCTTCTCAATCGAAAGACAGCAGGTTCCCGTGACAGGGGAGAGGTCGACCCCGCTTCGAAAGCGGATGATCGAGGACATGCGCATCCGCGGGCTGGGCGACAAGGCGCAGAACGCGCCTATCCGGGCAATCAAGGATTTTGGCATTTTCCTCGGGCACCCGCCGGATACCGCCACACCGGAGGAACTCCGCGCCTATCAAATGCACATGACTGATACGGGGGTAACGCCGGGGACTTTCAATGCCCGGGTCGTGGCGCTCAGGTTCTTCTTCGGCATGACCTGCGGCCGCGAGGAGATGAAACGCTACATGCAGTTCCGCACCCAGCCTAGGTGGAATCGCAGATAAATGTGAAATGGTGCACCCGATAGGACTCGAACCTATGACCTCTGCCTTCGGAGGGCTGGATGTCGATTTTGAACAGAGAACAATCAAACAGCGGCCAGGTAAATCGGGAGGACAGTTCGGTCGAACCTACCCAATTCGGGGGCGCTCCGGGTTCGTCTGGACTTTGGGGAGGCTGAAGAGCGCGATGAAGTCTCGGCACTGAGCAGCATCGCCGAAGACTTCCACGCCTGCAGCCTCTGGTGCCACATCCCCGTAGAAGACAGCCGCCAGGGGCGGTGCGGCAGGGGCATCGAAACGCAGGTCTGGCAACTCCGCCGCGCCGCGTTCCACCGGCATCGCGCCGTCATTCAGTCGTGCGGTGAATTGCGCCCTCCCGATCGTGAAGACCGCGACTGCGAAAATCCCGCGTGCGGCCTCCGTATCCAGCATCGTGCGCAAAGACAGCATGAAGGAGACCGGGGAAAGTGGCAACGTGGGGTCGTGCAATGGAGAAGCGGCGGCCCAGCGACCAATTGCCTCGAGAATCGGCTCAGCGGAGTATCCCCAGTCCGTCAGGCCATAGAGCTGCGCTGGAGCCGGTTCCGGCGCCTCGGAGCGAAGAACGACACCATTCGCCTCCAGCCCAGAGAGCCGCTCGGTCAGGACCTTGGCGCTGATACCCGGCAGGCTCGCCCGTATGTCGCTGAACCGGCGCGGCCCGAACATGAGCTCTCGGACGATCAGCATCGCCCAGCGTTCCCCCAGAAGTTCCAGGCCGAAGGCCGTGCCGCAGGCATCCGCGTACCAACGCCCATGGGGGGATTCCGCCGATGAGGTTACTTTTTGTTTTCTCATGGTTGCTTTTTGTAACTCTATGCTCTTACGGTGTCCATAATTACGATACGGCAAGGGAGGGATGGCAATGCCCCAAATGATCTTCGTGAACCTACCGGTGGCCGACCTCGAACGGTCGACCGCATTTTACGAAGCCATCGGCTTCACCAGGGATGCCAGGTTCAGCAATAACCTTGCAGCGTCCATGGTCCTGTCCGACGCGATATGCGTCATGCTGCTGACGCATGATTTCTGGGCGACCTTCACGGATCGCCGTCGTGTCGACCCGGCGCGGGAGGCGCAGGTGCTTCTTTGCATTAGCCGCGAGGACAAGGCTGCCGTTGATGCCATTACTGAGGCTGCGGTCGCTGCCGGTGGTATGGCCGACCCTTGCCCGGTGCAGGACCACGGCTTCATGTATGGACGTAGTTTTGCGGATCCCGATGGCCATATCTGGGAACCCATGTGGATGAGTGCCGAGGCCGCCGAGAAGGGCCCGGCGGAGGTGTCCGATGCCGGTTGATCCCGATGCCGCCATCACCATTACCGCCTACGACTGGGTGCCGGACTTTGCCCAAGGGCAGGTCCGCGATCTGCGAGTACGCTGGGTACTTGAGGAAACGGGCCAGAACTACGCCGTGCGATATCTCTCGCAAGGGCAACAGAAGGAAGCGGCGCACTGCGCGCTGCAACCGTTCGGCCAGGTTCCGACCTACGAGGAGGGTGACCTCACGCTGTTCGAAAGCGGGGCGATCGTCTGGCATATCGCAGAGCGGTTCCCCGGTCTGCGGCCGACAGAGCCAGCGGGGCAGAGCTTGTCGCTGGAATGGCTGTTTGCCGCGCTGAACACTTTGGAGCCACCGATCATGGACCGGGCACAGATGACGATCTTCGAAGTGGCCGAGCCCTGGGCCAAGCTGCGACTTCCCGGCATTGACGAGCGGATTAACGAACGCCTGCAGGAGGCGTCTGATCGCCTCGGCACCGCGGAGACGTTCGGCGGCAGTTTCTCCGCCGGCGACCTGATGATGGTCAGCGTTCTGCGGATCATCGAGGGCGAGGGTCTCGTCGAAGCCTTCCCCAACCTCGCCGACTATGTCGCGCGGGCCACCGAACGGCCGGCCTTCCAGCGGGCCCTGTCCGATCAGCTTGCCGGCTTCACGGGCAATCCGCCGCCCGGTTTCGACGAATGGATGGCGGAGCTTAAAGCGAAACAAGGAGAACTCGCATGACCTACGTTGCTGGATTTCTGACCCCAGTGCCGAACGGGAACAAGCAGGCCTACATCGAAAGTGCCCGCAAGGCTTGGCCGCTCTTCAAGGAATATGGGGCCCTGCAAATCATGGAGGCCTGGGGCGACCAAGTTCCCGCGGGCGAGCACACCGATTTCAGGCGGGCCGTCGCGTTGGAAGACGGCGAGACGGTTTGTTTCTCGTGGATGATCTGGCCCGACAAGGAAAGCCACGACAGGTGTGGCGCCAGCATGGCAACCGATCCGCGCTGGCAGGAGATGGACATGCCCTTCGATGGCAAGCGCATGATGTGGGGCAGCTTCACGCCGATCTTCGAAGACAAGGCTTGACGCCATGAACCAGACGGCACCAGAGCAGCTGACGATCTGGACCTTCGACTGGGTGCCGGAGGGGCCGCGGGGCTATGTGCGTGACCTGCGGCTTCGCTGGGCCTGTGAAGAGGCCGGGCTGAGCTATCGCGTCGGCTCCGTGCCCTTCGAGGAACGCGGGGCCGAGCATCTTGCCATGCAGCCCTTCGGGCAGGTGCCTTACCTGACGGATGGGGATGTCAGCCTGTTCGAAAGCGGCGCCTGCCTGCTGCACCTCTCGGAGAAGAGCGTAGCGCTCATGCCGCGGGAGAGGGCACTGCGGGCGGAAACCTTGTCCTGGGTCCTCGCGGCCCTGAACTCGGTCGAGATGGTCAGCGTGCCCTGGTGGTTCGTCGGACTGTCGTCCCCGCCGGAGAACCCCTTGGAGGGCTGGCTGCGGGCCCGTCTTGCTGTGCTGGAAGACGTCCTGACAGCGCGCGACTGGCTGGTGGATGGTCGCTTTACCGCGGCGGATCTGATCCTGGCCGACGTGTTGCGTCCGCCCTGGATACGGGGGATCGGCCACTATCCCGCAACCGATGCCTACATTGATCGGATTTGCGCGCGGCCGGCCTTTGCCAAGGCACATGCGGACCAGATCGCGCATTTCTCCAGGGCCGACGAGACCCGCGAGGCATGACCGGCGGCTTGCCGTTCCCAGGGAAAGACCACAACGCATGGGAGGAAGAAATGATGACACCGACTTCGACTTCACGGTCCTGAATGGGGGCCCTGCAGGCCTCGGTCCTTGTCGGAGCGATGGCTACGCCCGCGCTGGCGCAGGACACCGAGGGCCGGGCCATGTCCGGGGACCTCGGGATCTATTATCAGGTACACGGCGATCTCGGCTCCGGCATGGTGCCATTTCTCGTGCTCCATGGGGGCATGGGCACCATCGAAGGGGATTTCGGTGCCCTCTTGCCGGGCCTCGCCGCAAGGCGCCCGGTGATCGGGGTGGAACAGCAGGGCCATGGGCGCACGGGCGGACGTGATATGCCGGTCACCCTCGCAGCAATGCGGACCGACACCCTGGCCGTGCTGGACGCGCTCGACATCGAGCGGGTTCACGCGGTGGGCTTTTCCATGGGCGGCATGCTGGCACTGGACCTGGCATTGGCCGCGCCCGAGCGGCTGGCCACGCTCACTGCGATCTCGGTCAGCCAGAACCTGGACGGGATGCATCCGGCCATCGCGGACATGAACCGGAACCCACAGGCCACGCCTTCACCGGAGGCGCTGGAGCTGGTGCCGAGCGAAGAGGACTTTGCCCGCATGCAGGCGGGTTTCGCCCACAACCCGGATGGCCCGGAGCAGTTCCAGCGCACCTTTGCGCAGCTGCAGGCCTTCATGGTCACCGATTGGGGCTGGAGCGACGAGGAGCTTGCCACGCTCGCGGTGCCGACCCTGCTCGCCCTCGGCGACAGTGACTTCACGCCGGTCGGCCATGGTGCACGCATGGCGACCCTTTCGGGGGCCCAGCTGGCGGTTTTGCCGGACACCACGCACTTTTCGATCATGAGCCGCCCCGAATGGCTGCTGCCCCTGATCGAGCACCGTATCACCACGGCCGAAGATTGAGAGCGCGGCCTCAATCGCAAAGGAGACATACGATGACAAAGCGAAAAGCTGCGGTATTTCTCTGGTTCGACACCGAGGCCGAAGCGGCGGCCGAGTTCTATGCCGCAACCTTTCCAGGCAGCCATGTGGACCAGGTGATCCGGTTTCCCGGCGATACGCCAAGCGGGCCCGCCGGCAGCGTTCAAGTCGTGGAGATGACACTGATGGGGCTGCCCTACGCGTTGCTCAATGCCGGCCCGCATGTACAACCCAACGATGCCTACTCGCTCCAAGTCTACACCGAGGATCAAGCGGAGACAGACAGGCTATGGGATGCGATCGTCGGAAATGGCGGCGAAGAAATCATGTGCGGCTGGAGCAAGGACCGCTGGGGCTTTCGTTGGCAGATCACGCCACGAGTCCTGATGGACGCACTGTCGCACCCCGACGCCGCCGCCTCGACCCGCGCACAGACTGCCATGATGGAAATGCGGAAGATCGACATTGCGGTGATAGAGGCCGCCTTGCGCGGCGAGCCGCAAACGTGACTGTGGACCCGACGGAGATCATCGGGAGAGCATGTGCCGGGAGATTGGATCATCCGTCTTCAATTGCCAACTGGGCCTCGGAGATGCAGCGGGACTATGATCCGGGCGCTGATGCGCTCTGGGGCACATGGACGGATTGAGTGCGATCAGCGATCGCGGCGGACTATACCGAAATCGTTGCCTTATTTGGGCAAGCCGGAGTTTGGATCGCATGGCGGGCCGACTTCATTGTCGATCAGCTTTTCAGCCTCCTTCAAGGCTTCCACACTAGCGGGATAAAAGTTGTATTCTGCGAAGGCGCGCAGATCATGCAGAACCTCGATCATCCAGGTCGGATCGGGCGTGTCGCTCATCGTCAGGTTTCTCAGAGGGATTGCAGTTAAGAAAAGATAGTGTCAGACCAATCTTATAGCCAGAAGGTTGACTGATGGCGCCTCGGCATAAAGACGCCGGAATCCGTTTCCTAAACATAACGGTGGACCAGTTCAGAAAGGGCATTCCAGGCCCGCCAGGTGTGATGTCCGACGCCGCGTTCATTGCGGCAGGCATTGACGAAGGCGGTGTGGTCGAGATGGCGCATGCTGAGTTCCTGGAATGGTATTCCGCCAGTTTAGCATGGGTCTTTTAGCCTTTCGAAATTGCACGCGCGAGCGGTCATGATAACGGCCCGCCTTATCGCGACCGGCGCAGACGAAAAACTTCCGCCGATGATGGCCAAACGGGCATACGAATGCTGTTCAGGTGCTCGAATACGGCAAGATCGTCGGAATTGTTAACCGGTCCGACCTGGGAGCGATGCGTGCAGGAAGCGGCTGTCCGGGTTGCCGGTTGCGGCTCAGGCCACCTCTCTGTCGGCTTGGATCCCGTTCTCGGTCACGATGAGATCGAGCGGGATGTCATGTGCCTGCGGATAGATGGTGGAGAGCCATGCCTCTTGCAAACCGATACCGATGACAAAGGGCTTCGGGGTCAACGCCGCTAAGGTGCGGTCGAAGTATCCTCCGCCGTAGCCGAGGCGATACCCTTCCGCCGTCCAGCCGACAAGGGGAGCCAGTGCAATGCCGGGGGTGACCTTGGCTGCGCGCGCTGGCGGGACCGGAATGTTCCAGTCGCCGCGCACCATGCGGGTTTCGGGTGTCCAGCGACGGAATGTGAGGGGAGCCGCTTTGGTTTCGACCAGAGGTAGGGCGACGGTCACGCCCGCCCCGTGAAGCTCGACCATCAGCGGGCGCAGGTCTGGCTCTCCCTTGATCGGCCAATAGCCGGAAAAGACTATGCCTCGCGTCCCGCCGAAACGGTCTTCCAACACCTGCCGCAGATGCACGGCCAGCGCCTCGCCGATCTTCTTGCGTTCGGTAACCGACAGACTCAGACGCGCGGCACGCAGGCGGCTGCGTTGAGCCTGGCGCCAGCGGGCCACATCGCGTTCTTGATCGGGGTCGACCGCCAGCGGGTCAAAATAATCCGGTGCAATCTCGGCCGCATAGCAGGGCGGTGAGGAAAACCCACTTTGACAGCGGAAGCTCTTGAACTCGTCGCTCATGACCGTGCCTTGGCGTCGTTTCGAACCGAGCCCTGCAGGCTATGTGCCGGGCTTGCGTGATCATAGCGTTGAAATGCACCGCGGCGCACGGGGTATCTTCGAGCGCCCCCGCGTCCCGACCGGCATAGAGTGCCATTGCTTCCTGGTTTCCGTTCGCGGGGCGCGTCCTTGCTGAAGAGCCCATTCAAGACATCAGTGCTGGCGCGGCAAAGCAGTTCTCGGATCAAAGTCTTGCTATTTCTTGCCTTGAGCGTTCTCGAGAGGACGGCGAAGTCGTGCGAAAAGGGAGAGAACGGCGTTGATGATGAACTTTGATTGCTGGCGACGACCGAATGCGCAATCCGACTCGATCTGGCGTAGGTCAGGCTGTTGACAGTGTGAGGCCGACATCTGCTTGCTCCTTCGAAGATAGGGATATCGTGCCTTTGCCGGTGGGCCATTGCTTGAAGAGCGCAGCCAGATTTTCTTGAGAAATTTTTGACTTTCTCGGATGGCCCGCCATGAGTCATGCTTTGCCCATGAAGTTCACGTTCGGAGATTGCGCCGTCGACACGGGTCGGCAGATGTTTTGGAAGTTGGGCAAGCCTGTCCGGCTTGAGCCGCAGGTCTTCGATGTGTTGGCATACTTCCTGCAGCATCAAGGAACGGTGATCTCACGCGACGATCTTATCGCTGCCGTCTGGGACGGCAGGGCTGTCTCGGATTCGACGGTTTCAACCAGGATCAATGCGGTCAGGCGCGCCATTGGCGACAACGACCGCGCCAACCGCATGCTCGAAACGCTGAGCAAGCGGGGCTATCGGTTATCTGTCGAAGTCTCTGGCGACACGGGGACAAAACCGGACCCACAAAGCTCTGTGGGCCAAGCCATCAATGTTGCCCGATCTGCGGATGGCACTGTTATCGCCCACGCCACCAGCGGCGAAGGTCCACCCTTGCTGAGAGCCGGGCAATTCCTGACGCATCTGAACATGGATTGGGAAAGTGAAGTGAGACGTCCGACGCTTGATCGGCTCGGCTCGCATTTCTCGCTGACGCGATATGATCAGCGGGGCACGGGACTGTCGGGAGGCCCCGCGACGGATTTCTCGCTCGACCGACTGGTGGAAGACATGCTTGCTGTTGCCGACGATGCCGAACTCGACTGCTTTGGCATCTGGGCGACCTCGCAAGGCGTGCCAGTATCTCTGGCATTCGCGGCGGCCCATCCCGAACGGGTCAACCGCATGGTTCTGTACGGTGGTTTTGTTCAAGGACGCGCCGTCCGTGAACCAGAACCGGACTCGGTTCAGGCGGATACCTTCCTCGAACTGATCGCCGAAGGTTGGGGCAAGCCCGGCGGTGCTTTTGGCAAGGCATATGCGACACTCTTCATGCCCGACGCATCAGCTGCGCAAATTGACGACATGTGCAAAATGCAACTGTCATCTGCGACACCGGATATTGCGATCGCTCTGAGACGTTCAATAGACACATTTGACGTATCTGGCATCCTCGACCAGGTACGAGCGCCGGTCCTCGTGGTTCACTCGGTTGAAGACTCCGTCAACCCGCTGAGCCAATCCCGCCTGATGGCCTCGCTGCTGCCAGATGCGCAGTTGAGCATCGTTGACGGCAGAAATCACGTGCCGCTGCCGGGTACAGACGCATGGGAAACGATTATGCGCGTTTCGGTCGATTTCCTAAAGTCGGATTAGTCCCGCATTGCCGCCGCTCGAACCCTTGCTCCAGCAACGCAAGACGCACCACGCGCCGGATGGGTACCGTGTGTCGGGGGCGGAACACAAGAGTCAGGATTCATAACCAATAGATGACGAGAGCCGTGAGCGCGATGGCAGAGAGGAACTCCTTGGGGCGGCGGTCATAATGGGTCGCGACGCGCCTCGAGTCCTTGAGGCTGCTGACCATGATCTCGATGCGGTTGGGCCGATTGTTTCTGCGCTTGTCGAATTTGACCGGGGTTTTGCACTACATTCGGCCTGGGGTACGGGCGCGTATCCCCTTGTCCTGCAATGCTCCTCGTCACTCAGCACAACCTCTTCCGCAATCCGGCCCACCTTCGCATCACCTCCAGGGACTGCTCTGGAAAATGATATGGATTACAGTTCCGGGCGATTAGGTTGAGATCGCGTAGACCGATCCGTCGCCCAGGTCCTTGAACATGTCGATCTTCGCGCCGTCCCAATGATAGGTGATGTGACGTCCTTGCACAGGGGCGGAGACAACATCCGGATGAAAAGCAGCGAAACAAATGCCGCCAGGATTGCGGACGGACGGATAGACGATACCGTTCGCGCCATCGGCTCGCCGCTCTCGAGCAAAGGTCTGTGAGCGCCCGTAATCGAGTGGGTCGAGCAGGTCGTCAAACCCTGTACTGACATCGGTGAGGACGGCGTCGAGCTTGCCGATCAGCTCGCGCTTGTCCGCGATCCATCCCGGAGCTTCTTCGGTCGCGGCACAAAACAGCTGGGTGTGATGGACGGTCTCGAAGAGCGCCGTTTCGAAACCGTCCGCCCCATAGAATGCGCCAAAGGTGCCGTCGTGGAACCGCCCTTGATGATCTGGGGTCACATGTACGAATGGTGCCATCAGATAGGACGCCCCCGGTCCTCCGACGCGGCGCTCTTCCGGGACGAGATCCAGATTTCCAATCGTTTGCGCAAGTCTGGGGTTGGTCTTGCTTTCCCCCGAGCCGAGGAGCAACCAGTCCGCCGGGTCCGCGATGTCTTCGAATAGATCGATTGGTGGGTGGGCAGAGTTTATCAGGCGATAGTACCTGTCCCAGGTGACCCTGATCTCGGGCGCTGTCACCATGGCCCCCGCATTGCGTCGAGGTAACGCCTGACCCGCATGATGTCGGTGATCTGACCGCCGAGCATGACGTCCAGAGCCGTCGCGCCACCGAATGCAGTATTGGGCCGCTTGATCCAGCCATAGCCTCGTGCCAGATCCTTGAAGAGCAGCCGAAGCGCCTTGTGGATCCCCATGATGTTCGACAGACGCGCGGCCGTATCGATCCCGGCCCGGCCAAGCTCACCGGCTTTCCAGCGTCGGAACGTCCGCATGGAAATGTCGCCCATCAGAACGGCAGCCTGCTCGTCGGTCAGCCCCCAAAGCTCGGCGAGCCTGATGAACGCGCGCTGCATGGCCTGAACCTCCTCGTCGGAGAAACGAGGTGCGGGCGCGGCGGCGTGCGGTTCGATCCGTCTGAGTTCAGGCATTTTCGCCTCCACCTGGCATTTGGCATCGATATAAGATTTTGCTGCCGTTTGTCAATGTGGGGGCCGACGATCCCCCCGCACGATGGAAGGCACAAAGTAAGGTGAAACTTGCCCTGGTTTGACCTGAAACCGGCTTGGGGCACCTGAGCGCGCCCTGTGACTGTGCAATCCGGCGGGATACGGGAGATGGACGTGCGGAGTTGTCAGACTGTTCATGGTTATCGCCTTCCCAACCTGTTCAGACGGGCCAACTGCGCCATCAATTTTGCGCCTGTATCGGACGGGCCTGATCCAGGAGAAACAGGTGTGTTTCGGCTGACACCTGGTCTCTGTGGCATCGTCTGCACTCCGAAGAACTGCCGTGCGCGAAGCGCTGCGTACTCCACCCCACTCGCTCCACCAATAAGGTACCGGTTGTAGGCCTGCTGGCTACCGCCAAGCGCTCTGCCAAAACCGTAGGCACTACCCATCCCTGCCGAGAGCGCAGGCATCATGATGTTTCCTGAAATGGCTCTCACGATGAAGGGCGTCGCGATGATGAACCCCTTGGCCATGAGTACCATCATGAAGAACGGGATGAGGGCCCCGATGTTGGACGAGCCCTCAGGATCTCCAAGCTCTCCGATCAGTGCGGAACTGACGCCTGTGATCGTCGCGAAAACACCCGCAACGACGATCGGATAGAGCGCGAAGGAGACCAGCGCCGAGAGCCAGCGCGCGAAGTAGTCCTTGGTCACCTCAAAAAGGGTGAGGAAAATCATCACCGGCGCGATGCCGATCAGGAGTGCGATCATCAGCCGGGATGCTACGAGAATGAAGGCAGCAAGCCCACCCAATATCGAAAGCAGCAGAACGCCCAGAACGTCAAGCAACGCCCCGGCCATCCAGTTCAGTTCCGAGCCGGCCGCGTTCAGGTATTCGCCAAGCTCGGCGATCAGCCGGTCGAATTCCTCGGCGAAGGTGCCACTAGGTCCCGGCGTTCCGCCGCCGACTGACGCGACCAGCGACCCTGCGATGCTGTCGATGCCGTTCAGGACAGCGGAGGAGAAGGTGTTAAACTGCACCCAATTTGTTGCGAACACCCCTATGAGTCCGACTTTCACCGCGAGCCAGAAGGCGGTTCGGCCATCCATGGCGCGGTACTGGTAGATCATGTTGAGGCAGACCAGAATGACCACAAGCGTCGTTCCGAGAACCAGCATAGTGCCGACTGTCGCCGCTACCGCGCCGAACTGTGTCTCTGCGGCAGAATCCAGGTAGCCCTGGGAGGTCTCGACGAAGTAGGTGACGACGCTCATGAGCCGTTACCAGTTGCCCTCAGCATTGCAGATCGCGATTGCGTCCGGCCTCAACGCGTTGGCGCGCCGGTTGTAGGTGTCCGAGGCCTCCAGCATTTCCCATCGTTCGGCTGAGTCGAAGCGCTCCCGAAACTCCATTTCCGCCGCCTCCCAGGCCGGGAAGCGTGTGTCGCAGGAGCAGGATCCGGTTTCGACGATCCGTTCAAGGTTCTGAGCACGGTAGATGTCCTGTACCAGGACACGTTTATAGGCCTCTCGCACGGCGATGTTTCGCATCCACTCAGGCTCCGCAGGCCGTTCGACGCAGACATACGACGCGCTGTCGAGAGAGGGGACGAGGTCGCGTTCGGCAGCAGCCGGAAACGCCGCAGCGGCTATCGAGATGACAAGCAAGGTGGTTCTCATGTTGCTCCAACTCCCTCGGAAACTTCACGCTTGAGAAACGCGGTGTGGCCAACATGCGCGAACTCGGACATGCTGACGGATACGATCTCCCATCCATCCCGACCGCGGGCGTTCAGGTCGTCTTGCATCGCGATCAGGCTGGTCTTCTTGTCCATCGGATAGGAGATGATCTGGTACTCAAACTGCTTCATGGGTCATGCCTTTCCTGCAACCCGGTTCCGGGGAGATAGAATTCGGTGATGCCGCGAGCGCCGTCCTCGCGGCCCGCCTGGATGATCACGTCGATCGAGCTCTCGATGTACTGGACCATGTCCTGGTAGGTCATGGGGATCTCGGTCTTGAGCGCGGCGATGGCGAGCCGCTGGACGGCGAGTTGGGGGGTCTCGGCGTGGAGCGTTGTCATCGAGCCGCCATGACCGGTGTTGATCGCTTCGAGGAAGGTCATGGCCTCCTTGCCGCGGACCTCGCCGAGGATGATGCGGTCGGGCCGTAGGCGCAGCGTCGCGGTCAGGAGCACGTCGGCAGACTGGAACTCCGCGTCCCGGTTGGCGATCAGTGTGACGGCATTGGGTTGGGCGGGCAGCAGTTCCGCCGCCTCTTCGATGGTGACGATACGTTCTTCGTCGGGAACGTAGGAGAGGATCTTGCGCGCCGCGACGGTCTTGCCGGTCGAGGTGCCGCCGGAGACGATCATGTTGAGCTTGTTCTCGACGCAGAAGCGGATAGCCGCGTAGATGTCACCGGCGGCCACGACCTCGCGCAGCGCGCGGTTCTTCTCCTGGCGCAGCTCTTCGAGCCTGCGCTCCTCGCCGTAGAGGAAGCGGAGTTCGATCAGGTCGAGCGGAAGGTTCGAGAAGAACCGCAGCGAGATCGACATGCCCGCGAGGACGGCGGGCGGGGTCACGACCTGGGCGCGGATAGGGCGGTTGCGATAGGTGATCGAGACCGAGACGATGGGCTTGTCCCTGCTCATTGTCGTATTTGCGGAGGAGGCGATCTGGTTCCCGAGATCACGCAGCTCGGTGACACTCAGGCGCTGGTCCAGCGCCTGCATGAAGTGATCGCCCTGGAACTCGCCCCAGCAGGTGCCGTCCGGGTTGATGCAGATTTCGATCGCGTCGTCACGGGCGGCGTCCGGGAGCTTGTCGAGCGAGGCCTGGAGATAGGAGAGGGTCATTTCAAAAGATCTCCAGATCGCGATCGACCATGACCGTGACCCGCGCGCCCTGGTCGACATAGAGGACCGGACCGATGGAGAGGTAATCGTCGATCACGGAATCGGTGGCATCCGCCAGGTCGTCGCCCACATCCTTGAGAACGTCTCCGGTCGTCTTGTCGTCGACTTGCGCTGATGCCGCGCCAGGCGCGGCCGAGATGATGGATATCAGCGCGGCGGAACCGAAACGTTCGTCGAAACGGGTATCGACGAAGCCAGTGACCCCGGAACGCCCGAGCGCGTCACCCCCGAACGAGCTGATCTGGACAGTCTGGCTATCCGGCAGGATTATCCGGTCCCAGGCAATGGTCGCCCGGCGCTGCGCGATCTCGATGCCGGAGCGATAACGGCCAATGAGGCGTGACCCGCGCGGGATCAGGAGACGCGAACCATCATAGCTGAAGACGTCCTCGGAGACGATGGCACGGGTCTGGCCGGGGAGCGAGCTGTCGAGGGCGGTCTCCATCACGGCCTGGATCATCGTGCCCTGGATGACGGTGTTCGAGGGGTTGGCGATCACCTCGGCCTGGGTGACTGTGCTCGGCAGCGCGCCGTTCAGAACGAAATCCGTCACCTCGCCCAATCTACGTTTCGTGAGGTCTGTGCCACCTGCGATGGCACCGCCCGAGCTACCGAAAGCGATCACTGGTGAAGCGATCCGACGTTCCTGGAACGCACGTTCCTCTTCGGCCCGGCGTTTGAGCTCCGCCAGTCGCCGCTCTTCTTCCTCAATTCGGCGCCGTTCCTCTTCGCGGAAGCGAAGTTCTTCCTCGGTCGGTCCGAGCGGGGCGGGCGACGGTTTGTTGACTTCGAGCAGCGCAAGGTCCAGGTCCATCCGCAGTTCCTGGAGTTCGCGATCCCGCTCGGCAAGTTCCTCTTGAAACAGCTTCTGGGCCTTGTCGGACGCCTCCCTCAGTGCTGCGATCTGCGCTGTCAAACCTTCGATCGCCTTGGCGGCGGCATCGCCACCCGCGACCACCGGCTCCGGCGCGGTTTTCAATTCATCGATCTGCGCCTGCAACGCCTCTATTTGTGCGAGGAGTTCTGCATTGGGCTCGGTGAGTTCGGGTTCAACGAAAACGACGTCGGGTTCGGGGGCAGGGGGCGGGACGAAGGGATCAATGCCGCCGAAACCGTCGCCCTCGAGCTGGAATTCGTCGGGCGTCGCCGTCGGCAGCGCAGGCTCTTTTTCCGGAGGCGTGAACAGATAGAGCGCCAGGCCGCCGGCAGGGATGAGGCCCAACATCAGAACGACGAGAAGTCGGGAGCGCCGTATCGCGGGTGCGCCCCGGAGCTTGCGGCCCTGTTCGAGGGCGGCAAGACGTCTTTCGAGATCTGGGTTCGGGTTGTCGCTCATGAGGGGCTTCCCCCGGGCGGCGTCGCCTCGATGCAGACGATCTCCTCGCCCAGTCGCAGCACCCATTGACTATTGACGCCCGAGACGCGGATCACACCCCCCTCGATCGCACCGGTGTTCACTGTGCGCTCTCGCCCTTTCGCATAGCGAAAAATTGCCGGGACCGGCGCGTTTCGCGGGAAGGCGAAATAGGTGAAGGTGCCATCATCCCAGACTCTTGTTGGGGTGAACTCGGTCCGCGCGCTGGCGCCGTAATTGGTGTTCGGTGCCGCGCGTGCGATGGCGTTTGCCGGACGTCGGTTGTCCTGCGGGTAACGGAACTGGACCACGTAGAAGGTCGGGTTCGAGACCTCGCTGACGTCGAAGTAATAGCTCCGTCGATTGGTGTAGACGGTGACATTGGTACGGAGGTCGCCAGCGAGGGGTTTGATCGCGAAGGCGCGGCCGCCCGGCACGCCGTCGATCTCGAACCCTTCCGTGTCACCGGCGATGATCGACCGGATGCTCTCGCCCTCGCCAAACTCGATGGTCGTGACATGGGTGAGCGAAATGCTGAGGCGGTAGACCTGGCCCTCCTGGTAAGTGGCGATCCGGACGCGGCTGTCGTTCGGGCCGCCACGCGGGATCGCCTCGGCAGACGCGAGGGTGGGCGCCAAGGCAAGACACACATAGATGAAGGACAAGACGCGCAAACCTAATTCTCCAATCTGTCGGAGCGGATCGAATATTCGACTACCGTGAAGCCGAACGGGTTGGTCCAGACCTCGTCGATGGACCGCCTCTCCTCGGGGCGGAATTCGAAGAGGAGCGTCGCGGTGAACAGCCCCGCCTGAACGCCCTGGATCGAGGTCAGGCGCTTGCGCAGTCGCACGGTTGCCCGGTTTGCCCCGATCCGGTTGATGCTGAGGATTTCGACATCGAGCCGGGCATTCGGTCCGTAGACCGCCGGTGGATAGTCGGCGTTTGCCGAGTTCCAGATCTGGCGGAGCGAGGCTTGGGCCGCTCCGTCGGAGCGGCGCAAGACGCTGCGAATACGCAGGTCGTTGTCGATTTGGTTATAGATCTCGCGGTCGGTCACGTATCGGAAGACCTCCGCTTCGATAATCGCTCGGTTCTCGGTGACGGTGGTGGCGCCGACCGAGGCTTCGGGCAGGGCGAAGCCGGTCTCGGGATCGTAAGGGACAACGACGGGCGGGGGATCGACATCGAGGATGGCCACGGCCGCCGCGCTCATACTGCCCAGGATGCCGAAAATCAGGCCAAGGAGCCCCAGGCGCTGCCAGAGCCGTTCCCGTCTCAGTGCGCCGTAGACCAGTTCCTCCTCGATGATGGCCATTTCTTCGTCCAACAATCAGTCCTCAGTCCTCAGTCCTCAGTCCGCATTCAGTTCCGGGAGAGTGAACTCCATGAATCGCTGCTCCTCGGCGATGGTCGCGGCATTGATGACGCCACGGGTGCCGTCACCCACGGTCTGGATCGCTTCGAGCTGCCACATGGCAACAAGCGCGATGGCAAGCTCGGCTGTGACCCGGGTATTGAGGTCGACGCTCTCTTTCAGCTCGTCCATATCGTCGATGAGTCCGACCAGCCGGTCGATGCGCTTGAGGGATTGCCCGGCATCGTCGTAGCTGTTCTGGGCCGCGGCAGAGACGAGGGCGCCTGTCGCGGCCCGGGTTGCTGTCCGCGCGGCGCCGAGATTGCCGCTGCGGGCCATTTCGGCGAGCGTGTCCTCGTCAAACCCGAGGTCGGCCAGAACCCGGTCCATCTGGGTTTCGATTGCCTCGGCGCCGGATCCGGTGAGGCCGGAGAAATCCCCGGTCTTGATCGCCTCGATGGTTGCCAGGATGTCGCCGAATTCCTGGTCGAGGAGGCCGTTCAGTTCGTCCTCCATCTGGGTTTGGATGATTTCCGGGAGTTCGGCGAGGCGCGTCAGCGCCTCATAGGTTCGCTGCAGCTCCGCGAGCTGGTCCGTGAGTAGGCCAAGTTGTTCGCGCAGTTGGGTGAGCTGTTTGTTCTGCAGGATCTCGTCCTCGATCATCTGCCGGAGTTGCTGGATGTTCTGGGCGATGTTCCGGGCGTCGATGACCGGTACACCCTGGGCCTTTGCCTGGGTGAGGGTCAGGATTGGCAGGCTGAGTGCCAGGGCGCTGGCAAGGGCCAGTGTGCGGAGCGGTGTTGCAATGACAAATCTGCCGGACATCATTTCAGATCCTCCGAAGTGAACTCCATGAACTCGTTCTCGGCCAGGCGCGCTGCCGCCTGGGCCAGTTGACCGGCGCTCAGTGGCTGGGTCCGTGCGGCTTTGAGGCGAATGCGCGCGGCCATCAGGCGGACCAGTTCGGCCCGGGCATAGGTGTTGAGCGCCATGCTCTCCTGGATGTCCCGGGTCGCGCCAATCCGGATGACAATGTCCTGGATGCGGAGTGCCGCCTGCCGGATCGCGGCAGGGGAGTTGTTGCCGTAGAACGCTGCGTCGTGCCCCATCAGCGAGAGCTGGGCATTGGCGAAGAGCGTGGGATCGATCGTGCCGAGGGCTTCAATTCCGCCGATCCGGGCGAGGTAGAGATTGTAACGTTCGGGGATGACCGTGACGTAGTGCCGGGTCTCCTTGAAAGGCGGCACGCCGCCATATTCGAATACCCGGCCCGGACCCGCATTATAAGCCGCGAGCGCGTTGATGATATTGCCATCGAAGGTGTCGAGCTGCGCCGCGAGATAGCGCGCCCCACCTGTCACCTGCAGATAGGGGCTGTCATAGTATTCTGGATTGATGCCGAGGTCGCTGGCGGTGCCCGGCATGATCTGGGTAAGACCGAAGGCCCCGACGGGAGATCGTGCCCCGATGGAAAACCGGCTTTCCTGCCAGATCAACGCCTGCAGGAGGGCCCGCCATTGCACGACCGACAGGCCCGCGCGGCCGACGCCTGCGAGGCCCGCGGTCTCCTGGGCAACCCGGATGATCAATTGCTCGATGGTCTCCGCCGCGTCACCGAACATCTGGGTGCTGCCTGGATTGGGATCGAAATCGCCCAAGCCGTAGACCGCCGTGACGGACCGGTCCGGATCGCCGCCACCCCTCTCGAGATCGTCGACCATATCCGGCAGGTCCGCTCCGTCGAAACTTGTCTGCGCGTGGAGGATGTCGCGCAACACCGCGAGCTGTTTCCGCTCGATCTCGGCCAGAAGTTCACGGGTGGTGAGTTTGTCGCGCTGCAAGGCGAGGTCGGCATCCCGGTCGCCTGTCTCGACGATATCGCGTGCCGTCAACCCGGAATCGTTGACGGGCACGCCCTGCGCCAGGGCGGTTGTGGGCAGAAGGGCTGCCAGGAGGATATGAGCGGGCCTAGTTATCAACGCCGTCCTCCGGGGCTTGGAGGGGTGTGAAGATGCATTCCGGCTCGGTCTGGCCGTGGGAGGCGCGGAAGGCGAAGCAGTTGGCTTCCGGTTCCCGATACTGCGCGCAAGACGCCAGGGCACAGAGCATTGCGAAGAGAAGAGCGATGCGGATCATGAAACCCTCCAGAAATCCAAGCGGCCGCGGTAATCTTCCCCGACGAGGGCCTCGCCCTTCTCCATGCCGCCGAGGACGGTGAGACAGGCGCCGAGCGCCGAGAGGTCGACATCGACCACCACCGAGCCGCTGTCGTCGCGGATGAGCGCGAGACGGCTGTCGCTGCCGGTGTTCAGGAGCACGTCGAGCTCCTTCTCGTAGAGGTTCAGCATCGCGTAGTCGGACGCATGGGCGCGGATGTTCGGGAGCAGGATCTGCGTCGGCACCGCCTCGACGATGGTCTTGCCGGTCCGCGTGCGCTCGAGCTGGCTCGCGTACTGCGTCATCATCACCGCGACCGTGTTCTGTTTCCGGGCGGTCACAAGCCAGTTTGACAGCCGTTCTGCGAAATATGGGTTGTCGAGCGCCTTCCAGGCCTCGTCGATGACGATGATCGTCGGCCGCCGATCCTCGATCTCACGCTCGATCCGGCGGAAGAGATAGGAGAGGACCGCCATGCGTTCCCTCTCGCTCTCGCTGTCGAGAATGCCGGTCAGGTCGAAACCCACGACGTCGCCCTCGAGCGAGAAGGTGTCCTCAAGGCTCTGGCCGAAAATCCAGCCGTAGCGGCCGTCCTCCGTCCATTCGAGGAGGCGCTGGTGCAGGTCGCCATTGTCATCGGTGGAGACGAAGAGCGACGCGAAATCCCGCCAGTTCCGCAAGGCCGGATCCGTCGCGGTGGCGTTCTGGCGGACCACCTCCTGGATGCGATTGCTCTGGGTGGGGGTCAGTGGCTTGTCGGCGCGGTGGAGGAGCGAGCCCAGCCAATCCGAGAGCCAGGCCGTTCCGCGGGCGTCGATCTCGGTCCAGAGCGGGTTGAGGCCCGTCGCCTGGCCGGCCTTGATCGAGGTGTAACGACCGCCATTGGCGCGCACGGCCATCTCCATGCCGAGCCGGTAGTCGAAGACGAAGACGCGCGCCCCGACCCGGCGGGCCTGCGTCATCAGGAAGGCGGAGAGGACCGATTTGCCCGAGCCGGGACGCCCGAGAATGAGGGTGTGCCCGCTGGTGGGCTCTTTCTCGGGGCTGCCCTGCTCGTGGTAGGAGAACCGGTAGGCGCTCTGCTCCGGCGTCGGGAAGAGCGTGATCTCCTGGCCCCAGGGCAGCTGGTGTTTCTCTTTCCCGAGCGGTGTGCGATGCAGCGCCGCGAAATCCGCGAAGTTGCGGTTGGTGACGGCACTGGCGCGGACGCGCTTCGGCTGATTGCCCGGGTGCTGGCTGAAATAATGCGACTTCGCCGCCATCCGCTCGCCGATCATCTTCACGCCCTCGGCCGCGGCGGCATTCACGATCTCGGCGCCGAGGGTCTGCAGCTCGTCGAGACTGCCCGAGAAGACGGTCACGACCATGTGGTGCTCGCCGAAGCTTTGGCGTTTGGCCTCGAGATCGTCATGGGCGATGTCGAGCGCCTCGAGGAGCGAGAGCGCGGCATCCTGGGAGGCCTGCATCTGGCGCTTCTGGCGTTTGATCCGGCCCGCCATCAGGTTCGAATTGATCGGCGTGAAGGAATGCGTGACGATCATGTCGACCGGCAGGTTCAGCATGTCGAACATGGTGCAGGTGGTAGCCTCAGAGTATTCAGCGATGGTGAAGCTCTTGCCGAAGCGGTGACCGACCACGCCGTCTGAGAGCTCGAAATGGTCTTCGCGAAAGGTCACGCGGGTGTTGGCGACGTTGGCGGCGAGAAAGCCGTAACGGTTTGCCGGGTAGAGCGGCAGTTCGCGGCCCGTGTTAAGCGCGCCCAGGAAGCCGACGAGTTCGCCTGAGGCGGCAGAGAGCAGACGGGGATTGAGTTCGGCGAAACCGGAGGTGAAAACTCTGACCGCGTCCTTGAGGCACCGGACCCTCTTGGCCGTCTCTTCCTTGAACCGCTCCGGCGCGCTTCGGTTCACGAAGCCGAGGAAACTCTTCGGCGGCGGGCGGTGAATGATGGTGAGCGTCAGGGTCTTGTCGCGAAGACCGGCCGATCCCAGCCTCAGACGCCAAGCCTCATCCACTGCCGCTGCAAAACCGTCCCCCCGGACCGGGAGCAGATCCGGCGTGATCGACTTCGAGACCTTGTGCACATAGTAGCTGAACTCGGGGCCCAGCTGCGCGATGATCCGGGCGAAAAGCGCGGTCACCTTGTCGAGATAGGCATCGTCCGTGGTGTAGCTGTTCACGCCGCCGAGGCGGACACACTGGAAGAGCTCGTTGACCCGTGTCCGGACCGTATGGTCATCGACGAGGCTGACATAGGGCAGCATATGTGCGAGGCGTTTTTCGCGGGCGTACCAGTCTGGCAGAAGGGTGCGCTCATCATAGGTCTCGTCCAGGGCTTGATTATGGCGCATAGCTGTCGCCCCCGTGGATGGCGCGGTTCCGCGTCGGCGGGGTTTCCTGGAGCGCCGTCATCATCACGTCGATGAAACGCGGATCCCAGTCCGCCGCTTTCCAAAGCACGGGATAAAGCACTGTCGCCACGCCCAGCACCACCATGTGCTGCACCCAGACGAAGAGCAGCACCGAGCCGAAGAGCCAGACCATGGCGTACATGATCGGCAGCCCAAGGAGCTTCGGCGGACGGACAAGTCCCAGGAAGAGGGGGGATTGCTCTGCCACGTTGTCGACTCCTTACGGTGAACCACCACCAAACACAGCGGCAACGATCGTCGGTGCTGCGGCCACGCCTGCGATGCCCACCAGCACCCAGAGTGCCTGGCGCAGATCGATGATGTTCATGAACCAGCTGATGAAGACCCCGAGGACGGCAAGGGTGGCGAGAACGACGCCCAGTGGACCGGTCAGGGCATCCACGATCCCCTGCAGGAGGCTCTGGATCGGGGAGAGGTCGATGCTTTGCGCGAGTGCCGGCTCGGCGATGGCCACGATAAACGTGGCGGACAGAGCAATGGTTGCGACAGGGTTTTTCATGAAGTCTCTCCTTCCAGCCGATTGAATACGGCCAGCACCCGCTGGATGTGGGAATGGGTTTCTTGAAAGCGGGGAATGCCGCGATGTTCGCGCACGGCGTCGGGACCGGCATTGTAGGCGGCGAGCGCGAGGCGCACGTCACCGAACTCCGCCAGCATCTGGGCGAGGTACCGAGCCGATCCGTCGAGGTTCTGCCGCCAGTCATGGGGATCGACCCCGAGCGCGCGGGCGGTGCCCGGCATGAGCTGCCCGAGCCCGATCGCCCCGGCATGGGAGACGGCGTTCGGGTCATATGCGCTCTCGATCTCGATATTGGCCCGATAGAGATTCAGCCAGTCCGTGACGGTGATGTCCGCCGCGCGAAGACCAGAGTGGCTGGCATAGCGCAGACCGGTGTCCTGGATCGCCGCGAGGATGTCCGGGCGAGGCGCGGGGGTATTCGGCGCGATTGCCGCGATCCGCAACTCATCGTTCTCGGCAGCATCCTTGTCCTTACCAAAGATGCGCAGCCCGTCTGAAGCAGATCCTTGCCCGATGCCGTCATTGTAGTTGCGGGCAAAACTGGATTGCGCGCGTGACGGGGAGAGCGATCCGTCGCGCCCCATCACCAGTACCATTTCAGCCGAAGCCGGAACGCTCAGGATGGCGAGAAGAAGGACGCTAACCCCGGCTGGCGGCGATCTCCTCGCCGGACAGCTTCTGGACCGTCCGCTTGCCTTCCTCGAGAGGGATGTCGGCATGGGAGAAGCCGATGCCCTGCAGGAAGGAGATGACGCCGGTGACGGTCCTGATCTCGCGGATCTTGATGTCGTTGCGCGAGGTCCGGGTCCGGGCGGTGACCAGGAGTTTTTCGACACCTTCGTCGCTGACAGCCCGCAGAATCCAGACCCCGTGCCAGTTGGGGCCCTTCTTGAAGGCGTCCTCCTTGCAGACAACTTCGACGCGATAGCCGCTGGCGACCAGATCGCGGAATCTGGGTTCGGTGACCACATTTGGCGCTTCTTTTTCTAGATCCATCACCCGGGCTTGGTCTCCAATAAGGCGAGTGCCCGGGCATCTCAAGTTGCCACCCAGACATACGATGATATAGTTTTGAGGCGCAAGATGTAATATCGTGCCGCCAAGCGGATTATCGCTCATGAAACGGATAGACCGGAGACATGATGTCGATCAAGGGATTTAAGCGTTTACGGCGCCAATGGTTGCGCCGCGTCCATGGTACGGTTGTTATAGCTTTGCTTATGGTATCCGTAGGCGGCGCCGTCGCCGAATCCTGTGTTACGCCGCAGCGGCCTTTCGTCCCGAGCGACCCGAAGGCCAGGCGGGACTACGCTGACATTATCCGTCGGGACTTTGAACTCTACATCAGGGATATCCAGAACTACTTCCGCTGCCTCGACGAGGAGCGCGCCCGGGCGTTTGAGGAAGCGCAAGAGGTCAGCGCGGAATATGGAAGGTTCCTCGGCTTGGTCGGGAATTAGCTCGGGTCTGCATTCGCGCTGCTGAATTGGCAACGCAGCTCGAACCCTGGACGCCTCGAATGGCGGGGTAGCAGCGGCAGGGTGCTCAGTCAACTTTCGCCTCCCTTGGCAACGTCACTGTTACATCCTCTGTCCTGCCTCGGGTGCGCTTGGTCGATGACGTAGTTCGATCAAGTTCACGCCATCAGTTTGCAGCAGGGAGAAAATTTCTTACACCTTTTCATTGCGTTAAGGCCGTTCCTTTCGTTCTGTTTCGCCATGTTTCGTTTTTTGCCGTGATTTAGCTCTGATGCGGTGCGCAACTATGAGGAGAGTAAATCGACGGGGTCAGTACGCAGGCGCGTTTCCGTCGGCCAACGTGAGAAGGAGCTAAATCTTTGGAGCAACAAGACTGTACCGGTCTTCTGGGAACCGACTCAGCTGCGCGGAGGAAATTCCAAAATGCTTGGCCAAGGACGCCTGTGCGGACTGATCGCGGTGCCCCCAGATCATCGGGTCCGTTGTGAAAAATCGCGGGAACCTGAGGGCAGAAGCAGTGGCCATCGCGCGGCTACTCGGAGAAGATAAAATCTGCAACATTGGTTTGGTCTACCTCTGGAACACGGCCGAGCTGACGTTTCTCTGGAATGGCGCGCGTGACGCCGTCAAATTCATCGATCCCCCGTTAAGCCGAGCCGCTCTGGCGAAAGCCAAGTCTGTGACGCCTGTCGAAGTGATCGCATTCCTGGAGTCGCTGCCTGCCGTCGCGGGGAAGAGCCAAGATGAACGCGCACTGCTGTGCCCATCACGACCTTCAATCACATAGCAATGGTGACTGACATGTACATATGCTGTAAATTCAAGCGACGTGCGAATTCCTTTGGCCGTCCGACGATGCACCACTCCGCATCGCGTCTCGCTGCATGTGTTGCCTTGGCATTCGTGTCAATATTCGGCATGTCGGATCGGACGCAGGCCCAGACCTATCCGATCGACTGCGCGATCCTCCTGTGTCTTTCCGGTGGTTGGCCGGCGTCCGAGCCATGCGCGCGAGCTCGGGCCGAGTTTATACGCCGGATCACACCCCGTCCGGTTGAGCCGCCGCTTCAAATCTGGCGCTGCCCGATGGGCGCGTCCGACCGGGTGGATGACGGCGGAAACATGACGGAACGCCTATTTGACATCGTGTTCGACACTGGTCGCTCATTGCCGCAGTCGATTGAGGCAGGGGCGCCTTATCAACAGGACATGCGCGTATTTGCCTCGCTTCGAGGACATCGTGCTGCGGTACCGCCGTTGCTGGCGGCGCTCACCCTGCAACTGATCCGGAATCGAGCCGACATCGACATCAGTGGGCCCGAGTTCAATTTCGTGCGGTCCATACGCATCTTCGATGTGCGCTACGCTTGGCAACGCGAGTCCGACCGCAGCGGGGACTGCAGACGCCGTGCGTTCGTCATGCTCGGGACCTACGGAACACAAGGCGACTTTTCATGGCAGCCCTCGACGGTTGATGCCCTACCGGTTGCCCATGTTGGCCTCGAGCGATGGGGGGAGCATTGTCCGGACATCCACCATCGCTCGGTCTTCGTGGAATGGCGCGACTACGCAGGCCACTATGGCTTCGAGCAAGTGAACTACTGAGCTGCATGCGGCGAATGGCCGACGCCTGGGTGGCCGCCATTGATCTGGAAGACCCCGGTGACGACACTTCGATGTGCAACTTCAAAAGACCTGATCCTTGTCGTGTACTCTGTTGTGCATCACGACAGGCGATGCGATTCCACACCGGACGGCTTGAGGTTGTGGGACCGCAAACTTGTGCTCGCTTTCGCCTGCTGGTCGTGGGCCGAACCGTCGAGCGACTTCGAGTTCATCTCGAGGACACTCCGGGAAGAAGATGAGCGGAAACGCCGTGGCGATAGGTCTTCGCAATGCGCTTTTGCTCGGCTGATGCGCCGAGGTCGAGAGACAGTCACGAGTAATCCGAGTTCCGTTTGCTCGATACGTGAAGATGGAGACATACTCCTTATGGTTGTGTTATGCTGGTGGGCACCCGGCGCGGCGAAGATTCCTGTGGCAGGAAGCTTGATAAAAAACGGAAAATATTATCTCCCTCCGAATGGGGGAGGAGGCGACTTCAAGGCGCTGTTCAACCGTCTGGCGTCTGCCGGTGCCGGCCGTCGTGTTGACGAGAATGGTTTTCCGCAAGGTCCCTGGACCCCCGATCTTCTTGCGGATGCCATTTCAAGGATCGAAGCCAACGGGTCCGGGATCGAGCTTCGGACCGTTCAGCTCTGGTTTCAGGACAACGACAAGGGCATCAGTTCGGACAATATCCGGTGGCTGGCAAGGATTTTCGGATGCGACGATCCGGATGCCGCGAGCGCGTGGCAGATAGAACTGATCGCGGCAAACAAGCGGCTGGCAGCGAAGAGAAGAGGTCTCCAATCCGCCGAGACGTATGGCGCGGGAGCATCCGTATTTGTTTCTCGAGGACCTCGAGCAGCGGAACCCGCAACTCCGGCGCAAGAAACGACGGCGAAGGCGCCGACAAGTGGCTTCAATTTGGCCAGACGGACAGAGGCCATGTTCGACGGGCGGAACACGCTGAATCTGCCGATCGTCATATGGGCAGGCAGCGCCTTGCTTGCCATCCTGGCTTATGCCGTAGGTACTCACAGCATCACCTTTAGCCCGGTCCCGGGCTTGGACAAGCAAGTCGGGCTCCTGTGGGCGCCAAGCTGGACCGTAGACAGAATCGTGTTCGTCGCGCTGTTTCTGTTCATCGTGTCAGAGACGCTGCATTCCTGGAAGACCGAGTGGCGGGCCAAGTTTTCCGACGACGGTGGAGAGCAAAGCCGGGATGCCTCTTGGCTTCGAAGAATGGACGATGCCGCTCCGATGTGCTGGCTCATTCTCGGAGCCTGCCTGCTGGTGGTCTTCCTGGGGCAGTGGCTGGGCGTCTATTGGCTCGTTTTGGCAAAAGGCGTCACCGGAAACGCAATGATTGACTGGATTCTTGTGGCGATCGAACGGCCGGACGTCGTTACGGTGTCAGAGGCCGTTATCGTATCGGGTTTGGCTAACCTGTATTCTTGCTTTGTCTATTGGGCCTTCTTCTCGGGGCTTGTCTTGCTACACGCCATGGCGGGAGCTTTTCAGTATGCTGCCGGCTCTTGCGACGCTGACCGCGCGGCCCTGCAAGTCACGAACATGTTCGATATTGGAGGAAAATTGATGGGAGCGATCTTCTGTTGCACGGTCTTTGGGATTTTGTCCGCATCCAGCATCAAGCTGAACGCGGTCTACCTGATATCCGATGGCGAGAACATTCTTGCCTGGTTGCTGGGCGATGCATTGGCGGCCCTGGGCGCAACCCATAACGAATGGGGGTGGCTTGAGAGGACCGCCTGGCCTTACGTGACAAGTTTCTTTGTGATCTTCGTAACCTGCTTTGTCTTTTTCGCCTGTCAGGCCCGGATCCGTTCGGGCTTGAAGAAGGTCAATTCACTGGCGGGCAATATCGAACCAGGCGAAAGATCAAGGGCTGAAGGCCTGATGAAGCAAGCGCAGGTTTCCTGGCAAAAGATGAGCGGGGTCGTTGGGCTGCTCACTGTCAATTTTGCCTTGCTGGGAACGTTCACAGGGTTTTCGATGCTTCTGCTTCTCAGCATCTCGGTGGGAGTCGCCAGCTGCATCTGGTGGGCTGGCAGTGCTGAAACCAGAGTGGGTGAGATCTGATGGAGCGAGCGCCACTTCATACTGAACTGGCAAGGGTTCCGGACGGAGGGGCCGCATATTGGGTTTGCGCCGAAGATGGGGTGCGTCTTCGCGTCGGGGTTTGGGGCGGAGGACCTGAATGTACAGGGACCGTCTTCCTCTTTCCTGGGCGCACGCAGTACATGGAACTTCACGGCCCGACGATTGAGAGCTTGCGTCGCTTTGGGTACGGAACCCTTGTGCTGGATTGGCGCGGTCATGGGCTTTCCGACAGGGTCACCGTAGACAGCAACACAATACATGTGGGTCGCTTCTCCGATTATCAGCAGGACGTCGCCGCCCTAGTCAGGATGGCAAAGACCCTAGAGGTGCCCAGACCATGGTTCCTGGTCGGGACTTCAATGGGCGGCTGCGTCGGCTTGCGTGCCTTGGCCGAGGGTCTTTCAGTGGCTGCGTGCGCTTTCACCGGTCCGATGTGGGGCATCAAGCTGAAGCATGTCGAACGGATTGCGGCCTGGGCGCTTTCCTGCGGCGCTCAGGCGAGCGGTAGAGGTCACGTCTATTGTCCGGGCCACGACGGCAAGAATTATGCCCTCGCCAACCCGTTTGCTGGTAATAGGATTACCAACGACGCGGACATGTATCAGTTCTGGCGAGATCAGGCTCAAGCGCATCCGGAGCTACAGATGGGGGGATCCAGCATGGGGTGGCTCTATCAGGGACTGCTCGAGTGCCGGCGCCTCTCAAAAATTCCCGCTCCCGATACACCCTGCATCACCTTTTGTGGCGACGAGGATACTATGGTCGACCTAGGGGCGATTCAGCACCGTATGGAGCGCTGGCCAAACGGTCAGTTTGAGCTGATTCAAAACGCCAAACACGAACTGCTTCTGGAGGCTCCAAGAATCCGCCAGCGCTTACTGACCAAGATTTCTGCTGTTTTTGCGCGGTCTGGCTTCTGAGATATTGCACCTTGGTGGGCGACAGCCATCTTGAGCAGCGCCGTCAGGCACGTTGGCGGCGGCGCGGTTCCTTTCACGGAGGATTGCGGCATGGCGATGCGATTACAACCTCCACCGCCCCACACGAGCCTCGACGGGTTCACACTACGGGAGTATCGCCAACGGCCAGAAGAGGACCAAACCCAGATCAGAGCTAACCAATACACGCGTTCTCCAAGGGGAGCGGGTCATCCTTTATCGGCTTGCGGTCGGTTCAGTGGTTAAGTTCTGACAAGGTGAGGCAAGGGATTGGCGTGGCGAGGAATTGTCGGGCGCTGATCTCGTGCCTGTTTCATGCCCGGCCAGTAGGCAAGGAAACCCGGTCGACAGCGTCGATCTCAAGTTCCACAAGGGCATAGGTCCATCGGCATTTCTCTTGTGTGGCGGTCATGTCCCGAGAGGTGGTGTAGCTCACCGTGGGTCTCACGCTTTCAAGCGATTCGTCGCATGATTTTGATGTCGGACGATCGGTCTACCAACCGGCTCGGCCCCGGGAGACGTCGGCTCGCTTGTCTTCCGGCCAAGCCGCGGATGATTGCCGCTGCGGCTGGTTGTCGGGCCAATGGGCAACATAATCTAGATTATACGCCTTACCTGACTCGCTGGGGTCTATTCGAAACTGGGTTGCGACAGGTCCTCTGTCGTGCTGCAAGGCAGGGATCCAAGTTACCTGGAAGCCGCACGCCGTGGCGCCTTGCGCCCGGCCTTGGGCCGGACGAGCCAAGGGCCGATCCGCACAACCAGCAGCGCGAAGGCGCCGGTCCAGAGCAAGGCAGCCAGGTCTATGCCGTCGAATGCCCCGCACTGCACAGCCTGGCCCGCGACGCGCGCCGCCGTCGCCGCGACGATCAGGACGAAAGCCGCGGACAGCAGCCGGCCGGCCATCAGCGGACGGCCCGTATGCCCCATCGTCGCGCGCATCATGACCGCCACGGTCATGCCGCCGACGGCCCCGATGCCCAGCACGTGCGACCCGCTTGCCGGCGCGGCGAGGCCGAGAGCGGCCAGAGCCACGGCAGCGAACCCCAGCGGCACCATCAGGTAGGCGACATGCAGCATCAGCAGCAGCGGCGAACGCCAGGTCGCCGCGCCGCGCCAGCGGGCCAGGCGGACGAGTTGCACGAGGGCGGCGGCGAGGCCGAGCACGGCACAGATCACGGTGTCGGGGGCGACCACCCAGGCGGCCAGGGCCGCCGCGCCCACGGCCAGCGACAGCGCATCGACGCGGGTGAAACCCGCGGGCAAGCGCGTCTCGCCACGCTGGACCAGCCAGTTGCGGGTAAAGCTCGGGACGATTCGCCCGCCGATCAGCATGACGAGGAAGATCAGCAGCGCGATGCCCAACCGGCGGCCGTGATCCGCCGTTCCCTGTGCCGCCGCCTCGGCGTGGAACAGGATGTTCGCCAGCCAGAGCAGCGTCACAGGGACCAGCACCTTGAGGTTGCGCCAGTTCCGGCCGGCGACGATTTCCCGCGCGATCATCGCGGCCACGGCCAGAAGGAACAGCTGGTCGATCAGCGCCACCGCGACGGGCCCCAGACCCGTCAGCCCCGCCACGGCCACGCGTCCCGCCAACCAGAAACAGAGCAGAAACGCCAGCGGCGCCCCCCGTGTCGGCAGGCGGCCGGTCCAGTTCGGCACCGCGGTAAAGAGAAACCCCGCCACGACGGCGGCGCCATAGCCGAAGATCATCTCGTGAATGTGCCAGTCCGTCGGGGTGAAAGGGCCGGCCAGCGCCAGATCGCCGCGCCAGATCAGCCACCAAGGGGGAATGGCCAGCATCGCGAAGAGCGCAGCCGACAGGAAGAACGGTCTGAAGCCGTAGGAAAAGAGCGCCGAGCCCTTGTATGTCTCGCGGGGGGTCATCGTGAACTCCGGTCCGGAGGGCAGTCGGGCGGCGCCTTCGGCACCGCCCGGGTCAATCGCATGACGAATTGTCGGGGCGTCACTCGACCTGCTCGATCAGGTCGGCCATGCGGCTCGTGGCCTTGCCCTTGTGCTTGACTGCGGCCGCCTCGTCGAGGTTCACCGGGTCGCCCACGTCGATCACGGCCACCATGCCCATGGCATAGTGCGGGGTGCATTTGACGCCATAGACGCCTTCCGCCTCGACGGTCAGCTCGAACGGCTCGTTGAAGCCGGTCTTGAAGGCCGAAACCCCCTCGGGCAGCATGCCGGCGATACTTTCGACGTTGTGGCCCTTGTCGGTCGGCAGGAACCGGATCACGTCGCCGGGCTCGGCCTCGACGTAGGCGGGTTCGAACACCATTACGCCGGCCTCGCCCTTGTTGAGCATTTTGACCTCGTGCACTGCGCCTTCGCTGGCGAACGCCGCACCGGCGGCAAGGGCGACGGCGGCAGACATCATCATCGTCTTGAACATCGGAACTTCCTTTCTTCGTATCCGGTTGTTTCGTCTGCCCCCGATGTGCAGTAATTGGGCGATCCGAACGTTGCTCTGAAACAAACTCCCGGTCCGAAGCCTTGCCCAAGCTCGACGAAAGCCTGCTGACCGGCCTGCCGCCGTTTTCCCAGCTGAACCGCGCCCAAATCCGCGAAATCCTCGATCAGGCCGGGTCGCGCCGATACGAGGAAGGCACCGCGATTTTCCGCGAGGGTCATGACGCCGAAAGCTTCTTCCTGCTGCTGGACGGCTACCTGCGGGTAGTCCGCACGACTCCGGGCGGCGACCAGATCATCGTCCTGCACATCTCTCCGGGGCAGCTCTTCGGCATCGCGCCGGCGCTGCAGCGCGACACCTACCCCGCTACCGCCATCGCGGCCGCGGAATCGATCGCCCTGTCCTGGTCCGCACGTGTCTGGTCCGATTTCACGGCGCGTTATCCCGGCTTTGCCACCGAGAGTTACAAGACCCTCGGCCAGCGGCTGGGCCAGATCCAGGAGACCCTGACCGAAATGGCGACGCAGGCCGTGGAAAAGAGGGTCGCCTGCGCGGTCCTGCGCATGGCCAACCAGAGCGGCCGCAAGACACCGAACGGCATCGAGATCGCCTTTCCGGTCACGCGGCAGAACGTCTCGGACATGACAGGCACGACGCTGCACACTGTAAGCCGCCTGCTGTCGGCCTGGCAAAGGGACGGGATCGTGGAATCGACGCGCAAGCACATCGTCGTCACCGATCCGCATGCCCTCGTCCTGCTGAGCGAGCAGTAGCGGTCTCCCTGCCCTCCATCCTGCGCTTCACCTCCGCGCGGAACGCATCCTCGTCCAGGCCGTATTCGAGGCAGGCGTCGGTGATGGCGTGAAACGGGGCGATGGGGCAGCCCGGGCACAGCATCCTGCGATCCAGAAACGCGCCCGCGGCCTCGGGCCACTCGGCAAAGAGATCTGACAGGGGCAGATCCGGGTCATCGAAATCGGGGCGTCGCATGGGCGTTCCTTTCATAGCCGCATGCTGCACTCATGTTTCGCCGCCTTCTTTGCGTTTCCGCAACAAGAGCCGCGGAGGCACCCGGTAGACAACGGTCATCCGAAACAAATCGTCGGGACCGCGACATGTCAGAACTACTTACAAAATCGCGGGCCAGGAACGTGTTCTACGGAGGATCCCTGTTCTTCGTCGTCGTGTTCGTGGCCCTGACCGCAGACAGTCACCGCCAGATCGTCAAGACCGCCACCGCGGGAATGCCGCTGACCGAGGAAGTTGTCCTCGGCAAGCACGTCTGGGAACGCAACTCCTGCATCAACTGCCACACGCTGCACGGCGAAGGCGCCTATTTCGCCCCCGAGGTCGGCAACGTCATGACCCGCTGGGGCGTTCAGGACGATCCCGAGCTCGCCTACGAGATGCTGAACGGCTGGATGCAGGCGCAGCCCTCGGGAATCGAGGGCCGCCGCCAGATGCCGCATTTCGAGATCACCGAGGAAGAGATGCGGGCGCTGTCCGAATTCCTCCGCTGGGCGGATCAGACCGACACCCAGAACTGGCCGCCGAACGACGCGGGATAAGGGAGAAAACAGATGAAATACCAATCTCAACAGGTGGCCTACGCCTATTTCATTGCGGCGATGGCGCTGTTCGGCATCCAGGTACTGGGCGGGCTGTTGCTGGGCTGGATCTACGTCTCGCCCAACACTCTCAGCGAAGTGCTGCCCTTCAACATCGTGCGCATGATCCACACCAACGCGCTGATCGTCTGGCTGCTGCTGGGGTTCTTCGGGGCGGCCTACTACCTGGTGCCCGAGGAATCCGAACGCGAGATCTTCTCGGTCAGGCTTGCCTATATCCAACTCGCGATCCTCGTGGTCGGAACGCTGGGTGCGGTCGGGTCCTACCTCGTGGGCATCCACGGCGGGCGCGAGTTCCTCGAACAACCCCTGTGGGTCAAGTTCGGCATCCTCGTCGCGGCGGTGATCTTCCTCGTGAACATCTCGCTGACCTTCCTCGCGGGGCGCAAGACGGCGATCACCAACATCCTGCTGATGGGCCTGTGGCTGCTCTGCCTGCTGTGGGTCTTTGCCTTCATCAACCCCGACAACCTCAGCCTGGACAAAATGTACTGGTGGATGGTCGTGCACCTCTGGGTCGAGGCGACCTGGGAGCTGGTCATGGCCGCGATCCTGGGCTTCCTGATGCTAAAACTGACCGGCGTCGACCGCGAGGTGATCGAGAAATGGCTCTATGTCATCGTCGCCACCGCGCTGTTCTCGGGCATCCTCGGGACCGGGCACCACTTCTACTGGATCGGCACGCCGGGCTACTGGCAGTGGATCGGCTCGATCTTCTCGACCTTCGAGGTGGTCCCCTTCTTCGCGATGATGAGCTTTGCCTTCGTCATGGTCTGGAAGGGCCGCAAGAACCACCCGAACAAGGCCGCGCTGCTGTGGTCGCTGGGGTCCTCCACCGTCGCCTTCTTCGGCGCGGGCGTCTGGGGTTTCCTGCACACGCTGCACGGGGTGAACTTCTACACCCACGGCACGCAGATCACCGCCGCGCACGGGCACCTCGCCTTCTACGGCGCCTATGTCGCGCTGAACCTGGCGATGTTCACCTATGCGATGCCGATCCTGCGCAACCGGGAACCCTACAACCAGGTGCTTAACATGGCGTCCTTCTGGCTGATGACCGGCGGCATGGCCTTCATGACCTTCACGCTGACCTTTGCCGGCACCATCCAGACGCACATGCAGCGCATCGTGGGCGACTACTACATGGACGTGCAGGATCAGTTGGGCCTGTTCTACCTGATGCGCTTCGGCTCGGGCGTGGCCGTGGTCTTGGGAGCCCTGCTCTTCATCTACACCATGCTCGTGGTGCGCCGCCGCGAAGTTGTCAAACCCGGCCCCGTGGCCGTACCGGGAGAGTGAGCCATGAAAGATCTGCAAACCTCCGACCTGCCGTTCTACCGGCCCGTCGCCGACGAATGCGACGTGTTCGAGACGGCCCATGCCAACGGTCTGCCCCTTCTTCTGAAGGGGCCCACCGGCTGCGGCAAGACGCGCTTTGTCGAGCACATGGCGGCCCGGCTCGGTCTGCCGCTCCACACCGTCGCCTGCCATGACGACCTCAGCGCCGCCGACCTGATCGGGCGCTACCTGCTGAAGGGCGGCGAAACCGTCTGGGTCGACGGGCCGCTGACCCGCGCGGTGCGCGAGGGCGGCATCTGCTACCTCGACGAGGTGGTCGAGGCCCGCAAGGACGTCACTGTCGTGCTGCACCCGCTGACCGACGACCGCCGCCGGCTGGTCATGGACCGCACGGGCGAGGAACTGGAGGCGCCAAAGCCCTTCATGCTGGTGGCCAGCTACAACCCCGGCTACCAGAACATCCTGAAAAAGCTCAAACCGTCCACCCGGCAGCGTTTCATCTCCATCGGGTTCGACTTTCCGGCGCCGGAGGTCGAAACCCCCGTCGTCATGCGCGAAAGCGGCCTGGACGAGGCGCGCGCCACGGCGCTGGTGCGGCTGGCGGGCAAGATCCGCGCGCTGTCCGGCATGGACCTCGAAGAAGGCGTCTCGACCCGCCTGCTGATCTACGCCGCGACGATGATCGCGCGCGGCATGGCGGTGGATCGTGCCATCGAGGCCGCGATCATCGAACCGCTGAGCGACGAACCGGACGTGCAGCAGGCGCTGCGCGACCTCGCCGCCGTGATCTACGGGTGATGCCGATGCTGCATGTCCTTGACCTGATGGAGCCCGAGGAAACCGTCGGCAACCTCTGGCACGACATGGCCTCGCGCTGGGGCGTGGTCGATGCGGACGCGGCGCGGGCCGTCACGTTCGGGGAGATGCGGCCCTCGGTGGCGGCGCTCTTCCGGGCGTTCGGCGGCGCGGCGGGGGTGGAGATCGCCCCCGCCCCGCTCACCACCTCGGATCACCGGCCCGACCGGATCCGCCGCATCGGCACGCCGCGGGAAAAGCTGCACCTGGCGGATTTCGACGGCGACCGCCTGCGCCTGCCGCCGCAGATCGACGTCTTTCCGACGCGCGAGATGAACCGCGCCTGTTATCTCTGGCTGACCGCGCTGGCCGCCTTTGTCGAGATCCCGCCCGCCGAGGCCGATCCGCTGGCCGCCGACCGCGCCGAGATCGCGGCGCTGGCCCTGGCCTCGGACCGCGCCTATGCCGCCTGCCCGGGCCTGCGGGCGGCCCATGCGCACTTCTGCGCCCATATCGTCACCAACCGCCACCGCACCGGCCTGCCACGCTGCGAGGCCGGCGTGGAACGGCTGCTGCTGGATCAGCTCTGCGGCCATGATCCGCACGAGGAATGCCTGTTCTGCCCCGCGCCGCGCGGCTATCGCAGCTTTGCCCCCCTGTCGATCTGGCCGCGCCTGCGGTCCGGCAGGACCGGCAGGACCGCCGCGGCGGAAGAGGCCGAGGCCCCTGCCCCGGCGATGGCCCTGCCGAACCGCAAGGACGCCCGGCGCGAGGAGCGCGACCAGGCCAACCGCCGCGACAGTTTCATCGTGCACCGGTTCGAGTCGATCATGTCCTGGGCCGAGAGCCTGAACATCAACCGCATGGTGGACGACGACGACCAGGACAACGCCGCCAAGGCCGCCGAGGACCAGGACCACCTGACCCTGTCGCAGAACGTGAAACGCGCCGCCACGCGCCTGCGGCTGTCGCTGGACCTGTCGCCGCAGGACGCCGACCACGAACGCCTGGCCGGCATCCATACCTATCCCGAGTGGAACCGCCGCGCGGGCGACTACATGCCCGGCCACACCCGCGTGCTGGAGGCCGAGGCGACGCCGCGTGCCGACTATGCGCCCGATCCGCGCCTTGTCGCGCGGGTGCGGCGGCAGTTCGCCCCGCTGCATCCGCGCCGCGTGATCCTGCCCCGCCAGATCGACGGCGAGGACCTGGATCTTGACGCCGTCGTAACCTCGCGCACCGACATCGCCTGCGGCCACGAGGGCAGCGACCGCGTCTGGCAATCGGGCCGCCCGATGGCCCGCGACCTGAGCGTCGCCATACTGATGGACTGTTCCCGCTCGACCGAGGCCGCGCTTGGCGAGACCTCGGTCATCGAGGTCGCCCGCGAGGCGCTGGCCGCGCTGGCCGAGGGCATCGATACGGCGGGCGACCGGCTGGGCATCTGGGGGTTTTCCTCGCTGCGCCGCGACCGCGTCTTTCTGCACCGCGCCAAGACCTTCGCCGAACCAATGAGCCGCACGGTCACGACTCGCATCGGCGGCTTCCGTCCGGGCCACTACACGCGGCTCGGCGCCGCCATCCGCCACACCTCGGCGCAACTGGCCGAGGAAGGCGCGACACGCCGGCTGATGCTGGTGCTGACCGACGGCAAGCCCAACGACCTCGACCATTACGAGGGACAACACGGGATCGAGGACAGCCGCATGGCCGTCCGCGAGGCCCGCGCACTGGGACAGGCGGTGCACGGCGTCATCGTGGACGCCGACGGGCAGGACTGGTTCGCCCGGATCTTCGGGCGCGCCGGGTTCACCCTGCTGCCCGATGCCGCCCGCCTGCCGCGCGCCCTGCCCGAGATCTACCAGACACTGACCATGGAGAGCTGACATGAAACGCCTTCTGACAATCGCCCTCACCGCCCCTGCCCCGGCCTTCGCCGCCGGCTTCGACCGGCCCGTGCCGCAGCCGCAGACCGATGTCGCCGAGTTCTGGTTCCTCGTGGGCTCCATCGCGCTGATACTGGCCCTCGCGGCGGTGCAATGGCTGGTCGCACGTCGATGAAACCCAGTTGGAAGCTGCTGGTCGGGCTCTACCCGTTCGGCGCGGGCGCGATGGGGGTCAACCTGTTCTTCGCCTCGCTGATCGGCTCGTGGCTGGGCTGGCCCGTGCTGACGCCCTGGCAATCCGCCGCCGGCGGGCTGGTGATCGGGCTGCCGGCGACCTATGCCTTTGCCTGCCACATCGTGCGACTGATGAAACAGGCGGAGGACCCATGACTGGCTGGACGGAATACGCGCTGGCGCTGGCCCTGTTCGTGGCCAGCCACTTCGTGCCCCGCCTCGGCGGGTTGCGCGAGACGCTGATCGGCGCCGTCGGCCGGCGGGCGTATTTCAGCCTCTACGGGCTGCTCTCGCTCGCCCTGCTGGCCTGGATGATCCTGGCCGCCGGACGCGCGCCTTACGTCGAGCTCTGGCCGCAGCTGCCCTGGACACGCTGGGTGCCGAACCTGGCCATGCCGCTCGCCATGGTCCTGCTGACCTGCGGCACCGGTCTGCGACAGCCCTTCACCCTCGGCGGACGCAAGGCATTCGACCCGGCCCGACCCGGTTTCGCCGCCGTCTCGCGCCACCCGCTGTTCCTTGCGCTGGCCCTCTGGGCCGGGGCGCACCTGGCGCCCAACGGCGACCTGGCCCACGTGATCCTCTTCGGCAGCTTCACGGTCATGGCGCTGGTGGCGATCCCCGCCTTTGACGCGAGAGCCCGCCGGGTGCTCGGCCCCGAGGCGGCGGCGTTTTTCCGCACCACCCGCGTTCTGTCGCTCGCGCCGCTGTCTGACCCTGCGTGGCGGCGCGCGAACGCCGCCGGGCTGGTCCTGCGCTGTGCCATCGGGCTGCTGCTGTGGCTCGCGCTTTTGTACCTGCACACACTCGTCATCGGTGTTGCGCCCTTTCCGGCCTGAAGCTTGATCCCGCACAAAGTCGGCGCGCCGCGAAAGGCGCATATCGGGGGCATGAAACAGATCGACCGCCTCAGATCCTTCGGCCTCTTCGACGCCAGGGTGCCCCTCTACACCTCATACCCCACCGCGCTAGTCTTCTCGCCGGAGGCGGGCGCCACCGACTAGGCCCGTGCGCTCGCCGCTCTGGACCCCGGTGAACCCGTCTCGGTCTACCTGCACATCCCGTTCTGCGAACGCCTGTGCTGGTTCTGCGCCTGCCGCAAGCAGGGCACCAAGACCCTGTCGCCGGTCGAGAGCTATCTCGGCACGCTGGAATGGGAACTCGCCCTGCTAAAGGACGTGCTGCCAGAGGGTCTGCGCATGGGCCGCATGCACTGGGGCGGCGGCACACCGACAATCCTCGCCCCCGCGATGATCCACTGCCTCGCGCAGGCGGTGAAGGCAGTGTTTCCGCCCACCGATGACTGGGAGTTCTCGGTCGAGATCGACCCGACGATGGTGGACCGCGCCAAGATCGACGCGCTGGCCGCCGAGGGCATTAATCGCTCCAGCATCGGCATCCAGGATTTCGACCCGCTGGTGCAGAAATCCATCGGGCGACTGCAACCCTTCGACATCACCCGCGCCTGCGTCGACGACCTGCGCGCGGCGGGAGTCCGCTCGCTGAACACGGAACTTGTCTACGGCCTGCCGCATCAGACCGCCGCGCGCCTGCAGGACACGGTCGACAGGGTGCTGGACCTCGACCCGGACCGGGTGGCGCTGTTCGGCTATGCTCACGTGCCCTGGGTGTCGAAACGGCAAAAGCTGATCCCCGAGGAGGCCCTGCCCGCCGAAGAGGCCCGTCACGACCTTGCCACGCTTGCCGCCGCGCGGTTCACCGCGGCGGGTCTGACCCCCATCGGCATCGACCATTTCGCCCGTTCGAGCGACGGGCTGGAACGCGCCGCCGCCACCGGGCACCTGCGCCGCAACTTCCAGGGCTATGTCGATGACAGCTGTGCCACGCTGATCGGGCTGGGCGCCTCGTCGATCTCGCGCCTGCCGACCGGCTATGTCCAGAACGCCCCCGCCACCGCGGCCTATGTCCAGCGGATCAAGGCCGGGCAGCTGGCCGGCGCGCGCGGGCACATGATGACCGAGGACGACCTGCTGCGCGCCCGCGCCATCGAGATGCTGATGTGCGACTTCCGCCTAGACCGGGCCGGGTTGTGCGACAGGTTCGGTCCGCTGGCTGGTCAACTGGACGCCGAGATCGCGCTGGTGGCGGACCGCTTCGGCAATTTCGTGACCGTGACCGATGAGGCGCTGGAGATCGCCCCCGCGGGCCGTCCCCTGACCCGCATCATCGCCAGCGCCTTCGATGCGCATGTCCCCGACGGCATGCGCTACAGCCAGGCCTCGTAGGACCGTGGGGGGGGATCACTC
>NZ_JASHJL010000045.1 GCF_030733205.1 Mameliella sp. MMSF_3455
TGCCGGTTTCGGCCTCGACCAGGGGAAAGCGCGCGGGCTGGCGGCTGCCGGTCATCGACCCCAGACGGGGCACAGCGGACAGCAGCGCGCGGGTGTAGGGCTGTTCCGGTGCGGCGAACAGCGCCTCTGTCGGGCCCTGTTCCACGGCACGTCCCCGGTACATGACGATGGTTCGGTCTGCGACCTCGGCCACCACGCCCATGTCATGGGTGATGAAAAGAACGGCCATGTCCTCTTCTTCCTGCAGCACCTTGATCAGCTCAAGGATCTGCGCCTGGATCGTCACGTCCAGCGCCGTCGTCGGTTCGTCCGCGATCAGCAGGCGCGGGCGGCAGGCCAGCGCCATCGCGATCATGAACCGCTGGCGCATCCCGCCCGAGGACTGGTGCGGGTATTCGCCCATCCGTTGCCGCGCCGCCGGAATGCGCACCCGTTCCAGCAGGCGCTGCGTCTCGGCCAGGGCGGCCTTGCGGTCCATGCCCTGGTGCGCCTCCAGAACCTCGGCGATCTGTTCGCCGATCTTCATCGAGGGGTTCAGCGAGGTCATCGGCTCCTGGAAGATCATCGCCATGTCGTTGCCGCGCACGCCGCGCATCTGCGGCTCCGACAGCGCCAGCAGGTCGCGGCCTTCCAGCAGGATCTTGCCCCTGATGCGGCTTGTCTCCGGGTCGAGCAGGCGCATCGAGGCCAGCGAGGTGACGCTTTTCCCCGACCCGCTTTCCCCCACGAGGGCCAGCGTTTCGCCCCGCGCGATCTGCATCGACATGTCGTGGACCACCGGGGTCCAGCCGGAGCGGCCGCGAAAGGCGACCTCGAGTCCGGAGACGGAGAAGACAGGTTCGGTCATGGCGCGGTCCGTTTCGATCGGTTCAAGCGTAGCGGCTTGCCCGCCGTTCCGGAAGGGAGCGCCGAGTGGCGCGAACCGAGAAAACGAGGGGTTGCCGTTCAAGATATATCATATATCGTGACAAGAGAGGTCCGATCACGCAAGGGGAAACTCGCCCCGGCGGGCCAATCAAGAGAAAGGACCGAGCATGAAACTCGATGAACTGCCCCGGCTGTCGCTGGGATTCCTGCCCACCCCGGTCGAGGACCTGCCCCGCCTGAGCGCGGAACTGGGCGTCTCGCTTTCGGTGAAACGCGATGATTTCACGGGCTTCGGCGGTGGTGGCAACAAGGTGCGCAAGCTGGAATTCCTGATGGCGGATGCGGTGGCGCGCGGCGTTCAGGTGGTCATCACGACCGGCGGGCACCAATCGAACCATGCGCGGATGACCGCCGCGGCTGCCCGAAAATTCGGCATGAAGCCGATCCTGGTGCTGCGCGGCAACCGTCCAGACGCCTGGCAGGGCAACCTGCTCCTGGATCACATCCTGGGGGCCGAGGTCGATTTCCTGGACCCGGATGCCTATTTCGAGCAGATCAATCCGCGGATGCAGGCCCACGCCGACGCCGCAGAGGAACGCGGCGAGACGCCCTATATCATCCCGCTAGGCGGAGCCAGCGCACTGGGCGCGATGGGATATGTGAACGCGATCCGCGAACTGTCGGAACAATACGCCGCAACGGGCCGCAAGGCGCCGGACTACATCTGTGCGCCGGTCGGATCGGGCGGCACGCTGGCGGGCATGGTCGTCGGCTGTTCGATCTGGTGGCCGGAGACCAAGGTGCTTGGCATCGCCGTGACCGGAACCGCCGTGCCGTTCGCCGAGCGGATCGCCGTCATGGCCAACGATGCGGCCGATTTACTGGATCTGGAGCAGCGGTTCACGCCCGAGGACCTGCGGATCGAAAATGACTATGTCGGGCCGGGCTATTCCATCCCCTCCGAGCAGGGCAACGCGGCCATCTTGCGGACCGGTCATGCCGAGGGCGTGCTCTTGGACCCTGTCTATACCGGCAAGGCGATGGCCGGGATCATTGACCTCGCGCAGCGCGGCGCCATCGAAAAGGGATCGAATGTGTTGTTCGTGCATTGCGGCGGCACCCCTGCGCTGTTCCCCTTCAGCGACCAACTGACGGCCGACGTCAGCGCGTGACAGGTGCCTGCGCCCTGGTGATCAGACCCACCTGAGTGTTCCGGTTAATTGTTTAATGCATGAACGGCGCCTGGCGTACTGGCGCCGTGACTGCCGGTGGTCCGGCATCGGGGAACACATCAGTTTGGCGCAGACCCCACATCACGGTGAGGAATTTCGCGGGGCCAGGTCAAACCGCGCCGAGTCTTGCTCGGCGAGACAAATGATGCCGCTACATGATTAGGCGCTGGCCCCAAATGCCGTTCAGTCGGTTCCACGTCGCTTGCCAGCGCTATCGCAATTCGATGCCGTCGATCAGTCCGAAAAGCGCATTCAGCGTCTCCATCTTGCGTTCGGCCGGGGCAAAGACCACCTCCGCGCTTGATGTGTCTGCTCCGAGCAAGCTGAGTTGTTTCACATCCTCGTTGCGCCCCGTGCCCGTCCTCCAGACGAAACCGACGCCCATGCCATTGACCACCGCCTCGTAGACCCCATCCCGGTTGTCGAGGGTCAGGAAAGGCACCGGGGACACATCGTGGCGCCGAAAATAGCGGTCGAGAACCTTCTGGGTCGACGACCCGGTCGTTCGAAAGATCAGCCGGTGGCGAAGCAGTTCTTCACATGTGACCGCATCTGCGTGGGCCAGGGGGTGTGACGGGGTCACGATGGCGACGACATTGTTCTTCAACAGGGGTTTGCGACGGAACCGTCCGTCCTTGGGAACCTCTGGCAGGATTCCCACGTCGACGGTGTGGTTGATGACCTGCCGCATGATCTTGTCATGTGACCCGGTGGTGACCTGCAAGGCGATATGCGGATAGGCCTTGTTGAAAGCGGCGATCACCGACATGCCGGGCATCGCGTTGCCCAGCCCCACGGACAGTTCTCCCTTGGTCAGCGACCCGTGACGCCGCAGCATCTGCTCAAGCGATTCATACTCGGTGATCACACGCTCGGCCGCATCGCAGAGCCTTTCGCACAATGGCGTCGGGTGCAGCTTTCCCTTTTCGCGTACGAAAAGCACCACGCCGTAGTCCTCTTCCAGCTTGCGCACCTGGTGCGAGATTCCCGGCTGGGTGACGTTCAACTGTCGCGCGGCCGCAGCGAAAGAGCCGGATTCGGCCACTGAACGGAGCGCTTCGAGGGTGCGAAGGGAAATAGTCATGGGCGATCCAAAGCGAGATTATGATTTTCTCAAAGCATAGCTTTGCTTTGTCACAGCCATGTCACGGCCGGCAGGCAGATGTGCCGCCGAGGCCGGAAACGGTCGCACTTGAACCTGAACGAAATCTTGTCCCCACACCAAACCGCCTCGGCGCCTCCAGCGCCGAGGCCCAGGGAGCCTTTGCCCGTGGCCTCAGTACTGACCGTAAACAACCTGATATCCAGCCAGCTTTCGCCTGATCTGGTCGCGCAGGACCGCCTTGTGCTGTGCGATCTCGATGGCTGTCTTGTTTCGGAAGGGCGGGCCTACAGCGACTCCGTCACCTTCGTCGCCAGCTGCGGACAGCGGCTGTGGCTGGTGTCCAACAATTCGACCCATTGCGCGGCAGACCTGAGCACGCACCTCGCGACGCTTGGGCTGAACGTCCCGGCCAACCGGATCTTGCTGGCAGGGCAGCAGACATTGGCGCATCTGGCACGCCTGCATCCCGGGGCGCGCCTGGCATTGTTTGCCAGCGCCGCTATGGAGTTGGAGGCCCGGCGGCTTGGTTTCGTCCTGACGTCCGAGGCCGCTGATCTGGTGCTCTTGTGCCGCGACACGCAACTTTCGCTGGAGAGGCTGAATACAGTGGCGGCCCTTGTTCGGGGCGGCGCGGTCTTCTGGGTTTCCAATACCGACACCGCGCACCCCGGCCACGCTGGCCAGCCCATCGCCGAAACCGGCGCCCTGCTGGCCGCGCTGCGCGCCATGCTGTCGGAACTGAATTTCCAAAGCATCGGAAAACCGCACCCTCACCTCGCCGCCCTGGCGCTGTCTTGCACCGGCGTCGCCGCCGCAGAGGCCGTCTTTGTCGGGGACAACCCGGACACGGACGGCGCCGTCGCGCGGGCGGTCGGCACCCGCTTTGTCCAGCTTCGCCGTACAGGAGCCCCGGAATGACCCTCTATATCCTGCGCACCCTGCTGAAGATGGTGCTGACCCTCTTCGCCATCATCACCCTTGTCTTCTTTGCCACGCGGATGTCGGGCAGCCCGCTGGACACCGCGCTTGGCGACGGCCTGGCCGAGGAAGACCGTGCCCTGATGATCGAGTATTTCGGGCTGGATCGATCGATCTGGTATCAATATCTCGCCTATCTGCGCGGCGTGCTCGAGGGCAATTTTGGCCTGTCCTTCATCGAGCGCCGTCCTGTCGCCGACATCGTTGCCGAACGTATCTGGCCCACGCTGCAACTGCTGGGCAGCGCGCTGGCGCTGACGCTGGTGGTGTCCGTCCCGCTGGGCGTGGTCGCGGCGCTGTGGCGCGACAGCTGGATCGGCAGCGCGGTCATGGGGCTGGCCTTTATCGGCTACGCGGTTCCCAATTTCGTCATCGCCACCTTCATGGTGCTGATCTTTGCCTTCTCTCTCAACTGGTTGCCGGTGGTGGGCAACGGCACACCCTGGCATTTCATCATGCCCACCATTGCCATGTCCGGGGTTCTGATTGCGGCGCTGACCCGTTTCACCCGCAACGCCATGCTGGACGTGCTGGGGCAGGATTTCATGCGCACTGCCCGCGCCAAGGGACTGCCGGAAACCGTCGTGATCCTGAAACACGGGCTGCGCAACGCGGGTGTCACCGTCCTGTCGGTGCTGGGCCTGCAGATCGCCGGCATGGCCGCGGCGGGCAACGTGGTGGTCGAGGCGATCTTCAGCTGGCCCGGCATCGGAGAACTCCTCGTCTCGGCCGCCATCATGCGGGACTACCCAGTGCTGCAATTCGGAGTGATCTCCGTCGCCTTCGCCGTGGTCGTCGTCAATGCCCTCACCGATATCGCCTATGTCGTCGCGGATCCGCGGATCCGCATGGCGAAAGGATAAAGCCATGACCGTCACCACCCACATCCCGTCGCGCACCTCGCTGCCACTGACGCTTTGGCGCGACAGCAATGTCATCCAGAAGGCGGCGGCCCTGATCGGTCTGGCCCTGGTCCTGATGGCGCTGCTGGCGCCGCTGATCGCCCCGTTCGATCCGCTGGCCCAAAGCCTGATCTCTCGCCTGCGCCCGCCGCTGGGGTTCGAGCGTTACAAGGACGGGTTCTACCTAGGCACCGACGAACTGGGCCGCGACGTACTCTCGCGCAGCCTGCACGGCCTGCAACTGACCCTTGGGCTGGCTCTGGCGGGGGCCACCATCGGCCTGCTGATCGGCGGAACGCTGGGCCTGTTCGCCGGGTTGCGCCGCGGCTGGGCCGAAGACGCGATCATGGCCGCCGTCGATCTGCAGATCGCCGTGCCCTTCACCCTGCTGGCGCTGCTGATCCTGGCGCTCTTCGGGTCGTCTCTGACTGTCATGATCTGCGTGCTGGGCATCGCGGGATGGGAGCAATACGCCCGCATCGTGCGTGCCGAGGTGCGCAAGATCACCGAACTGCCCTTCATCGAGGCGGCGCGCGCTTCGGGCGGCGGGCAGCGGTACATCGCGCTGACCCATGTGCTGCCGAACATCGTCTCGCCGCTGGTGGTGCAGTTCACCCTGTCGCTGTCCAACATCGTGATCCTTGAATCGACGTTGTCCTTCCTGGGCCTTGGGGTGCAGCCGCCCACCGCCACGCTGGGCAGCATGGTCGGCTATGGCCGCGACTACATGCCCACCGCCCCCTGGATGGTGATCGCGCCCGCCGTGCTGATCATCCTCGTCACCTTTTCCGTGCAGATCCTTGGCGACTGGCTGCGTGACCGCGCCGATGTCCGCCTGCGCGACCGCTAACCAAGAGGCCGAAGACGCCCTTCAACCTTCCTCAATGGAGAAACCCATGAAGACCCTTCTGATGACCACCGCCGCCACTCTTCTGGCTGGCTCGGCCCTTGCCCAGTCGATCACCGTCGGCGCGGCCAATATCTCGGACTACCTCGATCCGGGCCGCGACCATTCGAACGTGGGCTCGCAGTTCTACTACAATAGCTTCGACACGCTGATCGATCGCGACCATTCCAAGCTGGAACCGGAATGGGTGCCCGCGCTGGCCACCGAATGGAAACTGGTGGACGACACCACGATGGAGCTGAAGCTGCGCGAGGGCGTCAAGTTCCACAACGGCGAAGACATGACCGCCGACGACGTGGTCTTTTCCCTGAACCGGATGTACCAGGCGACCTTTGCCCCCTATGTCGTGCGCTCCAAGGACCGCCTGGCGAACTTTGCCGAGGCGGTGAAGATCGACGACTATACCGTTCAGATCAAGGTCGAACGCCCCGAACCGCTGTGGGAAACGCTGGTTTCGCTGCAACAGGTCATGATCATCCCCGAGGACTATACTAAGGCCCTGTCCGGCGATCCCGAGGTGGCCGAGGACGGCGATTTCGAGGCCTTCTCGCTGGCGCCCGTCGGCACCGGCCCCTACGCGATCTCGGAATTCGTTCCGGGGCAAAAGGTCGTCTACAGCCGCTTCGATGAGTTCTGGGGCGACCGTGCGCCGCTGGAACAGGCCACCGTCATCCGCATCCCCGAAACCGCCAGCCGCATCACCGCGCTGAAAACCGGCGAGGCGGATATCGTCACCAACATCGCACCCGATCAGCTGGACCTGATCAACGCCGATCCGAACCTCAAGACCGAAGGTTCGGCCACGGCGCTCTTCCACGTCATGATCATGAACGTGAACCACCCCAACCTGGTCGACCCCAAGATCCGCCAGGCCATGTCGATGGCGATCGACCGCGACCTGCTGAACGAGGCGCTGTGGCTGGGCAAGGCGATCGTGCCCTCGACCCACACGATGAAAGAGATGGGCGAGCTGCACATGCCCGAGCTCAACACCTTTGAATACAACCCGGAAAAGGCGCGCGAGCTGCTGGCGGAATCCTCCTACGACGGCGAGGAAATCGTCTTTGACGCTTACCCGGTCTACTACACCAATGGTGTTCTGGCCGCGCAGGCCATCACCGAGATGTGGGCCGAGGTCGGCATCAAGGGCCGCGTGAACGTGACCGAAACCTGGACGGGCGCTAGCCCCGACCTGATGGCGCGCAGCTGGTCGAACCCGATGTATTTTGCAGATCCGTTCGGCTCGTTCGGGGTGATGTGGGCGCCCAACGGCCCCTCCGAGGGCTCGGGCCGCTTCAACACCGATGCGGAATACGCGGCGATCTGGGAACGCTTCCGCTTTTCCAAGGACATCGAAGAGCGCAAGGCCGCCTATGCCGAGCTGATGGACCGCATCAAGCAGGATCCGCCGGTTCTGCCGCTGTACCGGCCCTTTGAAAGCTGGGGCATGAACAAGGGCATCGACTGGGCGCCGCAGCCCGGCCACATCCCCTACGTGCTGGACTTCCGCGCCGGCGCCATCGCGCTTGCCGACAGCTGAACCGTTCCGGCGCGTCCCTGACCGGGGCGCGCCACCCCTCCCTTCAGGACCAGACACATGACCCTTCGCATCGCCATCGTCACCGACATTCACCACGGCGAGCCGGCCCAGAGCAAACGCGGGGATGCCGCGCTCGCGCTGATGGCCGAATTCGCAGACTGGGCCAATGCCGAAGCGCCCGATCTCGTGCTTGATCTGGGCGATCGCATTTCCGACGTCGACGAGGAAACCGACCTGCGGCTGGAGTCCGAGGTGGCCGAGGCCTTCAAGGCGGTCAAGGCCCCGGTGCATCACGTCAACGGCAACCATGACCGGGACTACCTGAGCACCGCCCAGAACGAGGATATCCTTGGACAAAGCCTGCAGAACCAGCTTCTGGATTGCGGTGACTGGCAAATTGCCCTGTGGCGCGCCGACCCCAAGATCACCCGCAGCGAAAGCCTCCACCGCTTTACCCTGCCGGAAAGCGACCTGCTCTGGCTGTCGCGCACCATGCAGGCTGCGGAGAAACCGACCCTCGTGGCCAGCCATGTGCCGGTGTCCGGACATGGTCAGACCGGGAACTACTGGTTCGAACGCAACGAAGAGGTCTCACGCTATCCCGAAAGCCCGCGCGTCCGGCAGGCGCTGGCACAGGCGGGCGTGCCGGTGGTCTGCATCGCCGGACACGTCCATTGGAACACGGTGACCACGGTCAACGGCATCACCCATCTGACCCAGCAGAGCCTCACCGAAAGCTTTACCACCCAGGGCACCCCCGCCGGTGCATGGGGTATGCTGGAACTGTCGGACACGGTGCATTGGCAAGTCTTCGGCAAGGATCCGTTCGAGGCGCGCATCACACCGACAGCAGGGCGCTGGACGCCCCCGATGGGGCGGTTCTGACCCATGCTTGATGCTCCCGTCCTTTCCGTGAAATCGCTCTCGATCGCCTTTGGCAGTCATACCGCCGTGCGCGATCTGTCCTTCGACATTCACGCCGGGGAAACGCTGGCGCTGGTCGGTGAGTCCGGCTCCGGAAAATCGGCCACCGCGCTGTCGGTGATGCGCCTGATCGAACGCGAGGGTGGGTGCATCACCTCCGGGCAAATCCGGTTGGGTGCGCAGGCGCCGGTCGACTTGGCGCAACTGTCCGACCGCGCCATGCAGGCGTATCGGGGCAACCGCGTCTCGATGATCTTCCAGGAGCCGATGACCTCGCTGAATCCGGTCATGCGGATCGGCGAGCAACTGGGCGAGGTGCTGCGCCGTCACCAGGGGCTGAGCCGGGCCGAGGCCCGCATTGCCGGGGAACGCGCGCTGGACCAGGTGCGCATCCCCGATCCGGCGCGCCGGCTGGACCAGTATCCGCACGAACTGTCCGGCGGGTTGCGGCAGCGGGTGATGATTGCCATTGCTCTGGCTTGCCGCCCGGACGTGCTTATCGCCGACGAGCCGACAACCGCGCTGGACGTCACCACGCAGGCCGAGGTGCTGAAGCTGCTGAAAAGCCTGCAACGGGAAATCGGCATGGCAATCCTGTTCATCACCCATGACATGGGCGTGGTGGCGGAAGTCGCCGATCGTGTGGTCGTCATGCGGCACGGCAACACCGAGGAGGTCGCCCATACCAGGACCCTCTTCAATGCGCCCCAGTCGCAATACGCGCGCGATCTCATGGCGGCGACGCCCAAGCTGGGCCAGTCGCCCTTGAGACCGCAGGTTCCGTCCGTGGCGCCGGTACTGAAGGTCGAAGGCCTGTCAAAAAGCTTTGCCCGCAGCGGCGGATTCCTGAAGCCGAAGGTCAAGGTGCCCGCGGTCAAGGACGTGTCGTTCGAGATCCGCCCCGGAGAGACTTTGGGGCTCGTGGGGGAGTCCGGCTGTGGCAAGTCCACCCTGTCGCGCGCCCTCATGCGCCTGATCGAGCCGGATGCCGGCCGGGTGATCCTGGACGGCAGGGAGATCACCGAACTTGACGCACAGGCCCTGCAACAGGCCCGGGCGAACGTACAGATGGTGTTTCAGGACCCATTCGCCAGCCTCAATCCCCGCATGAAAGTCCGCGATCTGATCACCGAACCGGCCTATCTGCACAGCGGCCTGCAAGGGGCCGCCCGCACGAAACTGGCTGCTGATCTGCTGGACATGGTGACGCTTGATGCCTCGGCTGCCGACCGCTATCCGCACCAGTTCTCGGGCGGCCAGCGCCAGAGGCTCTGCCTTGCACGCGCGCTGTCCGTCTCGCCAAAGGTGATCGTCGCAGACGAAGCCGTATCCGCGCTTGATGTCTCGACCGCCGCCCGGGTCACGACGCTGATGCAGGATCTTCAGGACAGGCTGGGGATCGCATTCTTGTTCATCTCGCACGACATCGCCGTCGTCGAACGTGTCAGCCACCGGATAGCGGTCATGTACCGGGGCGAGGTTGTCGAAATGGGCGAGACCGCGCAAGTGCTGCGATCGCCCCGCCATCCCTACACGAAGGGCCTGCTATCTGCCGTGCCCAGTCCCTTTCCATCTGGGCCATCCCGCGGCATTGGTCATGTGCCTCCGAGCGACGCTATGGTCTTCTCGCGTGGATAGATTCCCCTCGAAGACGTAAGCGGCGCCAACCGGGGAAGCGGGAGGTGGCCTGCGTCTTGCGGCGCATGCAGGTCCGAAGGCGGACCTTTTCTGGCGTTTGACGCATTGCTGCGCGCCAGCCGGTGAAGAACTGGCGTTTCGCCCGTTTGTAGGCCGGTTCTCACGAATGCCGGAGCAGCGAGCAATTTTCCGGGCCCTCCGCGCCTCGCCTGATCTCATAGACGCCTAGAATACTAGTATTGCAACTCGCAAACTGGAATACTAGTATCTCGCCAAGCAGGGGAGGACCACGATGAGCGACACACTCAAAGTGCTTGTGCATGGCACAGGCTTTGCCGGCGAGGGGCATGCCGATGCGTTCCGGGCAGCCGGCGCAGATGTCGTGGGGATGGTCGGACGGACAGAGCATGTGGTCCGTGCAGTCGCTGACAAGAAGGACATTTCTTACGCGGGGACGGATTGGGCGAAGGCGCTTGACGCCTGCAAGCCTGACATCGTCTCGATCGCGACACCCGGCGGAGCACATTACGACCCGATCAAGCAGGCCATCGCCCATGGCTGTCACGTCTTTTGTGACAAGCCGATGACCGCAACCGGGGTTTCGGCCGTGGAACTGCGCGATCTTGCACAGGCCAGGGGTGTCAAGACCGCCTACGCCGCGAGTTTCCGTTATACGCCCAGCGTCCAGCACGCCAAACGGCTTGTTGCCGAGGGCGCCATAGGTGCCCCGACAGAGGTCGAGTGCATTTCACACTTCAACCTTGAACGTGACATCCCCTTTGGCTGGTCGCACCGTGCCGAAGCGGGTGGCGGGCGGCTCAACAACAACTTTACCCACACGCTGTCGATCGTGACCGACGTGATCGGTGACGAAATCATTCAACTGACCGGGGAGGTCCGGGACGACCTGGGCCGCGCGCCGATTGTCGAGGGGGTGCATAATTTCGCAACGCGCCGGCAGCACATCCCGAAGGACCTGAACGATCCGTCGCTCAAATGGGGCGAGAGCAACGTGGAATGGTCCTATACCGTCATGGCGCAGATCGACAGCGCCTTGGCCGAACGCCCGGTTTCGGTCCTGTTCAAACATGGCGGGCTGGTGCCGCGCTTTGGCGACGATCACATCGTGTTCTATGGCACCGAGGGCGCGATCTACCTCAAAGGCCATTACGGCAGCGGGCAGCTTTCGCACTACACCCGCGAAACCGGCTGGAGCGATTTGCCGCTGCCCGACGATATCGTCGCCGCCACGCCGGACGTGGCCGGAGAAACAGAGCTTTGCTGGCATGTCCTCGCCCGGGATTTCGTCCGCGACATTCAGGGGCAAAGCGCCCCGGCGTATCCTACGTTTCGCGAGGGCGCGCAGTACCAGCAGATCATCGACCTGATCCGCAGCGGTGGCACCGCGACCGACGTACCGGCGCTGGGGCAGGGAGGCGCACGATGAAAATCACCGATGCCAAGGTCTTTGTCGGCGGGCCGAAGAAGAACTACGTCACGCTCAAGATCAAGACCGATCAGGGCGTCCATGGGCTTGGTGACGCCACGCTGAACAACCGCGAAACGCTGCCGGCGCATTACCTTGAAAACTACCTGATCCCGAACTTGATCGGGAAAGACCCGCGGAACATCGAAGACATCTGGCAGTTCTTCTATCGCGGCGCCTATTTCCGGCGGGGGCCGATTGCCATGGCGGCCTACGGAGCCATCGACATGGCGCTGTGGGACATCAAGGGCAAGCTGGCGAACATGCCGGTCTACCAATTGCTGGGCGGAAAAAGCCGTGAAGGCGCGATGGTCTATGCCCATGCCACGGGCGCCGATCTTGAGGATCTGATGGACTCGGTCGCCCATTATGTCGAGCAGGGCTACAAGGCGGTGCGCGTGCAATGCGGCATCCCGGGAATGCCCTCTGCCAGTTACGCGGTGCCCGAGAAAAAGGGCGACGTTAAGAATTACATCACCGACTACACCGGCATCCAGCCAAAGGTCGAGGTCTGGGATACGGATCGCTACATCCGCTACATGCCCGATGCGCTGGCCGAAATCCGTGACCGGTTTGGCCCGGAGTTGCATATCCTGCACGACGTCCACCACCGTCTGCTCCCCCGCGAGGCGGCGGAATTCGCCAAGGCGGTCGAACCCGTGCGGCTGTTCTGGATGGAAGATCCGACCCCGGCCGAGGATCAGGACGCGTTGCGCCTGATCCGGCAGCATTCGACCACACCCATCGCCATCGGAGAGGTGTTCAACTCGATCTGGGACTGCAACAAGATGATCGAGGCCGAACTGATTGATTTCATCCGTGTGGCCGTCACCTATTGCGGCGGCATTACGCATACGCGCCGGATCGTCGATCTTGCCGGGTTGCATCACGTTCGCACCGGTTTCCATGGCGCCCCCAGCCACTCGCCGATTTCCATGGCCGCACAGCATCACCTGAACGCCTGGGCGCCGAACTTCGGCGTGCAGGAATACCTGGTGCTGGGCACGCCGGAGTGTGACGCGCTGTTCCCGTCGGAACACCGGATGGAAAACGGCATGGTCCATGTCAGCGACGCACCGGGCCTTGGTGTCGATTTCGATGAACGGGAGGCCGCGCGCTACGAATATGCTCCCGGCGTTCATCCGGTCGTCCGGCTGGAAGACGGGACGATGTGGAATTACTGACACCACCCCGTCCGCATAATGGCGTCGCGCCAGAGACGCACAGGGGCAAGAAAGCCGACCGAATGACCGAACCCACAGAGACCGGCCCGATTGGCATCGCCTTGATCGGTGCCGGCATGATTGCCAAGACGCACATCCGCGCGTTGGGCGCCATGCAGGACATTGCAGACCTCAAGGCGATCGTCTCACGCAATCCGGACAAGGCACGCCCGCTTGCGGAATTCTATGACGGGCCACCCCCGGCATTTACCGCAGACCTAGCCGCGGTCGCGAATGACCCGTCTGTCGAGATCGCGATTGTCGCCACGCCGCCGAATGTCCGCAAGGCTGTGATCGAGCCGCTGGTGCGGGCAGGCAAGCACATCCTGCTGGAAAAGCCGGTCGCACGCACGGTGCAGGAGGCTTGCGAGATTGCAGAGATCTGCGAGCGCGCCGGGGTCACGCTTGGGGTGTTGTTCCAGCACCGTGTACGGGCCCCGTCGCGTGCGGCCGCGCGCCTTGTGGCTGGCGGGACGCTGGGGGCACTCGGGCTGGTCGAGATTTCCGTGCCGTTGTGGCGCGATCAGTCCTACTACGATGAACTTGGGCGGGGAACCTATGACCGCGACGGCGGCGGCGTGATGATCACCAATGCGGTGCATTCCATCGACCTTGCGCTCAGCCTCACGGGCCCGGTGACGCGTGTCCAGGCGATGACCGCGACCACACCGTTGCACCAGATGGAGGCCGAGGATCTGGCGGTTTCGGGGCTGGAATTCGCCTGCGGGGCCGTCGGCACCTTTGTCGCCAGCACCGCGATGTTTCCGCATCGAACCGAGGTGATCCGGCTGCACCACGAAAACGCCAGTCTCAAGATCGACAAGAACGGACTGGAGGTCAGCTGGCGCGACGGCCGCATAGAGACCGAGGCGCAGGCCGCGCAGGCCGGGCCGGTTCGTCCGCTGACCGGCAATCACGAATGGCATGGCGCCGTGATCAGCGATTTCGTGGAATCCGTGCGCTCTGGCGGCAAGCCACTTGTGACAGCGCGTGAGGCGCTACGGTCTCATCGGGTGATCGAGGCCATCCATTTGTCTTCGCAATCCGGCAGCAGCGTGAATGTGGACCTCTGATCGGGATGAGCGTAGGCGGGTTCAAGGATACAAGTTTGTGCGATCTTCGTCACGAAATCCGTCGAACATCCCAGTCGTTGCAGAACCACTTCACTTCAAACTCGTCGGGCAAAAACTGACCTAGCCACTTCCGAAAGGCCGGGCCAAATGCTCTGAGCAGGTCAACTCTGTCCGGTCCTTCACGAATCCAATATGCCGCGCGTCCGACACCTGTGACCCCATGCGTCGGACGAAAATAGGCGCAGCCGAGATAGGCCTCATCGGACGACCGGATCGTCCAGGAAAACGCAAAACGCGCTTCAAACTCACGTTCGTGCCGGGCCAGATCGGCGAGGTTGCTTTCATAAGTCACGCCCTTTGGCCAATTGTCACCGAATAGGCCATCCAGAACCGGTCGGGACTCGTCGATCGCCGCGAAGTCCTCATCGGCATCAAGCGGAGAGAGGATGGCCAGGTCGAACCCGGCAAGGAATGTCCGCACTGGAAAAGGCGTGTCGGCGAATTGAGGATGCGCGTCCATGACTATTTCCTTGGCTGGGCTGGTCAGACCGTCCAATCATCCCGTCGATGCTACTCCGATAGTGTTGCCTGTTTCCACGCCCCTTTGTAGAGCCTCGCGTGAAAGGCCGGGAACTTCACCAACTCCTCCACCAGCAGCAGCGACAGGACCCAGACCGCAGGCAGGTCCAGCCAGAGGACGGCGAGCGCCGTGGCAGGCACCCGGAACAGCCACTGAGACCAGACGAAGATGTGCATGACATAGATCGTGTCGCCGCTGGCCCGGAGTGTGTTGCCGCATATCGCGTTCGATCCCTTCGGAAATGGCAGGATCAACAGGATCGGAAGAAAGGCCAGAAGCGTGGAGCGGGTCTCGACGCTCAGGTCTTGGTACAGGAGGTTTGCGGACAGGCAGACACCTGCAAGGAGCAAAGCGACAAAACCCGCCGCGACAAAGGCGCCACGCCAAGCGCGCGACAGGAAGGCATCCAGCACCGCCGCGGGCTGCCGTTGCCCCAAAAGCTGCGCCACGATGATCCCGGAGGCCTGCGCCCATTGCATCCCGATCGTGCCCGTCACCATGATCCAGGGCGCGATCAGAGTCATCGCGGCAAAGGCGTTAAGGCTGAGATTGGCGTAGATCAGCGTGCAGACATGGGTGGCGAAGGTTGCGCTGAAGAAGGTGGCGGCAATCGGCAGGGCAAAGACGAAGTGCCGTTTCAGCGTCGGGGCAAAACGCGTCTGTCGCCAGCCCGAGACACGCATCAGGTAACCGTCCGTCCGCAGAAGGTTGGCACCGAGGAAGGCAACCTGCACCGACGCGGCAATGGCGCTGCCCATCGCCGCCCCGGCCACGCCGAAGGCGGGCAAACCGAGAAGGCCGTGGATCAGCACGACGCTGGCGGCCACGTTCACCGGCAGCGACAGGCAAAAGCTGTAGAGGGGCAGGCGCGTGCGCCCGCAGCCATTGAAATAACTCGACATGCACTGGCCGAAGGCTTCGCCGATGATGACGAGCGAGAAGATCGAAAGGTAGCGCGTGGCCAGCCCCGCAACCTCGGCGCTTGGGGCCATTGCGGCGACGACAGGGCCGCCGAACACGGTGATCGCGGCAAGACCGGCAGCCCCGACCAGCAGGCTGATGGTCAGCCCCGCGGCGAGGGCGGACTTGAGGTAGACGGGATCGCCAGAGCCGGCGGCCTGTGCCGTTCGGATCTGCATGGCGTTGGAGAAGGCAAGGATGCCGCCCAGAATAAAACCCGAGACGGCCGCGGCCAGTCCCATGGCCGCAAGCGACGCCTCGCCCAGCCCCGCGACGAGGTAGGCGTCGATCACGACGGTGCCGTGCAGCATGATCGCCTTGAGGGTCATGGGCCAGGCCAGGGTCAGAACATCCCTGGCCGTGGGAGATCGGGCGCCGGCCTGCGCAGCCGGCGGCATTTCGGTTGTCACGATGGGGTCCGTTCAGTTCAGGCGCGCTGCGCTTGGTGGCTCAGCGGTCTTCCGGTTCGAAGTAGTTTGCATTGTTGGTTGAGATGCGATTGATCGTCTCGTCGAGGCGCGAGAGGTGCAGCACGCCGGCGGCGACCGCGCGCTCGGGGTCGTGCGCCTTCACCGCCTCTGCGATGGCGCGATGGTCGTCCACCAGCTCGGGCATGCGGGATTCCTTGTCCATCCCCAGCACACACAGTCGGTCGACCTTGGACTTCTCGGCGAGGATCACGTCGAAGGCGAACTCGGCCTGGGCGATGGCGCAGAGAGTCTTGTGGAACTCATAGTCCAGCGCACCGAAGGCGTCGAAGTCCCCCGCCTTCACGACCGCTTCCTGCTGGATCAGCGCCGCATCCAGCTGGGCCGCTTGGACCCCGTCGCAGCGTTCAGCGGCGCGGCGCAGCACCTCTTTCTCCACCGAGGCGCGCACGAAGCGGGATTTCTCGATCTCGCGCATCGAGAAGCGTTTCACCTCGGTGGCGCGCTGTGGGCGGATCAGCAGCAGGTCAAGATTGGCAAGGCGGTTGAACGCATCGCGCACGGGCTGACGGGACACGCCGAAACGTGCGGCGATGTCCGCCTCGGAAATCCTGTCTCCGGGGCGCAGCCGCAGGCCGCTGATTTCGTCGTAAAGGTAGTCGAATATGTCGTCGACGCTTGTTCGCCGCTCTCCCACCGGGGCCGTCTGAACCATCTCTCTTCTCCTGCATATGCGCCGGCCCAAGCGTTCACGCCAAATGGCGCGCCGTTTGACGTGCGCAATAGGGTTTTAGCCCAAGTCCCGGGGGATGCCCACCCAAATTTAGACTAGTATACCAGTTTAGTTACTAGTATACCAGATTGCACGGCCACGAATCGGCCGGTGGCATCAACGCATCACTGGGAGGCGATGCGGAAAGCGGGAGGGGATATGTCCGGCGTTACTCTTAAAGGACTCGTCAAGGCTTACGGGGCTGTCCAGGTCGTTCACGGGATCGACCTCGAAGTTCAGGAGCAGGAATTCGTCGTGCTGGTCGGGCCATCCGGCTGCGGCAAGTCCACCACGTTGCGCATGATCGCGGGACTGGAGGAGATCTCGGACGGCGATCTGACCATCGACGGCCGTCACGTGAACCGCGTCGCACCAAAAGATCGGGACGTGGCGATGGTGTTCCAGAACTACGCGCTCTATCCGCACCTGAACGTCGCGGACAACATCGCCTTCGGCCTGCGTATCCGCAAGGAAAGCAAGGACAAGATCGCGTCTTCGGTGGAAGAGGTCGGCGGCATTCTCGGCCTGACGCCCTACCTCGAGCGTCGCCCGGCGGACCTGTCCGGCGGCCAGCGCCAGCGGGTCGCCATGGGCCGCGCCATCGTGCGCCGCCCCAAGGTGTTCCTGTTCGACGAGCCGCTATCGAACCTCGACGCCAAACTGCGCACCCAGATGCGCGCCGAAATCAAGCGCCTGCACAAGCGGCTTGGCGCGACCTCGATCTACGTCACCCACGACCAGGTAGAGGCGATGACGCTGGCTGACCGGATCGTCGTCATGCATGACGGCCGGATCGAGCAGATCGGCTCTCCGATGGAGCTGTTCCTGAACCCGGCCAACACCTTTGTCGCTGGCTTCCTTGGATCCCCGCCGATGAACATGGTCAAGGCCACGGTCGTTGCCGGCGATCAGGGGCCGGTGGCCGAATTCGACGGCCAGCGCGTCCAGCTTCAGCAAATTCCGTCGCTGACCAACGCAGTCGGGCAGGAAGTCATCCTCGGCATCCGCCCCGAGTTCGTCGCCGTCGCGAACCAGGACGATCCGAACCTGATCAATCTCGACGTGGACCTCGTGGAAACGCTGGGGTCGGAGGCGCTGATCCATGCCAGCCTGCAAGGCGAACCCTTTGTCATCCGTACCGACACCGTCGGCCAGATGCATGTGCTGGACGGGATCCGCGGGTTCACCATCGAACCCCACCTCGTGAAGGTCTTCGACGCCAAGTCCGGCGAGGTGCTGCCGGGGCAGGTGCTGGAACAATGACCAACGATCCCAACTTTACCGGTGCCGCCGGACCGACGACCGAGGAACTGGTCTTCGATGCCAAGGAGGCCCAGCGCCGCCGCAAGCCCAACACCATGCAGCGGGTGGGCGACCACCTGAAGCGGGAATGGCAGCTATACGTGATGCTGATCCCGACAATCCTCTGGCTGGCGATCTTTCTATACAAGCCGATGTACGGGTTGCAGATCGCCTTCAAGGACTACTCGATCTTCCGCGGTGTCGCGGACAGCCCCTGGATCGGGCTGGAGCATTTCCAGACCCTGTTCGGCAACGACCAGTTCATCCGCGCGCTGCGCAACACGATCATCATCAGCTTCTACGGCCTGATCTTCGGTTTCCCGATGCCAATCCTGCTCGCGCTGATGTTCAACGAGATCCTCAAGCAGAGCTTCAAGAAGACGGCACAGACCATCGTCTATCTGCCGCACTTTGTCTCTTCGGTGATCATCGCGGGTATCGTCATCACGGCCTTCAGTCCAAGCGCGGGCATCGTGAACACCATCCTCGGATGGCTGGGGATGGACCCCATCTACTTCCTGACCAAGCCGGAATGGTTCCGCCCGATCTTCGTCGGCACCGGCATCTGGCAGGAGGCGGGGTTCCAGTCGATCGTCTACCTCGCGGCCATCGCGGGTGTCTCTCCGACGCTCTACGAATCCGCGGTCGTGGACGGCGCAAGCCGCTGGCAGATGATGTGGAAGATCACCCTGCCGTCGATCCTGCCGACCATCATCATCATGCTCATCATCCGGATCGGCAACATGCTGGAGATCAGCTTCGAGATGATCATCCTGCTCTACCAGCCGGCCACCTACGAGACCGGCGACGTCGTCAACACCTTCATCTATCGCCAGGGCATCCAGGGCGGCCAGTACGACCTTGCCGCGGCAGCGGGCCTGTTCAACGCGGTGGTGGCCTTCGTCCTGGTGATGACGGCGAACGCAATCTCCAAGCGCTACTCGCGCACCTCGCTCTGGTAAGGGGGAGAGCCAGTCATGACCAACATGAATCTCTATTCACGCGGCGACAAGATGTTCGTCATCCTGAACATGGTTCTCATCGGCCTGTTCACCCTCTCGACCCTCTACCCGTTCATCTACATCGCCTCGTTGTCGATGAGCGCCGGAATGGAGGCCCGCGCCGGCAATGTGATCCTGACTCCGGTCGGGTTCACGCTGGAAGCCTACAAGCAGGTCCTGAGCGAGCCGCTGTTCTGGTCGTCGTACAAGAACACCTTCATCTACACGATCGGCGGCACCTTGATGAGCCTCGCGTTCATCATTCCCGGCGCCTATGCCCTGTCCAAGCCCCAGCTCTACGGGCGGCGGTTCTGGAACCTGGTGGTGGCCTTTACCATGTGGTTCAACGCCGGTCTGATCCCGTTCTTCCTGAACATGCGCGATCTCGGCCTGCTGGACAGCTACTTCGGCATCATCATCGGCTTCGCGGTCAACGGGTTCAACATCATCCTGCTGCGCAACTTCTTCGAGGGCATCCCGAAGTCCTTTGAAGAGGCCGCGCGGATGGACGGGGCCAATGAATTCCAGGTGCTCTGGAAGGTCTACGTCCCGCTCAGCAAACCGGCCATCGCCACCGTCGCGCTCTTCTGTGTCGTGTCGCGCTGGAACGGGTTTTTCTGGGCCATGGTGCTCTTGCAGGACGAAGAAAAGATCCCGCTACAGGTCTACCTGCGCAAGGTCATCGTGGAGCTTTCGGACGACGAGGAATTCGCCACGACGCTGCTGACCGCGGCCTATTCGGTCGAGACCGTGACCGCCGCCATCATCGTCTGCTCCATCATTCCGATCCTGCTCATCTATCCCTTCCTCCAGAAGTATTTCAGCAAGGGCATCCTGCTGGGTGGCGTGAAGGAGTGAGCAATTGTCGCAAGCCCCTGTGACCGGGGGCTTCGACCGAAACGACCCCGAACTTCACAGAGTCGCAAAAGGGAGGATACCATGCGAACCTTCAACCTGGCAGCCGCTGCCATCCTTGGAACCACAGCCCTGACGAGCCCGGCCGTGGCGCAGGACATCGACCTGCCGATCGTCGACGAGCCGCTGGAACTGACGGTCCACATGCACTGGGCCCGGGCCCAGGGCTACGGGCCGGGCGGCGACACCTCCAAGATCTACCCGGTCGAGGAAGTGGCGCGCAAACAGACCAACATACACCTGATCGACAAGACGTCGGGCCGCAACACGACCGACAACGCGGAAGCGATGAACCTGCTGCTGGCCACCGGCGACCTGCCCGACATCGTGGGCGGCGCCAACATCCGCCAGCCGGTCAACGAATACGGCCCGCAGGGCGCCTTCGTGCCGCTCAACGATCTGGTCGCGGAACACGCGCCCAACATCCAAGCCTGGTTCGACGAGCACCCCGAGATCTGGGACGCGATCTCGGCCTATGACGGCAACGTCTACTACATCCCGTATCTTCCGGACGGCAAGTATGCCCGCGCCTGGTTCGTGCGTCAGGACTGGCTCGACACCCTGGGCCTGGAACGACCGGACAACGTTGACGAGCTTTACGAGGTGCTGGTGGCCTTCCGCGACCAGGACCCGAACGGCAACGGCGTAAAGGACGAAATCCCCTTCTTTGTCCGTGACTGGGAAGAGGTCCTGCGCCTTCTGACGCTCTGGGACGCGCGTTCGACCGGGGCCGATGTCTACCACCAGTTCTACCTCAAGGACGGCAAGGTGGTGCACCCCTACGCACAGGAAGCCTATCGCGACGGCCTGGCCAATATCGCGCAATGGTATGATGAGGGCCTGATCGACGCCGAACTCTTCACCCGTGGCTCCTCGGCGCGCGACTACCTGCTGGGCGAGAACCTGGGCGGCATGACGCATGACTGGTTCGCCTCTACCTCGGGCTACAATGTGGCGCTGGCCGACAAGGTCGAGGGCTTCAACTTCGTTCCGTTCTTGCCGCCGAAATCGGTGTCGGGAAAGCGGATCGAGGAAAACCGCCGCATTCCGATGAAACCGGACGGCTGGGCGATCAGCTACACCAACGATCATCCGGTCGAGACCATCAAGTATTTCGACTACTGGTTCTCGGAAGAGGGCGCGCTGCTGGCCAATTTCGGGGTCGAGGGCAAGACCTGGGACATGGTCGACGGCGAGCCGATCTACAAGCCGGAGGTGCTGGACTCGGGCCGCCCGGTCAACAGCCAGATGTACCTGGAAGGCGCGCAGGTCTATCGCGGCTACCCGCAGGACTACCGCTATGAATGGCAGTGGACCCGCGAGTCGGCCCGCGAAGGCATCAAGCTCTACGACACCGAAGACCTGCTGGTCGAGCAGTTCCTTGGCGTGTCCTTCAACAAGGAAGAGCAGGAGGTCTACGACCGGTACTACCCGTCGATCCAGACCTACATGCTGGAGCGTCAGCAGGCCTGGATCCTTGGCACAGGCGACGTCAAGGAAGACTGGGATGACTACATGGAGGCCCTGAACAACATGGGCTACCAGAAGGTTCTCGAGGTCATGAACTCGGCCTACGAGCGCCAGTACGGCGGCTGATCCCGTCCATTTCCCAAGAACACGCGTGCGGCCGACCCCCGGCCGCACACCCCCCTCTTGTACCTGAAGAAAGACCTGACCCATGCATGGCGCCGCTGTCCTTACCAAGCTCGACGAACCCAAGACCGGACGGTTGACGATCCAGTATGCGCCCGATGCCGAGACCGTCGTCACCGAGAACCCGCCGCGTTTCACATGGCTGCCGGTGATCGAGGACGAAGCGCAATATGTGCTGCGCATCTCGACCGATCCCGACTACGCCACCGGGGCCACGCATTACTACAGCCGCCTTCCGCTCAACTTCTTCACGCCCGACGTGGCGCTGGCCCCCGGAGATTATGTCTGGTCCTACGCGGTCTGCGACCCGGAGACCGGCAAACCCGTCACCAGCTGGAGTTCCTCGCGCCGCTTCACCATTACCGGGGACCTGCCGCAGTCTCCGCTGCCGTCTCGCAAGGTGCGGTTCCGGGCGTCCCCGGTCGGCCATCCGCGGCTATGGTTGTCGCAGGACCGGCTGGAAGAGTTCCGGGACGCGGTGAAGGCCGATCCGAACCATTGCACATGGTCCACCTTCTACGAGAAATCCGTTCTGCCCTGGTTGGGTCGTGAGGTCATGAAAGAGCCCGCCGGGTATCCGAACCACCAGCGTACCGCGCCGGTCTGGCGGCAGACCTATATCGACCTTCAGGAACACATGTACGCGGTGCGCCATCTGGCCATCGGCGGTCAGGTCACGCAGGACCAGGCGATGCTGGACCGGGCCAAGGAATGGCTGCTGGAGGCGGCAAGCTGGGACCCGATGGGCGTCACCAGCCGCGCCTATACCGACGAATGGGCCTACAGGGTCACCAATGCGCTCGCCTGGGGCTACGACTGGTTGCATGACCAGCTGGACGAGGACGAGCGCGCGCGGGTGCGCGTTGCCCTCCTGGCGCGCACCCGCGATATAGCGGAACACGCGATAATCAACGCCAAGATCCACCTCTTTCCCTATGACAGTCACGCGGTCCGCTCGGTTTCGCTGACGCTGATCCCGGCCTGCATCGCGCTTCTCGGCGATGACGAAGACGACGAGGCCCGCGACTGGCTGAACTATTGCATCGAGTTTCTCGCCACCGTCTATTCGCCCTGGGGCGACAGCGACGGCGGCTGGGCCGAGGGCACAAACTACTGGATGATGGGGATGGCCTACCTGATCGAGGCGGCCAACCGGCTGAAAAGCTTTGCCGGGATCGACCTGTATCAGCGGCCCTTCTTCCGCAACACCGGGGATTTCCCGCTGTTCTGCAAGGCCCCGAACACGCGCCGCGCCACATTTGGCGATGACAGCACGCAGGGCGATCTGCCCTGTATCAAGACCGGCATCAACCTGCGTCAGTATGCGGGCGTCACCGGCAATGGCGCCTACCAGTGGTACCATGAGGAACTGGCCCGTCTGAACCCTGGCACCGAAGGCGCCTTCTACAACTGGGGCTGGTGGGACACCAATTTCGACGAATTGACCTACCTGACCGATTTCCCGCTGGTCGAGGCGTCGGACCCGCCGTCCGGCATGCGCCACTTCAAGGGCATCGGCTGGGTCGGCATCCAGCATGAAATGGCGAACCCGGAAAAGCACATCCAGTTCGTGTTCAAATCCTCCCGTTTCGGCTCGATCAGCCACAGCCACGGCGACCAGAACGCCTTTTGCATGGCCGCCTATGGTGAAGATCTGGCGATCCAGTCGGGGTACTACGTGGCCTTCAACTCGACCATGCACCGGCTCTGGCGGCGCCAGACCCGGTCGAAGAACGCCATCCTGATCAACGGCAAGGGGCAATACGCCGAGAAGGACAAGGCCAAGGCCATGGCCGCGACCGGCAAGATCCTCGCTGCCGAGGAACACGAGGATCACATCTACATCAAGGGCGACGCCACCGCGGCCTACCAGTCGCTTTCGCCCGAGGTGACACTGGCCGAACGCGAGGTCTATTTCGTGCGTGGCAGCTATTTCGTGATCGTCGACAAGGTCGACGCCTCCGAGCCGGTCACCATCGATTGGCTGCTTCACGCCAACCAGCCCTACGAGCTGGGCAAGAGCTCGTTCCGCAACACCGGTGAAAAGGCAGGCTTCTACGGACAGGTCGTCTGGTCCGAAGCGGGGAAACCGACGCTGACGCAAGAGACAGGTTTCCCCGGTGTCGATCCGGCGGACTACGAGGGCCTGCCGGAAAGCACCTGCCTGCACGCGCAATACCCGGCGGCCACGCGCCACCGGATCGCCACGCTGCTGGTGCCCTACCGGCTGGAAGAGCCAAAGCGGATATTCAACTTCATGGACGACCAGGGCTACGACGCCGACCTCTACTTCACCGATGCGGACGAGAACACGTTCAAGGTCGTGATGAAGAAGCTGGCCAACACCTGATACCGCACACGAGGACACACTCATGTCAGTAAAGAATTATTTTCCCGCCAAGGAAAACAGCCTGTTCGACGCCGGCGGCGGCCTGACCCGCAAGGTCGGCGCCTACAACGACAACGCGATGGTTGTCGAAGTGCACTTCGAAAAGGGGACCGTCGCGGCACGCCACCATCACCCGCACGAACAGATCACCTATGTGATTTCGGGCAGGTTCGAATTCACCGTCGGCGATGACACCTACATCGTCGGCCCCGGGGACTCGCTCTACAAGCAGCCGAATATCGAACACGGCGCGACCTGCCTCGAGGCGGGCACGCTCCTCGATATATTCACGCCGCACCGCGAAGACTTCCTCTGATCCAACAAAAAACAAATGGGAGACAAAGACATGACCAAACCCGTCATCGGTTTCATCGGCCTCGGCCTCATGGGTGGCAACATGGTGGAGAACCTTCAGAAGAGGGGCTTCGAACTGGTCGTCATGGACCTCAACAAGGACGCGGTGAAAGCGGTCCTTGACCGCGGAAACGCGAAAGAAGCCGCCTCGCCCAAGGAGTTGGCCGAGGCGAGCGACATCGTCATGCTTTGCCTCACCACGTCCGAGGTGGTGGAAAAGGTTGTCTACGGTGACACCGGCATCCTGGCCGGCATCTCGGAAGGCAAGGTGCTGGTCGATTTCGGTACCTCGATCCCGGCCTCGACCCGCAAGATCGGCGCCGACCTCGCCGCGAAGGGCGCGGGTATGGTCGACGCGCCGCTGGGCCGCACTCCGGCCCACGCAAAGGACGGCCTGCTGAACATCATGGCCGCCGGCGACAAGGCGACCTTCGACAAGGTCAAGCCGGTGCTCGAAGAACAGGGCGAGAATATCTTCTACCTCGGTGCACTGGGCGCGGGACACACCACCAAGCTGATCAACAATTTCATGGGCATGACCACGGTCTGCACCATGAGTCAGGCCTTCGCCGTTGCGACGCGTGCCGGGGTCGACCGTCAGCAGCTCTACGACATCATGTCGACCGGGCCGTCGAATTCGCCCTTCATGGGGTTCTGCAAGAACTACGCCGTGGATGGTGTCAGCGACCTTGGCTTCTCGATCAACAATGCCAACAAGGACCTCGGGTATTTCCTGAAAATGGCCGAAGACCTGGGCACCCGGGCCGAGATCGCCGAAGGCACCTCGCATAACCTCGCCGCGGCCGTGGCGGCTGGTCTGGGCGATGGCAACGTTCCGGAAATCTTCGACTATTTCCTTGAGTTGGCGGCCGACGGCGCGGACCGCGAAGCCACGACGCAAAGCGCGGCAAGCTGATGAGGTTCCAGGGCAAGACAGCCATTGTCACCGGCGGTGGCCGCGACATCGGGCGCGCCTGCGCGATCAAGCTGGCCTCCGAGGGTGCCAACGTGGCGATCAACTATTTCGCCAGCAGCGCCGGTGCCGAAGCCACGGTGGCAGAGATCGAAAGACAGGGTGGCAAGGCCGTCGCGGTACAGGGCGATCTGAGCAAACCGGCCGAAGTCGACGCACTGGTTTCCAGAACGGTCGAAGCCTTTGGCAGTGTCGATATCCTCGTGAACAATGCGGGCGGCCTGATCGCCCGCAAGACCATCGCGGAGATGCCGCTGGAGCATTGGCAGGCGGTGATGGACCTGAATCTGACCAGCACCTTCCTGATGATCAAGGCCTGCCTGCCGCACATGACCAGCGGCGCAATCGTCAACCTTGCCAGCCAGGCCGGACGCGATGGCGGTGGTCCCGGCGCGGTGGCTTACGCCACGTCGAAAGGGGCCGTCATGACCATGACGCGCGGACTGGCCAAGGAACTGGGGCCGGAGATCCGCGTCAACGCGCTGTGCCCGGGCATGATCGACACCGATTTCCACAACATCCACACGCCCGATGCCGGTCGCCGTGGCCTGGAAGCCGCCGCGCCGCTGAAACGGCAAGGCACGCCCGAAGATACCGCCAACCTGGTGGCCTATCTCGCCAGCGACGAGGCCGCCTACATCACCGGGGCGAATGTCGACATCAATGGCGGGATGCTCTTTTCCTGAGCCCCGCCACCGCAAGCGGAGGCACCAAGATGCGCGTTCTCGCGATTGGCGAATGCATGGCCGAACTGGCCCCGGCAGAGCGCCCGGACGATTACCGTCTGGGCTTTGCCGGGGACACGTTCAACACCGCCTGGTACTTGGCGATGCTGTCGCCGGACGTGGAGGTGTCCTATTTCACGGCGGTCGGGGATGATGCCCTGTCCGCCCGGATGGTACAAGTCATCTCTGACAGCGGGATCGACACCCGTCACATCCGCCGGCTGCCCGGGAAATCCGTCGGGCTTTACATGATCGCCCTGAAAAATGGCGAACGCAGCTTTTCCTATTGGCGCGGCCAGTCCGCCGCGCGCAGCCTGGCCGGGGACGCGCAAGCACTGGCGGCCGCCATCGCCGAGGCCGATCTGGTCTATGTCTCCGGCATCACCTTGGCCATTCTCGAGCAGGGCGGCCGCGAAACGCTTTTGCAAGCGCTTCGTTCTGCCCGAAGCGCGGGCAAGAGCGTCGCCTTTGATCCGAACCTGCGTGTGCACCTCTGGAGCACTCCGACAGAGATGACGGAAGCGATCATGCGCGCCGCCGCCTGCTGCGACATTGCCCTTCCCTCGTTCGAGGACGAGGCGCGTTGGTTCGGCGATGAGGACGCAAAGGCCACGCTGGAACGCTACGCAAGGGCTGGTGCAAGCACCGTCATCGTCAAGAACGGTCCGGAACCGGTTCTGTATCGTGAGGACGGCACAGATGACATCACGATGGTGCCACGCCTGACCTCTGTCATCGACACGACCGCTGCCGGGGACAGCTTCAACGCTGCGGTCTTTGCAGGTCTTTCTGCTGCGCTGCCGCTGTCCTCTTCGATCGAACAGGCCTGCCGTCTGGCCGGTCAGGTCGTGCAGGGCAAAGGTGCGTTGGTTCCGGTTGGCCTGGATCTGCTGGATCAATTTGCCTGACCGCGCGAACGACAAGGATACTCCCCATGCCAAATCCCCCAGCCGCCGACGCCGTTCCACTTGATCCGCGCACGCTTGACCGCCTGTCGCGGGCCAGCACGGCAACGGTCGCCACGCTGCTGTATAAGCGCGGCTTTCACAATGCCTATGTGCAAGGCGTCGCCCCCCTGGCAAAGGGCCAACCAACCATGGTCGGTCCAGCGTTCACCTTGCGCTATATTCCCGCGCGGCCCGATACCGACCCCATCGAGGCCTTCCGTGAGCCCGATCACCCGCAGCGCGTCGCAATCGAGACCTGTCCGGAAGGTGCGGTGCTGGTGATGGATTGCAGGCAGGATGCCTCTGCCGCGTCCGCGGGGTCGATCCTTTTGACCCGGCTCGAGATGCGCGGCGCGGCGGGCGTGGTGACCGATGGTGGTGTCCGCGATGCCGACGGTGCGGCGGCGCTTGACATGCCGGTCTTTGCCGCAAAGCCCTCTGCGCCGACAAATCTGACCAAGCACCACGCGATAGACATCGGCCTCCCGGTTGGCTGTGGCGGCGTTGCCGTCTATCCCGGCGATGTCGTGTTGGGCGACGGCGACGGTGTGATGATCATCCCCCGTCACTTGGCCGATGAAATCGCTGAAGAAGTCGGCCCCATGGAGGAATTCGAGGCTTTCGTCCTGGAGGAAGTGCGCCGCAATACGCCGGTGATCGGCCTCTACCCCGCTACGGATCCGGCCGTTCTGGAGCGGTTCGAGAACTGGCGCCAAGCGCGACAGGACTGAATCCCTTCACTGATCAACAGAAAGGTACGGCCAGATGAGCGGTCCGTTGCTGTCCTATTTCAAATGGCCCTTGATCGTGACCGTCATTGGCCTGGTCTTGTCGGCATGGTTGGGCTGGCTGCATGAGGGCAGCCTTGGCGGCGTGCTTTCGTTTCTGCTGATCGGCGCCATACTGGCAAGTCTGGAAATCGCCCTGTCCTTTGACAATGCCGTGGTCAATGCCAACCGGCTGCAAGACATGACCGAGATCTGGCGCAGGCGTTTCCTGACTTGGGGTATCCTGATCGCGGTCTTCGGGATGCGCATCGTCTTTCCGCTGGCGGTCGTTTCCGTTGCGGCACGGATCGGACCGTTCGAAGCTCTCAGCCTGGCGATAGCCCGCCCCGACGACTATGCGCACATCATCGAAGAGGCGCATCTGTCGATTTCGGCCTTTGGCGGCACGTTCCTGATGATGGTCGCGCTGACCTATTTCGTGGACGAGTCCAAGGACATCCACTGGATCAAACGCCTTGAATCCCGGCTGAGCACCTGCGGTGCGATCCGTGGGTTCGAAACGGCGCTTGTGCTTGTTGCGGTGACAGGGGTCTCACTGTTCCTCGCCGAGGGCGACGATGCGCAATTCCTGTTCGGGGCGCTGTTCGGCCTGCTGACCTTCTGCATCGTCGACGTGGTCGGTCATGTGCTGGACAGCGGTGCCGCCGTGCGGGCGGGCGCTCAGGGTGGGCTTGGCGCATTCCTCTATCTCGAAGTCATTGATGCCAGCTTTTCCTTTGACGGGGTGATTGGAGCGTTTGCACTGACAACGAACCTTTTCCTGATTGCCGTGGGCCTCGGCATCGGCGCAATGTATGTGCGCTCGTTCACCATCATGATCGTCGAACGGCAAACCCTGGCCGAGTTCCGTTATCTGGAGCACGGCGCATTCTATTCAGTGTTCTTCCTGTCGCTGGCTCTCTTTGCCCATGCCGTTGTTCCCGTGCCCGAGGTCGTGACAGGGCTGGTCGGTGTGCTCTTCATTGGAGCGGCGCTGGTCAGTTCAAACCATCACAGAAAGACCGTGCGGAGGTCAGCGTGAGCCCGCACACTTTTTTTCCCATGCAGGACATGGACATGGCAATCGAGAGCGCCGGTGTTGTCCAGTCGCGATCCGCCATCGACGGCGGGTGCCATTATCGGTCTTCGCCCCAAGGCGAGATCCTGCAATGCGTCGGCGATCCCGTCGCAAAGTCTGCCGGGGCGCCGTTCGGGGGCCATGGCCTCGACATCCGTTTTGTCACTTCTCTTCATCAGACCGCGTGCCGAGTAGGCCCCCAACCCGAAACTGGCCGCCTGTTTGCATTTGCCGTCTGCGGGGCCGAAGGGAGGGCGCAAATGCGGTTCAGGGAATGACGGCTGTGGGATCTTCGTCACGACGCCTTCGGAAGGTCTTTGCTCTTGAGGATTTCGAGCCCCTGGCAAAGCGCCATCTTCCCGCCCCCATCTTCGGCTATGTCGCGGGCGCGGCAGAGACCAACGCATCGCTGAATGATAACCGGGCGGCATTTTCTGAAATCGGCTTTGTGCCCCGCGTGGGCGTCGATGTTTCGGCGCGGTCCCTCACCTGCAACGTGATGGGGCTGGACTTCGACATGCCCTTTGGCGTGGCTCCGATGGGCGCCGCTGCTCTGACCGCGTATCGCGGCGATCTGGTCTATGCGCGTGCCGCCGGCGCGGCGAATATACCGATGATCGTCAGCGCGGCGTCGCTGATCCCTCTCGAAGAGATCGCTGCAGAAAACCCCGATATCTGGTACCAGGCCTATCTTCCCCCCGATCCGGCCGACATTGCCGCGCTGCTGGCCCGAGTGGCCAGATGCGGGATCGAAACGCTCGTCGTGACGCTGGACAGTGCGGTGGTGCCCAGCCGGGAAAACAACCTGCGGTCCGGGTACCGCACACCGCTCAGACCGAACCTGAACCTCTTCTATCAAGGTGTGACCCATCCGCGATGGGCGTTGGGCACCTTTCTGCGCACATTCGTGCAACACGGCACGCCGCATTTTGAAAACGCCACGGCGACGCGCGGCGCGCCGTTGCTGTCGCGGCAAGCAGTGCGGGATTTCTCCGGCCGCGAGGTGTTGAATTGGGAGACCCTCGCCGAGGTGCGTCGGCTGTGGCGGGGCCGCCTTGTCCTGAAAGGCATCCTGCACCCCGATGACGTCAGCCGTGCGCGGAAACTGGGGGCCCAGGGGGTCATCCTGTCAAACCATGGCGGGCGCCAACTGGACGGCGCCGTCGCCCCGCTGCGCGCTCTCCCGGTTGCGCTCGATCGCGCCGGGGACATGGCCGTCATGCTGGATGGCGGTATTCTGCGCGGCACGGACATCCTGAAAGCGCTGGCGCTCGGTGCAGGCTTTGCCTTTGTCGGTCGTCCGTTCAACTATGCCGCCAGTCTTGCCGGTGAAGCGGGCATGGCCCATGCGATTGATCTCTTGCGGGTTCAGCTGCGCGCCGACTTGGGTATGCTTGGTTGCGTCCGTCTGAGCGAGTTGGGGCCGTCGATCCTGGATCAGGGTCGGTTCAGGAGGAACTGCCCTCAATCTTGACGTTGCCCCGCTGGACCTGTCAGAGCATTGTGCCGCGCCTTCGAGCACGTATCGTGGCGCAAAGGCGAACCTTTATGGCACTACGACCAACCGAGGAATTTCGTGCAGAAGCTGTGCGCATCGCATTGACCAATGGTCCGCTGCCCGCCGTTACCTATTTCAATCAAATCGAAACCGATCAGCAGTTTGAGGAAGCTCGCTTTGGCGGGGCGCGGTGCTTGGCCATGAATTCGTCCTTTCAGGAAAGGGTTGCACTCTGTCTTGGAATACATTTGTATACCAATGAACGGTTTTGATGAGGAAGGCGGCCCGATTTTCTTGACAAGGTTGGGCATCTTGGATGCCCTCCCATGGTATTGTTCCGGTGTTTCCACCTGCATGTGACCCGGGAACCGATTGAAAGTTGAATACTGGCATCGGTAGTGCCGGGAAAGTGAGAAGAGCCCGATGGATGATATGAACCACGATCCGAGCAACGACACCTCGGAGGATGCCATTGCGGCCTATGTTCTCGACGAACAGATCGGCTATGCCTTGCGAAAGGCAAACCAGCGGCACATGACCATCTTTGGCGAAAGGATGCTTGACGGCCTGACGCCAACTCAGTTTTCAGCCCTTTTCCGCCTGGTTGAAAACCCCGTGCCGCAGTCCCAGAATGCGCTTGGACGCAGTGTCGCGATGGATGCAGCCACGATAAAAGGGGTCGTCAACCGCTTGGAGGCGCGCGGCCTTGTGGTGACCCGGAAGGACGAGGTTGATCGCCGGCGTTACGTGATCGAGGCTACCGCGAAGGGCAGGGAGCTGATCAAGGCGGCGATGCCAGTGATGGCGGACATCACAGAGGCAACGTTGGCGCCTCTTACCGTTGCTGAACGGCGCACGATCTTGCGATTGCTGGCAAAGCTGAGTTGATTGGCGCGTTGTGCGTGTAACTTGGGGCGCCTGGTTGCGGAAAGGTCAAGGGTGATGAACGACCACACCACGAAACCCGCTAGTGATGTGTCCGCGATGATCGAGGCCTACGATCCGCGCAACCACCCGGCGCAGTTGGTGCGCCGTGTCCACCAGCGCGGGGCCCAGCTTTTTACCCAGAACGTGCGGCATCCAAACCTTTCGGTGACGCAGTTTGTGGCTCTGGTCACGTTGCTGAAGGTGGGGTCGGTAACTCAAAGCATGCTTGGGCGGCTGACTTCGATGGACCCGTCCACCACGACGGTGGTGGTGCGCAAGCTGGAGCGCGAAAGGCTGATCGAGAAGCGGCGGAGTCTCGAGGATCAGCGTTCGTCGGTTATCGAACTGACCGAAGCCGGACGCCAATGCGCGATCAATCATGTTCCGGTCAGCGTGGAAGCGGGTGAAAAACTGCTCGAGCCGCTCACCGTGATCGAGCAGCAACTCTTCATGGAGTTGCTGCGAAAGGTGATTGCGGCCGAAGACTGACGACTCGCTGCCCGTACTGCCATTTTGATGCGTACACGTTTAAAATTCCGTCCGTTCGCGTCGGATGTAGGTTGGCTCTTTGATTAATTTGTGAGCCAAAACCGCGGATTGGGCAAAGTTTCCGGCTATTGCTAAATAAAATCTTGCGCCTTGATCTGAATCAATTTACTTTGAGTACGTAGCAAATTGGCCCCTGCGGGAAGGCCCCTTTAAGAACGCAAGCTCGGGAGTGATGGGATGACGACTCTGGTTCGGAACGCATGGTACGTGGCCGCTTGGTCGCGCGAGATCGACGATGAACTGCGGCGTTTCACCATCCTCGGCGATCACATCCTTCTCTACCGCCGCACGGATGGCACCGTTGCTGCGTTGGAGGATCGGTGCCCGCACAGGTTGTTGCCGCTGTCAAAAGGCAAGCGGATCGGAGATGCGGTGCAATGCGGTTACCACGGGTTGACCTTCGGTCCTGACGGCAAGTGCACCCGGGTTCCGGGCCAGGACAAGATCCCGCCCTCGGCCTATGTCGAAAGCTACCCGATCGAGGAGCGTCACGGGATCGTCTGGATCTGGATGGGTGAGCGGCACCGCGCAGATCCGGATGCGATTTTCGATTTGCCGCAATTCACCGACCCGGGTTGGCATGCCCATCACGGGGACGCGTTGCACCTGGAATCCAACTACCTCAACGTGGCCGAAAACCTGGTGGACCCGGCGCATGTGAGTTTTGTGCACCCGACGACACTGGGCAACTCGGCCTCGGAGAACGTGCCGGTGCATGTCTCGACCGAAGGCGAGACCATCACCGCCTGGCGGTGGATTCGCGATGCGGAGCCGATTGGCTTCTTCAAGGCGTTCGGCGGCTTTGAGGGGAATGTCGACCGCTGGCATTATTATCACCTGCATCTGCCGTCGATCGCGGTGATCGACTTCGGCTCGGCGGACGCGGCCGACCAGATTGCCGAAGATGACCGGGATAGTGGCATCCGAGTGCTTGCACTGCACTTCATGACGCCTGTCGATGAGGGCTACACCATCGACCGCTGGATGCACCTGCGGAACACGGCGGTCGATACCGAAGAGGCCTCGGACAAGATTGATGCAATGCTGCGCATCGCGTTTGCCGAGGACAAGGAGATTCTGGAGGCTGTGCACGCAGAAGAGCAGCGCCCGATGAAGCGGCGCCCGATCCGTATCGCCATCGATCGTGGGCCGATGGTCTACCGCAAGCGCATCAACGACCTTCTGGAAACCGAGCGGACGCTCGACGCCTCGGCAGAGAGCAATGCGTCCTTCGTCTACCATGACTGATGCTGTTCTGGCCGGAGGCGCTGACATGCTTGATATGGGCAAGACGGCGCCGCTCACTCTGGAGGTGACAGAGCGTGTTCGGGAAAGTCGAAACGTCCTGTCTTTCCGGTTCAAGGTGGTGAAGGGTGAAATAGCGCCCTTCATCCCCGGCCAATACCTTCCCATTCGTCTTGGTCTGCCGGAGCGGCCGATATCGACCTATACGATATCCTCCGACCCGCGCGACCGCAGCGGTTACAGGATCAGCGTCAAGCTGGAGCCAGAGGGGAAGGGGGGCTCTCGCCATTTGCACGAGGTTGGCGAGGTCGGCGCTCGGTTCCCGGCTGAGCGGCCACGGGGGACGTTTGTCCTGGAAGATGATGAGCGTCCGGTCCTGTTGCTTACCGGCGGGATCGGTGTGACGCCGGCGCTGGCGATGCTGTCTGAACTGGCCCGACAGCCGGATCGGCCGACGTGGTTTGTGCATGCCTGCCGGAATGCAGAAGAGCACTCCTTCGCTGCCGAGGTGAAGGTGCTGGCAGAGGCCGCCCCGAACGTAACCACGCATGTCGCCTATGCCGAAGGAGACGAGGAGGATATCGCCGACGGACGTTGCCAGTCCGTCGGACTACTCGACCGCGAGACGCTGCGCAGGCTGTTGCCGCTAGACGCCTATCGCGTCTACCTCTGTGGGCCGGACGGATTCATGAAGGCGATGCGGGCGGAACTGGTCAGCCTTGGCGTGCCGGACAGCGAAATTCACCAGGAGTCTTTTGGCGGAGCCGTTGCCGATGGCTCGCAACGTGAGCCGTCTGGCCGACCTGCGGCGGCGTCGGACGGGGCCGGTCCCGTGGTCAGATTTGCGCGGTCGGACCTCGAAGTCACTTGGGACGGATCGAGCGGAACCCTCCTTGAATTCGCCGAGGCGCAGGGGTTGGCGCCGAACTTTGAATGCCGTGACGGTATCTGCGGCACCTGTGCTTGCCGGAAGATCTCAGGCGAGATTTCTTATGCCGAAGAGCCGCTCGATTCGCCCGGAGAGGAGTATGTCCTCTTGTGTTGCTCGTTTCCGAAAGGGGACGTGACTCTCGATTTGTGACGCTCTTCGCACAATGATCCCTCAAAATCTGCTCAAAAATTGTGCAGATCCAGAGTGGGGTCATGGGGCGCACGAAAAAAACATGCAGCGGGGAATATTGTTTCTATGCAAATGAATTTTTCCGCGCTTTTATGTGACGAGACGATGAAGAACGCCGCCAACCGGCCGCGGAAAAACTAGGAAAATCTGCCTTGGAATGAGGGGCAATAGCGAATGTCGCGGGCTGCGAGGCGGGCCGTGAACAGGTGGGATGTGCCTGCCGAAATCAACAGGGAAACGACGAAAGGAACGCCATGAAACGCCGTCAACTCTTCGCTACCGTCACGGGGCTGATGACGCTTGCCAGCCTCCCGATGACGTCCGCGCTGGCGCAGGATGCCTATCCCAGCGAGCCGATCCACATCACGGTCGTCTGGCCGGCCGGTGGCGGGCATGACCTGGTCGGGCGCCTGATCGGCCATGAGCTGTCCGAGATCATGGATACCGCGGTCGTGGTCGACAACGTGACCGGTGCCGGTGGCTCGACCGGCATCCGCCACATCGCCGAGGCAGACCCGGATGGCTACACCATTGGCGTGATGGGCCTGCATGCCGTGTCGCAATCCTTCATGAACCCTGCAGCACCCAAGCTCGACGGTCTGGACCCGATCGCCTACATCAGCGACGAACCTGGCGCCATTGAGGTGAGCGTCGACATGGGGATCGATACGCTTGACGACTACATCGCCGCGATGAAGTCGGACCCGATGTCGCTGATGAACGGCAATGATCCGCAGGGCGGCAACTCCTTCATCTTCGCGAGCGTCATCCCGGACGCTCTGGGCGTGAACATGATGAAGCTCCCCTATCCCGGGCATGCCCCCACCGTGACCGCCTTGCTGACCGGCGAGGTCCAGACGGCGACGCTTCCGATCCCGCCGATCCTCGAACACGCCAAGGCCGGAAAGGTGAAGGTGCTCGGGGTCGCTGCGGAACAGCGCCATCCGCAATTGCCTGACGTTCCCACGTTCAAGGAGCAGGGCTACGACATCGTGGTGAATGATTTCGTCATGCTGGTGGCGCCGGTCGGTATCCCGCAGGATGTCCGGGCCAAGCTGGAAGAGGGATTGCTCAAGGCAATCAAGAGTGCCGGCTTTACCTCTGCCGCAGCGGAAAACGGCATGGTGCTGCGTCCGGGAGGTGCCGACATGGCGGCGGAGGAGCTCGCGAAACAGGTTGAGCTTGTCTACCCTATCCTGGAGCAAGCCGACCTTGTTGCCGAGGAACTGAAGCGGAAGTGACGCCCGCAAACGGGGCGGTGACTGCGCCCCGTTTCCAAAATCACGAAACAGGAGCCAGCCATGACACCGCCCATCGAGGGATCCGCCCGCAAGACCTTTGCAGCCGGCCTTTTCTTTCTCCTTCTGGCGGGTGCGGGTTGGCTTCTGCTCCGACACAGCATCACGCTGTTTTCGGGAAACCAGATGCCAGGTGACCCTGGGCCCTTCTTCCTGTCCCAGTTGTGCCTGACAATTCTCGCACTCGCGGGCGTCCTTCTGCTGGTGTTCGGGGGCTGGAGCTGGGCGCGCGAGACGCGCACACACAGACACACAGAGGCCATGGTGAACACGGTGAGGGAGTGGTCGCTCTCGGCCGGTTTCGTGCTGACATTGCTGGCGATGCCGGCAGCGATGCGCCTGCTGGGGACGCCTGCCGCAGTGGCGCTCTTTTCCATCGGCTGGATCTACGTACTGCTCGTCTCCATCAGCGGCCATTCGTGGCGAAACCTGATCGAGGCGACGGCCTTCGGTGCGGCCACCGCCGTGTTCATCCATCTGTTCTTCGTGCGTCTACTGACGCTCCCGCTGCCCGTTTGAGAGAGGGTCGAACCGATGTTGCTTGAATCGTTCTTCACTGTGCTCGCCGATTTCGCCACGAGCCCTGCCATGTTGGGTCTCGTCGGGCTTGGCGCAATCCTCGGACTGGTGCTGGGGGCAATACCGGGAATTTCATCGACTATGGCGCTGGCAATCCTCATGCCGGTGACCTTTACGATGGAACCCGGTGTGGCAATCCTGTTCCTGATCTCGGTTTTCATGTCGAGCGTCTACGGCGGTTCGATATCGGCCATCCTGATGAAATTGCCTGGCACGCCGGCGTCGATCTTTACCCAGATCGACGGCTATCCGATGGCGCAGAGCGGTCGGGCCGGCCACGCCCTGAACTACGCGTTGGTGGCTTCTACGGTCGGCGGCATGGTCGGCCTGGCCTTGCTTGTCGTGCTGGCCCCCGTGCTGGCGGATTTCGCGACGAATTTCCGCAGCCCCGAATTTGCCGCCGTGGCGCTGTTCGGCATCGTCATGTTGTCCTTCGCGTCGAACGGCTCGACCCTGGTGGCCAGCGTGGTCGGCTTCGTCGGCATCTTGCTGGGCATGGTGGGCTTCGATGCGCTGACGGATGCACAGCGGATGACGATGAACCAACCCATGCTGCAATCGGGCTTGAATCTGATCCCTGTCATCATCGGGTTGTTCGGCTTGGGTGAGATCCTGCAGAACCTCGTGCGCTTTGGTGACGCGCCAACGGCGCGACCTGCCATTGGCAAGGTGATGCTGCCGATTGCAGAATTGGCCAGGCGCTGGAAAGTCATGCTGCGGGGCTCGGTGATCGGCACGTTCATCGGGGCAATTCCGGCGGCGGGATCCGCGGTGGCGGTTTCCATCGCCTATGCCCAGGAGCGGCGGTTGTCGAAAGAGCCCGAGACATTCGGCACCGGCCATCCTGACGGCCTCGTTGCGCCGGAGGCCGCAAACTCCGCTTCCGTCGGTGGCTCGCTCATTCCCTTGATCGCGCTGGGCGTTCCGGGAGACACCATCACCGCCGTTCTGATGGGCGCGTTGATGGTGCATGGCCTGACGCCCGGGCCCTTGCTCTTTGCCAATGACCCGACATTCGTGTCCTGGATCTATGTCTCGGTGCTTCTGGCGCTGGTGGCGACGCTGGTTCTGGGCCTTGGCATGATCCGTGCTGCCGTGCTGGTGACGCGCATTCCGCCGCAACTGATGTATGTCTTTATCGCAGTGTTTTGCGTTATCGGCGCCTTTGCAATCCGCAATGACATGAACGACGTCTACGTGATGATTGCCTTCGGTGTGGTCGGCTTCGTCTTTTCGCGCATCGGCTTGCCGGTGACGCCGCTGGCCTTCGGGCTGATCCTCGGCCCGATACTGGAAGAAAACCTGCGGCGCAGCCTGATGATTAGCCAGGGGTCGTGGAAGATCTTCATCGATCGGCCGATCTCGGCAACTTTGCTTGGTGTCTGCGTCCTTCTGGTGGCCTTGCCGTTGATCACCGCGTTGCTGCACCGCCTCCAGGGATCGCTTGCCGGCAAGAAGAGCGAAAACATTCCCAAAAATTACCCTGGTGAGTAATTAAACTTGAGGATTTGCCTGTGCAACGGCTAGTAGGGGGGGGGACTCTGAAAACCGGATAGCGCCATGACCTCAACAAGCCAACGTCGTAAACCGGGGCGCCCAAAGGGCGGGCCGGAACTCCGCGAGGTGATCCTGGACCGGGCCGAATTGCTGTTTGCCGATCATGGGTTCAATGGCGCCAAGGTACGGGACATCGCGACGGAGGCCGGAGTCAACCAGGCCCTCGTCCGTTACTATTTTGGCTCCAAGCAGGATCTGTTCGATGCGGTGGTTCGCCGGCGTGGAAGTGTGATTTCGGGCGCACGGCATGTGCTGCTGGACGAGCTTCTGTCGCGCGATGTGGCGCCAACCGTTGCGGAATTGGTGCGATGCTATCTAAAGCCGCAATGGGACATGAAAAATTCCGGCCCAAACGGCGCGGCATTTGTCCGCCTTCAGGCGCGTTTGCACGCCGAGCAGGAAGAGCACGCCTTTCGTCTGCGGCGCGAAGTCTATGATGCGTCCGTCAAGCGATACATCGAGGCGCTTTCAGAGATCTTGCCCGAGATTCCGAAAGAGGTGATCTCGACCAGGATGGCCTTTGCCGTGGGTACATACATGTTCATGCTGAACGATCTCGGGCGCATCAACGATCTGACCGACGGTCAGGTCGGGGACCTCGGCGGCGCCGCGCTTCTGGATCAACTTGTTACCTTCATTTCCGCAGGTCTTGCTGCACCGCTGAGCACCTGACGGCCCTGCTGCTCAAATACATTTGTGTGCTAACGATTTTTGTTGAAATTATACCGTCGAGTAATTATCCGGAATGTGACGTTGATTTCAGAGGCGAGAATCATGACCCCGATCCGAGTTGGCCAGATCGTGCCGAGTTCGAATGTTACGATGGAGACAGAGATCCCCGCGCTTTTGCGTGCCCGAGAGACGGTCTTCCCGGAGCGTTTCACGTTTCATTCCTCGCGGATGCGGATGAAGCACGTAACCAAGGAAGAGCTTGCGGCGATGGATGCGGACAGCGACCGTTGTGCACTCGAACTCTCGGACGCGAAGGTGGACGTGATGGGCTATGCCTGCCTCGTTGCCATCATGTCGATGGGACACGGCTATCACCGTACTTCGCAAGAGCGACTGCGCGGCGTGACACGGGACAATGACGCGGAGACACCGGTTGTCACCTCTGCTGGCGCCCTGGTCGAGGGAATCAAGGCGATCGGGGCCCAAAAGGTCGCCGTGGTCGCGCCCTACATGAAGCCGCTGACCGAGATGGTGGTGGACTACATCCGCAACGAGGGCATCGAGGTGGTCACCTGGCGCGCGCTGGAAATCCAGGACAACCTCGCCGTTGCGGCGCATGACCCGACGAACCTGCCCGGGATCGTCGCGGATATGGACACCTCCGGCGTCGACGCGGTGGTGCTCTCGGCCTGTGTCCAGATGCCCTCGCTGCCGGCGGTTTCCACCGTCGAGGCGCAAGTCGCCAAGCCGGTGCTGACAGCAGCCATCGCCACAACCTGGCAGATGCTCAAGGCGCTTGATCTGGAAACCCGCGTTCCGGGCGGCGGCACGCTGCTTTCCGGCGCCTACTGAGGAGGGTGACATGAGCTTTGGATACAACATTCACGCCAACGGCATCCGCCAGCACCTGATCCGCTGGGACGGGCCCGAAGGGGCACCGCAACTGCTGTTGATTCCGGGCATCACCTCGCCCGCGATCACCTGGGGATTTGTCGCTGAACGGCTGGCGCAGCGCTTTGAGGTGCATGTGCTGGACGTGCGCGGCCGTGGCCTGTCGGAGAGCGGTGACCTGGATTACACGCTGGACGCCATGGCCGACGATGCCATCGCGGTGGCGCGGACACTGCGGCAACCAATCATCCTTGGCCATTCCATGGGGGCGCGCATCGCCATCCGCGCCAATGCCCGCGACCCCGAACCCTTCGACGGGTATATCCTGGTCGATCCGCCGATGTCGGGGCCGGGGCGCCGTGCCTATCCGTCGAAATGGCCGTGGTACAGCGACAGCATCCATATGGCAGCGCGGGGCTGCTCGGTCGAGGAGATGCGCGCCTTCTGCCCGACCTGGACCGACGAGCAGGTCGCCCTGCGCGCGGAGTGGCTGCATACCTGCCACTGGGGGGCAATCCGCATCGCCTTCGACGGCTTCCACACCGACGACATCCACCAGGACCTGCCGAAGATCGACAAGCCCGCGCGGCTGGTCATCGCCGGCGGCGCCACCGTGGTCGACGAAGCCGACCAGGCAGAGGTCGCGCAGCTGAACCCCAAGATCGAACAGCGCATCGTGCCGAAGGCCGGCCACATGATCCCCTGGGACAGCCTCGACGGCTTCCTGGACGCGGTCATGGATTTCGACGCCCGATAAACCTCATACAGGGAGGATCCGTGATGGATCATGCAAGCTTTACAGATATCTGCCTGCACCAGCTGAAGATGTCCGGCGTGCGGAAAGACGAACGCCTGATCGTGCTGACCCAGGGCAATGAACGCCTGGACTACGCCGATGCCTTCATGGCCGCGGGCCGCATCCTGGGCGCCAACATGTATCACATGCGCCTGCCGGCGCCGCCTGTCGTCGGGGCCTGGGCTGTGGGGCAGACCGGCCTCGCGGCGATGCCCGAGGCGGTCGAGGCGCTGAAGAACTGTGACATGCTGATCGACTGCGTGTTCCTGCTGTTCAGCCCGGAACAGTTCGCAATCCAGGACGCGGGCACCCGGATCTTGACCGCGGTGGAGCCGCCCGAGCTGCTGGCCCGGATGCTGCCCAGCCAGGAACTGCGCGAGAAGGTCGAGATCGGCGCCGAGTATCTGGCGAAGGCCAAGGTGATGCGCATTACCTCGCCGCATGGCACCGATGTCACCTACAAGCTCAACACCTATCCCACCGTGGCCGAATACGCCTGCACCGACGAACCGGGCCGCTGGGACCACTGGCCCTCGGGCTTCGTCTTCACCGGCGGGGACGATGACGGCGTGGACGGGCAGATCGTGGTGGCGCCGGGCGACGTGCTCTTGCCGCAGAACATGTACGTGCGCGACCCGATCACCTACACGATCGAGAAGGGCTGGATCACCGATATCCGCGGCGGGCTGGATGCGGAACTGGTCAAGTCCTACATGGCCGCTTTCGACGACCCGCGCGGCATGGGGATGAGCCACGTAGGCTGGGGCATGAACCGCGATGCGCACTGGCACGGCATGACCCCGGGCGAATTCCCCGGCGGCATGGGCATGGAGCCGCGCAGCTTCTACGGCAACGTGATGTTTTCGACCGGGCCCAACAATGAACTGGGCGGCCCGAACGACACCGCCTGCCACCTGGATATCCCGATGCGCGGCTGCTCGCTCTTCCTCGACGACGAGCCGATCGTGATCGACGGCGATCTCGTCGTGAAGGAGATGCAGATCGCGCGCCGCTGAGCGCGGCCCGTTCCCCCAGTCAGCGCCGTCTCTGTCCGGGTCCCGCGATCCGGCGGGGCGGACGCGCCCCTCCGGAGTTACACGAGATGTCCCAGCAACAGGTTTATGACGACGCCGGTTTCGGGCGGAAAGTGCCACGCGGCACCCGCCCGGCCATCGTGGTGGTGGATTTTTCCTACGGGTTCACCGACACGCAATATCCTACCGCCGCCGACATGAGTGCCCAGATCGCCGCGACCCGCCGGCTGACCGAGGCCGCGCGTGCTGCCGGTTTCCCGGTGATCTACACCACCATCGCCTACCAGCCCTGGGAGGCGGCGACCCTGCCTTGGCTGCAGAAGGCCACGGGCATGGCCGCGCTCACCGCGGGCTCGCGCCTGGTCGAGATCGACGCCGCCACCGGCATCCGCCCCGAGGATCCGGTGATCGTTAAGCACGGCGCTTCGGCCTTCCACGGCACCAACCTTGCCGGCCTGCTCACCGGCGCCCGCATCGACACACTGATCGTCACCGGTGCCACGACCTCCGGCTGCGTCCGCGCCACCGTCGTCGACGCCGTCCAGTCTGGCTTCAACGTCCTCGTCCCCGAAGACTGCTGCGCGGACAGGGCAAAACAACCTCATGACGCAAATCTGTACGACATCGGACAAAAATACGCCGACGTCACCAACGCAGAGGAAATCCTAGGCTGGATGGAAACCCTTTCCGCCTGAATGACGCAGATAGTCACCAAGAAAATGGCACGCGAAAAGCGCCTATTTTTGCAGCCGGATTTCGCATGCTTTGCAAAGGAAAACAGCCCCGGAACTCGGGGCTGTTCCGACGTGTGAAGGGATCGCCGAAAGTCGCAGTCATCGGGTCATGGTTGTAGACTCGCTTGGGCTTTTCGGGCTCTTTCAACCATGTGTTCGCGTCCGAGACCGTCTGTACCTTGGTTGCCGGGTCGTGCCGGGTGTTCTCGTGTTTCTGACGTTATCCCTACCGGACAGATCGGCGTGATTGCATTACGGAGGATTTCTGGTTCATCGAACCCATTATGGGGCGAAGATGAACAAGAAATCCAGAACATCGAAGGACGCCGCTGGCAAGCTGGTCAGGGGCATCATACGCAAGACCTGCAAGCATTACTCGGCCGAAGAGAAGATCAGGATCGTCCTGGCTGGCCTGCGGGACGAGGAAAGCATCGCCGCGCCGTGTCGCTGCGAGGGGATTGCCGAGAGCCTGTACCATTCCTGGTCCAAAGCGTTCCTCGAGGCAGGGAAGGCCAGACTGTCGGGCGACACCGCACGTCAGGCGACGGCGCCCGAGGTCAAGGAATTGCGGTCGGAATCTGCTGCCCTGAAGGAGGTGGTCGCCGAGTTGACGCTCGAGAACCGGCTGCTCAAAAAATGCATGATCGGCTGTCAATCGGGAGGCAATCTTGCCCCCTTATCGGCGCCGAAAATTGATCCCCTCGGAGCTGAGCTGGCCCGGCGCTGCGTAGTCCTCACACAGCGCAGCCGTATCGGGCCCGCGGGTTCTCGGTCATTCACGGGTCTTGAAGCGCCAGCTCTCGTTGCCGGTTTCGAGGATGTCACAGTGATGGGTCAGCCGGTCGAGGAGCGCGGTTGTCATCTTGGCGTCGCCAAAGACCGAAGGCCATTCCCCGAAGTCGAGATTGGTTGTCACGATGATCGAGGTGCGTTCGTAGAGGCGGCTGATGAGATGGAACAGCAACTGGCCGCCGGTCTGGGCGAAGGGAAGGTAGCCAAGCTCGTCAAGGATCAGGAAGTCGAGGCGGCACAGCAGGTCTGCGGTGCGCCCCTGCCGGTCGGCACGAGCTTCGGCATCGAGCTTGTTCACCAAGTCCACGGCATTAAAGAACCGCCCTCGTTTGCCTCGCCGGATGCAGGCCCGGGCGATGCTCACAGCAAGGTGGGATTTGCCGGTCCCGGTGCCGCCGATGAGCACAACATTGCGCT
>NZ_JASHJL010000046.1 GCF_030733205.1 Mameliella sp. MMSF_3455
TGGCCATCCGCCGCTTCCTGCGCCCGGTCTGCTACCAGAACCTCCCCGACGCCCTGCTGCCCGGCGACCTGCGATAAATCAAGCGCCCCGGGGCCCTGACCGATTGCCGGCAGGGCCCCGGGGGGTGCTCGAAAAGATGATCACGGCTATCCTGCGGCGGAAGAACGCCAAAGGAACCGAACATGACCGAAAGACCGATCGTCTACCACATCCCCGTCTGTCCCTTTTCCCAACGGCTGGAAATCCTGCTGGCCCTGAGGGGCACCCCGGATGCGGTCGAATTCCGGGTGGTCGACATCACGAAGCCCCGCGATCCCGAGCTGCTGCGCAAGACCCGTGGTACAACGGCCCTGCCGGTGCTGGAAACAGCCGAGGGGCGTATCCTCAAGGAAAGCCTCGTCATTCTGCGCTACCTCGACGAGGTATTGCCGGGCGGCCCATTGCGCCGGGCAGACCCGTTCGACCATGCAGTGGAATCCATGCTGATTGCCCTTGAAGGCCCTTTCACGACGGCGGGATATCTGTTCGTCCTGAACCAGGACAGGGATCAGCGGGAAGCGCATCGCGACAAGCTGTTGGGTCTTTACCGTGACATCGACGGTTTCCTGTCCGAGCACAGCCCCGAAGGGCCATTCCTTTTCGGGGAATTCGGCCTGGCCGAGGCGGTGTTCACGCCGATGTTCAAACGCTTCTGGTTTCTCGACTATTACGAGGATTTCTCGCTGCCCGAGGGGCCGGAATACGACCGTGTCCGGCGTTGGCGCAGCGCCTGCATGGCGCATCTCGGCACCGATCAGGTCTGCGAAGAGGAGATCGTCAAACTCTACTACGACTACGCGCTCGGGGCGGGCAACGGGGCGCTGGTCGACGGGCGGAGCGTGTCCAGCTTTGCCTTCGAACCGCATTGGCGCGACCGGCCGATGCCGCCGCGCGACAAATACGCGGGCAGCGCCTCGGACGCGGATTTGGGGCTGGTCTGACCGCTGGTCAGGCCCGCTCCGCTTCGTCCTCCAGCAGGCAGGCCACCTGGCGCCCCTGTCGGTTCAGCAAGTCGGGCCGGGTGCGGGCGCAGGCATCGATGCGTTTCGGACAGCGCGACTGAAAGAGGCAGCCCTGCGGCAGGTCCGTCGGGCTGGGCAGGTCTCCGGTCAGGATCTGAGGTTGCTGTTTCACGCGGGGATCGGGTACCGGAACCGCGGAAAGCAGTGCCTGCGTGTAGGGGTGGCGCGGGTTCGCCACCAGATCTGCCGCCGGTGCCAACTCCATCATGCCGCCCATGTACATTACCAAGATATCGTCGGAGATGTGGCGCACCACGCCCAGGTCATGGGCGACAAAGATCAGCGTCAGCCCCATCTCCGCCTGCAACTCCTTGAGAAGGTTGATGACCTGCGCCTGGATCGAGACGTCGAGCGCCGAGACCGGTTCATCGCAGAGTAGAATCTGCGGGCGGGCGATCAGAGCGCGGGCGATGCCGATGCGCTGGCATTGTCCGCCCGAGAATTCATGCGGGAACCGGTTCATGTTGCGCTCGGCGATGCCGACGCGGTCCAGCATCTCGATCACTTTCTGCCGCCTCTGTCGGCTGTTCAGCTCGGGGCAGAAGTAGACCAGCGGTTCGGCCACGATCTCGCGGATGGTCATGCGCGGGTTGAGCGAGGCCATGGGATCCTGAAAGATCATCTGCATTCGCCGGCGCAGTCTTTGCAGATCGGCCCGGCGGGCATAGTCGATGGGTTCGCCGTCCAGCGAGACGGAGCCGCTGTCATGAGGGCCAAGCCCGGCGATGGCGCGGATCAGGGTGGACTTGCCGCAGCCGGATTCGCCGACGATGCCCAGCACCTGGCCCGGCATCAGATCAAAGCCGACGCCAGTGACCGCCTGCAGGCGCCGAGGCGGCGACCAGGGAAATCGTTGGCCCTGGCGGACCGGGAAGGTCACGCGCATGTCGCTGACCGAGAGTATGGGATCGCTCATGTCAGTTCCTCCACCGGGCGGATGCAGGCGCGGCCCTCGCGGAATTCGGGCAGTCCGTCGTGGCAGGCGGGAATGGCATCGACGCAGCGTGGCGCAAAGGGGCAGGCCCGGGGGGCTGCGGTCTGGTTCGGCGGGCTTCCGGGTATGGCCGAAAGCGTGACATCGCCTTCGGTGATCCGTGGCACGGCGCGCAGCAAACCCCGGGTATAGGGATGCCCGGGCGCGTCGAAGATCGCGGGGGTCGGCGCGGCCTCCATCACGCGGCCACCATAGAGCACCATCGTGTCATCGCAGAACCCGGCGACGACGCCAAGGTCGTGGGTGATCAGCAGAACGGAAGTGCCCATGTCGCGCTGGATCTCGTCCAGAAGGGCCATGATCTGCGCCTGCACGGTGACGTCCAGCGCCGTGGTCGGTTCATCGGCGAGGATCAGCCGGGGGCGACAGATCAGGGCCATCGCGATCACGATACGCTGGCGCATCCCGCCCGAGAATTCGTGCGGATAGGCGCGCAGTCGGTTCCTGGCGTCGGGGATGCGCACGGCATCCATGACCTCCAGCGCACGTTTGCGGGCCTCGGCCCGGCTGGCGCCCTCGTGCAGTTCCACAACCTCGCCGAGCTGTCGTTCGATGGTCATGTAGGGGTTGAGCGAGCTCATGGGGTCCTGGAAGATCAGCGCGATCTGCGCGGCCCGCAGGGCATTCATCTGTGCGGCGGGCAGGGTCAGCAGGTCACGTTCGTCGAAACGGATCTGCCCGTCGATCTCTGCGTTTTTTGCCAGCAGACCCATGATGGCGAGGGCGATCTGGCTCTTGCCAGAGCCGCTTTCGCCCACAAGCGCAAGTTTCTGACCCTCGGCCATGTCGAAACTGACATCGTTGACCGCGTGCACCAGCCCGTCGCCGGTGCGAAAGCGGATCCGGAGGTTTTGTACCGAAAGCAGGGTCATCGGCGGTCCTTGGGGTCGAGGGCGTCGCGCAACCCGTCGCCGATGTAATACAGCGAGACTTGGGCGATCACGAAGAAGGCGGCGGGGAAGGCCAGTTGCCAGAGCGTGCCGAAGGTCATGGTCCGCGCGCCCTCAGAGATCAGCGCGCCCCAGCTTGTGTTCGGCTCCTGGATGCCGACGCCCAGGAAGGAAACGAGGCTTTCGGCCATGATGACCTCGGGGATGACGATCGAGGTATAGATCACGATCACCCAGAGGATGTTCGGCGCCAGGTGCTTGAAGATGATGGCGAGGTCGGACGTGCCCAGCATCCGCGCCGCATCGACGAATTCGCGGTGTTTCAGCATCATGACCTGCCCGCGCACGATCAAGAGGCCGGCGGTCCAGTTCACGATGATGATGACAATGATCATCTGCGTCAGTGAGCGACCAAAGAAAGCCTGCCAGACGACAAAGAAGATGATGTAGGGGATCGAGATCCAGATCGTGTAGAGCCCGGTGATAATCTGGTCGAGGCGCCCGCCGAAGTAGCCCGCCAGGGCCCCCAGCGTGGCCCCCAGCAGCACCGCCAGCGGACCGGCGACAAAGCCGACCATCAAGGAGGTGCGCGTGCCCTGGACGACGCGGGCATAAAGGTCGCGGCCCAGTTCGTCGACACCGAACCAGTGACCGTTTTCCAGGCTGGGGGCGCCTTCGGTCTTGATCCTGCCCAGGACGTTCCAGTCGATCTCCTCGAAGCTCCAGCGCGCAAGGTGATGCCCGAAGAGCGCGAAGAGTACCAGCGCCAGCAGCATGAATACGGAAAAGACCGCCAGCCGGTGTCCCAGGAAGCGGCGCCGGGCATCCGCCCAGAACGACCGCGAGACGATCATCTCTTCGGCGACGGTGTCGGCGAAGTCCCTGGAGTTGAGGTGTTTACGGGCGTCCGTCACAGGCTGCTCCGCACCTTGGGGTCGATCCAGGCATAAAGCAGGTCGAGCATGAGATTCAGGGCAAAGGTCAGAAGGCTGTAGAGGATCGCCAGCCCCAGCAGCATGGAGTAATCGCGGCTATAGGCGCCGTCGATGAAATCCTGCCCGATGCCGCCGGTGGAAAAGAAGACGTCGATGAAGACCGATCCGGTGATCATGTAGACAAAAACCGGGCCCATGTAGGTCAGCGTCGGCAAGAGCGCCGGTTTCAGCGCATGCCGCCAGATGATGACTCGTTCCGGCAGGCCCTTTGCGCGGGCAGTCTGGATAAAGGGCGCGTTCAGCACCTCCAGCATGGAACCGCGTGTCAGGCGGGCGACACCTGCCATGTAGGATGTCCCCAGCGCGATGGCGGGCATGACGATGTATTCCCATTGCCCGCCGTTCCAGCCCCCCCCGGGCAACAGTCCCCAGGACAGGGTGAAGAGCAGCACGAGGATCGGGGCGAGAACGAAATTCGGAAAGATCTGCGAGAAGATGGCAAGCCCCGTCATCGTGTAGTCCCAGATGCTGTTGTGGCGCAGCGCGGCGATGATCCCCAGCGGGATGCCCAGCACCAGCACGAAGACCGCCGACCAGAACCCGTAGGTCAGCGTGACCGGAAACCCCTGGGCGATCACGTCATTCACCGTTCGATCCTTCTGGGCAAAACTGGGCCCGAAGTCGAAATGGAAGACGATGTTCTTGATATAGGTCCAGAGCTGGACATAAAGCGGCTGATCCATGCCGTAGCGTTCCAGCACGTTCTGCATGACCGCAGGCGGCAGCGGCTTTTCAGAGGTGAACGGACCACCGGGCGCCAGCCGCATCAGGTAGAAGGAAAAGACGATCAGCACCAGGAGCGTCGGGATCACCGTCAGCAATCGGCGCAGGGTGTAGTTGAACATGGGGGAACCGGATCCGGGGTTCGAGCAATGTGACCCCGTCCCGGGCCTGGCCCGGGACCCCCGCGCCGGTGGAACCGTGCAGAGGCCCCGGAATAGGTCCGGGGCGGGGGGTGCGGATAAGCGACGCGGCGCTTACTCGGCGACCTTGTAGAGGTCCTTGGCGTACCAGTTCTGCTCGACATTGTTGACCGGCCAGCCCTTGATCTGGTCGCTCAGCATCATGTTGATCGAGGCGTGAAAGATCGGGATCACCGGCATTTCCTGGGACAGGATCTCTTCGACTTCGAAGTAGAGAGGACCGGCATCCTGCGAGGATTTGGCCTCTGCCATCAATTCGTCGACGCGGGCGTTGGAATACTTGCCGTCGTTGTAGCCCGACTGCGATGTCAGCAGATCGAGGAAGGTGGAGGCCTCGTTGTAGTCGCCGCACCATGCACCGCGGGCAAGTTCGAAGTTCTGGTTGCCGCGGGTTTCCAGGAAGACTTTCCATTCCTGGTTTTCCAGCGTCACCTCGACACCCAGTTTTTGCTTCCACATCTGGCTGGCCACGATGCCGATCTGCTGGTGGCTTTCGGAGGTGTTGTAGAGATAGGTGAAGGACAACGTGTCGCCGTCCGGACCGTACCCCGCTTCTGCCAGCAATTCCTTGGCTTTCGCGTCGCGCTCTGCCTGGGTCATGTTGGCATAGTCGATCTCGGGCACCTCGAAACCTTCGGTGGCGCCGGGGGTGAAGTTATAGGCCGGGAATTGGCCGCCCTGCAGCACGCCGTCGACGATCACGTCACGGTCCAGCGCGTAGGACAGCGCCTGGCGGACGCGCACGTCCTGAAACGGCTCGGGCCCGTCCTTGAGATTGAAGGTCATGTAATAGTTGCACAGCCGCGGCACGGCATAGGCCTGGTCGGGGAACTCTTCCTTCAGGGCCGGATACTGGCCGGAGGGAATGTCCGTCTTGTCGACCTCTCCCGCGCGCCAGCGGGTCAGGCCCTGCGCTTCGTCGCCGATGACCAGCGTCACGACCCGTTCCAGCACGGTCTTGTCATTGTCCCAGTACATCTCGTTGCGCTCGCGCACCGACCGTTCCTTGGGGACATGTTCGGTCAGGACATAGGCGCCGTTCGAAACGATGTTCTCTGGGCGGGTCCATTCCTGGCCGTGTTCCTCGATCGCCCATTTCGGCGCCGGGAAGGTGGTGGCGTGCGTGACCATCTTGGCAAAATAGGGCAGCGGCTGGCTCAACTGCACCACCAGCGTGTGGTCGTCGGGGGCCGAGACGCCGAGGTCGGTGATCGGCTTTTCGCCCGCGATGATCGCGGCGCCGTTCTGGATCGACATCAGTTCCATGTACCAGGCGTAGGGCGAGGCCAGTTCGGGATCCACCGCGCGCTGCCAGGCATAGACGAAATCGCCGGCGGTGACGGGTTTGCCATCCGACCACTTGGCATCGTCGCGCAGGGTGAAGGTATAGGTCATGTTGTCTTCGCTGACCGTGTGGCTGAGGGCGACGCCCGGCACGATCTCGCCGTCGGCGTTCTGGTTGTAGAGCCCTTCGAAGAGATCACGCACCACTTCGGAGCCGTTCACATCCTCGACCACCTGCGGGTCGAAAGAGGAGAATTCGTCGAGCACGCGGTAGGTGAAGGTCTGGTCGGCTGCCAGTTGGGTGCCCTCGGGGACATCGGCGGCAAAACCGGCCGTCATCAGAGTGGTCGACAAAAGAAATGGAACAATCGCGGAACGATACTTCATGGTTCTCCCCAGGGTTGGATGTTCTCGCGGCAAAGCGTGCCCGAGTTGCAGGACCTTGCAAAGGCTTTTTCTGGCTGCCCGCAGGCCCGTCGGCCGGACAACCGTGGGGTGAAACGTGGTGGAAGGTCAAGGGGCGATCAGGCAGCGAGGTGGCGGTTTGACGCCACGGCCATGCCCAGCCGTTGCTTCAGACGTGTCAGTCAGGGGCGCAGGCGATTGGAACATGCGGAAGACTGGCCCAGAAAGCAGCAACATCCGCCATTGCCTCGGCCTCTATGACAAGGGCGCGAGGGTGGGACCCGTCCCGCGCCAACCCGATGGCCAGATCCGGATCGCTGGCAAGAATGAAGAAGAGTATTTCATTTCCGTTCAGGATGTTGGCGGCTGGGGACGGGGGTTCCAGAAGGGTCTGTAGCTGCCTTTCCAAGGTGCCGGGAATGGGGTGGCTCGGACGGAACTGCCGGGTCGGGTGTCCCGGTTCGATGACAGCGACCAACACCTCTTCGGCGGCGGCAAGGAGATAGGCCCAACGGTCCGGGATCACTGCGTCCGGCAAAGCCAGCCCAAGCTGCCGGCAAAGCGCATCGCTGGCAATGCCGGAGTGCGCGGGATCCGGGGGGCGCAGGGGCGGGGTGGACCTGCATTGCAACCTTTGGTCGCCGGGCAGCAACCGGGCCAAGGTCCGGGCCACGGCCTCCACTTCCGAGAATTTCAGCGGTTTGCAGGACAGAGCCTGCGCCTCTGCCGGGGCGTTGTCCGGCAGTTCGACGATGCGCGACAACTGTCCAGACGCCGCCTCCAGCCGCAACAAGGGGATCCCGCCGTCGAGGATTGTCAGTTCGCGCGGCGCAATGCAGGCCGCGATGGCGTCGAGGACAAAGCCCTGCGCCTCTTCTGCCGAAGCGGCGGCCAGGGAATCGCTGTCGGTGCCCAGGGCCGCCGCCCGCGCCAGAATGGTTGCAATCGAGGGATGGTCGGTCATGTCATGCTTTCCGGATCGCCAAGTTGCCCCGCAGCAGCGCAAATCGCGGGCAGGTCGGCCCGGGGGCCGAGCACCGCACAGATCACCTCACTCGGCTCTTGGGGCATTTGCAGGAACAATCGGCTGCCACGGGGGCCGCTCAGAAGGGCCATGCCGCTGACGGGCAGGTCCGCACGGAACAGGGCGCAGGCCGTTGCACAGAGATCGTCTAGGCGTTCCTGTCCCTGGTGGATGGCGCTGTCGAAAGTCAGGACGGTGCGCGCCGCGGTGTCGGCGAGCATCACCAGTTCGCAATGAGCGAAACCGGCACGGAACCGGGCAAGATCGTCACGGGTCATCGGGTAGCCTCTGCTGGCCCTGTCATGACCCGCGGCGGGTTAAGGTCGCCTTACCTCGGGACGTCTTCCGGTGATCAGGCGTGACGGTGTTCGGGCCTTGATCGGGCGCCCTGCGACTTGCTGCGCGTGATACGGCGGGGCACGATCCTCGGCTCGGTGCCGCTGCCGGCGGAAGGTGCCGCGGGCCGGGACCGGCTGGCCGGTGGCGTTGGGGCGGTGGCGCGCGGTGTCTCCACCGGGGCAGGCGGCTCCAATCCTTCGAGAGCATGGCACAGAAAACGGACCAGGGCGGCGGCGCCGGTTGCCTCCAGCACGTCGTCGTTGTCACGACCCGCCAGCGCGCCGGTCAGCGAGATCGGCAGCACGTCGCGGAACAGCGCCCCGGCCTCGGCCCGGACCCGTGCAAAGACCCGCGCCCGGTCCCGTTCTGCCTGCATCTTGTCGATGCGGGTGATCAGAAGCAGGCTCTTTGTCCAGAGTTGTGGCGGAACCTGTTCCCAGAGGGCGGCCTCGGACTGGCGCCAGGCCTGGTTGGCCGGCGTGCACCAGATCGCCAGGTCGACCTTGGGCAGGAAGGCATCCCAGAAATCCGGTGCCATGTTCGGATCCGAGGTCCCGGGCAGGTCGATCAGGTCGCAGGCTTGCAGGATATCCGCGTCCAGCTGGGCCTGGATCATCCGGGTATCCTCGGGCGATACCGCCGACCAGTCATCGGCGGGCAGGGGCGTCGCACTGCCGTCCTGGCCGATGCGTCGCGCACCTGGGGTGCCCAGTTGATACCAGACCGGCGGCAGCTGCGTGGCCGTGACCTGTACCGGAGAGCTGTTCTGACCCAGGAGCAGGTTGGCCAGGGTGCTCTTGCCCGCGCTGAATTCTCCCATCAGGGCGACGCGTGGCTTTCGGGCGCTCGGGTCGGTGGGACGATCGTCTGTCATGATGCGGACCTCTGCTGTTGGTTTCGGGGGGCTGGGGCATGGGAGGCGCTGTCCTGGGCCAGGCCGGTCAGGATCTCGCGCTGGCCCTGGATGAACCCGCTCAGCGTCTTGCGCAGCTCTTGCGAGAAGGGCGCGGCGCATTGGTGGTGCAGGGCTTCGACCACCGGCTTGGTTTCTTCGTGGATCAGGCGCGAAAAGTCGTCAGCAAAGGCGTGATAGCCGCGTTGACGCCGCCAGAACCGCGCCCACCAGCTGCCCCTAAGGTCCAGCGCGATGGTCTGGCCAAGGCTGATCGGTGCGGGGGCCGAGGGCAGTGGCGGCGGCTTGATCGCGGGCCCCTCCGGCTCCAGTGCGAAGGCCGTTCGGTAGAGTGCGCCGATGTCCTCGGCCGCCCCGGACAGGACCTCTGTTCCGGCCTTCCCGGCGCCCTGGACAAAGACCTTGTAGGCGCTGCGCAAGAGCATTCGCAGGCCCGAGGGGTCGTAGGTCCAGACCTCGCCTTCGCCATAATGTTCGAGGTGCTTGACCAGGGATGCGGTTGCCCGCCCGAGGAAGGCGCGGCGGGCATTGTCGGACCGGTTGGCAAAGGCCTCGTGCATCCGGGCCAGGTGGGCCTCCAGCGCCGCACAGGCGCGATCTTCGATCCGGTCGAGCTGGTGGGCGATGTCCGGCGGGGTCATTGTCAATTGCCGAGGTTCGAACGTATCGCACCCATTGCGGGACCCAATGGCCGTCTTGCCCGTTTGCAGGTTGTCCAGTGCCACATCCAGGGTCTGTTCCAGGCGTGCGCCCATCCCCTGTTCGACCCGCTGGGCAATGGCATCGCCAAGGGTGGGCAGGCCGGAAAGCTGCCAGATAATCTCCTGCGCGGGCAGGTGGGCCAGTTTGCTGGTGACATGTGCTTCGGCCCAGCTGACCAGCGCCGCGGCACTGTCGGTGCCCAGGTCGTCCAGGCGGCCCGCCACGGCGTGATGGCCCCAGTAGCCAGAACCGAAGATGATCTCTGCCTCCTGCGGACCATCGAAGCGGCGCAGGGTGGCAAGGATGCTGGCGCGGATCTCGGATACGGCGCTCACCGGGTCCGCCAGTTCGTCGATACGGTTCACGAAGATGATGACGTCGCGCGATTTCACGTTCGAGATCAGCCGGATCAGGCCAAGATCCACCGAGGACAGGGCCTGTTGCGCGGACAGGACCATCACGCAAAGCCGGCTGCCGCGCAGCGCGTTGATGGTAATCTGTTCGCGGATCATGAAGGTGTCGTTGACACCTGGCGTGTCACGGATGCACAGGCCAAGAGGCAGGTCCGGTCCTGCGAACCAGAGATCCGCCGACTTGGTGATATCGGCGAACCGGCCCTGGTCGGGGCTGCCGTCCGCCTCTTCCCAGAAATCGTCGCCCAGGCAGACGTAGCGCTGGATCAACTCCTGGTCGAAAGTGTCGTAGTCATGGGTCTGCCCCAGCAGCATCTGGAACTTGCGCCCCAGCCTTGCCTTGGATTTCTCGCGCATCTCGTCCAGTTGCGCGCGGACCTTTTCCAGTTCCGTGTCCGCCCCGGCCCGCGCGGCGATTTCGCCGACCCGGCCCCCCTGGCGGATCAGGTGGTCCCATTCCTCGTTGGTAAAAAACCGAAAAGCAGCGCGGCGATCCTGCGGTTTCAACTGCGGCGACATGTGCAGCGACGTCACGACGGAGGTCCAGGGATTCACGTCCGCGGGCAAGAGGTCCGGCCAGCCGGTGAGCGCGTTGACCAGCGTGGTCTTGCCCGCCTTGACCTGCCCGATGAAGGTCACCGAAGGTTCGAAGGCACGGATCTGGCGGCGGTGCTCGCGAGCCTGGTGGGCGATGCTCTCCTCGCTGCATTGCGCCATTTCTGCAAAACGCATGTCGAGATCGGCCAACCGTTCCGCAAGGGCGGAAAAGCCGTCGAAGGCCTTGGGGGGCGTTGCGATCGGATCCGTCGAAACCTGTGTCATGCGTCTTGTCTCACCTGGATATCCTCTTGCGGGATCTTCGGAGGCCGTCAGGCGGCCATGTGCTGCTCGACATCCTGCCGGACCTGCAGCAACAACTGCGCCGCATCGGCCAATTGCTCGGTCCCGCCCTCGATCCGCAGCAGCAGAGCCAGGTCCTGAGCCTCGTCGAACCGCGCCACGAGGTCGGGCAGATGTTCCTGCAGGCTTTCGGCCCCGGCGGCTCTTTCGGCCAGATTGGCGAATGTCTCATCGAAGGCGCCAAACAGGGTATCGTCGTCGCAACCGCCCCCAAGGGTCGCGGCGAGGCCGTCTGCCGCGTCGCGCACCGCATGAAAGACGCGGGCAAGGTCGCGCGCGGCCTCGGGTGGCAGCGTGGCGGGATGCGGGATGACCTCTGCGGTCCGCGCCTGCTCTTCGGAGGGGGCACGCTGCGCGGGCGTGCCATAGCGGTGCAGCAGCATCTGGGCGGCGTGAATGTCTTGCAGGCTGGCGTCCTCGATCACCTGGTCCAGATGGGCGACCAGCGGGGCCAGTCCCCTTGCGGCGACGGGGTTTACGTGGAACTGTCCGTCAAACCCCGCGCCGGGCGACTTGGAAGGACGGTCGCCGGTCTGGACCAGCAGCGCGTGGTTGTGCAGGCGATCCGGCGCCGCCTGCCAGAGGTCGCGTTCGAAATCGTTCCAATCGCGGGAACACCAGAGCGCAAGGTCGACGCGCGAAGCTGCCCAGGACAGGCCGGCGCGCAGGTCCGAGGCGCTGGTATCGGTGACGAGCAACAATAGCTGACGGCCCGACAGGGCAGGTTCGGGCGTTGTGATCTGCAGGAAGACAGGGCCCTGAGCAAGCAGGTCCGGCGTTGGCAGGCCCTCGCCCCCGATCCTGCTGCCGTCAGGCAGCATGGCACTGGTCCGGGCCGCGGGCCCTTGCGACAGCTCCAGCGTTGGCAGCGGCTGCGCCACGAGATCGGGTGGCAGTCCGCCAAGCGCTGCCAGGACGGCCCGTTTCCCGGCGCCGGGCAAACCCAGCAGGCCGATGCGCACCGGCGCCGCCAGCTTCCGGGCCAGCGCGGCGCAATTGGCCTGGGCCTTGGCCGAAAGGCGCGCGTCAGCGCAGAGCGCCTGCAGTCCGGCCACTGTGTCCGCATGATCGGAGGGCAGGGGAGTCACGATCCGGCCCTCCGTTTGACGGGGATCCGGCCGGTCAATCCTGCGATCCCAAGCAGTGGCAGACGCGCGGCCAATTGTCCGGCGTGGCGCGCTATTCGGCGGGCGGTTGCGCTGTCAGGAGCGGGGATCATACGGATCACCACCAAAGAGACATTGTCCTGGTGGGCGGCCTGTTTGTCCCGGACCGCCGCGAGCAGGGCGCGGGTCAAGGCGGTGCTGCCCGCCTGTGGGCGCCCTCGCAGGATTCGCGCGATCTCGGTCGGATCGAGCACGTTCAACCCGTCACTGGCCAACAGGACGATATCCCCGGGTTCCAGCGCCAAGGCTTCTGCCGGGCAATCGACCAAGGGCACGCTCTGACCGGTGACAGCGGAGGTAAGGCAATGGCGTTGCGGATGCTCGCGGGCGGCCTCAGGCGCAATCGCGCCGCGTGCCGCCATGAGATCCAGTTGTGCCCCCATCGAATGCAATACGTTCAGCCGCCGCAACGCGCCGTCTCGAAACAGGTACAGCGGGCTGTCCCCGACGGACAGCCAGCGGAGCCAGCCGCCGTCCACGCGCAGCGCCACAAGCGTCCCGCCGGTGTCGGCACTGATGCAATCTGCGTCGATATGCTGTTTCAGGCGGGCATTGGCGCTGTCCAGCGCGGCGTGAAAACCGGGGTCGCCGCCGTCGGGTGCACGGGCCGCCGCCAGGTACATCTCGGCGAACATCTCGCTCACCAGGATGCGACTGGCGAGGTCGCCGTCATCATGACCACCCATGCCGTCCGACAACACGGCCAGTCCGGGCAAGCCGCCCTCTGGGAACTGTGCGATCAGCGCATCCTCTTGTCGGCTGCGGCGCCCCAGGTGTTGGCCCGAGGCCGCGTCGGTGGCCAGCTCATCCATTGTCCTGCGCCCCGCCGTCGGGAGCGGTCCAGGACATGCCGTCACCGCAGAAGGCCACGAAGCGCAGCACGGTCTTGCCGATGCGGATCGTGTCGCCATCATGCAGTTCCTCGGTGCTGAGCAGGGGCTTGTCGTTGAGGCGCACGATATTGGCCTTGCCGCCGTGGCCGATATAGCTGCGGTTGTCGTCCTCGTCGTAGGCGATGGCCACATGGCGGTCGCGAGAAATGGCGGTATCACCAAAATCCAGCGTCACGGTCTGATCCGGGTCGCGTCCCAAGGTCGACAGGCCAGCGGTCAGCGTGAAACTGGCCCCGCGGCCCGGTCCGTCGACCACGACGATCCAGCCGATCGGGAAGAAGGGTTCGGCGCTGGGCGCGCTTGCGGCGGGTGCGGCCAGCGGATCCGGGCCGGCGGGGTCGGAATGAAACCCCAGCAGCCGTGTCTTGACCCGCTGCGAACCGGGCCTGGGCGCCTCGGAAGGATCCGACCCCATTTCGGAGGCGCTGCGCGCCAGCGCCGAGGGGGCCGGGCTGGCGGGTGACGGCGCAGCGGGGTCTTCGGGGCTGTCCGGGTCCAGGTCCCAGATCCTTGGGTTGGGAAGGGCGTCCGCCTCCGGATCGAGCGATGGCAGATCCACCGGATCGGGCGCTGCGGGCGCGGCCCATTCCTGCCGCGGCGACGGTTGTGGCCGTTCCGGGCGGGGCACATGGTTGCGCGCGGCGCGGGCGCTGTCGATGTCGCAGTTTCGCGGGTCTTGTCCTCCCTCGAAGCGCTCGGCAAGATCGTCCCAGGGATCGCGCGCGGGCGCGTCTTGCAAAGGCGCGTCCAGCGCCGGGTCGGAAACCGGGCGTCTCCGCGCGATCAGGTTCTTGATACCCTGCATGTCCTTCACTCTTTCCTCAAAGGTTTGTTTCCAGCGCCCGCCGCTGGCCACGGCCCGACCAGGGCAGAAGCGCGCTCAGCAGGAAACGGCGGCGGCGCGGTGGTGGCGGGGCCTGCTCTTCGCTTGCGGTTTCTTCTGTCGGCTGCTCCGTTGCGGCATCGCGGACCCAGTCGGCGGGATCCTCGTTCAGGATCGCCCAGTATTCGCGCTCGGCGGCGCGTTTCGCCTCTTCGGGATCGGGACGGGGCGCGCGCTTGACGGGCGCGACACGCTCGACATCGTCTTCCGCGATGGCGGCGCGGTTGATGGCCACCATCTCGGCGATCTTGGTCTCGATCTCCGGGTCAACGGGGACAGGGTCCGGGGCCAACAGCGACGGGCGCCGCCCCGCCAGCACATCCAGCCATTCGTCGGCGCTTTGCAGCCGGTCCTTGGAAAAGAGGTTCAGACAGCGGTCGATGGCAGCCAGAAGGCGCGGGTCGTGCTGCGGGAACCTGCCCGACAGAGGACGGAAGGGATCGGGCCGCTGTTCGGCGACCGCTGCCAGCCGCAGGCTGCTGTTCGGCGGCGGGCTGCCCTCGATCAGGTGCACGAAGGTAGCGGCCAGGGCATAGAGATCGCTTGACCGCGATTGCGCGCTGCCGGTGATGTAGAATTCCTGCGGGGAATAGCCGTCCTTGACAGTGTGGACCCGCGACAGCACGCGGCTGGCCTGTGTCGCGCTTTGCCGCGCGGCGCCGAAATCGATCAGGACCGGCGTGCCCATCGTGTCCAGCAGGATGTTGTCCGGGGAAATGTCGCGATGGAGAATGCCGTTACGGTGCACATAGCTCAGCGCCTGCAAAAGCAGGACTGCCAGTTCGCGCACCGCCTCGGGCGTGAGCGCGTCGGGATGCTGGTCCAGCAGGTCGAAGAGATCGGTGCCCTCGACGAAATCCAGCGCCATGTACGCGGTGCCGTTGGCCTCGAAGATCTGGTGCACGCCGACGATGTTGGGGTGTTGCAGTTGTGCCAGCGCGCGCGCCTCTTTCTGGAACAGCTCGACCGCGCGGGTAAAGTCCATGTCGTAGCTTCTTGACCGCAGGCGAACGTCCTCGCCGCGGCGGCAGCAGATGGCGTTGGGGAAACATTCCTTGATGACGACCCGGCGTCCAAGGCTGTCGCGGGCAAGGTAGGTGATGCCGAAGCCGCCCGAATTCAGGTAGGTTTCGACCGTGTATTGCCCGTTGCACAGGGTCGTGCCCGGCGGCAGCCCGTCACCAAGGGTCTCGGCGGGTTCGGAAACCGGAATCTGCGACTGGTATGTCATACCTCGATACTCCTGTTCGAACGGGACAGGCTGCGGGCGGGGCCGGGTGCGGTGCAGGGTGCGTTCGGACCCGAAATCACCAGTCGTTGCGGGCCGGGCGGTGTCTGAATTTGGACGAAAATGCGTCGCTTGGATCGAAGGAAATTCAATCTTTATGGGTAATCGCGGCACTTCGCCGGGGCAGCGTTTCGTCCGGTGCCGATCCCGTGGGGCCGTGATCCGACATTACGCGGTCTTGCCAAGATCCGCGATCTGGCGAAAGGTGGCGCGGAAATGAGCACATCCAGCGATCAAGACCCCGATACCGCCTTTGACCCGTCCAGCGATGGCGCCAAGATGGGATTTGCCGACGCCATGTCCTATGGCGATTACCTGCACATTGACAGCCTGCTGGACCAGCAGCATTGCCTCAGCGGCGCGCATGACGAGTTGCTGTTCATCATCCAGCACCAGACATCTGAACTCTGGATGAAACTGGCGATCCATGAACTGGGCGCGGCGCGGGATGCCTTGCTGACGGGCGACACGCCCAAGATGTTCAAGATGCTGGCGCGGGTCAGCCGGATCTTCGAGCAGCTGAACAACCAGTGGGACGTGCTGCGCACGATGACGCCGGCCGATTATACCCGGTTCCGCGAGGCGCTGGGCCCGTCTTCGGGGTTCCAGTCCTATCAGTACCGGATGATCGAATACATCCTGGGCAACCGGAACACCCATATGATGAAGCCGCATGAACACCTTCCGCAGGTGCGTGCCGCGCTGGAGGCGGAACTGGCCCGGCCAAGCTTTTACGACGAGGTGGTCGCGCTGCTCTTTCGCACTGTCGACGGGGGCGAAGGCGCCATGCCGGCACCGCAACTCGACAGTCCCCATTCAGCACGCGACGAGATCCAGGCGCGCTGGAAGATCGTGTACGAGGATATCGACCGCTACTGGACGCTTTATGAACTGGCGGAAAAGCTGGTCGATCTCGAGGATTACTTCCGCCGTTGGCGGTTCAACCATGTCACCACGGTGGAACGGGTGATCGGGTTCAAGCGCGGCACCGGCGGCACCTCTGGCGTGGCCTACCTGCGCCGGATGCTGAGCGTCGAGCTGTTCCCGGAACTCTGGCACCTGAGAGGAGAGCTATGACCACTTTGCCGCGCAAGGACCTGTTCGACCTGCCCGAAGGGGTGATCTATCTCGACGGCAATTCGCTTGGGCCGCTGCCGAAAGGCGCGACCGAACGCGTACAGGACGTCATGAACCGCGAATGGGGGCAAGAGCTGATCCGCGCCTGGAACACGGCGAACTGGATGGAACTGCCGGCGAAAGTGGGTGACCGCATCGCAGGCCTGATCGGGGCGCCTGCCGGATCGGTGGCCACCGGCGACACGTTGTCGATCAAGGTCTACCAGGCCCTGGCCGCGGCGTTGAAGATGAACCCGGACCGACGGGTGATCCTGTCGGACGCGGGCAACTTTCCAAGCGATCTCTACATGGCGCAGGGCCTGATCGGTACGATCGACAAGGGCTATGAACTGCGCACGCCCGCGCCCGAGGACGTGGCCGAGGCGATCACCGACGACGTGGCGGTGGTCCTGCTGACCCAGGTCGACTACCGCTCTGGCCGGATGCACGACATGAAGGCGATCACGGAGCGCGCCCATGCGGTAGGTGCCGTGATGATCTGGGACCTGGCCCATAGCGCCGGGGCGGTGCCGGTGGACGTGACCGCCTGCAATGCCGAATTCGCCGTGGGCTGCAGCTACAAGTACCTCAACGGCGGGCCGGGGGCGCCGGCCTTCATCTATGCCCGCCCCGACATCGTCGAGAAGGTCGAGCCGGCGTTGTCAGGGTGGCTTGGCCACGCGGCGCCATTCGCGATGGAACCGGGCTATCGCCCGGCCATGTCCACCGAACGCTTGCGCGTTGGCACGCCGCCGATCCTGCAACTGGCGGTGCTGGACGCGGCGCTGGATGCCTGGGACGGGGTCGAGATGGGAGAGTTGCGCTCGGCCTCTGTCGCGCTTTGCGAGAGGTTCATCGCCGAGGTCGAGGCGCGCTGTCCGATGCTGAAGCTCGCCTCGCCGCGCGAGGCCGGGCAGCGCGGCAGCCAGGTGTCCTTTGCCTTCGAACATGGTTACGCGGCAATGCAGGCGCTGATCGACCGGGGCGTCATCGGCGACTTTCGCGCACCCGACATCATGCGCTTCGGCTTTACCCCGCTCTACATCGACGAAAGCGACGTGGTGGCCGCGGTCGACGTGATGGAAGATGTGCTGGGCAACGAAATCTGGCGCGATCCGAAATACCAGGTCAAGTCCCGCGTGACCTGAGACGCTCTGGCTGCGACGGTCCGCGCAAGCGGCATAAGATAGCCAGCCCCCGAAGGATCAGACGTCGCGCATCGCCCCGCCGGAGAGGTCGGTGATCTCTTGCGCGGCATCGGCCACGCGGCGTCCCAGATCGGCGATGCGTTCCCCGTCGAAGCGCGCGGTGGGACCCGAGACGGAAATCCCCGCGCAGGGCTCTCCCTGGTCGTTCAGGATGGCGGCCCCGATGCAGGACATGCCGGCGTGCCGTTCCTCGCGGTCATGCGACCAGCCCCGCGCGGCGATGTTGTGCAGGTCGACGGTCAGCCCCGACAGAGTGACATGGGTGCTGGCGGTAAAGGGCGTCAGGTCCATGTCCTCGATCAACCGCTGCTGTGCCTGTGGGCGCAACGCAGCCAGTATCGCCTTGCCGATGCCAGAGGCATGCATGGCCGTCCGTGTGCCGGGCGGAAAGAAGGCCCGGATCGGGTTGGGGGTCTCGACCTGGCCGACAAAGACCACCTCGCGCCCGTCGGGAACCGCGAGGTTGGCGGTCTCTCCGGTTTCCTGCATCAGGCGGCGCATGACGGGGCGGCCGACCTCGACCACGCTGTTGCGTTTCAGAAAGGCGGTGCCGGTGCGCCAGGCCTCTATCCCCACAGCCCATTCCTGGCGTTCCTCGTCGAAGGTCACGAAACGGTGGTTTTCCAGCGTCGTCAGGATGCGATGGGTGGTGGCGGTGGGAATGTCGATCTCGCGCGAGAGGTCGGACAGCGTCGTGCCCTCATCCCGTGCCAAGGCGGTTAGCACGCCAAGCGCGCGGTCCAGCGCCTGCAGCGTTCCGGCAGAGCTTTCCTTGAAGGCGGACTTGGGGCGGCCGCGCGGGCGTTTTGGGCTGTTCATGTGCGTGTACCTTTCGAAAAAGTTTTTCGCTGCATTTGCGAGGATGAAAAATGAAAAACGTATTGTTGTTCATTTTCATATATTTGGCTCCATCATTGCAGAAATGAAAAAGCTTTTCAAGAAAATTGAACGACTCGAGAACTTGGCGGATATTGGGTGGCAAGAAGGAGACCTCGCCATGACCGACCAGAACCCGGTTTTCATCCCCGGCCCGACCAACATGCCCGACCGCCTGCGTCGCGCGATCCAGATCCAGACCCGCGACCACCGCGCGCCGGATTTCGGCGACACCTTTGCCCCGGTGCTGGAAGACACGAAGAAGGTCTTCGGGTCGACAGAGGGCAAGATCATCACCTTTCCGGCCAGCGGCACGGGCGGCTGGGAAGCGGCGGTCACCAACACGCTGAGCCCCGGCGACAAGATCCTGGTCGGTCGCTATGGCGTCTTTTCGAACAAGTGGATCGACCTCTGCCAACGCCACGGACTTGACGTTCAGATTGTCGAAACGCCCTGGGGCGAAGGTGTTCCCGCCGGAAAATTCGCCGAGATCCTGGCCGCCGACAAGGCGCATGAGATCAAGGCCGTCCTGACCACGCACAACGAGACCGCGACAGGCGTCCGTTCGGACATTGCCGCCGTTCGCCGCGCGCTGGACGGGACCGATCATCCGGCCATGCTCTTTGTCGACTGTGTCAGCTCGCTGGCCTCGATGCCCTTCGAGTTTGAGGCCTGGGGCGTGGATATCGCTGTCAGCGGCTCGCAAAAGGGCTTCATGCTGCCGACCGGCATGGCGATCCTCTGCGTTTCGCCCAAGGCGCTGGCGGCGATCGAAAACGCCGGTCTGTCGCGCACCTTTTTCGACTTCCGCGACATGATGAAGGCCAATGCGACAGGAGGCTTCCCTTATACGCCGCCGCTGCAGTTGATCTATGGCCTGCGCGAAAGCCTGGACATGCTCTTTGAAGAAGGGCTGGAGAACGTCTATGCGCGCCATTTCCGCCTGGCCGAGGGCGTGCGCCGCGCGGTTGATGCCTGGGGCCTGAAGCTGGTCGCCAAGTCGCCGGACCTGTATTCTGACACTGTCAGCGCGGTCTATGTCCCCGAGGGGTTCGACAGCAATGCGCTGACCGATCACGCCTACCGCGCTTACAAGGTGTCCTTTGGCGTGGGCCTGGGTCAGTTGGACGGCAAGGCCTTTCGCATCGGGCACCTGGGCAGCCTGACCGATGTCATGGTCCTGTCCGGTCTTGCCACGATCGAGATGGCGATGGCTGATCTGAACTACCCGATCACCCTGGGCAGCGGTGTCGCCGCGGCACAGGAATATTATCGGAGCAGCCGCGTTGCGGCGCTGAAATCCGCAGCCTGAGGAGGCAAAGATGCTTGACGCGATGACCCTGGCCGAGGCGCTGACCATCGAGGACATGCGCGCCGCGCATGAGCGCATCCGGCCGCATATCAACCGCACGCCGGTTCTGCAGTCTCAGTACCTGAACGATCTGACCGGCGCAGAGCTGTTCTTCAAATGCGAGAACTTTCAAGAAGCCGGCGCCTTCAAGGTGCGGGGGGCCTGCAACGCGGTGTTCGGTCTCTCGGACGAGGCAGCGGAGCGCGGCGTCTGCACCCACAGTTCGGGCAACCACGCCTTGTCCCTCAGCTATGCCGCGGGTCGGCGGGGCATCCCCTGTAACGTGGTCATGCCGCGCACTGCGCCGCAGGCCAAGAAGGACGCGGTGCGCCGATATGGCGGGATCATCACCGAGTGTGAGCCTTCGACGACCTCTCGCGAACAGGTTTTTGCACAGGTGCAGGAACGGACAGGTGGCGAATTTGTCCATCCCTACAACGACCCGCGCGTGATCTGCGGGCAGGCGACCTGCTCGGCCGAGATGCTGGAGCAGGTGGACGGGTTGGACGCGGTCGTGGCCCCCATCGGCGGCGGCGGCATGATCTCTGGTACCTGTCTGACCCTGTCGAACCTGGCGCCAGAGGTGAAGATCTACGCCGCCGAGCCGGAACAGGCCGATGACGCATACCGCAGTTTCAAGGCCGGGCACATCATCGCGGATGACGCGCCGGACACCATCGCCGACGGGCTGAAGGTGCCGCTGAAGGAGAACACCTGGCATTTCGTGTCGCATTTCGTGACCGATATCCAGACCGTATCCGAGCAGGAAATCATCGACGCGATGAAGATCATCTGGAAGCATCTGCGCATCGTCATGGAACCCAGCTGCGCCGTGCCGCTGGCGGTGATCCTGAAGAACCCCGAGGTCTACGCCGGCCAGCGTGTGGGCATCGTCATCACCGGTGGCAACGTCGACCTGGACCGGTTGCCGTGGATGAAGACCTGACGCCGGGGCCCGCCGTGGACCGCATCTGGGGCGGGGAATGCCCCGCCACCCCCAAGACAACGGAGAGTTTCATGAAAGACGCGACCAACCTCGACGACTACGAAGTCGGCTTTGATATTCCCGCAGCCATCGGCATGGACGAGGGCGATATTCAGACGCCCTGCCTCGTGCTGGATCTGGACGCGCTGGAGCGCAACATCAAGAAGATGGGCGATTACGCCAAGGCCCACGGCATGCGCCACCGGGTGCACGGCAAGATGCACAAGTCCGTCGACGTGGCAAAGCTGCAAGAGCAATTGGGCGGCGCCATAGGCGTTTGCTGTCAGAAGGTCAGCGAGGCCGAGGTCTTTGCCCGTGGCGGGATCAAGGACGTGCTGGTGTCGAACCAGGTGCGCGACCCGCAAAAGATCGACCGCCTGGCCCGCCTGCCCAAGCTGGGCGCCCGCACCATTGTCTGCGTCGATGACATCGCCAACGTGGCGGAACTGTCCGAAGCCGCGCAGAAGCACGGCACCCAGATCGAATGTTTCGTGGAAATCGACTGTGGCGCCGGTCGTTGCGGCGTGACCTCGACCGCGGACGTGGTGAAGATCGCCAAGGCCATCGAAGCCGCTGGTGGGCTGAAATTCACCGGCATCCAGGCTTACCAGGGCGCGATGCAGCACCTCGACAGCTACGAGGCCCGCAAGGAAAAGCTCGATACCGCCATCGCGATGGTCAAGGACGCGGTCGAGGGCCTGAAGGCCGAGGGCATCGAATGCGAACTGGTCTCCGGCGGCGGCACCGGCTCCTACTATTTCGAGTCCAATTCGGGCGTCTACAACGAGCTTCAGTGTGGCTCCTACGCCTTCATGGACGCCGACTATGGCCGCATCCTCGACAAGGATGGCAAGCGCATAGACCAAGGCGAATGGGAGAATGCCTTTTTCATCCTGACCCAGGTCATGAGCCACGCCAAGGCGGACAAGGCGATCTGCGACGCGGGTCTGAAGGCGCAATCGGTCGACAGCGGGTTGCCGGTGATCTTTGGCCGCGACGACGTGGAATACGTCAAATGTTCGGATGAACACGGCGTGATCGCAGATCCGAAGGGCGTGTTGAACGTCGGAGACAAGCTGAAGCTGGTGCCGGGCCACTGCGATCCCACCGCCAATGTGCACGACTGGTACGTCGGCGTGCGGAACGGCAAGGTCGAGGCGCTCTGGCCGGTCTCGGCGCGCGGCCGGGCCTATTGAGGCAGCGGCCGGGCAGGGGCCCGGCACGATGCAACGACAAGAGCGCGGGGCCCAGGCCCGGCGCCTCATACCCGATCTGGAAGGACAGGAAAGATGAAGGATATGCCCGAGACACAGGGCCTTGTCATCGTGGGCGAGGCGGAATGCGAACGGCTGGTGGGCCGCAAGGACGCCTTTGATGCCGTCGAGGCCGTGTTTGGTGCAATGGCCAAGGGGGATGCCTACAACTTCCCGGTCGTGCGCGAGGCAATCGGGTATGCCGACGCCCTCTACGGTTTCAAGTCGGGGTTCGACAAGGCGGGCAAGGTGCTGGGCGTGAAATCCGGCGGCTACTGGCCCGGCAACATGGACAAGGGGCTGACCAATCACCAGTCCACGGTCTTCCTGTTCGATCCGGACACCGGACAACTGGCGGCGCTGGTGGGCGGCAACTACCTGACGGCGGTGCGCACGGCGGCCTCTTCGGCCGTGTCGATCGCGCATCTGGCGCGCAAGGATGCAAAGGTTCTGGGCATGGTGGGCGCAGGCCACCAGTCTCAGTTCCAGCTCCGCGCTGCTGCCGAACAGCGCGACTTTGAAAAGGTTGTCGCCTGGAACCCGCATCCAGAGATGCTGCCGAAACTTGGGGCCGTGGCCGAGGAACTGGGTCTGCCCTTCGAGGCGGTCACTCAAGAAGAGCTTGGGGCTCAGGCAGATGTCATCATCACGATCACCTCGGCCTTTGAACCGCTGTTGATGAAGGACTGGATCAAGCCGGGTACGCATATCGCCTGCATGGGCACCGACACCAAGGGCAAGCAGGAGGTCGATACCGCGCTGGTTGCCGCGGCCACGGTCTTTACCGATGAAGTGGCGCAGTCGATCACCATCGGCGAGGCGCAGCACGCCATCGCGGAGGGCAGGCTGACCGAGGATCGGATCACGCCCATCGGCGCGGTCATCAACGGTGATCATCCGGGCCGGTCCTCGGATGACGAGATCACCCTGTTCGATGGCACCGGCGTCGGTCTGCAGGATCTTGCCGTGGCATCTGTCGCAGCGCGCCTGGCCGATGAGGGGGGCAGCGCGCAGCGGGTCAGCCTGTAAAGGGGGGGCCTCGCGTTGAGGCGGCTGGCGGGTCCTGGATGTCTCCGGGGCCCGCTTGTCGTATTTGGGACATGCGGATGAAAGGCATCGCTGACAGTCGCATGGTCAGGTCGTTCCTGCCTGTTGGCCTGCGAGATGGACCGAGACGGGCAGGGCGGCTAACCTGCGATCCGGAGAGAGGAGCGCCCATGTACGCAGTCACCGTCCGTTTCGAGATCAAGCCCGGGGCCGAGACGGCCTTTCTGGATCTGATCAGCCAGAACGCCCATGCCTCGGTGCGGGATGAGCCCGGCTGCCGGCAGTTCGATGTCTGCATTGACCCGGATCGCCCGCAAGAGGTGTTCCTTTACGAGATTTACGACGACCGGGCGTCCTTCGAGGCGCATATGACCACCTCTCATTTCATCAGCTTCGATGCGGCAAGCGATCCGCTGGTCCTGTCCAAGTCGGTACAGACCTTCGCCAAGGTCCTGCGCTGACCGCGGTCGTGACTTGAGGGTGGCAGGCGGGTGAGGTGCCTTGGCTCACCGCGTCTCAGGTTTGATAGAAAATCGCACATCCATGAGGCGGACCGCTTGACCAACAGGGGGGCTGCGGCGGCATATCGGTTCGTCCGCACGGGCACGAAGACTGTGCCGCGGCGGCCCTTCTAGGGAGAGAGACATGACACTTGGATTTGCCATTCTGGGCGCCGGCCGCATCGGCCAGGCCCATGCCCGTGCGATCTCGGCCACGCCGGGGGCCACGTTCGTCGCGCTGGCCGAACCGTTTCAGCAGGCCGCCGATGACATGGCGGCGCGCTATGGCTGCGACCTGCGAACCATCGACGAGATCGCCAGCAGCGACGACGTGCAGGCGGTGGCCATTTGTACGCCCACCGACACCCATGCCGACCTGATCGAGAAATTCGCCCGCGCGGGCAAGGCGATCTTCTGCGAAAAGCCGGTGGACCTGTCGGCAGAGCGTGTGAAACAGGCGCTGGCCACGGTCGAGGAAACAGGTGCCAAGCTGATGGTCGGGTTCAACCGCCGGTTTGATCCGGATTTCCTGTCGGTCAAGGCGGCGATCGAAAATGGCACCATCGGCGTTGTCGAGATGGTGGTCATCACCTCGCGCGACCCCGGCCCGCCGCCGGCCTCCTACATCAAGGTTTCGGGCGGCATCTTCCGTGACATGACGATCCATGATTTCGACATGGCGCGCTGGCTGCTGGGAGAAGAACCGGTGACGGTCATGGCGCAGGGCTCGGTCCTGGTCGATCCCGAGATCGGCGAACTAGGCGACTACGACAGCGTCAACGTGATCCTGAAGACCGTCAGTGGCAAGCAGTGCGTGATCACCAACTCGCGTCGCGCAACCTACGGTTACGATCAGCGAATCGAGGTTCACGGGTCCGATGGCATGGCCGCCGCGGCGAACCGGCACGAAAGCACTGTCGAGGTGGCGGGAGCTGGCGGTTTCGGTCGGCCGCCGCTGCTCAACTTCTTCATGGATCGCTACGCAGCTGCCTATGCCAACGAGATCGCCGCCTTCGTCGCGGCGGTCAACGAGGGAACGGCCCTGCCCACGACCGGCGAGGACGGGCTGAAAGCCCTGCAACTGGCGGATGCGGCACTGGAATCGGCCCAGTCCGGCAAGGCCGTGACCTTGACGTGATTCTGCTTGCGCGTCCGGAAATCCCGGGCGCGCCACCGCCGTGCACATCTGCGAAACCGGTCATAATTCCTCTCCAAATCCCGGATCTCACGCAGGTGTGAGCGCTCTCAGTGCGGCAGAATTTGTTTCCTAGTGGATTATTCTGGACAATTCACGTCGAAGCTGCTCCCTTGTAGGGGCGGCATTCAAGGCTGTGGACACAAGGCTTTGGACGTCGTAAACCGACCGCACGGGCGGGAAATGTGTTGCGATATAATGCACCGCGTGCAAAATTGTGCACAGCCTTGGCGAGAGCCGGGTACATTCTGAAGGGGAGGTCAGGATGAAGACGCGCAGAGCGGCCCTTGGGGCGATTTTCGGAGCACTCGTTGCGGCCACGTCGGCGACGCCCTTGGCGGCCCAGGACGTGACCCTGGTCCTGCACCAGTTCCTGCCGGCTCAGGCCAACGTGCCCAAGCTGATCCTGGATGTCTGGGCCGACAAGGTCGAGGCGGACTCGAACGGCCGGATCGAGATCGAACGCTATCCCGCCATGCAGCTGGGCGGCACCCCGCCCGAACTGATCGACCAGGCCATCGACGGCGTGGCCGACATTGTCTGGGCGGTGAACGGGTTTACCCCCGGACGGTTTCCGCACACCGAGGTCTTTGAACTGCCTTTCATGACCTATGACGCCGAAGCGACATCCTACGCCTACTGGAAGATGTTCGAAGAACACATGGCGGACACGGATTTCGCGCAGGTCAAGATCCTGGGCACATGGGTGCACGGCCCGGGCATGTTGCACACATCGGACCCGGTGGACGAACCCGCCGACCTTGAAGGGATGAAGATCCGCGGCGGCTCGCGCATGGTCAACCAGTTGCTGGAACTGCTGGGAGCAGAGCCGATCGGTCTGCCGGTGACGGCCATCCCCGAAGCCCTGTCCAAGGGCGTGATCAACGGCACCACCATCCCTTGGGAGGTGACCGCGGCACTGAAGGTCTCGGAGCTGGTGGACAACCACACTGAATTCGACGGCCCGGCGATCTATAACCTGACCTTCGTGCTGGCCATGAACCAAGAGCGCTATGACAGCCTGCCCGCGGACCTGAAAAAGGTCATAGACGACAATTCGGGGCTGGAATTCTCGGTGTTTGCGGGTGGGACGATGGCCGCCGCCGACGGTCCGGCGCGTCAGATCGCTGTGGACAGGGGCAACAATATCATCACCATCAGTGCAGAGGACGCCGCCCGCTGGGAGGAGCTTGCGCGCCCTGTCTACGATGCGTGGATCGCCGACGTGGCGGACAAGGGCATCGACGGGCGGGCGCTGATCGACCAGGCAAAGGCGCTCATGCAGGAATACGCAAAGTAAACCGCTTCCCAAAAGGAAAGCGGAGGTCATCAGGGAGGTAAGACATGACCACACGCAGAACCGTTCTTGGCATTGCCGGGGCCGCATTGGCCGCGATGATGACCACCACTTCGGCCATGGCACAGGAGGTCACGCTGACGCTGCACCAGTTCCTGCCGGCGCAGGCCAATGTGCCGAAGCAGGTGCTGGACGTCTGGGCAGACAAGGTCGAGGCGGATTCGAACGGCCGCATCCAGATCGAGCGTTATCCCTCGATGCAGTTGGGCGGCACCCCGCCGGAACTCATGGACCAGGCCATCGACGGCATTGCCGATATCGTCTGGACCGTGGTCGGCTACACGCCCGGCCGCTATCCCTCGACCGAGGTCTTTGAACTGCCCTTCATGGTATCGGATGCCCGCGCGGCCTCCTACGCCTACTGGAAGATGTTCGAAGAGCACATGGAAGACGGCGAATTTGCCGATCTCAAGATCCTGGGCACCTGGGTGCACGGTCCAGGCATGTTCCACACCAACGAGCCGGTGCGCGTGCCGTCCGATCTTGAAGGCATGAAGATCCGCGGCGGGTCGCGGCTGGTGAACGACCTGCTGACCCGTGTCGGCGCAGAGCCGATCGGCATGCCGGTTCCGGCGGTCTCCGAGGCGCTGTCCAAGGGTGTCCTCGACGGCACCACGATCCCCTGGGAAGTGACGTCGGCCCTCAAGGTGCCGGAACTGGTCACCAACCACACCGAGTTCGACGGTCCCGCTCTCTACAACCTGACCTTTGTCCTGGCCATGAACAAGGACATCTACGAGAGCATGCCCGAAGACCTGCAGAAGGTGATCGACGACAACTCCGGCCTCGCCTTCTCGATCTTCGCAGGTGGTACACAGGCGGATGCCGACGGCCCTGCGCGCCAGATCGCCGTGGATCTTGGCAACAACATCATCACCGTGACCGAGGAAGAAGCCAAGAAGTGGGACGCCCTGGTGAACCCGATCTACGAGACCTGGGTCGCCGACATGCAGGAAAAGGGCATCGACGGCCAGGCGCTGATCGACCAGGCCCGCGCCCTGATGGCGGAATACACGTCCGATATGGACACTTGGGGCAAGTAAGCCTTTGAAACCCTGGGCCGCGGAAAAATCTGCGGCCCTTCGCGACACAAAGGGGGGACGTCAGCGATGGCCGGTTTGCACCGCATCGTGGTGGGAATTGCGCGCTTCATGGCGCTCTTGGGCGGGGTTGTCCTGACCACGCTGATCCTGATCACCTGCATTTCGATCGTCGGGCGCGCCGTGAATTCCGGGCTGCACTCCGATATTGTCATGGGGATTGCCCCGGGCCTCGCCGAGTGGCTGGTCAATGACGTCGGCGTCGGGGCCATTCGGGGTTCTTACGAGCTGGTCGAGGCAGGCATGGCCTTTTGCATCTTCGCCTTCCTGCCCTTCTGCCAGGTGACGATGGGGCACGCCTCTGTCGATGTCTTCACCAACATGATGTCACGCGGTGTGAACCGCGTCTTGGATTTCCTGATTGCGGTGCTGTTCGCCGTCGCGCTGGTGACGATCGCGCTCCAGCTCTACGAGGGGATGCTGCGCAAGATGCCGAACGGGTTTGGCGCTGCCCAGACCTCGCTGCTGCTCGAGTTCCCGATCTGGTGGGCCTATGCGGCCAGTCTGTTCGGGGCAGTCCTTGCGGCCATAACCTCCGTCTATGTCGCCATCGTGCGGCTGTATGAACTTGTGACCGGGCGCGTGATCGTGCCGAATGCCGTGGGAGCGGATCATTGAGCAACCTCGAGATCGGGATCTATTCCTTTCCGGCCCTGCTGCTGCTGATATTCCTGCGCGTGCCGATCGGGCTGGCCATGTTCGGCACCGGTTTTGCCGGGTTCTGGCTGGTCATGGGCAGCACGCGGCTGCCGTTGGCTCAGCTCAAGGACCTCTCCTATTCGACCTTCTCCAGCTACTCGCTGTCGATCGTGCCGATGTTCCTGCTGATGGGATACTTCGCGACCCTCGGCGGGATGAGCCAGTCGCTGTTCAAGGCCGCGGAAAGCTGGCTGGGTCACCGCCGCGGCGGCGTGGCGATGGCGGCCATCGGGGCCTGCGCGGGTTTCGGCGCGATCTGCGGGTCTTCGCTGGCCACCGCCGCCACCATGAGCCGTGTGGCCTTGCCGGAACTGAAACGCTACGGCTACCAGGGCGGTTTCTCGACCGCGACACTGGCGGCGGGCGGTACTCTGGGCATCCTGATCCCGCCCTCCGTGGTGCTGGTGATCTATGCCATCCTGACGGAACAGAACATCGCCAAGCTATTCCTCGCAGCCTTCATTCCTGGTGTGCTGGCGGCCATCGGCTACATGATCGCGGTGTCGATCTATGTTCGGGTGAACCCCGAGGCCGCCGGCGTCCGAGAGCCCGTTCCATACGCTGACCGCATTCGCGCGATCCTGGATGTCTGGCCCGTGTTGCTGGTCTTCATCGCCGTTGTCGGTGGTATCTACGGTGGTATCTTCACCCCGACAGAGGGCGCGGCTGTGGGCGCACTGGGCACGGGTGTCATCGCGCTTTTCAACGGCGGGCTGACCTGGCGGACCCTGCTGGACAGCTTTACCGATACGGCCCGGTCCTCGGCCATGATCTTCTTCATCGTCTTCGGCGCGGCCTTCTACAACCTGTTCCTGGCGCGCACGCGGGTGCCGCAGGAACTGTCGAACTGGGTGGTCGAACTGGGCATGTCGCCGATCGCCGTGCTGGCGATCATCCTCGTCATCTACCTGCTGCTGGGCTGTTTCATGGACAGCCTGTCGATGATCCTGCTGACGATCCCGATCTTCTTTCCGGTGATCATGGCCCTCGATTTCGGCATGAGCCCGGAACACGCGGCAATCTGGTTCGGTATCCTGGTGCTGATCGTGGTCGAGGTCGGGCTGATCACTCCACCTGTGGGCATGAACCTCTTTGTCATCAATGCGATGGACCCGGAAACGCCGATGGTCGAGACCTACAAGGCGGTGCTCTACTACGTCGTCTCCGACCTGATCCGCGTCGTCATTCTCGTGGCGTTCCCGGCGATCACACTGTTCCTCATACCGGGCTAGGGCATTGCCCCGGTCGCGGCCCTGCCGGGCCGTGGCCCCCGGTCGGAATTTCCAACCCAACACAACCCGTCATGCGGGAGGAGTAAGCTATGCACATCAAGGATCATGTTGCGGTCGTGTCCGGCGGCGCCAGCGGATTGGGGGCAGCAACGGCGCGGCGGCTGGCCAGCGAGGGCGCACGGGTCGGCATCCTCGATTTCGATGCCGAGCGCGGCGCAGCGGTCGCTGCCGAGATCGGCGGCCACGCCGTCAAGACGGACGTGGGCGACGAGGCCTCGGTCGAGTCGGCGATGGGTGAGATCGTGGACAAGCTGGGTGCCCCCCGCATCGCCGTCAACTGTGCGGGTATCGGACCGGCCGCGCGGATTGTCGGGCGCGAGGGCAAGCTCTCGACCGATCTGTTCGAACGGACGATCCGGGTGAACCTGATGGGCACCTATTTCGTCATGTCCTATGCCGCGCGCGAGATGATGGCGCTGGACCCGCTGGACACGGGCGAACGCGGCGTGATCATCAACACCGCGTCCATCGCCTACCAGGACGGCCAGTTCGGACAGGCAGCCTATTCGGCCTCCAAGGGGGCGATTGCCGCCATGTGCCTCCCCGCCGCGCGCGAGATGGCGAAACAGGGTGTACGCGTCATGGCGATCGCACCGGGGTTGTTCAACACGCCGATGATGGAGAGCCTGCCCGAGGACGTGACAGCGGGCATCGTCGCCAACATTCCCTTCCCGCACCGTCTGGGCGATCCGGCGGAATACGCCCAGATGGTCACCCAGATCGTCGCGAACCCTTATCTCAACGGTACCACCATCCGTCTCGATGCGGCGGTGCGTATGCCGCAACGCTGAGGAGATCGAGATGAGCAAGTACCGCGCCCATTCCGTCACCCGCGAGGACCGGGCCGACGGCACCATCATCCTGCGCTCCGGCTATCAGATGACCGAGCCTGCCAAAAAGACTGGCGACTGGCTCGATCACTGGGCCAGCAAGACGCCCGAGGCGGTTTTTCTCGCGGAACGCGATGGCGAGGGCTGGCGCGAGGTGACCTACGCCGAGGCGCGCGTCGCTGTCCGCCGGATCGCATCCAACCTTCTGGCGCGGGGCATGAACGCCGATACGCCCATCCTGATCATCTCTGGCAACGGTGTGGAACACGCGCTCCTGTCGCTGGCCGCGCAATACGTGGGTGTTCCCACGGTGCCGCTGGCGGAGCAATACGCCTTGATCCCCGGCGCCTGGCCACAACTTGAACACTGCGCGCACCTGGTCAAACCGACGATGGTCTTTGCCGACGATGGCAAGAAGTTCGCCACGGCCCTGGCGCATGAGCTTTTCGACGGCATGGAACGTGTCGTGGCGCGCAACCCGCAGGCGGGTGAAACCGAACTGACGAATCTTTTGCGCGACGGTGACGGCCTGGCAGTGGCTGCGGCAGCGGCGGAGGTCGGGCCCGACACGGTGGCCAAGTACCTGATGACCTCCGGCTCTACCTCGCACCCGAAGGCGGTGATCACCACGCAGCGCATGATGTGTGCCAACCAGGCCCAGCTTGCCGACGCCTTGCCCTTTTTGCGCGAACGCCCACCCCGTATCGTCGACTGGCTGCCGTGGAACCATGTCTTTGGCGGGTCGCACAACTTCAACATGATGCTGGCCAACGGCGGCACGCTGTATATCGACGGCGGAAAACCGATCCCGGCCAAGATCGCCGAAACGATCGAGAACAACCGGATGAAGAATGGCACGCTGGCCTTCAATGTGCCGGTGGGCTTTTCGATGATCCGCAACGCGATGAAATCGGACCCGGAACTGCGCGAGAGCTATTTCAAGGATCTCGACATGCTGTTTTACGCCGGGGCCTCGCTGCCGCAGGATGTCTGGGACGATCTCGAGGACATGGCGCGCGAGGTGCGCGGCGAGGTGCCGCTGATGAACTCCTCCTGGGGGTTGACCGAGACCGGGCCCGCTTGCCTGATCCAGCATGAACCGACGCATATGTCGGGCATCATCGGGGTGCCGATGACCGGGGTCGAGGTCAAGCTGATCCCGGACGAGGACATGCGCTGCGAAATTCGCGTGCGTGGCCCCAACATCATGCCCGGATACCTGCACGATCCGGAAAAGACCGCCGAGGCCTTCGACGAAGAGGGCTTCTTCCGGACCGGGGACGCGGTGAAATTCGTCGACGACACGGACCTGAACAAGGGGATGCGGTTTGATGGCCGGATTTCCGAGGACTTCAAGCTGTTGACCGGAACCTGGGTTCGGGCGGCGACGTTGCGGCTGGAACTTCTGCAGGAATACGGCAGCCTGGCGCAGGACATGGTGATCTGCGGCGCGGACAAATCGCAGGTGGGACTGATGATCTTTCCTTCGGCAGAGGCGATTGCCCTTGCCGGGGAGGGGGGCAACCATGATGGGGCCCTGATGAGCGATGCCCTGCGCAAGGCCTTGGCCGAGAAACTGGCGCTGCGCACCGACCATGGATCTGCGGCCCGGGTCAACCGTGTGATGGTCCTGGCGGAACCGCCCTCGCTGGGTGATGGAGAGATCACTGCCAAGGGCAACCTGAACTACCGCAAGGTCCTGGCGCGCCGGGCATCCTTGCTGGACCGGCTTTACAGCGACGAGGACCCGGCGGTGGTCTGCCTGTAGGAAAACGCCCGGATGATGGGATGTGGGCCGGGATTGCACTGCACACCCGGCCCTAGTTTGATCTGGAACAAGGTGAACCCGGGCGGAGGCGCTAGGGTTGGGAATCGAATCTTCTGCCGCGAACAAAAAGTGATGCCATGCAAAGCGACCGCCTGATCGGCCATGCCCCGCGCGCCCGTGCCTTCGGAGAGAAATTCTACGAGACCGGGGGCACCTGCATCGGCTGCAAGGAATGCACCGGCCTGTGTCACGCGCTGATCGAGGCGCTTGTCGTTCCCGACAGTGTTCTGGGTCGCGGCGACTGATCCCCGTCCTGTCCCGTTCGTGACGTTGCGTCCCACCGCATCAATGCGCTTCTTTCCCGCGCATCCGAATTGAGCTATGCACTATAGTTCACAATACTGATCGCGCAATCGGAAGGACCAGAGGTGTCGGATCGGGTGGCCCTGGAAACGGAACCGGCGGAAAATGGCACGGTCGCGGACCTCTTGACCCGTGTCGGCCAACGCGTGCGCCAGGCACGCGAACAACGGAATATATCGCGCCGGGTTCTGTCGGAGTCTTCCGGCGTATCGCCGCGTTACCTGGCCCAGCTTGAAAGCGGGGCGGGCAACATCTCGATCGGTCTGTTGTGCAAGGTGGCCGATGCGCTGGACCTGCGGATCGAATGGCTTGTGGGCGAAGACGACCCCTGGACCTCGGAGGCGTTGCACATGGCCGAAATGTACCGCCAGGCAGAGGGACCGGTTCAGGCGCAGGTGCGCGAACTACTGATGGAGGCCGCACCCGGCGGGCGCCGGTCGCAGCGGATCTGCCTTGTCGGCCTGCGCGGCGCGGGCAAGTCGACGCTGGGGCGGTTGGCGGGCGCGGCGCTCGACGTGCCCTTTGTAGAACTGAACCGAGAGATCGCCGAGGTCGGCGGGATGCCGGTGGGCGAAATCATGGCGCTTTACGGACAAGAGGGCTATCGCAAGCTGGAGGCGGATGCGCTGGACCGCGTGATTGCAACCCATGACCAGGTGATCCTGGCCGTGGGTGGCGGCATCGTGGCGGAACCGGGCACCTACAACCGCCTTCTGGCGCATTTCCACACCATATGGCTCAAGGCAGCGCCCGAGGAACACATGGCCCGGGTGCGCGCCCAGGGCGACGAACGTCCGATGGCGGGTCAGCCCGAGGCGATGGCGCAGCTCAAGTCCATCCTCCAGGCGCGAGAGGCGCTTTACGAACGTGCCCACGCGCTGCTCGACACCTCGGGCGCGACGCTGGAAGAGACGCTGGAACGCCTGCTGGCCCTTATTGCGCAGGAGCGTTTCCTTGGCTGAAGGCACCTTGGCGGAACGGTTGCGGATGCCCTTTCGGGACGCGGCGGAGGCCGTGTTCCTGCATGGTTCTACCCCTTGGGAAGTGGACGAGGCGATGGAGGGTTTCGGCTTTGTGGCCGGTCCCTTCGAGATCGAGGACCGGATCGGGCTGGACCTGGCCTGGGAGCGGCGCAAGGCCGGGAAGGCGCCCGAGGGCCTGCCGATCCTGGTGCGGATGATGGAACTGGGCAAGCTCGGGCGCAAGACCGGGGCAGGGTGGTATCGTTACCCCGGCGGCAACGGCAAGGTGGACGATCCCATCGTCGCGGACCTGGCGTTGGAGGAGGCGCATTTTCATCGGCTGGAGCGGGGGGATTACACTCCGGAAGAGATCCGCGAACGGCTGTTGGTGGCTCTTGTCGCGGCGGCCCGTGAATTGCAGGCTGCGGGGGTTGCAGCCCGTGACATCGACGCGGTTTCGATCGAGGCGCTGGGGTTCCCGTCTGACAAGGGTGGTGTGTTGTCCTGGGCGGCCAGGGATCCCGCGGGTCTGGCCGCGATGACAAGGGCCGTTCAGGACGAGGGCAAGGTGCCCTTGAGGCCGACCATGGGGCAAGGCCGCTAGTTCAGGTCTTCCAGCAGGCGGCCGTGACGGCGCGTCTCGGCGATGACCTCTCCGAATGTGTCTAGCCCCCGCGCATTGAGCATGGGCAGCATCCGCACCAGCACTTCTGCCGTGGCGCGTGCATCGCCCAGGGCCGTGTGGCGCTGCGGTTCGGGGATGGTGACGCCCAACCGCTCACACAGCGCGTCCAGCGTATGCGTTTCCGAGGCGCCGAACAGCACCGCCGACAGCAGCACCGTGTCGAGGACCGGGTGATCCCAGACCACGCCCATGCGTGACTTGTGACGTTGCAGAAAGGCCATGTCGAATGGTGCGTTATGCGCCACGATCACGGAATCCCGGGCAAAACTGTGGAACATCCGACCGGCGCGCGCGATGTTGGGCTGGCCCGCCACCATCGCATCCGTCACCTTGTGCACCTTGGTCGAGACGTGCGGGATCGGGCGTCCCGGATCGACCAACTGGTCGATCTGTTCGCCTTCGACGATCCGGCCGTTGACCACGCGCACCGCGCCGATCTGTACGATCTCGTCCTTGTGCGGCAACAGCCCGGTGGTTTCCGTGTCAAAGACAGTGAAGGTCAAAGCGGACAGTGGTGTTTCGTCCAGTTTGGCGCCGCCGCGCCCCTGCATCAGGTCGAAATCATAAACCAGCGGGCGCGCGGCCTCGGGAGAAATCTCGATATGGGCGGCGTCGATGATCATCATGTATCCGCCGCCCTCGGTCGGTTTCATCCGGGCCTCGTAGGTTTGCTGGCCGTCCAGCCCTTTCAGCGTGCGGTCGATTTCCTTGCCGCATTTCATCAGCGCGCTGCGGGCGGCGCGCAGACTGGCGGGGTCGAAATAGTCGGCCAGCGGTGCATTCAGGCGCGGCAGGGCCTGCTGGGCCAGCACTTCGGCCGCCTGTCCGTCATACAGCACGATCTGATCGTCAGCGTTGACCAGCAGGGTGGCCACCGGGATTTCGGTCAAGAGCGCGGTCAGCCGGGCCTTCTCTGCAGACAGGCGCTCGGTCTCGGCGGCGATACGCTCTGCGGTGCTGACCGTGCTGTCCGACAGGGCGGCGGTGATCGCGCTGGCCGCCGGGGCAAGGTCGCCCAGGTAGCGCGCGGCATCCGTGTCCACCTGCAGGTCGGCCCCGGCATGGGCACGGGCACGCAGTTGCCCCGAGAGGCGCTCGATCGGCTTGGCGACATTTTCGTCGAACAGCAGCCAGACGCCGGTGGTCAGCGCCACCAGCCCGAAACTGGCCAGGATTCCGGCAAAGACAAAGCCGTTCGCAGGCGTGCTCGTCAGGGCGCGGGAATGCCCCGCGTATAGCGCGCCCAGCGTCAGGACGGTGCCGCCGAGGGCCAACAGGCAGAAGAAGAGGAAGATACGCAGGCGCAGGCTGAGCTTGCTCATGGGATCAGACCTCTGCGCAGACGGTCTTGACGATGGGATCCTCGGGGCCGACGTCGCGCCACAGCGGCTCTGACCCGTCCCCCAGCACCGGGTCGGCGCGCCTATGCGTCCGGCAATCCACCATGACCTGCACGATTTGGTTGGTCCGCCAACGCCCGTAGAAATAAAGGTTCACCAGGTAAAGGCCGTCCTGCTCTGTGTTCCTGAGCGGGTTGGCGGTATCGGCGGCGACGAAACGGTCGGTCAGCGGATAGAGATAGGTCCAGGGCCGCCAGAACGCGCGGCTTTCGACCTTTTGCGCCACGCTCAACTCGTCGCTCAGGTTGTTCACCGTGCGCCCGTACCAGCTGTATTCGCTGGCGATGGCAGCGATCAGCATGGCGCTGCCTGCACCCAGCGGCACCAACCAGCGCGGCAGTCGACGCCCCGAGAGCCAGTTCAGCAGCATGATGATGCCGGCGCCGAAGAACCCCGCGACAAAGACGGCGATCAGTTCCAGAAACATAGTCTCTCCTCCTCCCCCGTGCTCTCTTCGGAGCGCGGGCCGCTGTTACGACAGCATCCCCTTGCCGTGGCCCACCGCCGATTGCAGCGATTTGACCACGACAAAGGCGTCGCGCAAATGGCTACGTTCGAAATCCGACAGATCGGCGGGGGCCAGATAGTTGTCCGGCGCGTTGCCGGATTTGATCTGGCGGGCCTGCTGTTCCAGCCGGGTTTCGGCGATCAGGTCATAGGCGTCCAGCAGATCCTGCCCGCCGGACTGGCTGAGCACACCGGCGGGAATGGCCGCTTCGAGCCTCGCGCGCGTGTTCACCGGGGTCAACCTACCCTGTAGCGCGTAGACGCGGCCCAGATCGACCACCGGCACCACGCCGTTGTGTTTCATGTCCAGCTGGTTCTTGTGCTCGCCCGAGCGGATCGTGGCGAACCCGCGCAACAGGCCCAGGGGCGGTGTATGTTTCAGCGAGTTCGAGATCATGTGCGCCACGAAGATCGAATTCTTGGACGCCCTTGCAAGCGTTGTTTCCTGCAGGTCCTCGAACAGTGCCGCGGTGCCGCCAATGGCGCGCAGGTCGAACATGACACTGGCCAGCATCTGCGCCTCGGGCGAGGGTTTGGCGATCCAGTTGTCGAAATACTGGCGCCAGACGCGGAGGGGCTGCCGCCAGCGCGCGTTGGTGGCCATCATGTCCCCGGGGCAATAGACGTAGCCGCAGGTGTTCAACCCGTCGCAGACGAAATTGGCCAGCGCCTCGAAATAGGGCATCTGGTCATCGGTTACATCGTCGGAAAGGATCAGCACGTTGTCCTGGTCGGACACGCCGGTCTGTTCCTGCCGTCCCTGGCTGCCGCAGGCGGCCCAGAGATAAGGCACGGGAGGATTGCCAAGCTGATCCTCGGCCAGCGCCAGGAGGCGGCGAGTGGCGGTGTCGGCGATGTCGGTGATCAAGCGCGTGACAACCTCATGACGGTTGCCGGCGGCGACAAGCTGGACCAGCAGTTGCGGAATGCGGGCCGTGATACGGGCCATGTCCTGCGCGTCTCTCGCGCGGGCGATCTCCGAGACCAGTTCCGCAGAGGTCATCGCCTGAAATCGGGTCAGGTCGGTCTGCGTGACGATCCCCACCAGTTCACCGTTTTCGGTCACGGGGACATGGCCGATGCGGCGTTCCATCATCATGTGCAGCACGTCAGAGCCGATGGCCGAAGGCGGCAGGCTGACGGGATCGGCGCTCATGATCTCGGACAGGGGGGTGTCATAGGGCAGGGCGCCACCCACGACCTTGCCCGAGAGGTCGCGGATCGTGGCGATGCCGCGCAGTTGCTTGCCCTCGGTGATGCAGACCGAGGAGATATGACGGGAATGCATCAGCTGCGCCGCGTGCTGCACAGGGGTGTCCGGCGGGCAGGTCAGCGGCGCCGGGGCCATCAATGTCTCGACCCGGCTGGTGGCCAGGTCGGCGCGCCGGGGTTTCGGGGCGCGCTGGCGATCAAAGAACTTGCGCGCGGCGGGCTGGGTTTCCAGCAGTTCCTGGAACCGGTCCGCAGGCAGGACCAGCAGCAGCGTGTCCTCGCGCGTGCTGGCGCTGGTGGCCGCCAGCCCGTCCCGCATCAGCCCGCGTTCCCCAAAGGAGTTGCGGGGTCCCAGCAGAGAGATCTGCACCCCGTTCTGATCGCGAACCTCCACCGCGCCCTTGTGGATCAGGTAGAGGCCATCCAGCTTCTCGCCCAGAGTGTAGATCGTCTCTCCGGCTGCCATCGACTGGGGGCGAAAGGCGGGCAGCAGTTCTTCCAGTACCTGTGCGTCCAGCGCGTCATAGGGGTGAACTGCAGAAAGAAAGCGAAGCAGGTCGGCGTGGTCGATGGGCATCAGGCGTCCTTGCTGGCAGGATGGGAAGAAACGGCGTAGCGGGTCAAGACCAGGCCGGACGGGAACCGGCGCACCCGGATCTGATCGAGTCGGATGTCGGCTTTCAGGTCCATCTCGCCAAAGAGCTTGCGGCCCCGGCCGATCAGGACGGGGACCAGGGTGATGTCCATGTCCGTGATCAGCCCTTCGCGCAGGAAGGACCGGATGACGGCGCCGCCGTCGACATAGGCGCGCCGCCAGCCTTCCGCGTCCAGCCTGTGCATCAGGGCTGTGGGGGTCTCACGGCTGAGCGTGACGCGCCTGCGCAGGGCCTCGGGAATGTCGTCCGGGGTCAGGCTGTGGCTGAGGACGATGACCGGCTTAGCATAGGGCCAATCGCCGCCGAACCCCAGCACCGTGCGAAAGGTTCCGCTGCCCATGACCAGCCCGTCAACCGAGTCCATGAAGGCGTCGAACCCGTGGTTCTCGTCCGGGGCATGATAGGGCGTCAGCCAGTCCAGGCTGTCGTCCTCGCGGGCGATATAGCCGTCGAGGCTCATGGCGATGAAGACATGCCCGGTGGTCATTGGTCGAGTCCTCCGATCAAGAGGCGGCGCCGCGTTTCGCAACGCATACCGCCGGACGCGGGGGAAGGACATGGGGCGGGCGGTCTCAGGGGGGATTTCCCGTCTGTCGTGCGGCACCCCACGGGCTTGTTCCGCGGCGGCGCGCCGGGTCCGGCGTTCAGACCGGTGTGTCGAGCACAATCGGCAAATGAAAGGTCCCGCCCGGCATGACACCGGACGGGACGAATGCGCAAGGGAGGGGCTGCCGTTTCGACAGCCCGCCCCATATCAGTGACCGTCCACGGCAGCCCCGGCACCGCGCGGCACGCGGACCGATTCCACCAGGTCTTCGATTTCTTGCGGGATCGGCTGGGTCATCTTCGACACGGTGAAGGCCACCGCGAAGTTGATCAGCGCACCGACGGCCCCGAAGGAGGTCGACTTGATGGTGCCCAGCAGCGGGTCCGCATCCGTGAAGGAATTGGTGTCCGGGATGAAGAACCAGCCCTTGTGCAGGAAGATGTAGATCAGCGTGACCACGAGGCCGGAGACCATGCCCGCAACCGCACCCTTGTTGTTCACCTTGGTAAAGATGCCCATCATCAGTGCCGGGAAGATCGAGGCGGCGGCGAGGCCGAAGGCCAGTGCCACGGTTTGCGCCGCGAAACCCGGAGGGTTGAGGCCCAGGTAGGTGGCGACCGCGATGGCAACCGCCATGGCGACACGCGCCGACAAAAGCTCACCCTTTTCCGAGATGGAGGGGTTGATCGAGCCCTTGATCAGGTCGTGCGACACCGCCGAGGAGATCGCCAGCAACAGGCCGGCCGCGGTGGAGAGTGCAGCCGCAAGACCGCCGGCGGCGACCAGGCCGATGACCCATGCGGGCAGGTTGGCGATTTCCGGGTTGGCCAGGACAAGGATGTCACGGTTGAACTTGGTCAGCTCGTTTTCCGCGCCCCAGCCGGCTGCTTCCATCTTGGCCACGGTGTCCGCGTCCTGATCGTTGAAGTAGGCGATCTTGCCGTCACCGTTCTTGTCTTCCCAGCCCAGCAGGCCGGTCTTTTCCCAGGTGGCCATCCAGTTGTACCGCTCGTCGCCTTCGATCATTTCGACCGAGACCGGATCGCCGGACGTGCCGCCGGGCCACATCATCTCGGTGATGTTCAGGCGGGCCATCGCACCCACGGCGGGGGCCGTCAGGTACAGCAGGGCGATGAAGACCAGCGTCCAGCCGGCCGACCAGCGGGCGTCGGACACCTTGGGCACGGTGAAGAAGCGCATGATGACGTGGGGCAGACCCGCGGTACCGATCATCAGCGACAGGGTGAAGAGCACCATGTTGAAGGTGTCGGCGTGATGCGCGGTGTATTCGGCAAACCCGAGCTCGGCCACGATCGCGTCCAGCTTTGCCAGCAGCGGTTCACCCGAGGCGGTATGCTCACCAAAGAGACCCAGCGCCGGGATCGGCGTTCCGGTCAGTTGCAGCGAGATGAAGATGGCCGGAATGGTGTAGGCCATGATCAGAACGCAGTACTGGGCGACCTGGGTGTAGGTCACGCCCTTCATGCCGCCGAAAACGGCGTAGGCAAAGACCACACAGGCACCGATCAGCAGGCCGGCGGTGTTGGAGACCTCGAGAAAGCGGCCGAAGGCCACGCCGACGCCCGTCATCTGGCCGATGACGTAGGTGGTCGAGGCCACGATCAGGCAGATCACCGCCACGACGCGCGCGGTCGGGCTGTAGAACCGGTCGCCGATGAATTCGGACACCGTGTATTTGCCGAACTTGCGCAGGTAGGGCGCCAGAAGCAACGCCAGCAGCACGTAACCACCGGTCCAGCCCATCAGGAAGGACGAGTTGTCATAGCCGGTAAAGGCGATGAGGCCCGCCATCGAGATGAACGAGGCCGCCGACATCCAGTCGGCTGCTGTGGCCATACCGTTGGTGACCGGGTGGACGCCGCGACCGGCGGCGTAGAATTCAGATGTGGAGCCCGCGCGGGCCCAGATCGCGATGCCGATGTAAAGCGCGAAACTCGCGCCCACGAACAGCAGGTTGATGGTAAACTGGTCCATGACGTTACTCCTCGACGCCAAATTCTTTGTCGAGCTTGTTCATCCGGATCGCGTAGAAAAAGATCAGGGCCAAAAAGACCAGGATCGATCCCTGCTGCGCAAACCAGAAGCCAAGGTCGGTGCCGCCGACGCTGATGCCCGACAGGGCAGGGCGCAGCAGGATGCCAAAGCCGAATGACACCAGCGCCCAGACGATGAGGCTGATGACAATGATGCGCACGTTCGCGGCCCAGTAAGCCGCGTCGGACTTCTGGGTCGCCTCTGCGCCGTGATTTGTTTGATCCGCCATGATGCGGGTCCTCCTCTTTCCTCCATGAACCCGCCGCGCTGGGGCCGCGGCGGGCGGTTCCTTTGGCCGCCGCCTCAGGCGGTGGCCGTCTTCACGATCGCGGCGAGTTTCCCCGCGATGTCCTCGATCTCGCCCATCGCATCGATTCCGATCAGCGCATGCTGCGCGGCGTAGTAGTCGATCAGCGGTGCGGTCTGGGCGTGGTAGGCCTCGAGCCGTGCAGCGACGGTCTCGGCGTTGTCGTCGGCCCGGCGCTTGAACTCGGTGCCTCCGCATTTGTCGCAGGTCCCGGCCTCGGCGGGCTGCTTGAAGCTGTCGTGATAGCCCTCGCCGCAGGCACCGCAGGTGTAGCGGCCCGAAATCCGGGTCACCATCGCCGCATCGTCCACCTCCAGGCTGACGGCGGCGTTGATCTTCTGCCCGCTCTCGGCCAGCAGGCTGTCCAGGGCCTCGGCCTGCACCGTGGTGCGGGGAAAGCCGTCGAGGATCACGCCCTTGGCGCAGTCGGGTTCCGCAAGCCGGTCGCGCAGGATCGCGATGACGATGTCATCGCTGACCAGCTCGCCGGCCTCCATGACCGCCTTGGCGCGCAGCCCGGCCTCGGTGCCCGCAGCCACCGCGGCCCGCAGCAGGTCTCCGGTCGATAGCTGCACGAGGCCGAATTTCTCTTCCAGCATGCGCGCCTGGGTGCCCTTGCCGGCCCCCGGGGGGCCAAGCAGGATCAGCACGGGCGCAGTGGCGGGTGTGTTTGCTCCGTCCATCATCGGATCAGCCCTTGTTCATTCTGTTTTGGATGAGGTCGTCGACGACGGAAGGGTCGGCGAGTGTGGATGTGTCGCCGAGGGCGCCGTAGTCGTTCTCGGCGATCTTGCGCAGGATGCGGCGCATGATCTTGCCGGAGCGGGTCTTGGGCAGGCCCGGGGCCCACTGGATGAG
>NZ_JASHJL010000047.1 GCF_030733205.1 Mameliella sp. MMSF_3455
ACGGGCGGAGCCCCGGTCGACCTGACCCTGCGCCTATGGCGCCGGCAAGGACAGGCACGGGCGGAACTCGGGCCGCGGCTTCCACGGAGTGCCGAAGACCCTCGGGGGAAAGAGCGTGGGGAGACGGGGCAGAGCCCCCTGTGCTGGTCGAAAGATGCCTGCGGCCCGAGTTCCGCCCGTGCCTGTCCTTGCCGGCGCCATAGGCGCAGGGTCAGGTCGACCGGGGCTCCGCCCGTTCGCGGCTCAAAGGCGCCACTGGCGCCTTTGTCGGGCTGCGCCCGAACCGCCGCTCAGCCCTCGATCTTCGTCAGGTCGGCCACTTGCAGGCAGGTGTTGCGGATGCTGGCCAGCATGTTCAGCCGGTTGCGGCGCACCACCTGGTTTTCGGCGTTTACCTGCACCGCCTCGAAGAAGGCGTCGATGGGCGCGCGCAGACCGGCCATCGCCTCCATCGCGGCGCTGAAATCCTCGTCCTTCATCGCCGGGGCGATGCGGGTCTCGGCGGCCTCGAGCGCGGCAAAGAGCGCGCGTTCCTCGTCCGTCTCGGCGAATTTCACGTCCGCGCCAAAGCTGTACTCGACGCCGTCCTTTTCCTCGGCCTGGGCCAGGATGTTGTTGGCGCGCTTGAAGCCCTGCAACAGGTTCTCGCCGTCGTCGGTCTTGAGGAATTCGGACAGCGCCTCGGCCCGGGTGACCAGCAGGCGCAGATCGTCGGTGCCCGGCATCGCAAGGCAGGCGTCGATCACGTCGTGGCGGATGCCCTGGTCGCGCAGCCAGACCTTGAGCCGGTCATGGAAGAAGCCCAGCAGGTCGTCGCTCAGGTCGGGGACGGGGGCCACGACCGGGGCGATCTCCTTGCCGCCGGTCGAAAGACGGTCCCGCAGGGCGGCCCAGGCAGCGCCGAAGACGCCGTGGTCGGCGATCTCCTCCACCAATTCTTCGAGTTCCTCGATCTGGGTGTCGTCGAGGTCGCCGTTCCTGAGCGCGATCTTGTGACGGACCAGCTGCGCGTCGATGAACCGGTCGAGGTTGATCCGCAATCCGTTCTCCAGCACCAGCCGGATCACGCCAAGCGCGGCGCGGCGCAGGGCATATGGGTCCTTCGACCCGGTGGGTTTCTCGTCGATGGCCCAGAATCCGGTCAGCGTGTCCAGCTTGTCCGCCAGTGCCACGGCGACGGAGACCGGCGCGGTGGGCACCGCGTCAGAGGGGCCTAGCGGCGCATAATGCTCTTCGCAGGCGGCGGCGACGGAGGCATCCAGCCCGGCGGCCTCGGCGTAGTAGCGGCCCATGAGGCCCTGCAGTTCGGGGAATTCATAGACCATCTCGGTGGAGAGATCGGCCTTGGCCACATCCGCGGCCTCGCCGGCCAGGTGCCGGTCGGCGCCGACGGCGGGCGCGATGCTGCGCGCGAGCGCGGTGATCCGCGCGATGCGGTCGCGCTGGGACCCAAGCGCATGGTGGAAGGTCACGTTGCCCAGCCGTTCCGTCCAGGCGGACAGCCCTTCGGACTGCGCCACGCGCAGGTCGTTTTCCCAGAAGAACTTGGCGTCCGACAGGCGCGCCGCAAGTACCTTCTGGTTGCCGGCGAGGATCGTGGCGCCGTTGTCCGAGGTCTCGATATTGGCGACGGTCACGAATTTCTCGATCCGGCCCGTTGCGGGGTTCTTCACCGAGAAGAACTTCTGGTGTTCCTTCATCGAGGTCTGCAGGACCTCGGGCGGCAATCCCAGGAATTCCTCGGCGATGTCGCCCATCAGGACAACGGGCCATTCCACCAGCCCGGCGACCTCGCGCAGGAGGCCCTGGTCCTCGACCACCTCCAGCCCGCGGGCAAAGGCCATGTTGGTGGCGTCATGCCAGATGGTATCGGCGCGCGCCTGCGGGTCCAGGATGACATGGGCGCGTTTCAGACGCGTCTCGTAGTCCTCGAAGCCGGTCACCTCGAAAGGCCCGTTGCCCATGAAGCGGTGGCCCTCGGTGGTCTGACCGGCCTTGATGCCGTCGATGTCCAGGTCGATCGGATGATCGCCGGCCTCGTCGGTCAGCAGGCAGAGGATACGGTGCAGGGGCCGCACCCAGCGCAGCGAACCGGCGCCCCAGCGCATCGACTTGGGCCAGGGGAAGTTGCGAATGGTCTTTTCAAGCTGCTCGGCCACGATCTCTGCTGCCGGGCGGCCCGGGGTGACCACGGTGGCATAGTAGAAGGCGCCCTTTTTCTCCTCGCGCTCTTCCAGCTGGTCGCGGGTGACACCGGCACCGCGCATGAACCCCTCGAGCGCCTTGTCCGGCGCACCCACCTTGGGGCCGCGCCGTTCCTCGCGCAGGGTGGGGCTTTCGGCGCTCAACCCGTGCACGGTCAGCGCCAGGCGGCGCGGGGTCGAAAAGGCCTCGGCGCCGGAATAGGTCAGCCCGGCCTCGACCAGACCGTCGGTCATCAGCTTCTTGAGGTCCTGGGCCGCCTTGCCCTGCATGCGGGCGGGGATCTCTTCGGAGAAGAGTTCGATCAGAAGATCGGGCATTTATTGATCCTTCTCGAAACTGTCGCGGTCGGGGCAATCGTCCCCCAGCGGCGTGCCGTCGTAGGCCTTGTCGCCGCATTCATTGATCTCGTGCCAGACATAGCCTCGGCCGTCGTCGGTGATCGCCACGACGCGGTCGATGCCGAATTCCATGTTGCGGTGGCCGGTAAAGACGCGGGCGGTGCCGGCATCGATTTCTTCGCCCAGGGCTTCGGCATCGAAACAATCGAACCAGCCGGGCGCGTTGCGCGGCTCGGCGCCCTCGTAGGGCAGGTAGATGTCTGCCGCCGCGGCGGGCGTCAGCGTCGTGCTGAAACAAGCGCGGTAGCGGATCGGCGAGCTGTCGGCGTCGATGCCCCGGAAATCGGCATAGGGGATTGCCGTCCGGCTGCCGTCCTGTGTGGTCAGCATGACGTCATCGGTGCCCGTCGGCACCACGTCCTCGTAGAAGTGGTAGACCTGCAGGTAGTAGATCGAAATCCCCGCGATCAGGCCGCAGAGGACGATGGCACCCGCCATGAGCTTGCCGAGGTTCACGCGGCGTACCCCCCGGCCTCGGTCTGGGTGAAGGCATCGGCGCACATCTTGGCCAGCGCGCGCACGCGTCCGATATAGCTCTGCCGTTCGGTGACAGAGATCACGCCGCGCGCATCCAGCAGGTTGAAGATGTGGCTCGCCTTGATGCACTGGTCATAGGCGGGATGCGCCATGACGATACGGCGGTCCATCTTGGGGTCCTGCGGTTCCTGGTCGAGTATGCGGGCGCATTCGGCCTCGGCCTCCTCGAAGTGGCGCAGCAGGACCTCGGTGTCGGCCACGTCGAAGTTCCAGCGCGAATATTCCTCTTCGGTCTGGCGAAAGACATCGCCATAGGTCAGCGGCTGCGGGCTGTCGGGGTCGTTGAAGGGCATCTCCATGACGTGATCGACGCCGAGGACGTACATCGCCAGCCGTTCGAGACCATAGGTCAGCTCGCCGGAGACCGGCGTGCAGTCATGGCCGCCAACCTGCTGGAAATAGGTGAACTGCGAGACTTCCATGCCATCGCACCAGACTTCCCAGCCAAGCCCCCAGGCGCCCAGCGTCGGGCTTTCCCAGTCGTCCTCGACAAAGCGCACGTCATGCAGCGCCATGTCGATGCCGATGGCCTCGAGGCTTCCGAGATAGAGCGCCTGCAGGTCCGGCGGGCTGGGTTTAATCAGCACCTGGTACTGGTAGTAGTGCTGCAAGCGGTTCGGGTTCTCGCCGTAGCGCCCGTCGGTCGGGCGGCGCGAGGGCTGCACATAGGCGGCGGCCCAGGGACGGGGGCCGAGGGCGCGCAGGGTGGTCGCCGGGTGGAAGGTGCCGGCGCCGACCTCCATGTCGTAGGGCTGCAGAATCGCGCAGCCCTTGCCCGACCAGTAGGTCTGAAGGCGCAGGATGATTTCCTGGAAACTGCGAGGCTTTTGCGGGCTCCCGGCCATGTCAGGGCTCCTTTTTTCGGCTGGCGCCTGATTAGGGCGCTGTGCGGGCGGGGTCAATCTGATAGGACGGGCGCGCTTCACGCCCTTTTTGCGTGCATGTGCCCCGGCTTCTGATAAGACTCGGTCGGTGGATAAGGTTGAGATTTCAGAGCCAAAGGGTCCCTAACTCCCATGATACAAAGACTAATTTCGGTCTTCTTCGCGATGGCGCTGGTCGTCGCTTCGGCGCTGGTGCAGGATGGTGCCTCGGCGCAGGCGGCGGATGACATCGTCTTCATCCAGGTCGAGGCGCGCACCTCGTTGGCCAGCGCACAGGACAGCGTGCGCGATTACTCGGGCCGTCTGCCCGATGTGAACGGCTTCGCCCTTGGCGGTGGCTGGTACGGGATTGCGCTGGGCCCCTATACCCGTTCGCAGGCCGAGGCACGGCTGAACGAGCTGTTGCAGGCGCGGCGCATCCCGGCGGACAGCTACATCGAGGCGCGCGAGACCTTTGGCCAGCAGTTCTGGCCGGTCGGCGTGAACAACGACGGCGCCCCGGTGGTGCCGGTGCCGCAGGACACCGCCGATCCGGCGCCACAGCCCGCGCCACAGCCGGACCCGGTGGCCGATCCGGTGGCAGAGGCGCCCGTCGCCGCACCCGAACCCGTGGCCCCCGAGATCCCCGAGGAAACCCTGCAGGAAGCCCGCGCCTCTGAACGTGCGCTGACGCGCGCGGAACGCGACGCGCTGCAGATCGCCCTGCAATGGGCCGGGTTCTACGAAGGGGCCATAGACGGGGCCTTTGGCCCCGGCACGCGCGGGTCCATGTCGCGCTGGCAGGAGGCCAACAATTTCGACCCGACCGGCGTGCTGAGCACGCGCCAGCGCGCGGTTCTCTTGGGACAGTACAATGCCGTTCTGGACGGCATGGGGATGGAACTGGTCCAGGATGCGCGCACCGGCATCGCGATGGAACTGCCGCTGGGCGTGGTCGAGTTCGACCGCTACGAGTCGCCCTTCGCGATCTACAAGCCCAAGGGCGACCTCGGCGCGCGGGTGATCCTGGTCAGCCAACCCGGCGACGCGGGCAACCTGGCGGGCCTGTATGAAATCATGCAGACGCTGGAGATCATCCCGGTCGAGGGCGAGCGCCGCCGCGATGCGCGCGGCTTTGCCATCACCGGCCAGAATGACCGCATCGTGAGCCATTTCGAGGTCGGCCTGCAGAACGGCGAGATCAAGGGCTTTGGCCTGGTCTGGCCCGCGGGCGACGAGGAACGCCGCACCCGCGTGCTGAAGATCATGCAGGACAGCTATGCCCGCATCGACGGCGTGCTGGACCCGGCACAGGTGACCGACGATGGCCAGGCCGTCGACCTGGTCTCTGGCCTGAAGGTGCGCACAGCCAAGGCCAGCGCCACCGGGTTCTTCATCGAGGCGCGCGGCACGGTCCTGACCTCTGCCGACCTGGTCGAAGGCTGCGAACGCGTGACGCTGAACGGCGTGCATGACGCGCGGGTACTTGCCGTGGACGAAGCGTTGGGGATCGCGGTGCTGACCCCGGTCGAACAGCTGGCGCCGCGCCGCGTGGCGCAGTTCCGCTCGGGCGACTTGCGCCTGCAATCCGAGGTGGCGGTGGCCGGCTTTTCCTTTGGCGGCGTGCTGACCGCACCGACACTGACCTTCGGCACGCTGGAGGACCTGCGGGGCCTCGGCGGCGAGGACCGCGTCAAGCGGCTGGCGCTCTCGGCGCTGCCGGGGGACGTGGGCGGCCCTGTCTTCGACAGCGGTGGCACGGTGTTGGGGATGCTGCTGCCCAAGCAGGCGCCCGGTGGCCGTGTCCTGCCGGAACAGGTGAGCTTTGCCGCCAAGGGCGAGATGATCCTGGACTTCCTGCGCAACAACGGCATCCAGCCAGTGGCGCGCGGCGGGCTGACCCCGCTGGCACCCGAGGACCTGACCAACCTTGCCGCGGAAATGACCGTGCTGGTCAGCTGCTGGTAAGCCTGCCCTCGACGCAGCGCGAATGCCGCCCCGGTCGGTCGACCGGGGCGGTTTTCTTTGTGCCTTTGCCCATTGGGGCGGATGCAAGGCCGGCGGCCGCCGGAAACGGATTACAAGCGCCGGGGTGCCAATCCCGGCCCTGGGGGCGTGTTCCGCCCCGTTCTGCGCAGATCGTACGGACCCCGAGGGAGGGGCGCTGATCCGGTTTGCTGGTCGACCGGGAGCGGTTTTGCCCGATCCCGGTTAACGCTTGATTGGGTCACCGCGCGGTGCCTAGCCCCGCAGGCGGTGATGCAGAAGGATCGGCACCACGAGGTCCTCCTCGTCGGTCAGGTGCCGGGCCAGGAAGCCCCGCAGCGTTTCCGAGAGGTCACGCACCGGTCGGGCCTCTTCACCCATCTGGCGCGGCTCCAGCGAGGACAGTTGCACCACCCGGTTGGCAGAGCGCGTGAAGCGATCCAGCAAGTCATCCAGCGCGACATGGTCGCTTTCCAGCATCTCCAGCCCGGCGGCAAACCGCGGGTCGGCCTCTTCCAGCTCGGGAAAGAACCTGCGGTCCTCCCAGCTGTGGTGCCCGTGCAGGTTGCGCACCAGCAGGTTGCCGAAATGCGCCAGCCGCCCGGCATAGGCCTGATCGTCCAGTTCCTTGTCCAGGAAGGCCTCTGTATCCTCCTGCAGGATCTCGCCAAGCTGGCGAAACCCCTGGTGGGCGCGCATCCAGTTGCGCGTGCTGTCGGCAAGTCCCGGGTGCGCCTGCCAGCCATCGCGTGGCAGGACCCGGAGCAGGGTCTGCATTTCAGTGGGCAGACCGCTGCGGGTCTCGATGTCGTAAGTCATGCGCCCCAGATGGAGCGGGTGTTATTGCATAACAACTTGCACCCCTGCACAGGGCAGGGGCCCCGGACGCACAGGGTCCGGGGCAGATGTCAAAGCACGAAATCTTCCGCCGTCAGCCCGGTGACATTGGCAACGCGGATCTCGGCGTCTGCCGTGCCGTCGCCATTCGAGTCGAGCTGCACGATGGTCGACCCGGTCGCTGTCTCGAACAGACGCAGTTCCGCGTTGCCGGAGGGGGCAAAGGCGCTGGTGCCCTTGAACTCGAAGACCCCCGGGGACAGGCCCGCGACTGTGATCAGGTCGACGCCCTGTTCGAAGTCGAGGATCTGGTCGCGGTTTGCACCCACGACGGTTTCCGCCGTGCTGCGGAAGACAAAGACATCCGCGCCCTGGCCGCCGGTCAGGAAGTCGCGGCCCAGGCCACCGGCCAGTTCATCCTCACCCGCGCGGCCGCGCAGGATGTCGTTGTCGTCGCCCCCCTCGATGGTATCGTCGCCGTTGCCGCCGTCCATCGTGTCCTGACCCTCGCCGCCATCCAGCAGGTCGCTGCCGTCCTGACCGACCAGAAGGTCATTGCCGCCCTCGCCGTAGATCGAGTCGTCCCCGCCATTGCCATTCACCGTGTCATTGTCCGCGCCCGCGTCAACGTCGTCGTTTCCGGCACCGCCAAGGATGAAATCGTCGCCGCTATCGCCGTCCAGCAGGTCATCGCCGCCCCGGCCAACCAGGGTGTCGTTCCCCGATCCTCCGTCGAAAACGTCCGTAAAGGCACCACCGGACAATTGGTCGTTGTCCCCTTCGCCAAAGACGGTGCCAGACACCTTCCCCCCGCCGCCTTCATAGACGTCGTCGTTGACCCCCAGAAAGATGTCGCCGTTCATGATGCCGTCGTTGACGACCGTGTTGACACCAGTTCCGTTATCGGAGGTAAAACTGCCTTCTTCCCCGGAAATCGTTCCACTGTTGCGCAGCAGCGTGGCGCCGGTGGTCCCGCTGAGAAAGTTCATGAAGGCACCAAAGCCTTCTTGCCCGGTGATCGTGCCGGTGTTCACAAATCTGATCGTGGAACTGCCGCCATCCAAAACGACGCCATCGGATTCCCCCATGATCGTGCCGGTATTGGATATGCTCATGTTGAGCGAGCCGTCGGTGGCTCGTACATCCAGCGCGTCCGAACCCGACATGATCGTGCCCGCGTTCTGAATCCTGACCGTGCTGCTGGCGTTGACGCTGAATGTGTCGCCGTTGGCCGCAGACACGAAACCATCGGGTCCGATGAACGCATGCAGGCTGGTCCCGTAGTGATTGACGGCGTGGAAGGAGCTGGCGCTATGCGCAAGGACCGTGCCGTTCAGTGTCAGGAAATGTGAGCCGTCCGAGGTGATCGCGTCATCTGTGGTGACAACGAGTTCGGCATCCTTGGTGACGATTCCGAATTCCGACGCAGTCAGTGTACGGGCGACGGAGGAAAATCCGGTTAGGGTAAAACTGGCCATGCGAGGCTCCTGCAAGATTTACTGGGTTCAAATCGCGACGGATCTTTGCAGATCTTACCGCGCGTACTTGGTTGGCTGTAGTTGGATGAACCGGCGGTCAGGGACCGCCGGTTCACTGCCGGCAACGTACTCGGCAAACCGTATGGGGACACCTTACGGAAATCCCGACTAGACGACGGCCTAGAGCACGAAATCATCCGCCGTCAGGCCGGTCACACCCGCCACGCGGATCTCTGCATCCACCGCGCCGTCGCCGTTGGAGTCGAGCTGCACGATGGTCGACCCGGTCGCTGTCTCGAACAGACGCAGTTCCGCGTTGCCGGAGGGGGCAAAGGCGCTGGTGCCCTTGAACTCGAAGACCCCCGGGGACAGGCCCGCGACTGTGATCAGGTCGACGCCCTGTTCGAAATCGAGGATCTGGTCGCGGTTGGCGCCCACGACCGTCTCTGCCGCGCTGCGGAAGACAAAGACATCCGCATCCTGGCCGCCGGTCAGGAAGTCGCGGCCCAGGCCGCCCGCCAGTTCATCCTCGCCCGCGCGCCCGCGCAGGATGTCGTTGTCGGCGCCCCCCTCGATGGTATCGTCGCCGTTGCCGCCGTCCATCGTGTCCTGACCCTCGCCGCCATCCAGCAGGTCGCTGCCGTCCTGACCGACCAGAAGGTCATTGCCGCCCTCGCCGTAGATCGAGTCGTCCCCGGCGTTGCCATTCACCGTGTCATTGTCCGCGCCCGCGTCAACGTCGTCGTTTCCGGCACCGCCGAGGATGAAATCGTCGCCGCTATCGCCGTCCAGCAGGTCATCGCCGCCCCGGCCGACGATGGTATCGGCCTCGCTACCGCCCCGAAAATCGTCGGAACTGTCGCTGCCAGCCAGCGTGTCGTTGCCTGCGCCGGCAAGGACAGTGCCGTTGATCAAGCCGCCGTTGTTGTCGAGGTAGTCGTTGCCGTCTTCCAGGGTCACGTCGCCAATGATCGTGCCGACGTTGCGGACCACGTCATCGCCTCCGTTCAGTTCGATGGCATCGCCGCCGAAGGCGCGCGCTTCGATCAGGCCGGAGTTCAGGATAAGGACATCGGTATCGCGGGAGGTGCGAAGCCCTTCGGACCAGCCACTGATCGTGCCTGAGTTGGTGATCAGGAAATCGCCAGTGTTGCCGAAGGAGAAATCGAGGGCCCTGCTTGCCAGCCCCTCGATCACGCCTGAGTTGTTGAGAATATGGGTGAATGAATTCGTGGCGTCCGAGGTGAGGGACAAACCGCTGTTTTCGCCCGAGATGAGCCCGGCATTGCTGAGGTACATGTAGGATTCGCCAACATCTGCATCGACGGCTTCGCTATCGTTGCTGGTGATCCTGCCGGTATTGATCAGGTTGAAGCGGGCCGCACCATCGCTGTCCTGAAAATTGATCGCATCGCTGTTGGTGGAATGGATGGTGCCGTGGTTGACGACATTCGCAGCTATGGTCACGTTGATGTCGATGGTGCCGCTGGTGGGGTTCTCGGCGTCGATGACCCCGTCGACCCCGTTGAGCATTTCAAAGACCGAGCCGTTTGCATCGACGCCTTGGTGACCGGCCCCCCAGGCATAGATAAAGCCGTGATTGCTCAGCCAGTTTGTGCCGGTTGTGGCGGTGACGGCGGCGTCGCCGTCAACGTAGAGAGTTCCATCGCGGTCGAGAAAGCCGGATTCGCTGCCGTCGAGGGTGCGTGCGGTCGTCGAAAACGCGCCGAGTCCGAAATCTGCCATGTTTCATTTCTCCTGAAAATAGATCGAATGAGATCGAAAAAATCGCCGGAACAAGGGACCTGTTCCGGCGCGAACTTTTGCCGCGAACCAACCATCCGTCAATGGTTGTTTCACGCGCAGGTTGAATCGCGCCTAGAGCACGAAATCATCCGCCGTCAGGCCGGTCACACCCGCCACGCGGATCTCTGCATCCACCGCGCCGTCGCCGTTGGAGTCGAGCTGCACGATGGTCGATCCTGTGGCGGTCTCGAACAGGCGCAGCTCGGGGTTGCCGGAGGGGGCGAAGCCCGCTGTGCCGCGGAACTCGAAGACCCCCGGGGACAGGCCCGCGATTGTGATCAGGTCGACGCCCTGTTCGAAGTCGAGGATCTGGTCGCGGTTGGCACCCACGACGGTTTCCGCCGTGCTGCGGAAGACAAAGACATCCGCGCCCTGGCCGCCGGTCAGGAAGTCGCGGCCCAGACCGCCGGCCAGTTCATCCTCGCCATTGCGGCCGCGCAGGATGTCGTTGCCGCTGCCGCCTTCGAGGATGTCGTCGCCGTTGCCGCCGTCGATGGTGTCATCGTTGTTGCCGCCGTCCAGCAAGTCGCTGCCATCCTGGCCCACCAGAAGGTCATTGCCGGTCCCACCCAGAACGGTATCGTCGCCGGCATTGGCGTTGATCGTATCGTTGTTGGAGCCGCCGTCGATCTCGTCGTTGCCCGCGCCGCCCAGAATGAAGTCATCGCCGATGTCGCCGTCGAGCAGGTCGTCTCCGCCGCGTCCGACCAGGGTGTCATCGCCCAGCCCTCCGTCGAACGAGTCGGTGAAGGCGCCACCGGACAACTGGTCATTGTCGTCACCACCGAACACGGTGCCCGAGACCTTGCCGCCGCCGCCTTCGTAGACATCGTCTCCGTCCTGAAGGAAAACGACGCCGTTCATGACACCGTCGTTGATGATGGTGTTTGAGCCGGTTCCGGAACTGGCGTTGTAGCTGCCGTCATCGCCGGTGATCGTGCCGGTGTTGCGCAGCAAGGAACTGCCGGTCGATCCGAATTGCCAGTTCATCCAGATCCCATAGCCTTCCTGACCGATCACCGTGCCGGTGTTCACGAACCGGGTAAAGCCCGAGCCTGCATCGAGATTGACGCCGTCGGATTCGCCCATGATCGTGCCGCTGTTCGACATCGTAAGGTTGATCGCGCCGTCGGTCTGCCGGACGTCCACCGCGTCCGAGCCGGACAGGATCGTGCCGGCGTTCTGGATGCGCACGGTGCTGGAGGCATTGATCGACAGGGTGTCGCCGTTCGCCGCAGAGATGAAGCCATTGGGGCCGATGAAGACATGCATGCTGGTGCCGTCGAAATCCAGCGCGTTGAACGAACTGGAGCTGTGCGCCAGAACGGTACCGTTCAACGTGAGGAAATGAGACCCGTCTGCCGAGATTGCGTCACCGCTGGTGACGACAAGCTCCGCGTCCTTGGTGACGATCCCGTATTCGGCAGCCGTCAGGCTGCGTGCGAGAGAGGAAAATCCCGCCAGAGTAAAGCTAGCCATTTCTATATCCTTGAAAAGGTGTTGTTAAATTTCAAATCGCACCGGAGGGTGAAATTCTGCCCGTCGGTTTGATCGCGATGATATTTTCAAAGGCGTGCGTCGAAAAAAGTGCACGCAAGTCACGATATCACGATGTTTCGTGACGGCAATTTCCGGAAATCCTGACTAGCCTGGAGCGCCGAAGCGCGAAATTCGCTGCTGCCCGCCCGGTCCCGACGGCAACTTGATTGCCCGACTTCCTGCGCCGTAGCTGCCAAGGTCACGCGTCGCCAGGTGCGATGGGGCGGCAAGGTGAAAGGCCCGTATTGTCCGAAGAACACTGGACAAAAAGAAAAGAGCGCCCCTTGGCCGGGGCGCTCTTCCAGAGGTTGATCAGGCCGCCCGTGCGGGTGGCCTGACGGCAATGCCTCAGTTCTTGGACTTGTCGACCATCTTGCCGGCCGAGATCCAGGGCATCATGGCGCGCAGTTTCTCGCCGACTTCCTCGATCTGGTGAGCGTCGTTCATGCGGCGGGTGCCCTTGAAGAAAGGCTGGCCAACGGCGTTCTCGGTCATGAAATCGCGCACGAACTTGCCGGTCTGGATGTCGTGCAGGATGCCGCGCATGCGCTCCTTGGTCTCGGCGTAGGGCAGGACCCGCGGGCCGGAGACGTATTCACCGTATTCGGCAGTGTTCGAGATCGAGTAGTTCATGTTGGCGATGCCGCCTTCGTAGATCAGGTCCACGATCAGCTTCACCTCGTGCAGGCACTCGAAATAGGCCATTTCCGGCTCGTAGCCGGCCTCGACCAGGGTTTCGAAGCCCATGCGGATCAGTTCCACGAGGCCGCCGCAAAGCACCGCCTGTTCGCCGAAGAGGTCGGTTTCGCACTCTTCCTTGAAGTCGGTTTCGATGATGCCCGAACGGCCGCCACCGATGGCCGAGCAGTAGGACAGGCCGATTTCCAGCGCCTTGCCCGAGGCATCGTTGTTGACGGCCACGAGGCAGGGCACGCCGCCGCCCTTGACGTATTCACCGCGCACGGTGTGGCCGGGGCCCTTGGGCGCCATCATGATGACGTCGACGCCGGGCTTGGGCTCGATTAGGCCGAAATGCACGTTTAGACCGTGGGCAAAGGCGATGGCGGAGCCTTCCTTCAGGTGGTCGTGGACGTATTTCTTGTAGGTCTCGGCCTGAAGCTCGTCGGGCATGGTGAACATGATCACGTCACACCAGGCCGCGGCCTCGGAGATGCCCATGACCTGCAGGCCTTCGCCTTCGGCCTTGGCGCGCGAGGGCGAGCCTTCGCGGAGCGCCACGCAGACGTTCTTGGCGCCCGAGTCGCGCAGGTTCAGCGCATGGGCGTGGCCTTGGGAACCGTAGCCCAGGATGGCGACTTTCTTGTCCTTGATCAGGTTCACATCGCAATCGCGATCATAGTAAACGCGCATGTCGGCGCTCCTTCCTTGGTCTTGTTGTTCTGGCCTGCACTCTACGCCCGGCGGCGCGAGAGTGTTTGCGTTTTTCATGAGTATTTGCCAGAGAGAAGAAACATCATTCGCCATCTTGCACGTTTGCGGTGAATTCATGCTTGACGATACGGACAGGCGCATCCTGCGCCACATGATGGCAGAGCCGGACATGGCCGGCGGGGCTCTGGCCGATCGGGCCGGGGTCACGGCCTCGACGCTGGCGCGGCGGCTGGAGCGGCTGCGGTCAAAGGGCGTGCTGCACGGGCTGCGCGGGGTGATCGACTGGCGCGCGCTGGGCTACGAGGTCGAGGTCAGCTTGCGGGTGACTCTGGACAAGACCCAGCCGCGCGCCTTCGACGAGTTCATCGCGGCGGCACGCGAGGTCCCGGAGGTGCTGGAGATCCAGACCTTCCTGGGGCAGGTGGACGTGCGGCTGTCGGTGATCGCGCGGGACATGGCGCATTACCAGCAGCTGTACCGCGAGCGGCTGCTGACTCTGCCGCATATCGCCGACATCGAGGCGCTGATGCATGTCGCGCGCGTCAAGGACCGCGAGGCGCTGCCGCTATGATCGCCCTGGATGAGACCGACCGCGCGCTGATCCGTGCGCTGGCGCAGGATGCGACCGCCTCGGCCGGGGCGTTGGGGCGGGACCTGGGCCTGTCGCAGCCCGCCTGTTGGCGTCGGATCAAGAGGTTGCGCGAGGCGGGTGTCTTTCGCGCCACCCGGCTGGACGTGGACACCGCGGCCCTGGGGTTTGGCGTGACCGTTTTCCTTGGGGTCAAGTTGGCCACCAAGGGGCGCGTCAGCCTCGAGGATTTCGAGCGCGCGGTCAGCGCCATCCCGGAGGTGCAGACGGTGGAACATGTTCTTGGCGCCTATGACTATCGCCTGCGCGTCGTGGCGCGCGACCTGCCGGATTTCGAGCGCGTGCTGCGCCGGCGGATCATGACGCTGCCGGGGGTCGGGAACCTGGATGCCAACGTGCTGCTCAGCGAGGAACGGCGGCCCGGGCCGCTGGGCTGAAGGCAATTCATTGGCTTTGGGGACAGGCGCCCCCAAAGTATTCCTTTGCATACAGTGACTTGGTCGGAATCCACATGGCGGCTATGCGGAAACGCGCATGGTGAAGGCAAGCCGATGTGGTCTATGCTGCGGCGCAGAATTTTCGGGGCCCGTGCGACGCGGACCCACCATGCAACCAGGACCAACATGGGGACCCTCATGAACAAGCTGCTGACCGCCGCCGCCTTTGCCCTGACCTCGACCGCTGCCCTTGCGGGGACCGTCACGCTCGACGCCCCGGCCGCCGGCGCGACCCTGCACGAGGCCGGCGTCGACATGAGCCTTTACTGGACCGAGGCAGAGGGCGGCTACGAGCTGGTCGCGACTTATGTCACCGATGACACCGCCGAGCCCGCGCGTCTGGTCATGCTGCTGCAGGACGGGGACAACGTCACCTTTGGCCTGCCGGACGCGCCGGACACGGCCTTCAAGTTCATCCGCACCGGCGATGTCGTGGTGGTTGCGGCCCATACGCCCCGCAAGGCCCTGGTCAGCAACTGATCCAGCTGGGTTCGGCCCGACAGCATGGGAACGGCGGCGCGTGCCTCGCGCCGCCGTTTTTCATGTCCGCCACGATGGTTGGTCTTTTCGACGCGCGCCGGGCGGGATAGAGCTTGGCGCAAACATGGAGGACCCTATGGCTGCCTTGCTTGACACAGTCGATCCCGACGGGATGGAAGAATTCTCGGTCGTTTTCACCGACCGCTCGCTCAACCACATGTCCGCTGCCTTTCAGGAGGTGATGCGCGACATCTCGGCCATGCTGAAAGAGGTCTATGCCGCCGATGGCGTGGCGCTGGTGCCCGGTGGCGGCACCTACGGGATGGAGGCGGTCGCCCGCCAGTTCGGGCGCGGTGCTGACGTGCTGGTGGTGCGCAACGGCTGGTTCTCGTACCGCTGGTCGCAGATCTTCGAGGCCGGCGGTTTCGCCGGAGAGACCACTGTGATGAAGGCGCGGCGCACCGGCAACGCGCCGGATGCGCCCTTTGCCCCCGCACCGATCGAGGAGGTCGAGGCCAGGATCGCCGAGACGCGCCCCGATGTCGTCTTTGCCCCGCACGTCGAAACCTCGGCCGGGGTGATCCTGCCGGACGATTACGTGACCCGGCTGGCCAAGGCCGCGCATGAGGTCGGCGCGCTGATGGTGCTGGACTGCATCGCGTCGGGCTGCGCCTGGATCGACATGCGCGCAACCGGGGTCGACGTGCTGATCTCTGCGCCGCAAAAGGGCTGGTCCTCGACCCCTTGCGCCGGACTGGTGATGATGTCGGACCGCGCGCTTGCGCGACTGGAGGAGACCACGTCGGACAGTTTCGCCGTGGACCTAAAGAAGTGGTACCAGATCATGCAGGCCTACGAGAACGGCGGCCATGCCTACCACGCCACCATGCCGACCGACGGGCTGCGGTCGTTCCGGGACACGATGGCCGAAACCCGCACCTATGGGTTTGACAGGCTGAAGGCGGCGCAATGGGCGCTGGGCGACGCGGTGCGCGCGATGTTCGCCGAGAAGGGCGTGAAATCCGTCGCCGCCGATGGTTATGGCGCGCCGGGCGTGGTGGTCTGCTATACCGCCGATCCGGATATCAAGACGGGCAAGGCCTTTGCCGCGCATGGCATGCAGATCGCGGCAGGTGTGCCCCTGCAATGCGACGAGCCGCCGGAGTTCTCGACCTTTCGCATCGGTCTGTTCGGGCTGGACAAACTCTATGATGTCGAGGCCACGGTGGCGCGGTTGCGCAAGGTGGTGGACGAGGTCCTGTAAGAAGGGGCGCTGCCCCCGTCGCCCTTGGCGACTCCCCCGGAGGTATTTTCGGCCCAAAGAAACACCGGGCGCGCGCCCTTGCCCCTATCCGCGCGCGCCCAGCCCCATCTGCATGAGCGACGTTCGCACCGGTTTGAGGCCATAAAGGGCGTCCAGCCCCTTGGCCCGGATGTCACGCAGCGGTTGCGCCGAGAGTTGCGAGATACGGTTCAGCGCGGTGATCCCGGCAACGCGGGCGCGGATATCCGTGATGCGGCTACGGTGATAGGCGTCCAGCATCTGTGCATCCCCCAGCCCCTCGGGACGGCTCATTGCCAGGTCGCGCAGGGCGGCGAGATCCTTGAGGCTCATGTTCAGGCCCTGCGCGCCGATCGGGGGCACCACATGCGCCGCCTCGGCCACCAGTGCCAGGCGCTGCGAGGAGAGCCGCTCTGCCTCTTGCGCGATGATCGGCCAGAGCGTGCGGCGCGAGGCCAGTTCCAGCGGACCGAAGAGAAAACACGAGCGTTCCGACATTTCCGCCTGAAAGGTCGCGGCGTCCAGGTCGAAGAGGTGTTGCGCCTTGGGGCCGTCCTCCATCCAGACCACCGCCGAACAGGGGCGGCCGTCGAGGTCGGGCAGGGGAACCAGGGTGAAGGGGCCGCCGGTGCGGTGGATTTCCGTCGAGACATTGCAATGCGGAATCGGATGCGTGACGGCGAAGGCCAGTGCCTTTTGTCCGAACCGCGTGGTCTTGACGTCGATGTCTGCCGCCTGCCGCATGGGGGATGCGCGTCCGTCCGCGGCGACCACCATCCGGCAGCGCACCTTGCTGCCGTCGGAAAGCGTCACGCGGGCCTCGCCCTCGCGGGTGAACAGCGCCGTCGTGCCGGTACCGGGACGGAAATTGACATTGGCCAGTTCGCCCAGGCGTGCCGCCATTTCCCGGCGGAGCAGCCAGTTGGGCAGGTTCCAGCCAAAGGGTTTGTCCGAGAGGTCGGCGGCGTCGAAATCGCGGGTGACGCGCGGTTCGGCCACTGGGCCGCCGGCATCCACGATGCGCATGACCTGCAGTGGCATGGCGTGGTCCGCCAGCCGGGACCAGAGACCGATTTCCTCGAGGAACGACTGCGCCGGTTGCAAGAATGCCGTGGTGCGCAGGTCCGCGCCGTCGGCCTCGCGTTCTGTCACCGGCGGTGTCGGGTCGACGCAGAGGGTCGAGAAGCCGGCGGAGGCAAAGCCCGCCGCTGCGGTCAGGCCCGCAATGCCGCCGCCCGAAATGACGATATCGTAATCCATCTTCACGTCTCCTTGGCCAAGACCCTGGGGCCGGTGCGGGGATATGTGTATCGGGACCGGTGTCGCGCGGGACGCGGTTTGCGGTCGCGGGCGCGTCCTGGGGCTACTTGCCGACGGAGATGAGGATCAGCACCACATAGACCACCGGCACGAGGGCCAATGCCGTCATCGCAAGCCCCGGAAGGCCGAAAAGCGCGGTCATGGCGGCGCCTGCGCCGACCAGCAAAGCGGCGATCAGGTAGGCCATCTGCTCGGGCGAGATTGCCTTTCGGGGCATGTCCTGGATGGCAGCGGTTTCGGCACTCGACATATTCGCATCTCCTGATCTTTTCTGTCATTTGAGATAACACTTCGGGGCCCGCCGAACAGATGCTTAATGTCGCATCCCGGATGACGCACTGGGGGATCATTCCCCCGCGGGTCGTGGCGGCGTGCTACTTCAACCCGCGCAGGAATGCCGTCAGGTCATCGGTGTGATGGTGGATATGGTCGGCCGGCGCTGCCTCTGGCGCGACATGAACCGTGCGCATCCCCATCGCATGCGGAGCGGCAAGGTTGCGCGGGTCGTCCTCGAACATCGCCGCCTCTGCCGGGTCCAGACCGTCACGGGCAAAGATGCGCTCGAATGCCTCGGGCCGGGGCTTGGGCGTGTAGCCCGCGTCTTCCACGCCGTAGATCGCGTCAAAGGCCGCGTCCAGCCCGCGGGCCTTCAGCACCTGTGCCGCGTAGGGCGCGCTGCCGTTGGTGTAGACGATGCGACGGCCGGGGAGGGTGGCGATCAGCTCTGCAAGATGCGGATCGGGCGTCAGCGCATCGAAAGAGATGTCGTGCACGTCCACCAGGTAATCCTCGGGGTCGACCTCGTGATGGGTCATCAGCCCGGCCAGGGTGGTGCCATAGCGCGCCCAGTAGTCGTGGCGCATCTGGGCGGCCTCGTCCCGGGCCGCGCCGGTCACGCGCATCACATAGCTGTTCATGCGCGCCTCGATCTGGTCGAAGAGGCGCACCGCAGGAGAGTAGAGCGTGTTGTCCAGGTCAAAGACCCAGGCCCGCACATGGGCAAATCTGTCCTTGGTCATGACGCATGCCTACCTTTTGGTCGGTCGCGCGGCAATCCGCACAGCTTGAACCTGCCGTGCCGCTGGCGCTATCGTTGCGCGGTGGACGCAGGGAGGGTTCTATGAGCGAGGTCAAGCCGGCACAGAAAGATGCCTACACGATGATACTCGAAGCCATCGATTCAGGTATCTACAAGCCGGGAGACCGCCTGGTCGAAAGCGAGCTGGCAGAGCGTTTCGGCGTGTCGCGCACGCCGATCCGCGAGGCGTTGCAACGGCTGGAAACCCAGTCGCTCCTGGCGCGGGACGGGCGATCGCTGATCGTGGCCTCGCTGGATCACAACCAGATGGCCGAGCTGTATGCCGTGCGGTCGGAACTGGAGGGGCTGGCCGCGCGACTGGCGGCGCGGCACGCGACCGAGGAAGAGGTCCGGGTGTTGCGTGACATGATCGAGGAGGACCGCGCGCTGCTGAACGACCCTGCGACGATGGCGCGGGCCAACCGGCGGTTCCACCGGATGATTCACCTTGCCTCGCACAACCGGTACCTGGTGCAGCAGTTGGACCTCATTTATCGGTCGATGGCGTTGATGGCGACGACCTCGCTGGCGGTGCAGGGGCGGGGCGAGATCGCGTTGGGCGAGCACCAGGCCATCGTCGACGCGATTTCCAAACGGGACGAGGATGCCGCCTACCGGGCGCTGCGCGATCATATCTCGACCGCTTTCATCACCAGGTTGAAGCAGGACAACGCCGAGCACATGACCGTGTGATCGTGGCTTCAGCCCTCGGGCGGCAGGTCCGCTCCGGGGCGGTCCGGGGCCGAGTGACCGTGTTGCGTCTTTTCCCAGTAGAAGGGGTTGCGCAGCGTTTCCCAAAGCGCCTTGTAAATCGCCAGTGTTCCCAGCGGGAAATAGGCGAAAAGCGTCGGCACCCAGGCAAAGAGCGCCCGGTGCGGGCTGCGCGCCAGCGCGGCCAGGCCAATCACGATCGACACCGCCTCGGCGCTGAGGAACAGCGTCGTCAGTCCCAGGATCAGGGGGCGTGAAAGGTGGGGCTCCAGCGGGTGGGGCAGTCCCATCAGGATCAGCCAGAAGGACCACAGAACCGGGGCGAGGGTGAATTGAACCAGTGTCGTCAGAAAAAGCAGCTGTACCCCGGCAAAGCGTTTCGGGCCGAGATCGCGCCAGAGCCTGCGCGGGTTGCGGCTATGGACCCACCAGGTGATGCCGTATCCCTTGAGCCAGCGCGAGCGCTGCTTGATCCAGGGCCAGAAACGGTTGTTGGCCTCTTCGCGTGTGACGCTGGAAATCAGTTCGGTCCGAAACCCGTGGCGCGCGAGGCGCACGCCGAGGTCGGCATCCTCTGTCACGTTGTGCGCGTCCCAGCCGCAGACCCTTTCCAGGACCTCGCGTCGGAAGAACACCGTTGTCCCGCCCAGTGGCACGACGAAGCCCAGCCGGGACAGGCCGGGCAGCAGGATGCGGAACCAGCTGGCGTATTCGATGGTGAAGCAGCGCGACAGCCAGTTTGCGCGCGGGTTGTAAAAATCGAGGATGCCTTGCAGGCAGCCGACCTCGGGCGGGGCGCGGTCGAAATGACCCACGACGCGGGTGATCTGGTCGGGGGCGGGGGCGTCTTCGGCATCGTAGATGCCGACGATCTGTCCCCGTGTGAACCGGTAGGCATAGTTCAGTGCGCGCGGCTTGGTTGTGATTTCGCCGGGAGGGACGGTGATCGTGCGCATCCAGGGCGGCAGGCGGGTGCGGGCCAGTGTCTCGCGCGTCAATTGGTCCCCGGCCTCCAGCACCAGCACGACGTCCAGCAGGGCCTTGGGATAGGTCAGGCGCGACAGGCGCTTGACGAGGGTCTGGGCAATGTCCTCTTCTCGATAGAGAGGCACCAGAATCGAGGCCAGCGGAGGATCGGCGGGCAGGGTGGCGTGCACCGGCGGAGCGCGCCGGGGCAGGGCGGCGAGGGCCGCCAGCTTCATCAGTTGTGCCAGCACCAGCGATCCCAGGGCCAGACCCAGCGCGGCCCCGAACAAGAGCCGCGGGGCCAGCACCAGCAGCATCAGGCAGACGAGGCCCGCGCCAATCGCCAGCATCCGGGTGCGCGGAGTCATCCGGTTCAGGTCGCGACAGCTGTCCTCGTCGGGCACCCATGTCTCGGCGGCCGCTGCCAGTTGCGCGCCGGCCCGGGCCGAGATCTCGGCATGTATGTCTGACTCCAGCGCCAGCGCCATGACCACGGGGCCGATGTCGGGCGGCAAGCGCGGTTGCAGGTCGGAAAAATCATCCGGTCGTGACGTGGCCACAAGCAGCGTGTCGCCCACCCGCATCCAGGGCATTATCCCGTGTTCGAGGCAGAAACCGGCTGGCAAAAGGTCGATCACCGCGGGATCGGGCGGGCTGTCGCGGCGACGCAGGACAAGGGCGCCGAAATGCTGCGCCTGCGCCTCCAGCACCTCTTCGCGTGAGGCGATGGCCTCGGCCACGACGACCTGCGGCACCGACTGGCCGATGCGGCTGGCCTCGGCCATTGCGCCCAGCATCTCGGTCGGTGCAACGCGGCCGTCCTCCATCAGAATGTGGCTGATGGGCTGGCCACGTCGGGCCTTTGCCTGGGCCAGCTTGGCCTCGGCCAGATGGAGGCGGTGTTCTGACATGCCTCGTCCCGGTAAACTCGGTTACCGGAACCTTCACATGGTTTTGGTAAATGAAAGCTTAACCAAACTTGGCCGCCTGGCAGCAAAAGGCCGCCAAACGGTTAACAGGGCGCGGTTTTTCCGACAAACGGGCGGTCAGGCCGCGTCCATCGAGGCGGCGAAGCGCTCGAACAGGTAGAAACTGTCCTGCGGGCCTGGGCTGGCCTCGGGGTGGTGCTGCACGCTGAACACCGGGCGATCGGCCAGGCGGATGCCGCAGTTGGACCCGTCAAACAGCGAGACATGCGTTTCCAGCACTCCCTGCGGCAGCGTCTGGCTGTCGACGGCAAAGCCGTGGTTCATCGAGGTGATCTCGACCTTGCCGGTGTCCATGTCCTTGACCGGATGGTTCGCGCCGTGATGGCCGTGGTTCATCTTGATGGTCTTGGCACCGACCGCCAGCGCCAGCATCTGGTGCCCGAGGCAGATGCCGAAGACCGGCAGCTTGGTGTCCGACAGCAACCGCTGGATCATCGGCACCGCGTAGGCGCCGGTGGCCGCCGGATCGCCGGGGCCGTTCGACAGGAAAACGCCGTCCGGCTCATGCGCCATGACATCGTCGAAGGTTGCCGTGGCGGGCAGAACCGTGACCTCGCAGCCGGCCGAAGCAAGGCAGCGCAGGATATTGCGCTTGGCGCCGTAATCCACGGCGACAACCTTGTGCCGCGCCTGTTCCTGGCGCTGGTAGCCATCGGGCCAGGCCCAACGCATCTCGTCCCATCGATAGCTTTGCGCGCAGGTGACATCCAGCGCCAGATCCAGACCTTCGAGGCCCGGGAAGCCGCGCGCGGCGGCAACCAGCGCCTCTGTGTCGAAGTTGCCGTCGGGATCATGGGCCAGCGCGACATGCGGTGCCCCCTGCTGGCGAATGGCGCGGGTCAGGCGGCGGGTATCGACGCCGCCGATGGCGATGCGCCCGCGCGCCGCCAGCCAATCACCCAGTTCCTGCGCCGCGCGCCAGTTCGAGCTTTGCGTCGGCATCCATTTCACGACCATGCCCGCCGCCACCGGGTCGCCGGTCTCGTCATCATCCGGGTTCACGCCGACATTGCCGATATGCGGAAAGGTGAAGGTGACGATCTGGCCCGCGTAAGAGGGATCGGTCATGATCTCCTGGTAGCCGGACATGGCCGTGTTGAAGCAGAGCTCTGCCGTTGTCTGGCCGGTGGCGCCAAAACCGGTGCCATAGAAAAGCGTCCCGTCGGCAAGGGCAAGGCAAGCGGTCGGGCGTGCGTGGGCGGCAGGCATGGCAGATCTCCGGATGGCGGCAAATTGGCCGGAACCTAAGGCCGCCCGGGGCGTTGGTCAAGTGCTTGGTTGAAAACAAAAATTGTTGTTTATCAAGACGTTGCCTCAAAATGCTGCGCTTGCAACAGGGGGCGTCCTGAAGTAGTGTCACAAATTCATGAACCGTGAGGGGATAAGGTCATGGAACTGCGTGCAAAGGTGAACGCGGCGGTCAAGCAGGCAATGAAGGACAAGGCACAGGATCGCCTGTCGACGCTGCGCCTGATCAACGCCGCCATCAAGGATCGCGACATCGCCGTCCGCGGGGAAGGCAATGAAACCGGGGTCGATGACACCGAAGTGCTGGCCATCCTTGGCAAGATGGTCAAGCAGCGCCGCGAAAGCGCCAAGAGCTATGAAGAGGCAGGCCGGCTGGACCTGGCCGAACGCGAAACCGCCGAGATCGAGGTGATCGAGGAATTCCTGCCGCGTGCGTTGAACGACAAGGAAGTCGCCAAGGCAATCGACGCGGCAATGGCCGAGGTCGGCGCGGAATCGATCCGCGACATGGGCCGCGTCATGGGGGTGCTCAAGTCGAAATACACCGGCCAGATGGATTTCGGATCCGTCGGCCCCCGGGTCAAGGATCGTCTGTCGGCCTGACGGTCGGGAACTTGACGGGGATAAAAAGGGCCGCCTTGCGGGGCGGCCTTTTTCGTGCTGGGGGCAGACCCATTGGGGTCAGGCGGTGGCCTCTGCCGGGTCATCTGCGATCTCCGGCACGGGAAAGCCATCGGCGATCAGGGCCAGTTCCGAAGGATCGTCGATCCTGAAGCGTTCCACGAAGCGGGTCTTGAAACTGACCCGCCCACGGCGTGCGCCGAAATTCTCTCCGTGGTTCAGGACGTAGAGAACCGAGGGCTGTGACAGCGGCGCCAGCGACCGACCGGCCAGCGCGGCGAGGTAGGGGAACATGCGGTGTTCGTGCTGGGTCATCGCCTGCAGGAAGGCGGTGCTTTGCTGCAGGTCCGGATCATGGGCCAGCGCCGCGCAGGAACCGCAGAGTTTCCAGAAGGGTTTGCGCATGGGCTCGCGCAGCGAGGGGCGGTCGGCCAAGGCGATCGTCCCGGTCGCATCGTCCATGACAAAGCCGGATTGAACAAGATAGCCCCCGGGTGCCTGGCGGCGCAGCATCTCGCGCACGCTGCCCTGCCGCAGCAGGTCGTCGGCGTCGAAACTCATGACATAGGCGGGCGGCAGGTCCATGTCGTCAAGATGCGCGGTCAGCGCGGCGAGCTTCAGCCATTTGTCATTGCCGGGCTCCGGCGCCGAGAAGGGCAGGAAGGTGATGCGCGGGTCGTCGGGCAGGGGCGGGCGTTCCTGGCAGCAGATCACCGCCTGCCAGTTTGGGTCGTCCTGGGCGATGAAACAGTCCAGTGTCGCCGAGAGCCTGTCGCTCACCGCCTCCCAGTCGCCGACATGGTCCGGCCCCACCAGCGGGATCAGGAAAACCACGCGCTTGCGCAGCGGTGGCACGCGGGCTGCCAGGGCATCGCGCAGACGCAGGGCGGCGGCCTCGCTCGGGGCCGGGGTCAACCGCTCGATCCAGCCTTCGCGGTTCAGGGCCACCGACAGCCGCAACGCGGCCCGGTGCCATTTCGGGGTAGCGGGAACCTGCGCCATGCTTTCGCCTTCAGGGATTGGCCGCGCGGCGCACCGCGTCGGTCAGGTCGTTGAACAGGGCGCGGCGTTCGTCTTCGCTGAGAAAAGCGCCGATCTCGACCTCGCGGCCATTGCCCTTGAGCGTGACGTAATAGGGGACCGGCCCGCCGGACTCGTGGCAGGCGACCTTGACCCAGTAGGTGTTGCTTTCCCAGTCCTGCGTGTCGCCCTTGGGGTTGGTGCGGATCAGATGCGTGACCTCGGGCGTGACGGTCAGCACCTCGAGGATGCGGCGGTCGCGCTGGTTGCGGCGCAGCGCATAATAGAGCGCCGCCGTCGCCGTCAGCATGAAGGGCAGGAGCCCCCACAGCACCGCCGTCCCGATAACGCTGTAGAGCGGCACCGAGGCAAAGAGAAAGAAGCCCAGGATCATCGCGGCAAAGCCCTCGGCCGACAGCGAATTGTGCGGCCAGAGCTGCAGGACCTGTGAAGCTTCGCGTGGGGGCGTTGTCCAGTGGTAAGGCATTGTTCCGTCGGAAAGGTTCCCGGCATCACCCCGGGTGCACGTCACACTGCGATATACAGCAGAATTGTTGTGGGTCAAAGTCCGGGTTCCCGGGCAACTGCTAAGGTCGGTGTCACAGAACCGGGAGGATGGCAGGATGTGCGTTTCGGAACAAAGGCGGGGACGGCGGCAATGGGCGCGCGGACTGACCACCACCGCCCTTGCACTGGTCCTGACGGGGGGCGTGGCGCTTGCCGATGTGGTCGATGCCCGGCGCCAGATCGACGATCATGTCGCGCGTGCCTTGGCCCGGGGCTGGGTCATGCCGGGGGTGCGCGACCTCGATCGTTATCACGGCGCGGACCTGGTGGAATTGCAGCAGGTTCTTGACATGACCGGGGGCGACGAGTGCGCCCGGGCGGTAATGACGGCGCTTTACCTGGATGCGCATCTGCCACCGGACATGGATGTGCTTTTCGATGACTACGCCATGTCGCTGCTGGAAATCTGGAAGATGCCGGACGAATGGGATCTCCTGTCGCTCATCGCCTCGGGCTGGACCAAGGTTGTGCTGGATGGTGCGAACACCGGGCGCAAGCTGGCGCTGACCCCGGAGGCGATCCTGGAGGCGAACCGGCAACGCGTGGCCCAGAACCGCGCCCGCTGGGTGCAGGAGATGGTGCAGCACGCGCTTATGAATGGCTGGGACGGCAATGTCGTGCTGCGGGCGCAGGGTATGCTGCGCGACAAGGCCGATCGCAACGTGGCAGAGATCGAGGCCGAGATGCTGCGCGCTGCGGACGCGACGAGGGCCGCGCTGGCCGCGCGAGAAGCGGCCCATGCCGAGGCGGATCGGCGGTTCCGCAAATCCTACGAGGAGATATTCGGCCCGCCGGACGTGCAGGGCGCGGTGCCCGAGCGCGATATCGGCAACGATGAGCGGCTGCGCATCATCGAGAACCTCCGCGACGACGCCAAGGCCGTCGCTGATCGTGCCTATGACGCGGCCCTGTCCCGGATCGAGGCACAGCGCAATCGCGAGGTCGGCATCGACCTGCAGGAGGTGGCGCAGGCGCGGCTGCAGAGCCTCGCGCTGTCGCATTACGTCCTGCCGATCATCGAGGGCCGGTGTGCCGAGATTGCGCAGCGCATGAGCCTGGCCGATCCGGCTTTGCCGCCGGTGCGGAATGATCCGCGCCCGGGCGCGCCGCAGGGCGGGCATTGGGCGATGGTTTCGGAGGCAGGGATGACAACCTTTTCCGACAACAACAGCTGCTACGATCCGAAAGGGTCGGTCGGCGCCGGGCGCGGACAGTATTCCCGCAGCAAGCCACGCTGTGGCGATGCATGGGGCGCTTATGTCGTCACATATACCTGGGCTGCGCCACCTCCTTACCTTGTCCCGGGGCAGGATGTGCTGCTCTCTGCCACCGTTCAGGGGGACTATGCCGCCGGCTGGGGGCATGGCGGGCTGTTCTACCATTTCGGCACCGAGGGCGAAAACTGTGCCAAGGGCTCTCGTGGGAGTGTCGACATCGTGAAGGATCGTGCCGACGGGTTCATCGGCACCGCCTACAACCAGGCACATTCGGCCGCATGGAGCGGCACGTTCGCGCCGCCCGAGGGCGCGCGCTACAAGGATGGCCGGTTTCAGATGACGGTCACGTTGCAGCCGCTGGGCTGCTATCGCTACGTCTATGAATGGCGCGACGGCGGTTGATCCGCTTTCACCTGCACCAAAGGAAAAGGCCCCGGCAGATGCAGGGGCCTTTTGCGTTTCAGGTGAGAGCGTCCCTCAGTGGGCGGGGCTCTTGTCCCAGTCTTCCTGCTTCGGCAGCTGCTCGAAGGTGTGCTCCGGCGGCGGCGAGGGCAGGGTCCATTCCAGCGTGTCCGCGTACTCGTTCCACGGGTTTGCCTCGGAGGCGCGGGCACCACGGGTCAGGGCGTGGAACATGATCCCGAAGAACAGCACGAACGATGCGAAGGAGAGCAGCGCACCCCAGCTGGAGATGTAGTTCCAGGTGGCGAAGGCTTCGGGGTAGTCGATGTACCGGCGCGGCATGCCCTGACGGCCCAGGAAGTGCTGCGGGAAGAAGGTCAGGTTGGCACCGATGAACATCATCCAGAAGTGGATCTTGCCCCAGAACTCGGAGTACATCCGGCCGCTCATCTTCGGGAAGTAGAAGTAGACACCCGCGAAGATCGCGAAGACGGCGCCGAGGCTCATCACGTAGTGGAAGTGCGCCACGACGTAGTAGGTGTCATGGTAGGCACGGTCAACGCCCGCCTGGCTCAGCACCACGCCGGTCACGCCGCCGACGGTGAAGAGGAACAGGAAGCCGAAGGCCCAGAGCATCGGGGTCTTCATCTCGATGGAGCCGCCCCACATGGTAGCGATCCAGCTGAACACCTTCACGCCCGTTGGCACCGCGATGACCATCGTTGCCAGCATGAAGTAGCTCTGCTGGGTCAGCGACATGCCGACGGTGTACATGTGGTGCGCCCAGACGACGAAACCCAGCGCGCCGATCGCGATGATCGCCCAGACCATCGGCAGGTAGCCGAAGATCGGCTTGCGCGAGAAAGTCGCGATAACGTGGCTGATGATGCCGAACCCGGGCACGATCACGATGTAGACCTCGGGGTGACCGAAGAACCACAGGATGTGCTGGTAGAGCACCGGGTCACCGCCACCGGCCGGATCGAAGAAGGTCGTGCCGAAATTGCGGTCCGTCAGCAGCATGGTGATCGCGCCGGCCAGAACGGGCAGCGACAGAAGGATCAGCCAGGAGGTGACGAAGATCGCCCAGGAGAACAGCGGCACCTTGAACAGGGTCATGCCCGGGGTCCGCATGTTCAGGAAGGTGGTGATCATGTTGATCGCGCCCAGGATCGACGACGCGCCAGAGACGTGGACGGCGAAAATCGCCAGGTCCATCGACATGCCGCCTTCGTTGACCGAGAGCGGCGGGTAAAGAACCCAGCCCACGCCGGACCCAAGCTGGTTGTTGCCGCCCGGTGCGAAGACAGAGCAGACCGCCAGGGTGGAGCCCGCGACATACAGCCAGAACGACAGGTTGTTCATCCGCGGAAACGCCATGTCCGGCGCGCCGATCTGCAGCGGCATGAAGTAGTTGCCGAAACCGCCGAACAGTGCCGGAATGACCACGAAGAACATCATCAGGATGCCGTGGCCGGTGATCAGCACGTTCCAGAGGTGGCCGTTGGGCGTACAGTTCTCGACCGCCGTCGGCAGGAAGCGCATGCCTTCCATGCACATGTACTGAACGCCCGGCGACATGAGTTCCATGCGCATGTAAACGGTGAAAACGACCGAAATGAGCCCGACGAAGGCAGAGACGATCAGGTAGAGAATCCCGATGTCCTTGTGGTTCGTCGACATGAACCAACGGGTAAAGAACCCGCGGTTGTCTTCGTGCTCGTGGCCGTGAATGGCTGCATCTGCCATTGTTTGCCTCCTGCTGATCCCTATGCAGAGGACACGGAACGGGAATCCGTCCGGGCCCTAAGTTCGATTCACGTTTTAGAATGTGACCCTAGGGGCGGCAATGGCCGGATTTGACGCAGATCAAACCTTTTTGTCGCAGAGGCTTGGGCCGGGGCTCCGGACGCGGGTAGGATCGGCCCGCACTCACACTCGCTGACCCCTTTCAACGGGGTTTTCGCATGGTCTTCCCGGACACGCCATTCGACCGCCGTTGCGTCCGGCGTAGCCGTCAGAACGTGGCCCCGCGTTGGACGGCTGTCAGCACACGGTATGCCCTGCGAAGATCACCCCGACCACGTCCCGGGGCAGGGTCGGGAAAACCCTAGGTATGGCTTACCCGACTGTCAGGAGGCTGCGTGTTTTTCTAAGTTCGGCGCAACTGCTGCAACCGAAGGGGATTTGGAAAATGGCTTATTTCGACAACGGCTTTGTCTCGAACCGCATCACCCTCCGCCAGCGCCTCGCGCGCCTGTTCGAGACCCCCTTCGACCGCCGTTACCGACAGCGCACCGCCCGCATCGACGCGTTGCGCGCACTGTCGGACGCCGAACTGTCCCGGCGCGGAATTGCCCGCGAGGACATTCTCTTTCACGTCTTTTCGGGCAAGGCCTGATCGCGGACGTGACGCCGTTTGACGCGGCGCCAGGGTTTCAATGACCAATCCTTATTCGGGCTTCCCGCCCATCCGTTCTTTCGATGATTGTCCAAGGGGGCGTTGTGAGTGCGCCCCCTTTATTAATGCCTGCCCGGTCCCTTGCCTGTCGCCCGAATCCGGACCGGGGTCCGGTATTCCGGACGATCCGGCTTTCCCGACTTATGGGGCAGGTCGCCAGCGCCTAGATTGAACCCATCAGCCACACACGGCATCACCCAACCGGGGGAGTTCAAGATGGCCTATTGTGAAAACAGTTTCGTTTCCAACCGTGCCACCCTGCGCAAGCGCCTGGCGCGCGCCTTTGAGACCCCCTTTGATCGCCGCTATCGCCAGCGCACCCGCGAAATCGAAGCCCTGCGAAAACTGTCCGACCGCGAACTGGTCGCGTGGCCTTGCCCGTAAGCGCATCCTGTTCCGGTCTTTACCGGCGCGGACTGACGCCGCCCCCCTGAAACCCGTGTAGCGTGAGCATGACCTCGCCTGCACGGTTGAGGATCGGGACAGTCAGGCCGTGACCCGCGCGCGTTATTGCGGCGGGTGCCAAGCCACCTCGGGCGTCAGCTTGTACGACCACGGCAAGCCCGCATTTTTCCAGCCGTTGATGTCCCTGCGGCCGGTTTCGGCGTTCAGGTCGCCTTCGATCCCTTCGAAGAGGGCGTAGACTTGTGTATATCCCGCAGCGGTAAGTGCATCGACCGCGCGCGCGGTGCGACCGCCGGTCTGGCAACTGACAAAGACCGGATCGGACGGGCTGCGGCCAAGTCGCTCCATCACCGCGTTCACCTCATCGACGAAGGCGGGATTGGGGTCCATGCCGTAGGCGCCGCGCTTGGCGTTGTAGGTGTAGGACACAAAGCGAAAGGGCACCACGGCATCGACCGGATCGGGATGGCCGACGAACATCACCTCGACCGGATCCCGCACATCGACAAAGACTATGTCCGGATTTGCCGAAAGCGCCGTCGCGGCTTCCTGAGAGGTCAGGTAGAGACCCGGTTTGGTCCTTTCCTTTTCCGGCACATCCGCCGCGGTGACGCTGGATGTGATATCAGCGGCAAGGGCCGGGTAAGCCAGCAGGGCGGCGGTTATTGCTGTTACGATCGCTTTCATTTTGAACCTCCTCTTCGACACTGAGAATAGGTTGCGGGAGGCGGCGGGACCCGGCCTTGATCCCAATCAACATAAGGGAATTGGCGGTGGGATCGTGCGGCGAAGACCGCCCTGCGCGCTCGGCCAGAGAACAGGTCGGGAATTCCCTAGGTGGGGCTTACCAGACTGTCTGGAGGCCGCGTTTTGATCTAGGTTTGGGGCATCTGCTGCACCCGGAGGGCGAAATTCAAATGGCCTATTTCGAAAACAGTTTCGTTTCCAGCCGTGCCACCCTGCGCCAGCGCCTGGCGCGCGCCTTTGAGACACCCTTTGATCGCCGCTATCGCCAGCGCACCGCCCGCATAGATGCGTTGCGCGCTCTGTCGGACGCCGAACTGACACAACGAGGCATCGCCCGCGAAGACATCCTGCTCCACGTCTTTTCGGGCAAGCCCTGAGACAGCCGGTCCGGGCGTGCTGCCACCGTAGCCCGGACCGTGGAACGATTTGCAAGCACCTGGACATTTAAGACATTGGCGGGGGAAATTTGATCTGCCCCCAGGGGCGAGGACAGCGGTCCTTGCCCCTTTTCCTTGTCCGCGTCATCCCGCGGATCCGTTCGTCCGCAAGGCGTGTCTGCCCGATCAGGCCGGATCTTCGGCGGGCTGCGCCATGACCGCGTCGAACTGCGCCCGGAGCGCCACGTCCAGGTCATCCATCGTTACCGGCAGACCGAGATCGACCAGTGAGGTCACACCGTAATCGCTGATTCCGCAGGGCACGATGCCCTCGAAATGCTCCAGCTCGGGCTCCACGTTGATCGAGATGCCGTGAAAGCTGACCCAGCGGCGCAGGCGGATGCCGATGGCGGCGATCTTGTCCTCCGCCATGCGTCCGTCCGCCAGCGGCGGTTTCTCGGGGCGTTCGATCCAGACGCCGACGCGGCCCTCGCGGATATGACCGACCAGGTTGAACTCTGCCAGCGTGGCGATCACCCAGGCCTCGAGATCCTGCACGAACCGGCGGATGTCGCGGCCCCGCTTGTTGAGGTCCAGCATGACATAGACGACGCGCTGGCCGGGGCCGTGATAGGTGTATTGCCCGCCGCGCTTGGAGGTGTAGACCGGAAAGCGGTCGGGGTCTTTCAGGTCCTCGACCCTGGCCGAGGTGCCGGCGGTATAGAGCGGCGGGTGCTCAAGCAGCCAGATACACTCCTCCGCACGCCCTTCTGCGATGGCACTGGCGCGGTCCTCCATGAAGGCAAGCGCCTCTTCGTAGGGCACCAGTTCCTCGCTGATTTTCCATTCCATTCCTGTCAACGGGGCACGTCCCCCGCCTCCTTCAAACCCGGGCTGATCCGCCCTGCTGACCGGTTCGTTTCCTGCCTGTCACGGTCAGGACCGCCTGACGGCCAATGCATCCGACTTGACCGCTGACCACCCTGGTCGAACGACGTCAAGCGCCACGCGCACAACAGGCCCCAACGTGGTCACCAAGTCCATCCGGAACGCCGCACGGTGTGGATGATCACATAATGCCATTCGATGCAAAGCGCCACCAGCGGGCCGGGCAAGGCGCGTTGGCGCGCGGAATGGATTTTTGTCGTTTTTCCTCTTCACATCGTCCACGCGCTTCGCTAGAGACCCTCCCACCAAGTCAAGACAGTGCGGTCGTGGCGGAATTGGTAGACGCGCAGCGTTGAGGTCGCTGTGGGGTAACTCCCGTGGAAGTTCGAGTCTTCTCGACCGCACCATTCTCTCCTGAAATGACACTCCGCTTTGCGCGTCGGCATGTTGTCGCGAGGCGCTCGACATTGGCTGCCTTGGGCGGCCTTCCTGTTTCGCCAGCCGAACACGGAACCGCACGCGCCGGGGCAGGGCGGCCGGTCCAGCCCGCACAAATCCCTCCGCAGTCGCCGGATCGGCTCAGGCGACCAGGGAGGTGCCGGAAATCCGATCGACCAGGGATTGCGGCAAGAGCCGTGCGCAGGAGATGCGGGGCCTCTTCATTTCGGTGATCGACGCGTCCTCGCCGTAGAGGGCCAGGTATTCATCGTAGTTGTCGAAAGCGCGGCGGGCGACGTAATCGATGTAGCTTTCGGCCTCGGCGCCTTCCGCAAGGATCAACTCGTGCCCCTCGGTCTCGACATGATAGACGGTGTAGCGGTCTCCGACGGTTTCGATCGGCTCCCAGCGGACCGTTTCGCCGTTGACCAGGGCCGAGGCATTGACCAGCATTCCATCGAGATGCAGGGCATGATCCGCCGTCAAGAGCAGGTCGCGCCGCGGCAATCCGGAACCAAGCGCCCCTGCCGCGATCCGCACCGGGCGGACCCGCTCTGCGGGATTGAACCGGGGAAAGACGGTCTGGCGACCGATCCATCTGATGACGGTCGTCCCGGTCGGTGTGTCGATCACCTGTCCGATGTCCAGGTCCTGCACGGCGATGGCACCATCCGGCGTGTCGATTGCCGTCCCCTCAAGAGAGCATGTCGGGTAAGCAGAGGTGTTGAACGTCGCATAATCGAGCGTGGCCGGTATAACGAAGTCGTGGGGAGACATCGACTCCGGAAACCAGAGGCGGGTAACGCCGGCAATAGAGTTGTTGCTGACCGGCAGGCGCATTGTCCCACCCGCGACAAGAGCAACCTCGACGGTTCCCTGAAACGGATTGGTGGTGCCCCAGATCGAGTCGCCCACTTCGAAGGTGCCATCGCCTTCGCCGTCATCGAGGACTTCGTTGTACGGCCTGTAGGAATCACTCGAAACGACGCCACTGGTCCCGGAATATTGCTGACTGAAATCTGCTTTGAAACTGGCCAAGACATTGCCTCCATTCACTTTGACCCAGTCGTCGCGTCTGGGTCGGTGGATGTCAACATGGGGGTATTTGGCGTTTCCGGGTCAGATTCGGGAGAGCACCTCCTGCAACAGACGCTCGGCGGCGCGCGACAGTTTGCGGCTGCCGTCGCGCAGGACGAAATAGGGCGGCACGACGATCGAACGGCGCATTTTCAGGGCGGTCAGGTTTGCCCCGATGTCGGAATGCACCAGCAGTTCCTTGACCTCGTTCGATTGCGGCAGGATGGCCTGCACGCGCGCGACCTGCGCGAGCGCCACAAGAAGCGATGAACTGTTCAGCACCCTTGGCGGGATCGGAACCCCGGCGGTGTGAAAGGCGGATTCGACCGACTCGCGGATCGGCATGCCGCGTTCCTGCATCACCCAAGGATAGCCGGTCAGCTCGGACATTTCGACGTTCTGGCGCGATACCAGCGGATGCGTGTCATGCACCAGCAGGGCGACGACCTCGGTCCGGGCAGGGTGGACGTGGAACAGCCGGCTGTCGTGGCCCGGTGGAATGCGCCCCAGCACAAAGTCATAGCGCCCTTCTTCCAGGTCGCGGATCAGCACGCGTGAGGGCGCCACGTCAACGCTGATTTCCAGATCTGGGCTGTCCTGATGCACCGCCTGCACAGCGGGCATCAGGACGCCCACAGCCGGCCCGGTGACCGAGCCCACCCGGACCTCGCCCAGGGCGCCGGACTGGATGTGGCGCAATTCGTCCTCCAGCGTGCGCACCTCAGCCAGGATCACCCGTGCATGGCGGACAAAGACCTCTCCGGCCTGCGACATGACCATGCCCTTTGGGTGGCGGACAAAAAGCGGGCTGCCGATATTGGTCTCGATCTCGGACAGGATGCGCGAGGCGGCAGGCTGAGAGATCGCGACCGCCTGTGCGGCCAGCTGCAACTGCTGTGTCTCTGCGATTTTCAGCACCAGGTCCAGGTGCGCGGGTTTGATCCGCCGGGCGATGTCCATCACGTTCGCTCATAACGTTTTTGATATGCAAGCCAGCATAATCGGAATTTTACAGGTATACAGTCTCGATTTACGGTCGCGCTCGGATCCACTGGGTCCGAAACACAGATAAGGCGTCGCCGCAGGAGGGCACGCCGACCTTGGGAGGTTACCAATGAACATGAAACTTCTGCTCGCTTCGGCGGCAGTGGCGCTGTCCAGCTATGGCGCCGTTGCCGAAACCGTCGGCATCGCGATGCCGACGAAATCCTCGTCGCGCTGGATCTCTGACGGTGAGTCGATGGTCGAACAGTTCAAGGCCGCAGGCTATGACACCATCCTGCAGTACGCCGAGGACGACATTCCCAACCAGCTGGCGCAGATCGAGAACATGATCACCAACGGCGTCGACGTGCTGGTGATCGCGGCCATCGACGGCACCACCCTGTCGAGCGCTCTGGAAAACGCCTATTACGCAGATATCCAGGTCATCGCCTATGACCGGCTGATCCGCGACAGCGAATATGTCAGCTATTACGCCACCTTCGACAACTTCAAGGTCGGCGTGCAGCAGGCGACCAGTCTCGTGAACGGCCTCGAAGAGCGTTTCGGCGACGGCCCCTACAACGTCGAGCTGTTCGGCGGCTCTCCGGACGACAACAACGCCTATTTCTTCTACGATGGCGCCATGTCGGTGCTGCAGCCACTGATCGACGACGGAACCATCAACATCGTGTCGGGCCAGATGGGTATGGACACGGTCGGCACCCTGCGCTGGGACGGTGCGGTGGCGCAGGCCCGCATGGATAACCTGCTGTCGGCTCATTACACTGATGAGCGCGTGCACGGTGTCCTGTCGCCCTACGATGGTCTGTCCATCGGCATCATCTCTTCGCTCAAGGGCGTGGGCTATGGTTCGGGCGACCTGGAAATGCCGATCGTCACAGGCCAGGACGCCGAGATCCGCTCGATCAAGTCGATGCTGGCGGGCGAGCAGTATTCGACCGTCTTCAAGGACACCCGCGAACTGGCGCGCGTGACCGTGGGCATGGTCGAGGCCCTGCTGAAAGGCGGCGAGCCCGAGATCAACGACACCACCACCTATGACAACGGCGTCAAGGTCGTGCCCTCCTACCTGCTGGAACCGGTCTCGGTCGACCTGTCGAACTGGGAAGACGTGATCATCGGCTCCGGCTACTACACGATGGACCAGGTCCAGTAACCGGTTACTCCCGGGGTCCGTCCGGCGCCATGCGCGGCGGGCGGGCCTTGGCAACCACCAGAAAATTGGGGAGTGGGGATGACGGCGCTACTGGAAATGCGCGGGATCACCAAGGAGTTTCCTGGGGTCAAGGCGTTGGACTCGGTCAACCTGACCGTAAGGGAAGGCGAGATTCACGCGCTGGTCGGGGAAAACGGCGCGGGCAAATCGACCCTGATGAAAGTCCTGTCCGGGGTCTACCCGGCGGGCAGCTACGACGGCGAAATTCACTATGACGGCGCGCTGGCCGAGTTCGCGGATATCTCGGACTCCGAGGAAAGGGGCGTCATTATCATCCATCAGGAACTGGCGCTCGTGCCGCTGCTGTCGATTGCGGAAAACCTCTTCCTGGGCAATGAACGCGCACGCGGCGGCATCATCAACTGGCGTGAGACCAACCGGCGCACCGAGGACCTGTTGCGCAAGGTCGGCCTCAAGGAACCGCCCAGCACGCTGGTCGACAAGCTGGGCGTGGGCAAGCAGCAACTGGTCGAGATCGCCAAGGCCCTGTCCAAGGAAGTGCGCCTGCTGATTCTCGACGAGCCGACGGCGGCGCTGTCGGAAAGCGACAGCCAGGCGCTGCTGGACCTGATGCTGGAACTCAAGCAGCAGGGTGTCACGCAGATCATCATCAGCCACAAGCTGAACGAGGTTCGCCGCGTCGCGGACTCGGTGACGGTGATCCGAGACGGTTCCACGGTGTCCACGATGGATGCCAGGACCCGGGACATCACCGAGGACACCATCGTGCGCGACATGGTGGGCCGCGACATGGCGCACCGCTACCCGGCGCGGGAACGGCGCGCGGGCGAGGTGCTGATGGAGGTCAAGGACTGGAACGTCTGGCATCCGCTGCACGCCGACCGCCAGGTGATCCATGACGTCAACATGGCCGTCCGCGCGGGCGAGGTCGTGGGCATCGCGGGCCTTATGGGGGCCGGGCGCACCGAACTGGCCATGAGCATCTTTGGCCGCTCCTACGGGCGCAACATCTCGGGCAGTGTCGAGATCGGCGGCAAGCCGGTGGACGTCGGCACCGTCAGCAAGGCGATCGAGGCCGGGCTGGCCTATGTCACCGAGGACCGCAAGTCGCTGGGCCTCATTCTCGAGGAAACCATCCAGCGCAACATCACGATGGCCAACCTCGAAGAGGTGGCCCGCGGCCAGGTGCTGAACGAAAGCGCCGAGACCCGCGTGGCCGAGGACTATCGCAAGGCGCTGAACATCCGCACGCCGGGCGTCTTTCAGCGGGTGATGAACCTTTCGGGCGGCAACCAGCAGAAGGTTGTCCTGTCGAAATGGCTGTTTGCCAAGCCCGAGGTGCTGATCCTGGATGAACCCACGCGCGGCATCGACGTCGGCGCCAAGTTCGAGATCTACGGGATCATCAACGACCTCTCGGCGCAGGGGAAAGGCGTGGTCATGATCTCCTCGGAAATGCCCGAACTCCTGGGCATGTGTGACCGCATCTACGTAATGAACGAGGGCGCATTCGTCGGCGAACTGAGTGCCGAGGACGCCAGCCAGGAGCGCATCATGTCGCTCATCGTGACCGAATAAGGGAGCCTGTGATGGACTTTGCAGAGCATGGGGCCGAGGCGCCCGAAAAGCAGGGGATCGGCGAATACCTCGTCCGCCACCTGCGCGAATACGGGCTGCTGTTCGCGCTGATCGCGATCATGGCCTTTTTCCAGATCGTCACCGACGGCACGCTGTTGAAGCCGGTGAACGTCACCAACCTGCTGTTGCAGAACAGCTATATCGTCATCATGGCGCTGGGGATGCTGATCGTCATCGTCTCGGGCAACATCGACTTGTCGGTCGGCTCCGTCATGGGGTTCGTCGGCGCGCTGGCGGCTGTCATGATCGTGGAATGGGAAATGTCCACGGCGGTCACCATGGTCACCTGCCTTGTCGCCGGGGGCTTGATCGGTGCCGCGCAGGGGTATTGGATCGCCTACTGGAAGATCCCCTCGTTCATCGTGACGCTGGCGGGGATGCTGGTGTTCCGGGGCGCGTCCCTGTGGCTGCTCGAAGGTCAGTCGCTGGGCCCGTTCCCGCGTGAATTCCAGATGCTGGCCAACGGGTTCGTGCCGGACATCTTCCCCCAAGGCGTGTCCCAGGCCGTCGCGGACCTGCTGGGCCAGAAACGGGTCAACGTGCTGGCGCTGTGCACCGGCCTTGTCGCCGCCGGGCTGATCGTCTGGATGGAACTCAAGGCGCGTGCCCAGAACAAGGCCTATGGCATGGCGGGCGAACCGCAGGCCTTCTTTCTGGCCCGCATCGGCATTGTCGCGATTGCGCTGATCTTCATCCTGTTCAAGCTGTCGACCTTCCGCGGGCTGCCCAACGTGCTGATCACCATGGGCGTGCTGACCATCATCTATGCCTTCTTCACCGGGCGCACGGTGACCGGCCGGCGCATCTATGCGCTGGGCGGCAACGAAAAGGCGGCCAAGCTCTCGGGGATCAAGACCGAGCGGCTGACCTTCCTCGCCTTCGTGAACATGGGCGTGTTGGCCGGGATCGCGGGCATGGTCTTTGCGGCGCGCCTGAATTCGGCCACGCCAAAGGCGGGTTTCGCGCTGGAACTCGACGTGATCGCGGCGGTCTTTATCGGCGGGGCCTCCATGTCCGGTGGCGTCGGCAAGATCGTCGGCGCGGTGGTCGGCGCCTTCCTGATGGGCGTGCTGAACAACGGCATGTCGATCATGGGCATCGGCATCGACTATCAGCAGGTGATCAAGGGGCTGGTGCTGCTCGCTGCCGTGATCTTCGACGTCTACAACAAATCGAAACAGGGGTGACGGTGCGCCTTCGGGCGCATCTCCCCAAGCGAAGGAGGCAAGCAGATGGCGTTCAAACCGGCAGAATGGCCCCGCAAGCTGCGCAGCCAGGAATGGTACGGCGGCAGCACCAAGGACGTGATCTATCATCGCGGCTGGCTCAAGAACCAGGGCTATCCCGAGGACCTGTTCGACGGGCGCCCGATCATCGGCATCCTGAACACATGGTCTGACCTGACGCCCTGCAACGGCCACCTGCGCGAGTTGTCGGAAAAGGTGAAGGCAGGCATCTGGGAGGCCGGCGGTTTCCCGGTCGAGGTGCCGGTGTTCAGCGCCTCGGAAAACACCTTCCGACCCACGGCGATGATGTTCCGCAACCTCGCCGCCCTGTCGATCGAGGAACAGATCCGCGGCCAGCCGATGGACGGTTGCGTGCTGATGGTGGGCTGTGACAAGACCACGCCCTCGCTGCTCATGGCGGCGGCCTCCTGCGATCTGCCCTCGATCGTCGTGACCGGCGGGCCGATGCTGAACGGCTGGTTCCAGGGCGAACGCGTCGGCGCGGGCACCCACCTCTGGCGGTTCTCCGAGGCGGTGAAGGCCGGTGAGATGACGCAGGACGAATTCCTCGAGGCCGAGGCCGCCGTCACCCGCTCGTCCGGCACCTGCAATACGATGGGCACGGCCTCCTCGATGGCGTCGATGTGCGAGGCGCTGGGCATGGCGTTGTCAGGTAATGCCGCGATCCCCGCGGTGGACAGCCGTCGCCGCGTCATGGCGCAACTGACGGGACGGCGTATCGTGCAGATGGTCAAGGACGATCTGAAACCCTCGGACGTGCTGACCCGCGAAGCCTTTGAAAATGCGATCCGCACCAATGGCGCGGTGGGCGGCTCTACCAATACGGTGGTGCACCTGCTGGCGATTGCGGGCCGTGTCGGCGTGGATATCACGCTGGACGACTGGGACCGCTGCGGGCGCGACATTGCCACGATCCTGAACCTCCAGCCCTCGGGCGAATACCTGATGGAAGAATTCTTTTACGCCGGCGGCCTGCCCGTGGTGCTGAAACGGCTGGGCGAGGGCGGCAAGCTGCACAAGGACGCGCTGACCGTCTCCGGCAGCACGATCTGGGACGAGGTCAAGGACGCCAGGAACTGGAACGAGGACGTGATCCTGCCGGTCGACAAGCCGCTGACCGACCAGGGCGGGATTGCCGTGCTCAAGGGCAACCTGGCCCCCAAGGGGGCGGTGCTGAAACCCTCTGCCGCCTCGAAACACCTGATGCAGCACCGGGGCAGGGCGGTCGTCTTCGAGGACATCGACGACTACAAGGCCAAGATCAACGACAACGACCTGGACATCGACGAGACCTGCATCATGGTTCTCAAGAACTGCGGACCCAAGGGGTATCCCGGCATGTCCGAGGTCGGCAACATGGGCCTGCCGCCCAAGGTTCTGAAAAAGGGCATCAAGGACATGATCCGCATTTCCGATGCCCGCATGTCCGGCACCGCCTATGGCACCGTGATCCTGCACACCTCGCCCGAGGCAGCGGCAGGCGGACCGTTGGCAGTGGTGAAAAACGGCGACATGATCGAGGTCGACGTGCCCGCGCGACGCGTGCACCTGGATGTCACCGACGAAGAATTGCAGGCCCGCCTGGCAGAATGGACGCCGACCCATGAACGCCCGGCAAGTGGTTATGCCTGGTTGCACCAGCAGCACGTCGAGGGCGCCGATACAGGCGCCGACCTGGATTTTCTCAAGGGCTGCCGCGGCGCCCCGGTGGGAAGGGACTCGCATTGATGGAAATCGCACTTGTTGGCATCGGCAAGATCGCCCTGGATCAGCACGTACCGGCCATCGCCGCCTCGCAGGACTGGGAGCTTGCCGCCACCGTCTCGCGCAAGGGCAGCGTCGAGGGGGTCGAGAGCTTCACCGATTTCGCCGAACTGCTGGAGCGGCGGAGCGACATTCGCGTCGTCTCGCTCTGCCTGCCGCCGGTGCCGCGCTTTGACTATGCCGCCGCCGCCATCGCGGCGGGTCGCCATGTCATGCTGGAAAAACCGCCGGGCGCCTCGCTGTCGGAATGTCACCGGCTGATCAACATGGCGCGCGCGCAGCGTGTCTCGCTTTTTGCCACCTGGCATTCGCGCGAGGCGCCGATGGTGGGCGCCGCGAAGGCCTGGCTGGCGGACAAGACTCTCCGCCGGTTGCAGATCACCTGGAAAGAGGACGTGCGCCGCTGGCATCCCGGCCAGGACTGGATCTGGGAACCGGGTGGCCTCGGTGTCTTTGATCCGGGCATCAACGCGCTGTCGATCCTGACGGAGATCCTTCCCGACGCCATCCACCTGAGCGAGGCCACTCTGGAAGTGCCGGAGAACAAGCAGGGGCCGATCGCGGCCAGCCTGCGCTTTGCTCACCCGGCGGGTGCGGAGGTCGGCGCCGTCTTTGACTGGCGCCAGGACGGCGACCAGATCTGGACCATCGCGGCCGACACCGACAAGGGCCGGCTGGAACTGCATGACGGCGGCGCGCGCATGGTCATCGACGGTGTCGAGCAAACCGCCGATGGCCCCGCGCTGGACGGTGAATACCCGCGCCTCTACGCCCGCATGGCCGAGCTTGTCGCCACGGGCGGCAGCGACGTGGATCTGTCGCCCATGCGCCATGTGGCCGATGCCTTCCTGCTGGGCCGACGCGAGACCGTCGCCCCCTTCCACGAATAAGCGCTTGCGCGCATCCGATACCCAGAAAGGACCTGCCATGAAAACGCCCCTGACCGGCATTCTCCCCGTTGCGCCCACACCCTTCCACGATGATGGCCGCGTCGACGAAGAGGGGATGCGCCGCGTTCTGGATTGCATCATCGACCAGGGCGTGGATGCGATCTGCATCCTCGCCAACTACTCGGAACAGTTCGTCTTGTCGGACGAGGAACGCGCCACGCTGATGCGCATCAGCCTGGAGCATGTCGCGGGCCGCGTCCCCGTGATTGTCACGATCAGCCATTTCAGCACCGAAATCGTCGTCGACCGCGCCAAGGCCGCGCAGTCACTGGGCGCGTCGATGGTGATGATGATGCCGCCCTATCACGGGGTCGGGCTGGTTCCGTCCGAGGCCGGGATCTACGAGCAGTTCCGCGCCGTGTCCGACGCGATCTCGATCCCGATCATGGTGCAGGACGCGCCCCTGTCGGGCTGCCAGATGTCGGTGCCGCTCTTGGCGCGCATGGCGCGCGAGTTGGAAAACGTCAGCTATTTCAAGATGGAAATGCCCTTTGCCGCCGACAAGCTGGCGGCGCTGATCGAGGCCGGGGGCAAGGATATCGTCGGCCCCTTCGACGGCGAGGAGGCAGTGACGCTGCTGGCCGACCTCGACGCCGGGTGCACCGGCACCATGACCTCGGGCCTGCAGTGCGAGCACATTGGTGTCATCATCCGCAGCTATCTTGCGGGTGACAAGGACACCGCTCTGGCGCAATGGACGAAGTGCCTGCCGCTGATCAACCATGAGAACCGCCAGTGCGGGCTGCGCGCCTGCAAGGTGGTGATGAAAGAAGGCGGCGTGATTGGATCCGATCACGTCCGCCACCCGTTGAAACCCATGACCCCGCGCACGCGGGAGCGCCTGCTGCAACTCGCGGGCGACCTCGACCTCATCGCCCTGAAATGGGGCAAGTAAAGGAGTTCTCGACATGCTGGACAAAAGCAGCTTCACCCCCCACGGTCGTCATCTGATCGCGGGAGAGTGGGTCTCTGGAGAGACGACCT
>NZ_JASHJL010000048.1 GCF_030733205.1 Mameliella sp. MMSF_3455
TGCCGCGCGCGGGACAGCCCGGCGGGATTGCCCTTGGCCCGGCGTGCGGCTAGGAGGCGCGTCATGCCCAGGTATGCGCTTTTGGTGGAATATGACGGCCGTCCCTTTGCGGGCTGGCAGCGGCAGGCGGATCAGCCTTCGGTTCAGGCGGCCATCGAGGCCGCGCTGGCCCGGCTGGAGCCGCGTGACCATACCATCGCTGCGGCCGGGCGAACCGATGCAGGGGTTCATGCGCGCGGTCAGGTGGCCCATTGCGACATGGACAAGACCTGGGACCCGTTTCGCCTGTCCGAAGCGCTGAACTTTCACCTCAAGCCCTCACCGGTGGCAATCCGTGCCGCAGCGGCGGTTTCCGACGAGTGGCATGCACGGTTTTCGGCGGTCGAGCGGCGTTACCTGTTCCGGCTGTTGATGCGGCGGGCGCCTGCCACGCTGGAGGCCGGACAGGTCTGGCGCGTCAACCACGAACTGGACGTCGAGGCGATGCGCGACGGCGCGGCCTACCTGCTGGGTCAGCACGACTTCACCACATTCCGGTCGGTCATGTGCCAAGCGAAATCGCCGGTCAAGACGATGGATGAAATCACCATCAGGCGGGTCAAGGGGCTGGCCGGACCCGAAGTGCATTTCTTCCTGCGCGCCCGGAGTTTCCTGCACAACCAGGTGCGCTCTATCGTTGGCACGCTGGAACGGGTCGGCGCCGGTGCCTGGGCGCCGGAAGACGTGAGGACCGCGCTTGAGGCGCAGTCGCGCGCCGCCTGCGGACCCGTTTGCCCGCCGGACGGGCTTAGCCTGATGGGCGTCGGCTATCCGGACGATCCCTTCGCCTGAGGCGACCCGCAGCCTTGCGAATTGCGGACCAAAAAGGCGCCCGTCGGACCGAGATCAGCGGTTGAACAGGATCGGGAACCAATCCTCGCGCAGACGCTGGCCCTCTGCCATGTCGTGACCGGGAAAGGGCGGCGAAGTGGGGCCGGGGCGCGTGACATAACGCGCGTCATCCCCCACCAGCCGCAGCGAAAAGGCACGGCGCCGTGTCGGGCTGTCATTGCCGCGCGCACCGTGCAGGATGGCAAAGTTGAAGGCCACGGCATCACCCGGCTCCAGCGCCCATTCGAGAACCTCCATGCCCTCGGCGTCTGGATCCGGCACCGGCATATAGGCATCCGCGTCGGGATAGAAATCCTCTTCGGACAGCCAGCGCGTTGGCAGCACGGGCTTTTCCCAGAGGTGCGATCCGGCGACGCAGCGCAGAGTGGCCTCGCGCACCGGGTCCAGCGGGCTCCAGAAACTGACTGTCTGGCGGCCCTGGACAAAGTAATACGGGCCATCCTGGTGCCAGGGCGTGGGCTTTGAAGTGCCCGGTTCCTTGACCAGCACATGATCGTGGAACAGCTGCGCGCTGTCCGACCGCATCAGGTCGGCCGCCACCTCGGCCACGGGGGAGCTGCGGATGACCTCTTCGAACTCGGGGATGCGCTGCCAGTTGCAGTAGTCATCAAAGAAACGCCCGGCCTCGCCTTCCTTGAGGTTTTCAGCCGCGTAGGGGCCTGGTTCTGCCATGTTGCGGGCCACACCGGCGCGCAGGGTTTCGACCAGGTCGGCCCAGAGACCCCGCACAACCACCACGCCGTTGCGCTGGTAATCGTCGATGTCGGCCTCGGTCAGCAAAGGGTGGGGCATGGGAGTCTCCTGAATTTGGGCGGAGAGAAGCACGGGGCGCCGGTGTGGGCAAGCGGCGCCCGGGTCAGTCGTTGTCGATGTCACCCGCGCCTGCGCCGGCGCTGCGCGAACTGTCCGATGCCGGGACATATGTCCGGGCCGCGAGGGAGGACAGCCGATCCATCAAAGGCGGATCCACCGCGATGCGCGGCGGCAGGGCTGCGGCCCCGTCCCGGTCGGGACCGGTTTCCAAAAGCAACCGTGGCAATCCGTCCTCGCTTTGTCCCAGCTCGGCGAGCGCGATGTGCAGGCCGGCCAGCCGGGCATAGGCCGGAGCCAGCGCCTCGTCCCCTGATTGCAGGGTGAGGGTGATCCGTGGACCGGCAAGATCGACGGCACGCCGGATGTCCTCGACCAGCAGCGGAAGGCGCAGGATCGGGCTGTCGCCGGGATCGGACAGCGCGTCCAGCAAGGCCTGCGCCTCTCCGCCGCCGGCGAGGTACTGCACCGCAGCGGCGCCAAAGACCTGGGCCTGGTGCGGGGGGAAGCCGGCGCCGCGCGCGGCCTTTTGCGCGAGGGCGGCTATTTCATTGGCGGAATAGCTCATGCGCCCAACCCCGCAAGCCACCAGTCATCGGCCCGCGCAGTCCCCAGGTCCTCTGGCAGCGGGGCTCCTTGGGCAAGGGTGATGCGGGTCCAGCGGTCGGATTTCGGATCGAACTTGGTGGCGCCGAAAAAGGCCAGCTTGCAGCGCAGCATGTCGATCGGCAGACAGCTTTCGGCGATCAGGTTGTCCCGGATTTCGGCATAGGGATGCGCGACCAGACAGGCGACCCGGGCGAGGGCCAGTTCATGTTCGGGCCGTGCGGAGCGAAAGGCGCGCAGGTCCGTGACGCCGTCCAGCGCACGCCAAAGCGCTTGTACGCGCCGCCCAATGTCCAGCGGGCTTTCACGTTCTGCCCCGGGGTCGTCGAAACGATCGCCCAGCCGGGGTTCCAGCTTTTCCTCGGAAACGTACCAGAACCGGCGTTGCTGTGCGGCCTCGTCGAAATCCAACTGCAGCGCCCAGTCGAAATGCGTCTCGATGGCCGCGCGCAGGGATCGGGCGTCCTCAAATCCATTTGCCGGCGGGGCCAGCGGGTCGGTCATGGCTGCTGCGAGGTCGTCCACGATGTCTCCGAACGGTTCCAGCGCCAGCGCGACACACAGTTCCTGCGTATCGACCGAGAATGCCTCGGACCGGCGGATAAGCGCGTCGATGGGCGCGTCGTCCGGCAGGTCCTCTACAAAGCCGCGCAGTGCCGGCCATTCGGTCCGGATCCGGTCGATCCGCGCCTGATGGTCCGGGTCGGGCACCTGCCATTCATCAAGGTGCGCGGCGACACGGTTGCACAGATCGGTCAGCCGGGAGCGATTTGCGGGGTCCAGCGCGGGCAGGGCGCGGACCCTTGCCAGCGCGGTTTCGCGTGCCTGCATCCAGTTGTTCAGCAGAACGGGATGCGACACCAGGAAGGGGGCCATGCCCAGCCCTGTTGAATTGCCGATGCCAAGGTGGCGTTTCAGGGCCGGATCCAGGGCCGCGCCGCCCAGGTGTTCGACAAGATCGTGGGTAAAGCTGCGGATGAGCCAGACCGTCAGCATCTCGGCGGCAAAGGCACCCTCGATCCCGGGGCGGTCCGCGATCAGGCCTCGGTCGGCGATGCCGAACTTGCCATTTCCGTAGACCGCCGTTGTCCGCATCAGGTAGCCGACCCGGTTGACCAAGTCCGCATCCGGTTGCTGGCCCTTACGCAGGCGCTCGACCACATGGGCAAAGAGCCGCAGGGACTTGTTCGCGCGCGACAGCACGAGGTCTCTTTCCGTGTAGCGGGCGGCCTCCTGCTGCGGGGCGGCGGCGCAGATGCGGGCGATTTCCTCGGCGTTGGGGATGCCGTCGTAAAGGACGTAGGCCGTGTCCCAGGCCGTTGCGATCACGCGGTCAGTGCGCATCTCGTCGGGGAGGTGGGTCGAGACGGCGACAAGGCTGTAGTCGTACCCGCCCAATGCAATGGTATAGACCGCATGGCCGAAACCATCTGCGCCGATGTTCCAGACCGGTCGCCGCAGCCTGGCGCCTTCGGCGGCCAGGCGCCGGGTCAGAACCCGCAGAAAGCTCAACCGCGTGGGAAAGCTGGCGCCCATGCGGTGCAGGCGCATGACCTGTGACGGCGGGCGCAGACCGGTCCGGGGCGAGGGGCAGGCGAGATCCTTCATGTGGTTACTGTGCCAGCTAGATCGCAAGCTGGGAAGGGCCTGCCGGGCTTGCGTCCGGGCCTTGCACCGTGAAAGGCTGCGCTATCAGCAAGGGGGATGGCATGTCGGCAGCGGATGCGATCGACGCGAACATCGTGCAACGGGCGCGGGCCTTGCGCCATGCACTGCACCGGGCGCCGGAATTGTCCGGGGCCGAACACGCCACTGCCCTGCGCATCGCCGCAGAGATGCGGACCCTGGGTGCGTCCGAGGTCATTACCGGGCTGGGGAGAACCGGCGTGGCGGCGGTCTTTGGCAAAGGGGAAGGCGGGCTATTGATCCGGTGCGAACTGGACGCCCTGCCGATCGAGGAAACGGGCACGCCCGAATGGCGGTCGGAACAGGCTGGCGTGGCGCATCTTTGCGGGCACGATGGCCACATGGCGATCCTGCACGCGGTGGCGCAGGCCCTGTCGCGAAACCCGCCCACGGGTCGGGTGATCCTGTTGTTCCAGCCGGCCGAAGAAACCGGCGCGGGCGCGCGCGCCGTGCTGGCGGACCCGCGCTTTGCGACGCTGGGCGCGCGGATGGCGATTTCCTTGCACAATCTGCCCGGTTTGCCGCTGGGCGCTGTGGCCCTGCGACAGGGGCCGGTCAACTGTGCCTCGCGCGGGTTGCGCGTGCGTTTGAACGGGCGAACCGCCCATGCCTCGCAGCCTGAGACGGGCCAGTCGCCGGGCGTGGCGCTGGCCGCCCTGATCCCGGGACTGGCGGGGCTCGGCCGGGATCTGCCGACCGACGACCCGGGGTTCCGGCTGGCCACCGTGACACATGCCCGGCTGGGTGTCCCGGCCTTTGGCGTAGCCCCGGGAGAAGCCGATCTTTACGTCACCCTGCGGACCCTGTTGGATGACCAGATGGCCGATCTCGAGGCCGAGGCACGCGGCATGATCGCCGGAGCGGCACGGGGCTTTGACACTGAAATCACGGTGCACGAGGCCTTTGGCCATTGTGTGAACGCGCCCGAGGCGGTGACTCTGCTGGAACGCGCGGTCGAAGGGCTGCCGCGCAAGGACGCCGCCGTGCCCATGCGCGCCTCGGAGGATTTCGGGCTGTTCGGCAACAGGATGCCCTCTGCCATGTTCTTCCTTGGTGCCGGAGAGGAAGCGCCGGCGCTGCACAATCCGGACTATGATTTCCCGGACGAGCTGATCGGGATCGGCGCGTCTGTCTTTCTGCGCGCCATCGACGCGCAGGCCGGCTGAGGGCACGTCGGGAATACCGGACTGGCGGCGCGACCGCTTTCGGGCTCTCTGGGGCCATGACCGACACCATCTATTTCTACGCCCAGACCGACCCATACGGAGAGTTCTCGAACTTCGCGCCCTATGGCGTGGACAAGGAGGGCCTGTGGTGGCGTACGGTCGAGCATTTTTTCCAGGCGATGAAGTTTCACGACATGGCCCACCGTGAACGCATCCGCCTGTGCTCGCGTCCGAAGCAGGCCAAGGCGCTGGGCATGTCCCGCGAGATCCCGCTGCGTGATGACTGGGAAGAGGTCAAGGACGGGATCATGCTCGAGGCCGTGCGGGACAAGTTCACCCTGCATCGGGGGCCGCGAGACCTGTTGCTGTCCACCCGGGATGCGCTGATCGTGGAGAACGCGCCGATGGATGCCTACTGGGGATCCGGGCCGGACGGGCAGGGGCTGAACCGGCTGGGCGAGATCCTGATGCAGGTGCGCGAGGAATTGCGTGGCTGAGGTCAGAACCGGGTGATGACCGTCACGCCGCGCGCCTGAAAACTGTCCATCTCCATCAGCGCTGGCACCGCCTCTTCCAGGCTGATCCGCTCTCCGATCAGCTGGTCAGGCGACAAGGCGCCGCTGGCGATCATGTCCAGCATCGCTCCGTAGCGATGCGCCTGCATGCCGTGGCTGCCTAGGATTTCCAGTTCCCAGCCGATCACGCGATCCATCGGCAGGGGCGGGCGGCTCTGGTCGGCCAGCAGCAAGCCGACCTGCACATGTCGGCCGCGCTTGCGCAGGCACAGGATCGAGTTGGCGCAGGTGTCGGGGTGGCCGAGTGCATCTATCGAAAGATGCGCGCCGCCGCGCGTCAGGTCGTGCACGGCCTCCGGGACGTTCCCGGCGCGCGCGTCCACGACTGCCGTGGCGCCCACGCCGCGCGCCATGTCCAGCTTGTCCGCGTCGATGTCCACCGCCAGGACCCGCGCGCCCATCGCCCGCGCGATCATGATGGCAGAGAGGCCCACGCCACCGCAGCCATGTACGGCGATCCATTCGCCGCCACAGACCCGTCCCTGGTCGACTACGGCGCGGAAACTGGTGGCAAATCGGCAACCCAGGCTGGCCGCAGTGTCGAACGCCATGTCCGGCGGCAACCCGATGAGGTTCAGGTCGGCCTGCGGCAGGGCGACGTATTCGGCATAGCTGCCCCAATGTGTGAAGCCGGGCTGAAACTGGTTGTCGCAGACCTGTTGCTGCCCCGCGTGACATTCCGGGCAGTTGCCACAGGAGCAGATGAAGGGGACCGTCACCCGGTCGCCCTCGGACCAGCGCGTGACGCCGTCGCCAACCGCCGCGATAGTGCCGGCCAATTCATGTCCGGGCACATGCGGCGGCTCGATGTCGGGGTCGTGCCCCATCCATCCGTGCCAATCGCTGCGGCAGAGGCCCGTCGCCTCGACCTTCAGCACGACGCCACCCGGTGCGGGCGCGGGATCGGGCAGGGAGGTGAGCCTCGGCGGCGCGCCGAAAGCTTCATAGAGCATGGCTTTCATTGGGTGTCCTTTCAGGCCCCGTCAGGCGGGACCAAAGCTCATCTCGTAGAACCGCAGCCAGTTTCCGCCCAGGAGGCCGTCCGTTTCGGCCCGCGAAAAGCCAATCTCGCGCAGCCCGTCGCGAATGTTGTCCCAGTCGCGGTTGTTCTGGAACCAGTCCGGCATCGGCGGGAACCCGGGCGCGGCGGCCGAGCCTTCGCCATAGTCGATGTTCTTGGTCCAGCGCCCCACGCGCATCCATTCGACGACGCTGTCCGGCTGGTCCTGGCACAGGTCGCTGCCCATGCCGAGGTTGTCTGCCCCGTAGCGATCGGCGGCCTCTGCCACCATCTCGCAGAACCCGGTGAGGGAACAGTTCGTGCCGCCCGCCAGGTGATGCGGATAGAGCGAAAAGCCCAGCATCCCGCCGGAGTTGGTCAGGGCGCGCAGGACCTCGTCCGACTTGTTGCGCAGGGCGGGGTGCCACCAGTCGGGATTGGCATGGGTGATGGCAATGGGGCGGGTCGAATGGTCGATCGCTTCCAGCGTCGAACGCTCTGCCGAATGGCTCATGTCGATGACCAACCCGACGCGGTTCATCTCTGCCACCACGGCGCGGCCCATGCGTGTCAGGCCTGTGTCGTCTTCCTCGTAGCAGCCGGTCGCTAGCAGAGACTGGTTGTTGTAGGTCAGTTGCATGAAGCGCACGCCCAGCTGGTGCACGATCTCGACAAGGCCGATGTCATCCTCGATGGGCGAGGGATTCTGAAACCCGAAAAAGACGGCGGTGCGGCCGGTCTCCTGGGCCTCGCGGACATGCGCCGCCTCTGTCCCGCGCATGATCAGATCGGGATAGCGTTCGAACCAGCGGTTCCAGCGTTCGAGGTTCAGCACCATCTCGCGAAAGCTTTCGTGGTAGGCGATGGTGACATGGATCGCGTCCACGCCGCCCGCGCGCAATTGACGAAAGACCTTTTCGGAAAAGTTGCAGTATTGCAGGTTGTCGATAAGCGGTGCTGTCATGACGAAGACGCTAGCCCTGTGCGCTGTTTCACGCAATGCCGTCAACAGCGCCCCTTGGCTGCCCGTTCGTCCCGATGATCCGGAGGCACCCGCGGCGGAATCCCTGACTTGTGCTGAAGGCAGGCTCTGGCCGATCCTTCGGCAACCGTGGCAGAAGGTGCAGGGCGCAATGTTCCAGGCAGCGCAAGACATGGACGCGGGTGCAAGCCCGGCCCCGACGATGGGTATTGTGTCCAGTGAACGGGTGAGGGTCGTGCCGGGCACTGACCCCTGCACCGGGCGCATCCACTGGGCACCGGCAAAGTCCATCTGGTGGTTTGTGCATGCCCTTGGCGGTGTTCTGGCGATTACGGTTTTTCCGTCCTGGGGTGGTCTGGCAGTATTCCTGCTGCTGACGGGGATCACCATTTGCGCGGGTCATTCCGTCGGCATGCACCGCCTGCTGATCCATCGCAGTTTCGAGACCTCCAAGCCCTTGGAGTATCTACTTGTCTGGTTGGGTGTCCTTGTCGGCATGGCGGGGCCCTTTGGCATGATCCGCGCCCATGACATGCGCGACTGGCACCAGCGACAGGCCAACTGCCCGCCGCTTCCGTCGCACGGCGCCGGGCCGCTGAAAGACGCTTGGTGGCAGATGCATTGCGAATTCCGGCTCGACCATCCGCCGGTTTTCGAGATCGAACCGGAGATTGCGCAGGACCAGGTCTATCGCGGGATCGAACGCCTGTGGTGGGCGCAACAACTTCCCGTCGCGCTGGTGCTGTTTGCCTTGGGCGGCTGGGGCTGGGTGCTTTGGGGGGTGTCGCTGCGGATCGTGGTCTCGCTGACCGGGCACTGGGCCATCGGCCACGCGGCCCACAAGGGTGGGCAGCAGGACTGGACCATCGACGGACTGCCGGTGCAGGGGTACAACCTGCCTTGTTTTGGCCCGATCACCTTCGGCGAGAACTGGCACGGCAATCACCATGCCTTTCCGCATTCCGCGCGGCTGGGCGTCCTTCCGGGACAGTCGGATCCGGGCTTTCGTTTGATCCAGTCGCTGGCCTGGCTGGGGCTGGCCCGCGGCATCCGCCTGCCGCACAGCGCCCCGCCGCGCGCCGGTCTGCGGCGGCTAGACTGAGACGCCCGTGTTTTAACGCTTTTCTTTCGCCCGTTATCCGTCTATCTGCGCAGCATGATGCACGCGACCCGAACCCGACGAGCCTGAGCTCATCGTTTCCGCGCCCCTGACCGGGCGTGACGTCCTGCGTCATATCTCCCTTCAAAACATGGCCCTTCTTGACTTGGCCCCCCGGCCTTGCCACCAATCGGGCTTCCACACTTTCGAGGACTGCGACATGATCCCCTCCGTTCTGCCCACCTACAACCGCGCGCCCCTGCATTTCGTGAAGGGCGAGGGCTGCTGGCTGACAGAGGAAGACGGGCGCCGATTCCTGGACCTGGGCAGCGGCATCGCCGTCAACGCGCTGGGCCATGCGAACCCCGAGCTGGTCAAGGCACTGACCGACCAGGCGGGCAAGCTTTGGCATGTCTCGAACCTCTACGAGATTCCCAACCAGCAGGCGCTGGCCGACAAGCTGGTGGAAACCAGTTTTGCCGATACGGTCTTTTTCACCAATTCCGGAACCGAGTCCTGCGAACTGGCGGTCAAGATGGCTCGGAAGTACTGGTACGAGAAAGGCCAGCCGGACAAGACCACGATCCTGACCTTCGAGGGCTGTTTCCACGGGCGCTCCTCAGCGGCCATCGCGGCCTCCGGTTCGGAGAAGATGGTCAAGGGGTTCGGCCCGGTGCTGGGCGGGTTCAAGACCCTGCCCTGGGGCGATCACGACGCGCTGCACGCCGCCATCGACGAGACCGTGGGCGCGATCCTGATCGAGCCGGTGCAGGGAGAGGGCGGCATCCGCACGCTTCCTGACCAGTGCCTGAAAGGCCTGCGTGCGCTGTGCGACGAAAAGGGCATCCTGCTGATCCTCGACGAGGTGCAATGCGGTGTCGGACGGACCGGACGGCTGTTCGCGCATGAATGGGCGGGCGTGGAACCGGACATCATGATGGTCGCAAAGGGCATCGGCGGGGGCTTTCCGCTGGGTGCCGTGCTGGCCAAGGAAGAGGCAGCCTTCGGCATGACCGCGGGCACGCATGGCTCGACCTATGGCGGCAACCCGCTGGGCTGTGCCGTGGGCAAGACCGTGATGGACATTGTGTCCGATCCCGAATTCCTCGAGGGGGTCCGCGTCCGCGCGGGCCTCTTGCGGCAAAAACTCGAAGGCTTGGTCGCGGCGCATCCGGATGTCTTTGAGGGGGTGCGCGGCAACGGTCTGATGCTGGGGCTCAAGTGCAAGCTGCCGAACGTGGATGTGGTCAAGGCGGGCTATGATGCCGAGGTCATCACCGTCCCGGCCGCGGACAATATCGTGCGCCTGCTGCCGCCGCTGAACATCAGCGAAGATGAGATTGGCGAGGCGTTCAAGCGGCTGGATGCTGCTGCCTCCGCCGTAACGACGGTCTCTGCCTGAAACCGGCCGCGGGCCGAAAAGGGACATCGGGGGTGGCGCCCGTCGTGCCCCCGAATTGCAAGAAGAACAATGACATGAACCATTTCCTTGATATCCACAAAACCGACAAGGCCGCCTTGCGGTCGATCATCGATCAGGCCAAATCGATGAAATCCGCCCGCGACGGGCGGCCAAAGGCAGCCCCCGATGACGACCAACCGCTGGCGGGCCGCATGGTGGCACTGATCTTCGAGAAGCCCTCGACCCGGACGCGCGTCTCGTTTGACGTGGGCGTGCGCCAGATGGGCGGACAGAGCATGGTCCTTTCGGGCAGCGAGATGCAGCTGGGCCACGGCGAGACCATCGCCGACACCGCCCGCGTGCTGTCGCGCTATGTCGACCTCATCATGATCAGGACCTTTGACGAATCCGTGCTGGAAGAGATGGCGGAATACGCCAGCGTGCCGGTCATCAACGGCCTGACCGACCGCACACATCCCTGTCAGATCATGGCCGACATCCAGACCTTTGAGGAACACCGCGGCCCGATCGCGGGCAGGAAGGTGGTCTGGTGCGGCGATGGCAACAACGTCTGTGCCTCGTTCCTGCACGCGGCCGGCCAGTTCGGATTCGACCTGACCTTTTCCGGCCCGGTTCAATTGGACCCTGAGATGGAGTTCGTCGGCTGGGCGCGCAACGAGGGTGCCACAGTCACCATCGAGCGCGACCCGATGCGTGCGGTCGAAGGCGCGGACCTGATCGTCGCGGATACATGGGTGTCAATGCATGACGCGCAGAGTGCGAAGGAACGGCGCCACAACATGCTGCGCCCCTACCAGGTGAACGCCAAGCTGATGGAAGCGGCCAAGCCTGACGCCCTGTTCATGCATTGCCTGCCCGCGCATCGCGAAGAGGAGGTGACCTCGGAGGTCATGGACGGGCCGCATTCGGTGATCTGGGACGAGGCCGAAAACCGGCTGCACGCGCAGAAGGCCATCATGCGCTACTGCCTCGGGGCCTGAAGGCGGGCTGCCGAGCGCCCCGACTGCCGCGCCTGCGCGCGTCAGCGGCCCACCCGCCAGCCACGCCTGTCATGTGCCGCGCGGTTTTGCCCGCAGCGTGGGGTCGGCCTGCGTCGGGTCCTCGGGCCAGGGGTGCCGGGGATAGCGCGCGCGCATGTCCTTGCGGACGTCGGCATAGGACCCGGACCAGAAGCCGGGCAGGTCCATCGTGGTCTGCACCGGACGCTGGGCGGGTGACAGGAGGGTGATCCGCAGCGGGGTACGTCCCACCATCGGATGTGACGTCTGGCCAAAGAGTTCCTGCAGGCGCAACTGGATCTCCGGGTGTTCGCCGGAATAGTCGATTGGCACCTTGCGGCCGAGCGGCGTGGTGAAATGCGCCGGGATGGCTGCGTCCAGTGCCTGCGTTTGGGGCCAGTCCAGCCGGGCGCGAAGGGGCGGCAACAGGTCAAAGCGTTTCCAGTCAGCGGCGGTGCGGACGCCGCCGAGGTAGGGCAGGAGCCAGTCTTCGAGCGTCTCCATGAGCGCCTCGGGGGACATGTCGGGCAGGTCCTGCCCGGCCTCGCGAGCCAAAGCGACGCGGGCTGTGAACCTTCGGGCGGCATCCGACAGGGTGATCCCCAGGTCGCGAACGCCGTCCAGCATGGCGCGGGCCACGGCCTCTTCGGGGGCGTCTTTCCAGATGCGATCATCCAGAGCGATGGCCCCCAGCCGTTCCTGCTGGCGGGCAATGACGCGACGGTCGCGCTTGGACCATTCGCAGAGATCCTGCCAGGCGATCCGGTCGGCAAAGAGCGCGCGAACCTCGGCCAGGGAAATCGCGATGGCCTGGCGGATGCGCGCCTCGCGCGGGTTGCCGTCCGTGTCGGTGACGACGATCAGGCGCTCGCAGGCCAGCGGGTCATGGTCCTCCATGACCGCGCCCTTGCCGCCGGACAGCTGGAAGCGGGCGGCCTCTCCTTTGCGGCGCAGCCCGATGCGGTCGGGATAGGCCAGGGCCGCCAGTTCCGCATCGCTGAAATCCTGGTCCATTTCAGGGGGTTTGTTGCGCTTCCTTATGCTTTGCGACAGGCGTTTCGCCTCTGCACGGATGCGTTCCAGGGCGCCACGGTTGATCTGCTCGGGCCTTCGCTCGGAAAATCCGCGCGGATCGCGCAGCACATCAAGGCGTAGGGCAAGGTCTGTGGATGCCGATGTGAGTGGATCGCGATCGGACAAGAGTGCAGCCAGATTGGCGGACTTCTGCCCGCCAAGAGTCACCATATGTGCAAGCCTTGGGTGAAGTGGCAATGTGGATAAGACCCTGCCGTGCGTGGTAATCCGGTTCTCGTTGTCCAGCGCGCCGAGGAATCCGAGCAGGGCTTGCGCTTCGGCAAAGGCGCCATCAGGCGGAGGCGTCAAAAAGGGCATTTCCGTGGGATCTGCGCCCCAGAGCGCGATTTCCAGCGCAAGTCCCGCCAGGTCAGCGGCCTCGATTTCTGCGGGAGGATAGGGGCTTAGCCCGCCTTCCTCACCTTTGGTCCAGAGTCGGTAGGCCATCCCGGGCGCGACACGGCCCGCACGACCGGCGCGTTGCGTCGCCTCGGCACGGGTGACGCGTTCGGTGACCAGCCGGGACATGCCTGAGCCGGGATCGAAGCGCGCGCGGCGCGCCTTGCCGCCGTCGACGACCACGCGAATGTCCTCGATCGTCAACGAGGTTTCGGCAATCGAGGTCGCCAGCACCAGCTTGCGCCCGGAGGTTTCCGGGCGGATGGCGGCCCGTTGCGCGGCGAGGTCCATCGCGCCGAAGAGCGGCCGCAGATGCGTGTCCTTGGGCAGACGTGATTTCAGCAATGCCTCGGTCCGGCGGATTTCGCCCTCGCCGGGCAGGAAGGCGAGGATACCGCCCTCTGTCTCGTCGTGGGCCTTAAGGATCAGGTCGGCCATTGCCTGGTCGAATCTTTGCCGCTTGGCCAGGGGCTGGGGCAGCCAGCGGGTATCGACCGGAAAGCTGCGGCCCTCGGAGGTCACGACTGGCGCTTGCATCAGGTCGGCCACGGGCTGCGCGTCCAGCGTGGCGGACATGGCGAGCAGGATCAGGTCATCGCGCAGTGCATCGGCGATCTCGAGGCAGAGCGCCAGGCCCAGGTCGGCGTTCAGGGACCTTTCGTGGAATTCGTCGAACAACACGGCGCCGATGCCGGTCATTTCCGAGTCGGACTGGATCATGCGGGTGAGGATGCCCTCGGTGACAACCTCGATCCGGGTCGCTTTCGAAGCTTTCGACTCGCCCCGGATGCGGTAGCCGACGGTTTGGCCGGGTTCTTCGCCCAGTTGTTCCGCCAGTCGTTGAGCGGCGGCGCGCGCGGCAAGACGGCGGGGTTCCAGCATGACGATCTTGCCGGATGTCAGTCCGGCGTCGAGCATCGCCAGCGGCACGCGCGTCGTCTTGCCCGCACCAGGGGGCGCTTGCAGTACCGCGCGCGCGTGGTCACGCAGGGCAGAGATCAGCCCTGGCAGGGCGTCGTCGATCGGCAGTCTGGTCATGGTCGCGTTATGAGCGACCATGCGAGGCTTGGAAAGTGGCGGCGGGAATGGGGCCCGACAGCGACGTCGCGGCTCTGGACTTTTCCACGCGGGCGCGGGAAATGGACACATGGATATCGAGGATCTCAAGACCCGCATCCTGGCGGGCGAACGGCGTGCCCTGGCGCGTGCCATCACGCTGGTGGAAAGCGGGCGGGCAGATCACCGCGCGCAGGCTCTGGCGCTACTCGAGGCTGTCAAGGGACATGGCCGCGAGGCGCTGCGCGTCGGTCTGTCGGGCACGCCCGGCGTGGGCAAGTCCACCTTCATCGAGGCGTTCGGGATGATGCTGACGGCACAGGGCCTCAAGGTCGCCGTGCTGGCGGTGGATCCCAGTTCCGCGCGTTCGGGCGGGTCGATCCTGGGTGACAAGACACGGATGGAACGGCTCAGCCGCGAGCGCAACGCCTTTATCCGGCCTTCGCCGTCGCAGTCGCAGTTGGGCGGTGTAGCCCGCCGCACGCGTGAGGCGATCGATCTTTGCGAGGCGGCGGGATTCGACGTGGTGCTGATCGAGACCGTGGGCGTCGGCCAGTCGGAGACGATGGTGGCGGAAATGTCCGACCTCTTCCTGCTGCTCTTGGCGCCGGCCGGTGGCGATGAGTTGCAGGGGGTCAAACGGGGCATCATGGAGATGGCCGACATCCTGCTGGTCAACAAGGCCGATGGCGATCTCAAGGCGACCGCCGTTCGAACCTGTGCGGATTACGCCGGTGCGCTGCGCCTGTTGCGCAAGCGTCCGCAGGACCCCGAGGGTTTTCCGAAGGCGATGACGGTTTCGGCGCTGGAGGATTCGGGCCTGGTGACGGCTTGGGAAGAGATGCAGTCGCTCGCCGATTGGCGGCGTGAGACCGGGCATTTCGCCGGCCGCCGTGCCGAACAGGCGCGATTCTGGTTCGAGGCCGAAGTGCGTGAGCGCCTTCTGGCAAGGTTGAAACGGGAACCGGTCAAGGGCGCGCTGGAGGCGCTTGCGCGCGACGTCGAGGCAGGCGGACTGACGCCCTCGGCCGCAGCGGAGGAGTTGTTGCGCGACTACCTGCAGATGGGATGAGCCGCTTTGTCAGGTGCGGCGCGGAAAGCCTTGCAACAGGGACTTGACGAAACCCGCGCATCTGCATATGCACCGTCAGACCAGATTCCGGGCGCCCCCCGAATAACCAAAACGGGCGGCGCCCTTTGATATTGGCAGGGTCCTCGATTCGCTTCGAACCGGGGTATGCTGCAAGGATGAGACCGGCGGGGCAAAGGCCTTGCCACCAGTGGATGAGGACGAAGCGATGTCGCGTGTCTGCGAACTGACCGGCAAGGGCCCGATGGTGGGCAACAATGTGAGCCACGCCAACAACAAGACCAAGCGGCGTTACCTGCCGAACCTGAATGACGTGACCCTGCAGTCCGAGACGCTGGGCCGCGGCATCAAGCTGCGCATCACTGCGCATGCTCTGCGTTCGGTGGACCACCGTGGCGGCCTGGACAAGTTCCTGGCCAAGGCGAAAGATGCCGAGCTTTCGGATCGCGCCCTGAAGGTCAAAAAAGAGATCATGAAGGCACAGGCCGAAGCCTGAAGCTTTCCTGAGGGACAGTGAAGACAGCCCCGTGGCATAGGTCACGGGGCTGTTTCCTTTTGTCGCTTTGGGATGCCCGGAAAGGGCGTCTATATCACCGGAACGATGCGGAAACTCCGGACCTCAATAGGTATCTTGCTGGCGATGGTGCTGGCCCTTACGGGCCTGTCTGCCGCCTATGCACGCGGGCAGGCGGACCCGGCGGGCAGCATCGTGATCTGCCGGGGGCTGACCGTTGTGACAGTCCTCGTGGATGCCGAGGGTCAGCCGGTCGAACCGCCGCACATCTGTCCCGATGCCGCGACGGCTCTTTTCGTAGAGACCGGCGCCATCGCGCTCTCCTTTGCTCCGGGTCTGACTTGGCGCACTGTGGATTGGCAGCAGCCCGAGGAGATTCTGCCCCGGCAGGCCAAGGCGCAGGTCCGGGTGCGGGGCCCTCCACCTATTCTCTGACAGACAGACCACATGACTGACAGAGAATTCCGAGGATATTGAAATGACCCTGAAGACCTTCTTTGCCGGCGCCTGCGCGCTGGCCCTTGCCACACCCGCCTTTGCCGAAATCGTCATCACGGATCCCTACGCCCGCAGCTCTGGCCCGCTGGCCAAGGCCGGCGCCGCCTTCATGATGATCGAGAACACCGGTGCGGAAGATGACCGCCTGATTGCCGCCAAGTCCGACATCGCCGTGCGCGTCGAATTGCACACGCACAAGGACATGGGCGAAGGCGTGATGCGCATGATGGAAGTCGAGGAGGGCTTTCCCGTGCCGGCCGGTGGCGCGCACATGCTGCAACGTGGGGGGGATCACGTCATGTTCATGGGGCTGAAAGGCCCGATGGAACAGGGCGAGACGGTTGCCGTGACGCTGACGTTTGAAAAAGCGGGCGATATGGTCGTCGAAATTCCCGTCGATCTGGACCGCCAGCCGAGGCACGGGATGGGGCACGGCGCCGGGATGGGCGCGAGCAACTGAAGACGTGATGAGGCAGGCCTGTGGGCCTGCCCTTACACCTGCCGGGCCAGCAGGCTGTCCACCCAGGGGGGCACGACCTCGGTGGCCTTGCCCATGTGGTGCCGCGTAAAGGCCCGTGACACCTCAGTCCGTTCCAGGTTCAATTCCACGGTTTCAGCTCCGGCCAGCGCCGCTTCGACGACGAATCCCGCCGCCGGATAGACCTGGCCGGAGGTTCCGATAGCGGCGAAAATCGCACAGTCCTGCAGGTGCTCCGCGATTTCGTCCATGTGATAGGGGATCTCGCCGAACCAGACCACGTCCGGTCGCGTCGCGGGCGCGGCGCAGGCGGGGCAGGGGTCCTCGGGCTGCATTCTCTCGGGGGCGCTCCAGCGGTGCCCGCAGGCGGCGCAGAGCGCCCCGGCCAGCGTGCCGTGCATGTGGATCGCTTCGCCTCCGGCGTTTTCGTGCAGCCCATCCACGTTCTGGGTCACCAACACGACCTCGCCGGGCCAGTACATTTGCAGGCGCGCCAAGGCCTCATGCGCGGCATTGGGCGAGGCGCTTGCGGATTGCCGCCGTCGCGCATTGTAGAATTCATGGACGAGGGATGGATTGCGGGCAAAGCCCTCGGGGGTCGCCACGTCCTCGATCTTGTGCCTTGCCCAAAGCCCGTCCTCGTCGCGGAAGGTGCCCAGCCCGCTTTCCGCGGACAGCCCGGCCCCGGTCAGGATGACGATCTTGCCGGTCATGTTCTCGGTCCTTGCCCTGTTTCCCACGGCTCGCTAGGACCGTGACATGGCTCATCGTATCCTCTTTGTCTGCCTCGGCAACATCTGCCGGTCTCCTTCCGCCGAGGCCGTGGTCCGTTCGCGGGCAGAGGCGCGCGGCATGGCGGTGGACCTGGACAGCGCGGGCACCGGTCGCTGGCACATCGGAGAGCCGCCTTATGCCGCGATGCAAAAGGCGGCGCGCTTGCGCGGGTATGACATGTCGGCCCTGCGTGCGCGGCAGGTCACGCCGCGCGATTTCGGGCGCTTCGACCTGATCGTGGCGATGGACGGACAGAACCTTCGCGATCTGCGCGAGATGGCACCGGCAACGGGTGGGGCAGAGCTGCGCTTGATGACGGACTATGCCCCATCGCTTGGCGCCGTCGAGGTGCCCGATCCCTATTACACGCGTGACTTCGACGGAACGCTGGACCTGATCGAGCGCTGCGCCGACGGGTTGTTGGATCAGTTGTAGAGCTGACGTGCGACCAACCACGAGACCGGGGCTGCGATCACGAACCCGGCAATGGCCGCGGCAATGATCGGATATAGCGTGACCTGTCCCGCGACCAGCGCGACGATGATGAATGTCCCGGCCAAGGATGTTGAAATCAGGGAATGCAGAAGACTGGCGAGGCGAAGCATGGCATCCTCCGGATGTGCGTGTTCTTGCGACACATACTGAGGGCTGCATGCGGAATCCTTGATCTGGGTCAGGTGCCGCTTGATCGGCATTGGCGACTCTCGTAGGTTCACGGCATCAATTTTGATCCAATGGATAGACCATGCGCAAACTTGCCTTACTGTCGGCCTGTGCCCTCGCCGTGGCGGGATGCGACCCGACAACCTACATCGCCCAGAGCAGCCGCGCCGAGGCGCCCGAGATTTCCTGCCTGACCCGACCGCAGGGGGGCTGCACCTTCAGCCAGTCGCCGCTGCGTGTCCTTGATGAGCCTGTCGAACTTCCGCGACGCCCGTACAAGTTCTTCCCGACGGCCGATCCTCTGGATTTTGTCGATGCCCAGGGCAAGTCGTGGAATGCCCCGCCGAGAACCCTGACGGATGGCGCGTCGATCCCCCAGATATTCATCAGCATCGTCGGGGATCCGACCTCGCCCGAGTACATCAATGCCGCGGCCGTGCATGACGCCTATTGCGGTGTCGGCAACGAACGGGGACCGGTGTTTCACCGTGCGAAATGGCAAGACGTCCACGTCATGTTCTACGACGGGTTGATCGTTGGCGGCACGCCGGAAATCCGCGCCAAGATCATGTTCGCCGCTGTCTGGCTGGGCGGCCCGCGCTGGGCCGATCCCACGGGGGCGGTCGTGTCGACGCAGGGCCAGGGGGCGCCGCGAGGGCCGGCCTTCTACAATCCGCTCGACACGGTCCCGGTCTGGGAGAAGCAGGATGCGATGCGCAAGGCCAAGCGCTACATCGAGCGCAATCGCCCGCCCCTGCCGCGGCTGATCGCCTACCTGCGCCGGCTCGAAAAGGAAATGATACACAACCAGCGGCCTGACGCGAGCGATGAATTCCAGTACGACGACGAAGAGAGCTTCTTCTACGAGTTCAATTCGGACGACCCGGAAGTCACCGACCCGGGTCTTGGCGTCAACGGCACCTGAGCCGATCCCTTTCCCCGCCTGATCCGGATCAAGGTCGCCTTTGCGGCCTTGGTCTATCCTCTCCCCGATGTGCGGCGATCCGGGAGGAGAAAAACATGATCACGCTGGACGATATCGAGGACATGACCTGCCTCACGCGCGAAGAGATCGAGGCGGTGGCCGAGCATGATCACCTGCCACAGGTAAGCGCCACCTGTCTTGCCGAATACATGATGCACCAGCACCACGGGCCGGCCAGGCTCCAGCAGATGATCTGCGAGGATATCCGCGAGGCACTGCACCGGGGGGACAAGTCGCACGCCAAGGAGCTTTACGGCGTGCTGCACCATTTCCTGAAAGAGCACCCCGAAGCGGCGCGCGGCGCGTCCGGCTGAAAGATTGTTCCGGGATCAGGTGCCCGGACAGATATAGACGATTGTCAGCCCCGGCCCGTCCAGCGACAGCGCATAGCTGGTGCCTGCCTCGCCCCGGAAGGGGCTGGGTTGCGGCTCGCTGCTGGGGGCGGGGCCGGGCAGGCTCTGTCCACTGCTGGCATGGATCACGACCTGTCCGGGGCCAAGATTGTAGAGCGTCCAAGTATGCGTGGGCGCCAGCAGTTGGATGCGCTGGTCGGGGCTTTTCAGGTCATGCCCGATACACTCCCCCGGTTCCTGCGCAACCAGCGGGCCGGGCAGGGTGACGGAGAGCAGGGCGAGTCGAAGGGGCAGTCGCATGAGGCCGGGACATTAGGGGGTCGCGCGCCCGGGGCAAAGGGGGATTCGAAGAGAGGCGGCGTGTTACAGGGCCCTGGGAGGCGGCGGCGCCGCGACCGGGCAGGATGGAGTTTTGCCACCCCGACCTCCCCGCCCCGTGTGCGGCAGGGGATGGATCGGAGACCCTGCGCAGCGTAGAGAATGGCAAGCGACATCCTACGGTAACGCAATGTGCTTGCGTGATGGAAGTCCGTCGAAATTCCGGGGTCGGGTACAGAGTGATCCATTCAGCCGTTCAAGGCCCGGGATGGACTATTCGTCCATCTTGAGCGCCGAAATGAACGCCTCTTGCGGGATCTCCACCTTCCCGAACTGGCGCATCTTCTTCTTGCCGGCCTTCTGCTTTTCCAAAAGCTTCTTCTTCCGCGTGGCGTCGCCGCCGTAGCATTTCGCCGTCACGTCCTTGCGCAGGGCGCTCAACGTTTCGCGCGCGATGACCTTGCCGCCGATGGCCGCCTGAATCGGGATCTTGAACATCTGGCGCGGGATCAGGTCCTTGAGCTTGGCGCACATGGCACGCCCGCGCATCTCGGCCCGGTCGCGGTGCACCATCATCGAGAGCGCGTCCACCGGCTCGTCGTTCACGAGGATCTGCATCTTGACGAGGTTGTCTTCGCGGTAATCGGTGATCTCGTAGTCGAAGCTGGCATAGCCCTTGGTCACCGATTTCAGCCGGTCGTAGAAATCAAAGACCACCTCGTTCAGCGGCAGGTCGTAGACCGCCATCGCCCGGCCGCCGACATAGGTCAGGTCTTGCTGAAGCCCGCGCCGATCCTGGCAGAGTTTCAGCACGTCGCCCAGGAACTCGTCCGGCACCATGATGGTGGCCTTGATGCGCGGTTCCTCGATGTGGTCGACCTTGGACGGGTCAGGCATGTCGGCCGGATTGTGCAGGTCGGTGCGCGTGCCATCCTTCATGTAGACATGGTAGACAACGGAAGGGGCCGTTGTGATCAGCTCGATGTCATATTCGCGCTCGATCCGGTCGCGGATGACCTCAAGGTGCAACAGGCCGAGGAAACCGCAGCGGAAGCCGAATCCGAGCGCCGCCGAGGTTTCCATCTCGTAGGAGAAGCTGGCGTCGTTCAGGGCCAGTTTCTCGATCGCGTCCCGCAGGTCCTCGAACTCCGAACTGTCGACCGGGAAGAGACCGCAGAAGACCACAGGGATCGAGGGTTTGAACCCGGGTAGCGGCTCGGCGCAGGGTTTCTTGTCATGGGTGATCGTGTCACCGACCTTGGTGTCGCGGACCTGCTTGATCGAGCCGGTGAAAAAGCCGATCTCGCCGGGGCCCAGTTCCTTGACGTCCTGCATGGCGGGGCGGAAGACGCCCAGCTTGTCGACGCCGTATTTCGCCCCAGTCTGCATCATGCGGATGTTGTCGCCCTTTTTCAGGGTGCCATCCATGATGCGGATCAGGACAACCACGCCAAGGTAGGGGTCGTACCAGCTGTCGACCAGCATCGCCTTGAGCGGCGCGTCCGGGTCGCCGCCATGCGGAGGCGGCAGGCGGTTGACGATCGCCTCGAGCACGTCGGGGATACCGATACCGGTCTTTGCCGAAATCAGGCATGCATCGCTTGCGTCGATGCCGATGACGTCCTCGATCTGTTCGGCCACGCGCTCGGGCTCGGCGGCGGGCAGATCGACCTTGTTCAGGACCGGGATGATTTCGTGGTCGGCGTCGATGGCGGTATAGACATTGGCCAGAGTCTGCGCCTCGACCCCTTGCGAAGCATCGACCACCAGCAACGAGCCTTCGACCGCGCGCATGGAGCGGGAGACCTCGTAGGCAAAGTCGACGTGCCCGGGGGTGTCGATGAGGTTGAGGACATAGGTGTTCCCGTCCTGCGCCGGGTAATCGATGCGGACGGTGTTGGCCTTGATGGTGATGCCGCGCTCTCGCTCGATGTCCATTGCGTCGAGAAGCTGGGCCTTCATGTCGCGCTCGGCGACGGTTCCGGTCAGCTGGATCAGCCGGTCGGCCAGGGTGGATTTCCCGTGGTCGATGTGGGCGACGATGGAGAAGTTGCGGATGCGGGACAGGGGTGTGCTCATGACGTGCGATATGCTGTGGAACAAGGGTTTGGTCAAGTGGAGATGGGCGGGGCGTCCCGGGCATGGTCGTGCTGATGCGGCGCGCAACAGCGATTGCGCGCCGGTGCTTGGCCATCGCCGTATCTTGCCGGGAAGCGGAGGCCGAAGCAGCGGGCAGGCCCTTCAGAAGTCCCGTCGCAGCGGTTCGTTCGCCGCCCAGTCCTTGCGATCCATGATGTAGGGTGTTTCGCCGAAGTCCACGGCCCAGGTCTCGACGATGAATTCCTGTCCCGTGTCCTTCTGAAAGATCGAGGCAACCGTGTGGGTCCAGAATTCGCGCGTCATGAAGCCGATCGTGACGCGTTGGCCGGGACGGTGAAAGCGAAGGTCGCCGGCGTCGTCCAGCATCTTGAGGTAGACGGCGGTATTCACCATTTCGTCGACGCAATCCTGCGCCTTGACGCCCATCTGCAAGGTCGATCCGGCCCTGTCGCGGTCATATCCAGTCTTGCGTCCCACCACGACCTCTAGCCGGCGCAGGGTCTCGGCCAGGGCGCGGCGCTCGGCGCCAGCGTTGCGCGGGTGGCTGCGCAGAGGCGCTCTGGCGCTGGACCATTCGGCGGGGCTGAGTGAAACGGCGACGCGTTTGCGGCAGTTGTAACTGCCGCAAACCTGGAAAGCGCCAGGCTTGGGATCGGTCACGCCAAAGTTTTGCCGTGCACGGTCGAGTCCGCCACTATCGACATCGCAGCCGGCCAGTCCGATTGTGCCCAGGAAGCAGGCCAGCAGAGCCTTTTGACGCATTTCCGAAGGTCCTTCTTTGACGGGATTTCCTTGGCAAATGGACGTCCCCGGGGCAACGCTGTGCGGTTCACGCGGCGCCGGGATGGTGGGAAACGGCAACAGGTTGAATGGGGGCATGGGCGTCTCTGGGGGATTTCCGGACCGTGCCGCCGAATTTTGCGCCCATATGGTCCTCACAGTTGATTGGAGAAGTTTGATGACCCGTACCGTTGCCATCGCCATTCTTGTTCTTGCGGGTCTGTCCGCCGTTGCCGTCGAAGCGGAGCCCCAAGAACGTAAGACCACGGATCGAAGCGCCCGGATCGACGGGTTTGCCGGGGCTTCGGGGACGGGAAAGACCCTTGCGGGCGGCTTTGCCAGCGACGGCGGTCTTGGCGGGACGCGTTGATCCGGGAAACCCGCTGTTTACCCCGACATGCCTAGGGTGCCCCGGGCAAGAAGGGGCAGGCGATGGCAAAGGTCGAGGCGGTTCTGGCACGGGCCAGGTCACATGAACGCAAGGGCGACATGGCACAGGCACGTGCGCTTTGCCGTGACGTGCTGGCGCGCTATCCCGGCAACTCGCGGGCGCGGGCCCTGATTGCCCGCCTGCCAGAGCTCGCGCCGTCGCAGCAGTTGCTGGAAAAACTCGTCGAGGCGCACAAGGCCGGGGAGACGCTACTTGTGGCCGAACAGGCGGCGCGCCTGCTGCCGATCTATCCCGAAAGCTATGTTCTGTGGCAGATCCACGGGGGTGTCCTGCTGGAATTGGGGGCCTACGCCCAGGCGGAAACCTCCTTGGCTCGGGCGGCAGAGCTGCGCCCGGACCTGGCGGAGGCGCGTGTGAACCATTCGGTGGCCCTGCGTGCGGTTGGCCGCATGGATGCAGCCGAGGCAGAGGCGCGCGCCGCGCTGAGGTTCACGCCGGGGCATACGGGTGCCATGATGGAACTCGCTGCGGTGCTGGCGGACAGGGGCGATCTGCCCGAGGCCGCCAGCCTGTGCCGTGAGGTGATCTCGCGGGTGCCGGACGTGGCTGTGGCGCACAATATCCTTGGCGTATCTGCCTACGAGGAGGGCCGTTTCGAAGAGGCGCAGGCCTGCTACTTGAAAGCGATCGAGGTTGCGCCGGGCTTTGCCGAGGCGCATCGGAACCTTGCCGGATTGAAGACCTGGCAAGGAGAAGATGCGCAACTGGCGCAGATGCTGGCGCTGCACGATGATCCGGCGCAATCGCCCATGGACCGGGCGCGCATCTGCTTCGGGGTGTTTCACGCCTTTGACAAACTGGGACAACCGGATCGGGCCTGGCCTTACCTGGAGCAGGGGAATGCACTGCGCAAGGCGCTGATGGGCTACGATATTTCGCAGGATCGGGGCCTGTTCGAACGGTTGCGCGCGCTGGAAGCTACTCCTTTGGAAGAGGTCGCGCCGGCGCCGGTGGTGCCCATCTTCATCCTCGGGATGCCCCGATCCGGGACGACCCTCACGGAACAGATCATCTCGTCCCATGCCGAGGTCGCAGGTGCCGGGGAGCTCTCGCTCTTTGCGGATCTGGCACGGGATTTCCTGTCCGGGGCGCCCGTGACCCAGGCGGCCCTGCAGGACTTGCGCGCGGGCTACCTGCAGGGGTTGGCGGCTCTGGGTGGCGGTGCGCGGTGCGTGACCGACAAGATGCCGCACAACTTCTGCTTTCTGCCGCTGATCTGCGCTGCCGTGCCGGAGGCGCGGATCGTGCACGTGGTGCGGGACGCTGCTTCGGTCTGTTGGTCCAACCTTCGGCAGTATTTCACCGCGCAGTCGCTGGGCTATTGCTATGACCTCGATGACGTCGTGGCCTATCACGGGTTGTACCGCGACTGGACGGACCGGTGCGAAGCAGCATGGCCCGGCAGGGTTCGGCGGTTGGACCATGCCGCGCTGACCGCCAACCCCGGGGCCGAGATCCGGGCGTTGATCGCCGACCTGGGGTTGGAGTGGGACGCCGCCTGCCTTGCGCCGCAGGATAATCGACGCCGGGTGCACACGGCGTCGGCGGGGCAGGTGCGACAGTCGGTCTACAAGGTGCCAACCGATGCCTGGGCGCCCTATGCGCCCTGGGTCGGCAAAGCCTTTTCCCGGCTGCGCGTTGATTCTTGAAGCTTTTCCCTGTTTGGCGCATGATGCGCCCGAGGGCAGTGCCGGGGTAGACGAAAAATTCGCGTCCGGGCAACGAGAGACAGGTGAGATGAAGCAAGCAGTTATTCTGGCTGCCTGCCTTGGGCTGGCAGCCTGTGGTGGCGGAACAGCATCCAAACGCAGCTATGGGGCCGCGCCGCAAGTGCGCATCAGTTCGGGGCCGATCGCCAACGCCTGCGTGGCGGCGGGTCGGCAGGGGGCGACGCGACGCCTGTGCGGGTGCGTACAGGGGGTCGCCGATCAGGACCTTTCGGTGTCGGATCAGAGGTTGGCGGTCTCTTTCTTTTCCGATCCGCATCGGGCGCAGGAAATCCGGCAATCGGACAACCCGCGGCACGAGGTGTTCTGGAAGAAATACAAGGCCTTTGCCGCCCGCGCCGAACAGGTTTGCCGCGGGCAGTAGGCCGGACCGTCACCCGGACCGGGCGTGTGCGAGGATTAGCGCAACCAGGCAATCAAGGCTGTCCGTCCAGGCCACGTCCCCTGGCAGCAAGGGGGCGGCCAGCGAAAGCTCGGTGCAGGCGATCAGGATGTGATCGGTGCGCTCTTGCAGGCGCCGGGCCTCTTCGGTCAACGCCGGCAGGATCTCTTCGGGTGGCGCACCGGCCTTGATCGCGCGGATCATCCCCAGCAGCGGCGCGTCGTCCGGCGGCGCGGTGAAGGGCATGTCGAGGTAGGTATCGAAGATCCCGGTCAACCGTGTCGCCGGCGAGGCCAGGATGCCGACGCGCCCCTTGCCCTCCAGCGTCTGCGCGGTGGCGGCCAGCATGTCGAGAAACGGCAGATCGGTGGCCGCGCGGATACCTGCGGCATAATGATGCGCGGTGTTGCAAGGCATGGCCAGCGCGGTCGCCCCCGCAGCGGCCAGGTCGCGGGCCATCTCTTGCAGGACGGGCAGGGGCGAGGGACCTGTGCCATCGATCAGGGCGGCGATGCGCGAGGGGACGCCCGGGTTCTGATGCACGATCACCGGGACATGATCCGCGTCGTCCTGCGCCGGCACCGCATCGAGCAGTTTCTGCATCAGCAGGATGGTGGCCTGTGGCCCCATCCCGCCGAGAATGCCGACGGGCTTCATGCGCGGGATTTCACGTCGAATGCATGGGTGTAGCCGGTCAGCCCGATGGCGCCGCCGGTGTGCAGGAAGACGACGCGCTCATTGCTCTTGAAATGGCCGTTGCGGATCAGGTCGATCAGTCCCGCAGCCCCCTTGGCCGAATAGACCGGGTCCAGCAGGATCGCCTCGTGCCGGGCAAAGAGGTCGATCGCCTCCAGCGTGCTTTCGGCGGGAATGCCGTAGCCGTCGCCGACGTAGTCCGTGTTGGCAACCACCGCCTCGCGCGCGACCACCCCCGGACAGCCCAGCTTGTCGGCGGTCTTCAGGGCAAGGTTGTACACGTTTTCCTCTTGTTTCGCTTTGGGCGCACGCACCCCGATCCCCAGCAGCGGGATACCGGCGTTCATTGCGCACAGCCCGGTGATCAGTCCGGCCTGTGTCCCGGCAGAGCCGGTGGCGTGGACGATGTGATCGACGCGCAGACCTGTCTCGGCGAACTGGTTCAGCATTTCCAGCGCGCAGTTGACGTAGCCGAGCGCGCCTGTCGCGTTCGATCCGCCGCCGGGAATCGTGTAGGCACGCTTGCCATGCTCACGCATGGTTTCGGCCACGGCCTCCATTTCGGCGTTCATGTCCAGGTCAGGCCCACGATGTTCGATCGAGGCGCCGTGGAGCACGTCCAGCAGGACGTTGCCGTTGTAGCGATAGTTCTCGTGATTGTAGCCTGTGCGGTCTTCGAGCAGGATATGACATTCCATGCCCAGTTTCGCCGCCGCCGCCGCCGTCTGGCGGGCATGGTTGGACTGGGTTGCGCCCTGGGTGAGGACGACGTCGGCGCGTTGCTCCAGCGCCTCGGCCATGAGGAATTCCAGTTTGCGGGTCTTGTTGCCGCCGGTCGACAGGCCGGTGCAATCGTCGCGCTTGATCCAGATTTCCGGGCCGCCAAGGAATTCGGTCAGACGAGGCAGCGGTTCCAGCGGCGTGGGCAGATGGGCAAGGCGGACACGGGGGAATTTGGCGAGGTTCATCTTTCAACTTTCATTTGCGGCACAGGCGCGTGGGGACAGGTTTGCGAGGCGGGCTTCTGCCGTCAAGGCGTGTCCGGTCATGCCTTCGGCCCGCGAGATGACAGAGGTGGCATGGGCCAGGGCGGGCAGGGCCTCGTCGCGGGCACGTTGCCAGGTGACGGTCTTGAGAAACTTGTGCACCGAGAGCCCGCCAGTATAGCGCGCGGCGCCGCCGGTGGGCAGGACGTGGTTGGGGCCGGAAGCCTTGTCGCCAAAGGCGACGGTGGTCTCGGCCCCCAGGAACAGCGAGCCGTAGCTGGACAGGCGCGCTTGCCACCAGAGCAGGTCGGCGCATTGGACATGCAGGTGTTCAGGGGCATAGCGGTCGGCCTCGGATGCCATCTCCTCGCGGCTGCGGCAGAGGACGATTTCGCCCATCGCCTCCCAGGCCTCGCGGGCGGCGCGGGCATTGTCGCCGCCAAGGCGTGCGCAGGTGCGCGGCATGATCTCTGCCACGCGGCTGGCCAGCGGTTCGTGATCCGTCACCAGCCAACAGGGCGAGGTCGGTCCGTGTTCGGCCTGTCCTGCCAGATCCAGAGCGACCAGTTCCGGATCGGCAGTGGCATCGGCCAGGATCAACACGTCCGTCGGTCCGGCGAACATGTCGATGCCCACGGGACCGTAAAGCTGGCGCTTCGCCTCGGCGACATAGGCGTTTCCGGGGCCGGCCAGCACGTCGGCGGGGGGTGTTCCGAAAAGACCGTAAGCCATCGCGGCGATCCCTTGCACGCCGCCCAGGGTCAGGATCGTGTCGGCCCCGGCAAGTTGCATGGCATAAAGCGTCGCCGGATCTATTCCCAACGCGGTCCCCTCCGCGTCGCGACGGGGTGGGGCGCAAGCGGTGACATGCGGCACGCCGGCGGCGCGGGCGGTGGCGATGGTCATCAATGCCGATGCGATATGCGCGTACCGCCCGCCGGGGACGTAGCAACCGGCCGCCGAAACCGGCAGGCTTTTCTGACCTGTGGTCAGGCCCGGATGCAGTTCGATCTCGAAGTCCTGGACCGAAGCGCGCTGCGCCTCGGCAAACCGGCGGATGTTGTCATGTGCATAGGCCAGCGCCTGTTTCAATGCATCGGGCACCTGGCGGGCGGCGTGCTGCATCTCTTCGGGCGATACCGTGATGTCGCCGGTCCAACCATCAAGGCGGCCGGCATAGTCACGCGCGACCTCTGCGCCGCCGCTCTTGAGGCGGGCCAACATGATTTGCACGGTGTCGGAAATTTCCGCGATCGAGGCGGGGGGCAGGCCGGGGGCGGATTTGATCAGGCGGGACATGCGTTTTCCTTGACGTGGGCGGACAGGTTCACAAAAACGGAAATTGTGACCTCGGAGATTCTGCGATGTTGATGAAAGGCGTGACGTTGCGCGGGCTCGAGGTCTTCGAGGCGCTGGCGGAAACTGGCTCGGTCGCCAAAGCGGCCGAGATGACGGGATTGAGCCAGCCCGCGGTCAGCCAGCAGATGCGCAACCTTGAAGGGGCGCTGGGCGTGGACCTTCTGGATCACGGGCGTCGGCCGATGCAGCTGACCCCGGCGGGCCGGTCGTTCCTGGGGCGGACCCAGGCGGTACTGCGGCAGTTGCGGTTGGCTCAGAATGAACTGACAGTGATGGATCTCACCCATCTCAGCACGCTGAGCCTTGGGGTGATCGACGATTTCGACAACGACCTGACGCCGCGCCTGGTCACCATCCTGGCCGAGAGCATGACGCGCTGCCGGTTCAAGCTGATCACCGCGCCCAGCCACGAGATCTCCGAGGAGATCAAGGCGCGTCGACTGCATCTGGCGATCTCTGCCAGCAGCGGCGAGGTGATGGAGGAAATCGTCGAATATCCTTTGGTAAGAGACCCTTACATCCTTGTCTGCGCCCGCGGTGCGGTCGAGGCGGCGGGCGGGGTCGAGGCGATGATGCGGGCGCTGCCGATCCTGCGCTACGATCGTGCACAGCTGATCGGGCGCCAGATCGAGGCTCACCTGGCGCGGCAAAAGCTGGAATTCGCCGAAAGATTCGAGATCGGGGCACACCTGTCGCTGATGACCCTGGTGGCGCGTGGCATGGGCTGGGCGATCACCACGCCCTTGGGATACATGCGCGCCGGGCGCTACCACGAGCAGATGGAGGCGCATCCCGTGCCCTTCAAACCCTTCTCGCGCACCATTTCGCTGTTTGCCGGAACGGACTGGGCGGACCGGGTGCCGCGCGACGTTGCGCGCACCATGCGGATGCTGGTGAGCGACATGGTCATTGCCCCGGCGCTGGCGCAGTTGCCCTGGCTGGAGGGCGAGCTGAGGGTGATGGAAAGCTGACGGCGCGCGGCATCGGCGCGCGAACAGCACGTTGACCTGTCGCATGACGCCAGATTGCCCTAAGGGCATGCCCTGTCCACGGGGCAATCGTCTGTTTTGGGAAGGAAATGCCGCAGTTTCGAAAATCGTGAAACTGCCCTTGGTCGGCTAGCCTTCGACGTGGTCCACGAAAGCCCGGACAGAGGCCTCGAACCCGCGCGGATCTTCGGCGTGCAGCCAGTGCCCTGCTTTCGGGATCTTGGCAAACCGCGCCTTGGGGAACAGTTTGCGAATACGGGGGCGGTGTTCAGCTTGCACATAGTCGGACTGACCGCCCGAGAGGAACAGCGTCGGTCCTTCGTAGCGCCCCTCGATTTTGGGAAACCCCAGAATCTTGGGCATTTCCCGGGCCAGAGTGTCCAGGTTCAGCTTCCACCGCTTGTTCTGCACGTCCAGAGACTGGGTAAAGAAACTCTGCAGCGTCTTGTCGTCGACATGCTGCGCCAGTTGTTCCACCGCGTCAGAGCGCTTTTCGACGCGGGAGAGGTCAACCGCGCGCATGGCCTCGATAAACTGGATCTGGCTGTGGGTATAGGCAACGGGCGCGATGTCCGCGACAAGAAGAGAGGCCAGCTTCTCGGGGTGTTGCAAGGCCAGGACCATTGCTGCCTTGCCGCCCATTGAATGCCCGACCACATGCGCGCGTCCGCCGTGGGCGTCGATCAGTTCTGCCAAGTCCCCCGCGAGGTCGGGGTAGCTGTGGGTTTCAGTCCGGGGGCTGTCGCCGTGATTGCGCATGTCCGGGGTCAAAATGTGCCAGCGGTCGGACAGGCGCTTGGCGATCACTCCCCAGTTACGCCCCGAGCCGTATAGCCCGTGAACGATGACAAGGGGGATACCGTCGGGCGTGCCGTGAGAAAGCGTGTTCAACATGGGCAAGACATACGATGCGCGGTGGTCAAGGGCCAGTGGTCGCGCGTCAATCGCGCATCGGCGTGCCGTGTAGGCGCAGGAACAGGCTTTCTTCATCGTCGTTGCGGAAGAAGGGGACGGAGGCGGGCGGGGTGGCGTCCGTCGCGCGCGCCGCCACTTCTGCCAGAACGACCTCGGTGATGAAGGGCATGTCGTAATCGCGGATCTCGTCCACGGCGATCCATTGCAGGTGGGAAAGTTCGTCCGTGGCGGCGTCGAAATCATCCGGGTCCGAGGCGAGTTCATCCGCGTCGAGCAGGAAGAACCGCGCATCGAAGCGGCGCGGACGTCCCGGCGGGGTGATGGCGCGAAAAATGAACTGCAGCGGTTCGGCCGAGGGGCGGTGCCCAGTGCCGGCGAACTTCAACCAGTCTTCGGGGATCGATTCGGGCCAGGGGGCGGGAACGCCCAGGATTTGCCCGGTTTCCTCCCACAGTTCGCGCACGGCGGCGACGGCCAGCGCGCGGGCCATCTCCGGCGAGGAATCTTCGCTCAGCCGCGCGGCGCAGAGCGGCGGCAGGGCGCGGGCCAGCGGTATCTGCGCGTCCTGCGCATCGACCGCGCCACCGGGAAAGACGAACTTGTTGGGCATGAAGGCGGCCTTGGCGCCGCGCTGTCCCATCAGGACGCGCGGGCGCGTGGCCCTGTCGCGCAGGACAACCACCGTGGCGGCATCGCGGATCGCGGTCTTGTCGATGGGCTTGGTCGTCGTCTCGGTCATCTGCGTCCCTCAGCTTGGGGGCGCAAAACCATGCATGCCGCGTGCCCACTGGAAGGCCACGATCACCCCTTTCAATCGGGGCAGAAGATAGAGCGAGAGCGCGACGCAGCCAACGCCAAAGATCGTGAACAGGACCAGTGGTTCCGGGCGCCAGGTGGTAAAGACCACGTGCAGAAGGGGCGCCATCAGGTGCCCGACGATCAGGATCGTCAGGTAGGCCGGGCCATCGTCCGCCCGGTGATGGTGCAGTTCTTGGCGACAGACCGGGCAGTGATCTCGCACGGTCAGGTATCCCGACAACAACGGGCCATTCCCGCAATTGGGGCAGCGTCGCCTCCAGCCCCGCCAAAGCGTCGGCCACAGGCTGTCTTTTTCCGGAGTGTCCGGCATGTCGTCCATCTCAGTTATACGCGTTACCGTGATGCAGGATGGGGGCGCGGACGATGCTGCGGAAGGGTGCAAAACGTCATTGCGTCCGGATGTCACAGATCACGGCAGCGTGAAGGCAAAGCCGAAATTTCTTGCGACGGAATTGCCGGGCTGGGCCGTGATAGCCTGCAGAGACGCCCGGAGAGCGGGCGGCTTGTACACCCGAGACAAACTCTGGAAGGACAAGGAAATGAAAACGACTGCACTCTGGATCACTGGCGCGATGGTCGTGGTGATGGGCACCGCGGGTCTGGCCTCGGCCAAGGGCATGGAATTTGGCGACCACGGGCCGCGTGGCGCCGTCATGCAGGAAATGTTTGCCGAGATCGACACCGATGGCGACGGCAAGGTGACCAAGGAAGAGATCGAGGCCTTCAAGACCGCACGGTTCGAGGCCGCGGACACCGACGGTGACGGCAAGCTGTCGCGCGAAGAAATCGCGGCAGCCCGCGATGCCCGCCGCGTTGCGCGAATGCAGCAGATGATCGAGCGGCTGGACCAGGACGGCGATGGGCTGCTGAGTGCCGATGAACTGGCTGCAGGTCCGGACCGGCGCGCGCCCCAGGACATGTTCGACCGGCTGGATGCTGACGATGATGGCGCGCTGACCCTGGAAGAGATCGAAAAGGCGCGTGGTGCCTTCCATCGCGGCGGCAAGGCCCGCTTTGGGCACAAGGACCGCGAACACGGTCAGCGTGGCGGGCATGGCCATCACGGCGGCATGGGCTTTCCGTTCTTTGGTGGCCCCAACATGTCGGACGACAGCTGATTGAAGAGACCGGGCGGCGCAGGCCGCCGCCCGGACCGTTGCACACGGCGAGCTGCCGGGATAGCGCGGAACGATGGACGGGATATGCCTTTCGAAGCCATGAGTACGGCAGCCGACGAAGACCTGCTGGCGGATTACGCTGCCGGCAACGCCAGTGCGGCGCGGGTTCTGACCCAGCGCCTTGCGCCGCGCGTCTTCGCACATGCCATGCGGATGCTGGGCGGCGACCGGGCCGAGGCAGAGGACGTTTCGCAGGAAGCGCTGTTGCGGCTCTGGCGTGCGGCGCCGGGGTGGCGCATGGGCGAGGCCAAGGTCTCGACCTGGCTGTACCGGGTGACGGCGAACCTCTGCATCGATCGCATCCGGCGGCGGCGTGGGGGGACGGACATCGACTCGGTACCCGAGCCGGTGGACGAGACGCCCTCGGCGGCGGCGGGACTGCAGCAGCAGGCCCGCGCCGAGGCTCTGCAGGGGGCGCTGGATGCCTTGCCCGACCGGCAGCGCCAGGCGGTGATCCTGCGTCATATCGAGGGGCTGCCCAACCCCGAGATCGCCGAGATCATGGACATCGGGCCGCGCGCGGTCGAGAGTCTGGTGGCGCGGGGCAAGCGGGCATTGGAGGCGGCGCTGATCGGGCGCCGCGCAGAACTGGGATATGAAGACGATGACTGAGCGCAAGGACAACCGGGACGATCCTGTGCTGCCCAAAGGCAGGCAGGAGGACGATGCGCTGGGGCTGTTTTTTGCCGCCGCCCGCGCCGAGACGCCGCAACCGGGCGGCGATTTCCTGGCCCGGATCGAGGCACAGGCGCTGGCCGAGCAGCCGCGCGTGTCGTCCCCGGCGCCGGTTGTCCTGCCGCGCAGGCCGGAACGGTTGGCGCAATTGCGCGAGGCGCTCGGCGGCTGGATCGGGGTGACCGGGCTGGCGACTGCCTGCGCGGCGGGGATCCTGATCGGGGTCAGCTCGCAGGATAGTCTGTCGGTTTTCTGGGGCGGCGATGCCGCCGGGCTGGGAACGCTCGGTGTCGATCCTCTGAGCGGTTTCGACCTTGCGTTGATGGAAGGGTAGGCAATGGCGTCGGAAAAGAAAAACACGGCTCGGCCCGGACGCTGGCTGCGCATTCTGCTGTTCATGTCGCTGGCGCTCAACCTGCTGGTGGTTGGCGCGGCGGTGGGATTCTTCCTCAACGGGCCGCCTGCGCCGCGTGGCGACCGAAGCGATCCGGTGCTGCCCTACACGCGTGCCTTCGACGAGGACCAGCGGCGCGAATTGCGCCGCGGGCTGTGGCGGGCGATGCGCAAGGATGCCGGTACCATGCGGGCGGGCTATCTGGCGGATTACCAGCGCGGTCTTGACCTGCTGCGGCAGGACCCGTTCGACCAGGCCGCTCTTGCAGCGTTGCTGGCGGATCAGGCCGCCCGCGGCGTCGAAGTGCGGGCGCGCGGTCAGGAGGTCCTGTTGAAGTTCCTGGCCGAGATGAGCCCGGAAGAGCGTCGCGCCTATGCCGACAGGTTGGAATCCGAACTGGAGCGGATGCGCAGCCGCGGAAACCGGCGGGATGGCGACAAGGACGGACGCCAGTCGCCGAAACCGCCGCGCGACTGAGCGCGGCGGATTTTCGTCAAGTCAGCCCGGCGCGCCGCGCCTCGGCTTCTTTGTCGTTGCTGACAGGTAGGGATTTGGCCAGTGACGTGGACCCAACCGTGGGTAATGGACGTACCGTGTCGGCCATGACCACCGTGTTGCGTCCCTTGTCCTTGGCCGCGTAAAGCGCCTCGTCCGCGCGTTCGATCAGTTCCAGCGGGCTGGTGTCATGGCCGGGGCGACCGATCGCGACCCCGATCGACAGCGTCACGGTCAGCTGCCTGCCGTCGGGCAGGGTCACTGGCTGGCGCGACATGATCCGGCAAAGCCGTTCCGCCGTGCGCTTGGCCGCGGTTCGGCCGGCGTCTGGCATGGCGACCAGGAATTCCTCGCCTCCCCAACGCGCGATCAGGTCGGCGGCGCGCAGATTGTCCTTGAGACGCTGCGCCAGGGTGACAAGAACCGCGTCTCCGGCGCCGTGGCCGTGGTTGTCGTTGACCTGCTTGAAGAAATCGAGATCCGCCAGCAGAAGGGCATAGGGGCGTTTCTGAGCCGCCGCGCGGTCTGCCAGACGCGACAGATGCGGCACTGCGTAACGTCGGTTGTACAACCCCGTGAGAGGGTCGCAGACCGCTGCGCGTAGCCCGTCGCGCATGTTGGCGCGCAGCCGGTCGTTGGTGCGCTTGCGTTCGATCTGTTTCTTCAGCCGGATGGCCAGTTCGTCGAGGTCGAGGCCCGAACTGAGCAGGTCGTTCGCCCCCATGTCCAGCGCGCTTGCCGCCTCGCGCTGCTGGTTGGGCTGCGCAATGTAGATCAGCGCCGAATGGCGGGTGTGACGGCTGGCGCGCAGTTGCGGCAAGAGCGTCAGGGCCTCGCCGGAACTGCCCGGCGCCTCGGTGACGATCACGACATCCGGTGCGCGGGCGTGTTCGCGCAGCGCGTCCTCGGGGTCGACGACCTCGATCCGGTCGGAAATGCGGGTGGCCAGCCCTTCGCTCAGGACCTTCGTCTCGGGCAGTTTTGGCGGCGAGACCAGGCGCACAAGGCCCGGTGCCACGAAAGCAGCCCCCTCTTCCGCAAGGCCGAGCGCGCGCTGGGTGTCGTCGCGCAGTTGCAGTTCGGCCTCTGCGTCGCGGGCACGCAGAAGAGAGCGCAGCCGGGCCAGCATGACAAGGTCATCTACCGGACGGGTCAGCACATCGTCAGCGCCCGCCGCAAGCGAGGCGAGCCGTTCACCGGGGTCATCGGCGCCATGCAGGATCACCACGGGGATGCGCACGCTGGATGGCAACTTGTTGACTTCGGCGCAGAGCGCACGCCCGGTCATGTCGGGGAGTTCGGTGGCAGTAATCACGAGATCGGGCGAGAGCTTGCGCAGAAGGGCCAGCGCAGTCTCGCCGCTGTCGGCTTGGATCACGTCGTAGTAGGCGGCTGACAATTTGACACGCAGGATGATGCGGTTCGTCGGAACCGAATCGACTATCAATATCCTTCCGGTCATCTTTCGATACCCCCGCGTATGCAGGTTAGCCGCAGTTAGCTGCGCTTGCACTTTTCTTAACACTCAGCTTTGATGATTATTGGTTAAGAAACCCTTTCGGAGAGAGATCAAAATGGATCTGTCGCGGGAAGCCGCCGAAACCGTCGGCTTGCAGGCTGTGGCCTGGCTGGCCGGAAATGACGAGTTGTTGCAGGTCTTTCTAGGCGCAACCGGGGCCTCTCAGGAGGATTTCCGGGAGGGGCTGCAGGACCCCACCTTCCAAGGGTCCGTTCTCGATTTCCTCCTGATGGATGACGCCTGGGTGATGGAGTTCTGCGAGGCGCAAGGCCTTCGACCGCAGGATCCTATGGCTGCGCGGATGGCCCTGCCGGGCGGGGAAACGGTGCACTGGACATGACTTTAGCCGCGATCGAGGCGGTGCTTTTCGACAAGGACGGCACCCTTTTCGATTTTGCAGAAACCTGGAACGCCTTTGCGGCGCGTCTGATCGTAAATCTGGCCGGCGGAGATGACCTGAGGCGACACGGGTTGGCGCGGGTCCTGATGTTCGATCTGGAAACGGGCCGTTTCCTGCCGGGCAGTCCGGTGATCGCGGGGACCAACCGCGAGGTGGCGGAACTGATCGCGCCCATCCTGCCCGAACGCAGTATCGAAGAGCTTGAATCGACGATCATCGCCGAAGCGGCTGACGCCCCGTTGAGCGAGGCGGTGGCGCTGGTGCCCTATCTCGCCGGTCTGGCTGCGCGCGGGCTCAGCCTGGGGGTGATGACCAACGACAGCGAATCCGTGGCGCGTGCGCACCTGCGAACCGCCGGGATCGAGGGGATGTTCGATTTCGTCGCCGGGGCCGACAGCGGCCACGGCGCCAAGCCGTCGCCGGCGCCCTTGCTGGCCTTTGCCTCGGCGACAGGCCATGCGCCGGACCGTGTGATCATGGTCGGTGACAGCCTTCACGACCTTGCCGCCGGTCGGGCGGCAGGCATGTGGACGGCCGGCGTGCTGACCGGGATGGCGGATGCGGACACCCTGGCGCCGATGGCGGACGTGGTTCTGCCCGACATCGGGTATCTTCCGGACTGGCTCGCTGCACACGGAACCTGAAAGCGACCGATTTCGTCGGTTTTGCGAAGGAAGGCGCGGTGCGGGCGCTGTGTGATGGTGGGCACCAGACACGGAGAGCCACCATGCCGGATGCCGTTGAAGCTACCTTGACCGCCCAGAAACGCCGCCGGACCGGGGGGCGCGCGGGCAACCGTCGCCGCGACGGCGCGGCAATCGAACAGATGCCTTGGCGCCTGCCACTCAACATCGATCGCCCCACGGAACCGCTGACCGAGGAAGGCGTGGAACGCCTGCACCATGCGACAATGCGCATCCTCGAAGAGATCGGGATCGAGTTCCTGCACCCCGAGGCGGTCGAGATCCTGCGTGCCGCGGGCTGCACCGTCCAGGGCGAGAACGTCCGCATCGGACGTGACATGGTCATGGAGATGCTCGCCAAGGCCCCGGCGAAGTTCACGCTGATGCCGCGCAATCCGGACCGCAAACTGACCATCGGCGACGGGCACATCCTCTTCGGCAACGTTTCTTCTCCGCCGAATTACTATGACCTGGAGATCGGAAAGAAGGTCTCGGGCACCCGGCAGCAATGCGCGAACCTGCTGAAGTTGACGCAGTATTTCAACTGTATCCATTTCGCGGGCGGCTATCCGGTCGAGCCCGTGGACGTGCATGCAAGCGTGCGTCACCTGGATGTGGTCTTTGACAAGCTGACGCTGACGGACAAGGTCATGCACGCCTATTCCCTGGGCCAGGAGCGGGTCGAGGACGTGATGGAAATGGTGCGCATCAGCCAGGGGATCAGCCACGAAGAGTTCGAGGCGCTTCCGCGGATGTATACCAACATCAACTCGACCTCGCCGCTGAAACACGACTACCCGATGATGGACGGCTGGATGCGCTTGGCCCGGCGCGGGCAGGGGCTGGTTGTGACCCCCTTCACGCTGGCCGGTGCGATGGCGCCGGTGACGATGGCGGGCGCAGTGGCGCAATCCCTGGCCGAGGGTCTGGCGGCAGTGGTGCTGGCGCAGATCATCAACCCGGGTGTTCCCTGCGTGATCGGGACCTTCACCTCGAACGTCGACATGAAGACCGGCGCCCCGGCCTTCGGCACGCCGGAATACATGCGCGCGACCCAGATGACCGGCCAGATGGCGCGTTTCTACGGGTTGCCGATGCGGTCTTCGGGGGTCTGCGCCGCCAACGTGCCGGATGGACAGGCCATGTGGGAAACGGAACACTCTCTCTGGGCCGCGGTCCAGTCGGGCACGAACATGGTCTATCACGCGGCGGGCTGGCTGGAAGGCGGGCTGGTCGCCAGTCCCGAGAAATTCATCATGGACTGCGAGGTGTTGCAGCAGATCCAGCGCTACCTCGAACCCGAGATCTGCGATGTCTCGGACGATGCGCTGGCGGTCGAGACGATCCGTGAAGTGGGACCCAACGGCCATTTCTTCGGTGTTGACCACACGCAAGAGCGCTACGAAACCGCTTTCTACCAACCTTTCCTGTCGGACTGGAAGAACTTCGAGGCCTGGGAGGCGACTGGTGCCGTCTGGACGGCCGAACGCGCGCACACGCTGTTCAAACGCATCCTGAACGAGTTCGAGGCGCCGCCGATGGATCAGGCGATCCGCGAGGAACTGGAGGACTTTGTCGCGCGCCGCAAGGCAGAGGGTGGGGCGCCGACGGACTTCTGACCCAGGACCTGAGGTGGAGAGTTCCCTTGCGGAAATTCGGGCAATTGTACCTGTTTCCGGATTCTTAATCGCTGATCGCCATGCTCCGACCAAGGCGTTGAGGAATGGCAAGATGCATGGGTTGATCCTGCGGACCTTCCAGGTCTTTGTGGAGGATACATATGGCCCCGGGATATGGGCCGACGTTGCCGAGAAGGCGGGTCTTGAGATGCCCGACTTCGAGGCGATGCTGAACTATGCGCCCGAAACCTACAGCGCGCTGATCAGTGCGGCGGAAACCGTGCTTGATAAGCCTGCCGAGGCGATCTGGGAGGACGTGGGTACCTACCTCGTGTCGCACCCCAACAGCGAGGGCTTGCGCCGCCTGCTGCGCTTCGGGGGCGTCGATTTCATCGAGTTCTTGCATTCCCTGGACGACCTCCCGGACCGGAGCCGCCTGGTGGTCGCCGATCTTGTCCTGCCTGACCTGGAGTTGACGGATAACGGCAGCACCCAGTTCAAGTTGCGGGTGGGCGATGGCCTGCCCGGGTTCGGATACGTCATGATGGGGGTCTTGCGGGCGATGGCCGACGACTACGGCGCGCTGGTTCTTCTCGATACCGAAAGCGGGCGTCGGGGCGAACAGTATTTGATGGTAACGGTGATCGAGACCGCCTATGCCGAGGGGCGCGAGTTCGAACTGGCCGCAAGCAGCGGTGGTGGGGGCGAGGGATGAGCATCCTCCCCGAGGAAATCCTGCATCTGATCTGTCCGATGCACCTGCTGCTGGAGCCTTCGGGCCATATCCGGCAGGCCGGTCCGACCTTGCACAAGATCAGTCCCGAACCGCTTGAGGGCGCGCTCTTCCTGGAGGTGTTCGAGGTGTTTCGCCCGCGCGCCGTGACCTGCATGAAACAACTCATGCAGACCGAAGGCCGCAAGATTCGCCTGCGGCTGCGGGGGGGCGTCCGTACACAACTCTACGGCGTGCTTGTTGCCGATGGGCAGGGTGGCGCCGTGATCAACCTGTCTTTCGGCATCCACGTGATGAGCGCGGTGCGCGACTATGCTCTGACGAGCTCGGACTTTGCGCCCACGGATCTCGCTGTCGAAATGCTGTACCTGGTCGAGGCAAAATCCGCTGCGATGGATGCCTCTCGGAACCTGAACACCCGGCTTCAGGGCGCAATGGTTGCCGCCGAGGAGAGGGCCTACACGGACACGCTGACCGGGCTGCGCAACCGCCGTGCGCTTGACGCCGTGCTGGAGCGTTTCAAGCGTGGACGGGGGCCGTTTTCCCTGATGCATATCGATCTCGATTTCTTCAAACAGGTCAATGATACCTTGGGGCATGCGGCCGGCGATCTGGTGTTGCGGCATGTCGCTCGCATCATGACGGATGTGATCCGCAAGGATGATACCGCGGTCCGCGTCGGTGGAGACGAGTTCCTGATTGTTTTCGGCGGTTCGATGCAGCCCGAGCGCCTTGGCGAGATTGCCGGCGATCTCATTGACAGGATCGAGCAACCAGTAAGCTACGATGGGCGGGAGTGCCGGGTTTCCGCCAGTATCGGCATTGCGACCGCCGGCGGGGGTATCGACAATCCGGATGAGTTGCTGGAACAGGCAGACATGGCGCTCTACGCCTCAAAACGCGCTGGGCGTGCGCAGTTCTGCTTCTTCGGAGAAGGCCCCGCGGGGGAAGGTCCGACGAAGGTGGCGAGTAAGTGAATTTCCTGCAATTTTGGTCTTGATCCCGCTGAATCCTCATCGTAAGTAGCGCGCCACGGTTGGGGTGTAGCCAAGTGGTAAGGCAACGGTTTTTGGTACCGCGTACCGTAGGTTCGAATCCTACCACCCCAGCCAGTTACTCGCTTCGCTCGTAACGTCTTGCGCTTCAAGGGCTTCAGGCTCTTGGGGGGCGGCCTCAGTGACCCAAACGATGCCCCAGACGGTCTGCTCCTAGTCTGATCCTTGCGAGCCTTTATCTTGTTGGACCGTCCGACTTCGAAGAGCTGAACCGATACCGGAACTGACGCGGCCTACCAACCGACCCGTTGCCTCTGCGATAGGCGCAACATTTCTGGACACCGAAAAACGCATCTCTTCAGAAAACACCGTCTCGACGCGCTCGATTGCCATTTCCTCACGCTCGTCTATCCGTCCATCGGCCTCCATCACCTCCCGCAGGAAAGCGAGTATGTCGCCCAGCATCACATCGGCTTTGCAGTCCGGATTGTCCCGCGCGAATGCTGAGAGAGTGGCGGCGGTCGCCCTGATCTCGTAGTCGTCGCGTTTCTGGCTGACGAACTCAAGTCCTGCGTCCACGAACTGTTCCGAGTATCCCCACTGCCGGACGAAGTAGTCCTTGATCGCCCTGAGTTCTTGTTCGTGGACATGGCCGTCCACTGCGGCAATCTTCAGTGCCAGCGGTGCCATCAGGTCGAAGAGCCCGAGCCCCAGAACATCGATAGGCGTGTTGATGAACTCGGGTATGACCTTGGTCTTGCCGCCGTCGGACTTGAGATATCTTGTGATGCCCACCCACGCTCCACCCGAGATAACACTCGCAGCGACAACCCATCCGATAGGTGTGGCTGCGGTTCCGATGCCGATGGAAGCCAGCAAACTCGGAGCAGCAAAAAACTTCTGCGCGACGAAAGCCGAACTAGCGACTTGAGCTCCTGTAGCCGCAACTCCAGCAACATCCCAGGCCTCGAAGACTGCTTTCTTCAGCCGCACCGTGGCATAGACGTCATCTCCGATACCGAGTTGTGCTTTGAACCGAAGATCGTCCTCGACAACATTGAGCTACTCCCCATCTTTTGGATAGGAACTGGCGTAATTTAAGCTACTCGTTGCACCTGCTGATCGGGTTGGTT
>NZ_JASHJL010000049.1 GCF_030733205.1 Mameliella sp. MMSF_3455
GCGCCAATGGTACTGCGTCTCAAGACGTGGGAGAGTAGGTCGCCGCCAAACCTAGTAAAAACCACACCTCTCTATGCGATGTAAGAAACAGGAACCCCGTTCGGCTTTGCCGGCGGGGTTTTTTCTATGTCGGATCACAGGTTCCGCGCGGCCTCGGTCAGCAGATCCAGCATGCGGCGTTGCGCCGTTGTGGGCATCCAGTCACGGCGCAGCGTGACACCGATCTTGCGTGCAGGAACATCCGGTTGAACCGGAAGTGGCGTCATCAGGCGGTGCCGGACCTCGGCTGCGGCCTGCCAGCCTGAAATGCAGCCGAGCATGTCGCTTTGCCGCAAGGTCTCGCGCATCAGCAGGACCGAACCACTTTCGATGACGTTTTCGGGAGGCCGCAGACCGTGTTTGGCAAAGAACTCCTGGAACTGAAGTCGTGCGGGCGCTCCCTCGCGGGGGACGATCCAAGGCCATCGAGCAAGGTTTTCGATGGTCAAAGACGTCTCGCCGGCCAGGGGATGCTCCGGTCCGGATACGAAACACAACCGGTCTTCAAAGAGCGGCCGTTGCTCGACCTCCGCCGCGGGGGCAGGGCTGCGTAGCGCTCCGATGATGGCATCGACCTCGCCGGCAACGAGCCCGGCCAAAAGATCCTCGTAGCGACTGTCATGCACGATGACGGGCGTTTCGGGACGTTCCTGCCGGAAGGCCACCAGGGCGGCGGGCAACAGGTCGGATCGCGACAGGGGCAGGGCGCCCAGAACCACGCGCCCGCCCTCTCGCCCGTCGAACTCTGCAAGATCCGCCTCGGCCTGGTCCAGTTCGGCAAAGGCGAGTCGTGCGGCCCTGCAAAGCGACAGGCAGGCCCGGTGCGGGACCAATCCGTTACGTGCGCGATCGAACAATGAACGATCAGCGGCCCGTTCCAAATCCGTCACGGCGCGATGGACCGTCGGTTGCGCCAGGCCCAGTTGCCGTGCGGCCAGTGAGACATTGCCGGTCTGCGCTGTGGTGATCAGAGCGGTGAGCTGTGAATGTGTCGCCACGCGCGACAGGCCGGGCGCCAGGGATTCGAGGGCAGGGTCCAGCCGGTCGAGCGCGCGCCGAACCCGTGCCAGCAGCACCAGACCACGATTCGTCGGAAATGCCCCGGCGCTGTTGCGGTCGAACAGGGCGCTGCCCACAGCCGTTTCGAGCTTGTGCAGGGCATGGGTGACGGCGGTCTGTGACAGGCCGCTGACCTGCGCCGCACCGGTCAGCGAACGGTGATCTGCTATCGCAGGCAAAAGGCGCAGGTGCCGCAGGTTGCGTGGGATCGTTCGTCCTGTTGTCATGTCAGTTGAACATCGTGTCGGGCAGGATCAAAGAGATCTGCGGGAAGGCGATCAGGACCGCCAGCGTTCCGATCATCGCCAGCCAGAAGGGCAGGACACCGCGAAAGATGGTCCCCAGTTCCACACTGGGCGCCACGGACTTGACGATAAAGACGTTGATGCCCACCGGTGGCGAGATCAATCCAATTTCCAGCGTCAGGACAACAAGAACGCCAAACCAGATCGGATCGATCCCCAGGTCGACGATGACCGGAAAGAAGATCGGCAGGGTCAACACCAGCATCGCAAAACCTTCGAGAAAGCAGCCCAGGACGAGGTAGACGAAAAGGATCACCACGAGGGTGCCGATTGCTCCTGCCTCCAGTCCCGCCAGGAACTCTCCGACTACCGTGGGAATATGGCTGAGGGCCAGGAAAGGGTTGATCATATGCGCTGCGATCAGGATCAGCATGACCGTCGCCGTGGTCACGATGCTGTCCTTGGCGGCCTCCCAGAAGGCGCGGATCGAGAGGGTTCTGGTGACACCCCCGTAGAGTATCACCAGCCCGGCCCCCACGCCGGCCGCCTCCGTCGGAGAAAAAAGCCCGGCGTAGATGCCGCCGATTGTCAGCAGGATCACCACGAGGATGGGCAGTGCGCCCAGCAGCTTGCGGCTTTTCTCGTCGATCGTGGTTTGCGGTCCGGCGGGGCCGAGGGCGGGGCGGAGCCAGCACATGATGGTGATGGTCAGGATGAAGGCGCTCAACAGCAGCAGCCCGGGCAGGACGCCTGCCAGGAATAGGCGACCGATGCTCTGTTCGGTCAGGATCGCATAGATGACAAAGCCGGTGGAGGGCGGGATCAGGATGCCCAGAGTGCCGCCGGCGGCGACCACACCTGTCGACAGGCGCGGATCATAGTCGAAACGGTCCATCTCTCGCAGGCTGACCTTGCCCATCGTCAGGGCGGAGGCGACGGACGATCCCGACAAGGCCGCGAAACCGCCGCAGCCGATCACCGTTGCCGAGGCCAGCCCGCCGCGGACTTGGCCGATCACCGCATAGGCGGCATCGTAGAGCTGCCGGCTCATCCCGGTGACCGTGGCCACGTTGCCCATCAGGATGAACAGGGGGATGATGACCAGTTCCGGGTTCGAGGCCAGCGTAAAGGTCTCGGAGGCCAAGAGCCCCATTGCCGCGTTCCAGCCGTTCAGGTGCCAGATCCCCAAAAAGCCCACCAGGAACATGGCAAAGGCCACGGGAATACGCAGGATCAGCAGGATCAGCAGGACCGCGATCCCCAAAAGGCCGATGGCGCCGATGGTCATGTGGTCTTGCTCCATTCCCCGCGCACGTCGCGTCGGGACAGGGACAGTTCCACCGCCCGTAGACACATGCCCAGAGAGGTCAGGGCAGCAAACCCGCACAGCCCCCACTGAAACCAGGCCTTGGGCAGCCGCAGGAGGTTGGTCGACAGGTTCAGCATCTGGCTCAGCTTGGCGCTTTCCCAGACCGCCCAGGCGATGAAGGCAAAGATTGCGGCGCCCAAGAGCGCAGAGAAGATGTCGATGATCCGGTTCATCAACGGCGGATAGGTCTTCTGGAACAGGTCGACGGCGATATGTCCGCCGTTCCGGTCACAGAGCGCCATGCCGCCAAAGACCAGCATGACCATGATCATGGTGATCAGGTCCTGGCTGCCGAACATCGGATGACCGAAGGCCCGCCCGATCACGTCCACCAGGATCACGCCGACCTCCGCGATCAGGGCCAGGGCGCCGATCCCCGCGGACAGGCGGATCAGCCCGTCCGCGGTTTTCCTGAGCGCGTTCAGCACTCACTCGCCCCGCATCTTGGCAAGCGCGGCCTCTCCGCTGACTTCGCTGACGTAACCGTTCACCACGTCGGCGACGGCATCGGCAAAGGCCTGGGCCTCTTCCGGGCTGAGATCGATCACCACGTTGGTATTGTCGGCGCGGGCCGTCTCCAGCGCGGCATCCGCCGTCGCGTTCCATGCCATCTCGGCGGACTTGGAAACCTCCATTCCGGCGACGGCATCGACGGCGGCCTTGGCCTCCGCGGACAACTTATCATAGGACGACTGGCCCATCACCGTGTAGAACGCGAGGCGGCCAAGGTTGGCGCCCACGGTATAGCTGTTGGCGACTTCGTCCAGCTTGAAGTCCGACAGCGTCGATGCCCCGGTGATCACGCCGTCGATCAGGCCGGTCTGCAGGGCGTTATAGACCTGGTTGATCGGCATCTGTACCGGTGTCGCGCCAAGGGCCTCGGCCACTTCGGCGGCAGTGGCGCCGGCGACGCGCACCTTCAACCCTTCGAGGTCCGCAGGTGTGCGGATCTGCACGTCCTTCATGATGAAAATATTCGGCTCCGAGGTCCAGAGCGCGATCGGCTTTGTAGCCGGGAACTCTCCCTTGATCTCGTCGAAGGCGGCCCAGAGCGCCTCATAGCCCGGCTGGTCCAGCGGGATGGCGTTGGGCAGTTCGACAATCATGGTCTTGCCGAACTGCGACGAGGTATAGCCCGGAAGGCCCCAGACCATGTCCGCGACACCCTGCACGGCGCGGACATATTGTTCGACCGGGCCGGCGCCCAACTCGCCGCCGTGATAGCCGCGCACGCTGACCGCGCCATCGGTGGCCGCCGACAAATCGGCATTCAGCCTTTCGATCACGCTGGCGTTGATGGTGTGGAACGGTGGGGTGAAATTGGCGAATTTCAGCTCCTGGGCCTGCACGCTCATGGCAGAGGCGACGGCAAGTGCGGCGCCCGCGAACAGATGGGTCATTTTCATTTGATTATCCTCCCGGTTGGCATGGCCGGCCCTCCCCGGCACGGTCCACCCCCGGGCAGAGTAGCGCATGACCTTGCCCGGGACACATATTCATTCCGCCCGAAGACGCATGAATTCTTGCTATTCCGCCGCCTTCGTCCGCCAGCTGTCGGCATAGTTCTCGCGGGCTTCCTTGGCATAGGGCGTGGGCGAGACGCGCACCCGGATCTCGGCCTGCTTGTGCTTTTCGGTCGATGTCTTGGCGGTATCGTCCGGCTCGCCCCAGCGCAGGGTCAGCACGTCGCCCACCTGCACGTCTTTGTGCACCACCCCCAGCGACAGCATGCAGCGTTCGTTCCAGCTATAGCCGTTGAACATCGACATGCCGACCATCTGGTCGCCCTGCATCACCATGTCGGCGCTGGACGAGGCATAGTTGGGCTGCGGAAAGTCGATCCATTTGTAGGGTGTGCCCTCCTCGAAACCGCTGGCGATGACTTTCAGCACATCCTCGCGGTTCCATTCAAAGGTCACCTTCTTGCGGTGGGCGCCTTCGGCCTTGATCTTTTCCAGTGCCGCCTTGCCGATGAAATCGTCCTTCTTCCAGCCGATGTAGAAATCATAGCCCAGTTCGAACGGGTTGACGTAATAGTCCTCGATGTTTTCGCTGACAAAGCTGCCGCCGATGGCGCCCGCCGCCTCGTACATGTCGGCGCCCAGCCAGTCGCGGTAATCCGCCAGCATCCCGTCGCCCGTGTAGATGCCGGGCAGGGGAGAGGGGATCCAACCGGATTCCAGCGTGTTGGTCGAATAGGCGCGGCTGCCGCATTGCACGATGTCCACGCCGGCCTCTGTCGCGGACTCCAGGATCACCGAGTGGATGTAGTCCTTGTCCTTGTAGGGGCCCCAGACCTCCAGCCCCGGCGCGCCGGACATGCCGTGGCGCAGTGCCTGCACCTTCTTGGAGCCGATGTTGATCCAGTCGACGTGAAAGAACTTGATGTCGGGGATCGGTCCGCCATTCATCTTCTCGAAGATCTTGTAGGCCTCGGGCCCCTGGATCTGATAGCGGTAGTGCTCGCGCAGCACGCGCTCGCCCTCGGGGCGCGATGGCGACCGGGGGTCGTGGCGAAGGCGCACGTTCCACTTGCCCCAGGCCGCGGCGAACATCAGCCAGTTCGAAGTCGGCGCCCGGCCGACGAGGATATACTTGTCTTCGCGCTCGCGGAAAATGATGTGGTCGCCGATGACATGGCCGTTGGGGGTGACCGGGACAAAGTGCTTGGCCCGGTTCAGGTCGAAATTGGCGAAGGAGTTGATGCCGTGATGCGACAGGAACTCCGTCGCCTGCGGGCCTTCGACGATGACCTCGTCCATGTGGTGGCTCTGGTCGAACAGCACCGCGCTTTCGCGCCAGGCGGCCTGTTCATTGCGCCAGTTCTGGAATTCCGGCGTCACCACGGGGTAGACATACATCCCGGCCTGGCTGTTGCGCAGCATCTCGACCGGAGTGTTCCACGTCTTCATCGCGTCGTTCAGACTGGGCATGCTTGGTTCCTCTCTCCCTGTGTCAGTCGGATCATTCCGCGATCAGCGACAGGCCGGGCACCTTTTCGGCAAGGGCCGGCTCTTCTCTTGTCACGTAGTCAAGGTTGGTGCGGGCCAGACGCGCGTGTTCGCGGGCCAGCGCCTCGGCGCGGCTGCCCTGGCGGTCCATGATCGCCTCATAGATGGCGCGGTGCTGTCGTTGTGCATGGGTCAGGCTTTCGCGGAAATCGGGGATCAGTTCCTGCCCCTGCATGAAGGCGGAGGGTGAGGCAGCCGGCAACCGTCCGGCGCGCGCGACCTCGCGCGCCACGATTGCGCTGCCCGCGAGGTTGGCCAGCAGGTCGTGGAATTCGCCGTTCAAGGTGACATAGGCCTTGAAATCAAGTGGGGCTGCGACGGCTTCGTCCAGTTGCGCCAGGACTTCGTTCATGCGTTCGGCCAGTTCGGGAACCGCGCCGCGTTCCGCGGCAAGACGGGCGGCTGTGCCTTCAAGGACGCCGCGCAGCTCGATCGCGTCGTGGATATCGGCACAGGTGAACTTCGCCACGCGGCAGCCACCGGTTTCGATCCGTTCCAGAAGGCCTTCGTCCACCAGCCGATCCATCGCCTGTCGCAAGGGCGTTCGGGACAGGCCCAAGCGGTCCGAAAGCGCGGTTTCGGCCAGGCGCTCGCCCCTGGCATAGACGCCGTTCAGCACGAGCGAGCGCAACTCGATCAGGGCGCGTGCGAACTGCGCGCTGCGTTCCTGGCGATTCATGGGTCTCCTCCCCCAATCTTTCCGAGAGGGTATTCTGTATACAGATTCTGTCAATGGGGTGTCTTTATGTGCGAATTGAGTGCGTCATTCCTGAATTATGTATACAGAATGTCTGAGGCCAAGGTGAGCACGTCCAGCCGACGCCAGACGTCGGGGCGTCTCACCTCTGAATTCGCGACAGGATTCAACGCGCCGCGGCCATGTTCCGCGATCTGTCATGTCCGCCCGATCAGATATGCACGTTGCCCGGTGTTCAGTCGCCGCGCCGGATCATTTCCTTGTAGAGTGCGCGGATGCGGTGGAACACCGGCCCCGCCTTGCCGCCGCCTATCACGCGCCCGTCGATCTCGAAGACCGGTGTCTGCGCGCCGAAGGTGCCCGTCAGAAAGGCCTCGTCGGCGCCGTAGGTGTCGACCAGAGAATAGTTGCGTTCATGGACCGGGATGCCGTTCTGGCGGCAAATGTCGATCACCTTTTGCCGCGTGATTCCGTTCATGCAGTAGTCCCCGGTCGAGGTCCAGACCTCGCCCTTGCGCACGATGAAGAAGTTGCAGGCATTGGTCGTGTTCACGAAACCGAAAGGGTCCAGCATCAGCGCCTCGTCGGCGCCGGCCCGAACAGCATGGTTCAGCGCGATGATGCAGTTCAGCTTGGAATGCGAGTTCAGCTTGGCATCCTGCGTCAACGGCAGCCCGCGATGATGCGGTACGGTGAACAGGGAAATGCCCCGGTCGATCACGCTGTCATCGGGTTTCGAATGCTCCGCGATGATGACAATGGTGGGGCCGTAGACGCTGAGATGCGGGTGCTGGAACGGCTTGCGCTTGCGCCCGCGTGTCACCATCAGGCGGATGTGAACATCCGTCGTCATCCCGTTCGCCGACAGCGTGTCCCATATGGCCCGCGTCAGTTCCTCGCGCGTCTTGCCGATCTCCAGTTCGAGGTAGAGCGCGGCTTCGAAGAGCCGATCCAGGTGGTCGTCCAGGAAGGGGATCCTGCCATCATACAGCCGCAGGCCTTCCCAGATCCCGTCCCCCAGCAGGAACCCGCTGTCATAGACGGACACCCGCGCCTCGTCCCGGTGGACGATCTCGCCGTCGACATAGATCAGAATGTCATCGTTGCGCGCGTCCGGCGCGGCGTCATGGGTCGAAACATGGTTGTCGGTCATCGTGTTCCCCTCTGGTCCGGCGCGATGCTGACATGGAGTGATACCAGAGGAAAGCGGGCTTGCCCCGCGGGCAGCGTGCCGGTATTTCTCCGGTATGACGGAAAACGCTGACGCCATCTTGGCCAAACTTCCCTCTCGTCTGCGCGAGGCGCGCCGGGCGCAGGGGCTGTCTCTGGATGCCGTGGCCAAGCTGTCGGGCGTGTCCCGCAGCATGGTCAGCCAGATCGAACGGGGTGAATCCTCGCCCACCATCGCCACGCTCTGGAACCTGACCCGCGCGCTGCAGGTCGATTTCGCCGGTTTGCTGGAAGAGGCGCCGGCGCGCCAGATCGAGGTGCTGCGCGCGGGGGACGTGCCCACGATCGAGAACCGGGGTGCGGGCTGCACCATCCGCATCCTGTCGCCACCCGAAGAGGCCGGCCGGCACGAAGTCTACGAGTTGCGCTTTGCCGCTGGCGGGGTGCTGGACAGCCTGCCGCACACGCGCGGCGCGCGCGAGCATCTCAGCGTGATCGAAGGCGAAGTCGAGGTGACAAGCGGTGCGGGCAGCGATCGGCTCGGCCCCGGGGATACCGCGCGCTATGCCGCCGACGTGGCACACCGTATCGCGGCCTCTGTCCCGGCGCGCGCCTTCCTGGTGGTGCAGGATGCGTGATTTGCCAGTATAGCGGATAATTTTCCGTAATCCCGAAAATCCCCTATTTCGGAATCTCGTCCGTCATGTTAGCGTTTCCGCAATGGAGGCTGACATGACACACCGATTCCTGACCCATCTGACCGAGACCCTGAGCCAGATCGAGGCCGACGGCATGATGAAGCGCGAGCGCCTCATCAGTTCGCCGCAGGGCGGTGAGATCATGGTCGATGGCGAGACGAAGATCTGCCTTTGTGCCAACAACTACCTTGGCCTGGCCGATCATCCCGACCTGATCGCTGCGGCCAAGGCGGCGATGGAGCCGAAGGGCTACGGCATGGCCTCCGTCCGGTTCATCTGTGGCACTCAGGACCTGCACCGAGAGTTGGAGACCCGGCTGGCGAAATTTCTGGGCAAGGATGACTCGATCCTCTTCGCGGCCTGTTTCGATGCCAATGGCGGGCTTTTCGAGCCGCTGTTGGGGCCGGAGGATGCCGTTATCTCGGACGCGCTTAACCATGCCTCGATCATCGACGGCATCCGCCTGTGCAAGGCGCGGCGCTATCGCTATGCCAATTCCGACATGGCGGACCTGGAGGCGCAGTTGAAACAGGCGCGCGCGGATGGTGCGCGGTTCATCATGATCGCCACCGATGGTGTTTTTTCGATGGATGGCTACCTTGCCAAGCTGCCAGAGATCACGGCGCTGGCAGACCAATACGATGCGCTGGTCATGGTGGACGACTGCCACGCGACCGGCTTCATGGGGCCGCAGGGGCAGGGGACGCCGGCGCATTGCGGGGTCGATGTCGATATCCTGACCGGCACGCTGGGCAAGGCGCTGGGAGGCGCCATTGGCGGCTACATCGCCGGGCCGCAGCCAGTGATCGACCTGTTGCGTCAACGCGCGCGGCCCTACCTGTTTTCCAACGCGCTGCCGCCGGCGGTCGTGGCCGCGGGGATCGAGGCCATCCGACTGGTCGAGGAAGGCGACGATCTGCGGGCGCGACTTTTCGACAATGCCGCCTACTGGCGCGCGGGCCTGACGGATCTGGGGTTCGACCTGCTGCCGGGTGAGCATCCGATCATCCCGGTCATGCTGGGCGAGGCGAAACTGGCGCAGGAAATGGCATCGCGGCTGTTCGAGCGGGGTGTCTATGTCTCGGGTTTCTTCTTTCCGGTGGTGCCCAAGGGACAGGCGCGCATCCGCACGCAGATGAGCGCCGACTTGACGCGCGAGCATCTGGACAAGGCGCTGGCAGCCTTTGCCGAGGTGGGCCGAGAGTTGGGAGTGATCCGATGAAAAGCAACCAGATGAAAGCGCTTGTGAAAGCAAGACCCGAGGAAGGCCTGTGGATGGAGCGCGTGCCGGTTCCCGAGATCGGACCGGATGACGTGCTCATCAAGATCAAGGCGACGGGCATTTGCGGGACGGATATCCATATCTGGAACTGGGACGACTGGGCGCAAAAGACCGTGCCGGTTCCCTTGGTGACGGGGCATGAATTCGCCGGCGAGATCGTCGAGATCGGCCGCAACGTGGATGACCTGACCATCGGTCAGCGCTGCAGCGGCGAGGGGCATTTGATCGGCAAGCACTCGCGCCAGTCACGGGCCGGCAAGTTCCATCTCGACCCCGAAACGCGGGGTATCGGCGTGAACGAGCAGGGGGCCTTTGCCCAATACCTGCGCCTGCCGGCCTTCAACGTGGTGCCGTTGCCGGACAGTATCCCGGACGAGATCGGGGCGATCCTCGATCCGCTGGGCAATGCGGTGCACACGGCGCTGAGTTTCGATCTCGTCGGAGAGGACGTGTTGATCACCGGCGCGGGGCCCATCGGCATCATGGCCGCGGCCGTCGCGCGGCATGTCGGCGCCCGGCACGTCGTGATCACGGATGTGAACCCTGACCGGTTGGCGCTGGCGGCGCAGGTGGCGGACGTGGTGCCGGTGAATGTTGCGGAGGAAGACCTGAAGGATGTCGAGGCGCGGCTAAAGATGAAAGAGGGCTTCGACGTGGGTCTTGAGATGTCCGGAAACCAGCAGGCGCTGGACCAGATGGTCGAGACGCTGGTGATGGGCGGGCGCGTCGCGCTGTTGGGCATTCCGCCGGGCAAGTCGCCGGTCGACTGGTCGCGCATCGTCTTCAAGGCGATCACGATCAAGGGGGTCTATGGGCGGGAGATCTTCGAAACCTGGTACAAGATGATCGCCATGCTGGAAAACGGCCTGGATGTCAGCCGGGTCATCACGCATCGGTTCCCTGTCGACAGTTTCGAAGAGGGCTTTGCGGCGATGAAATCGGGCAAGTCCGGTAAGGTGGTGCTGGACTGGGCGTGATGGGAAACCCTGTACGTTTTGTACAAAACGTACGGGGAATCCGGCATTTTGTACAAGGCGGCAAGGTCTTGTTAACGCGGGCTCAAACGGCGTAGCGCGTCGCGCCGCGCCGGTTCTCGTCCACCGGTTCGGAAAGGACCACCGCCTGGTGCGCGCGCTGATCGCAGTTGGCGCGGGGGCAGACCCGGCAGTTGATGCCGATCTCGGCCGCATGGGGGCGCCGGACGTTCAGGTCCTCGGCGTAGCCGATGCTGCCGACGTGTTCCATCGCGCAGCCCATCGCCACCGCCAGCCGCACGTCCTGCCTGTGGCGGGCAAAGCTGGGCCGGTCCACCGTGCGGGCAAAGACGAAGAACTGTGATCGGTCGGGCATCTCGGCCACCTGCGGCAGAATCAGGCCCGGTGTCCGGAAACAGGTGTGCACTTCCAGCCGGGGGCAGGCACCGCCGTATTCGGCCAGGTGAAAATCGGTCGAGTTGAATCGCTTGGTGACGTTTCCGGCCTTGTCGATCCGCAGGAAGAAGAACGGTACGCCGCGCGCTCCGCTGCGTTGCAGCGTGGTGGCGCGGTGGCAGGCCTGTTCGAAGCTGACGCCGAACCGCGTGGCCAGGTGGTCGAAGTCGTACTTGCTCTCCAGCGCCTCGGCGAGAAAGCGGTCATAGGGCATCAGAACGGCGGCGGCAAAATAGTTGGCCAGCTCGACCCGGCAGCGGGCGCGCCCCTTGGCATCGGTCAGGCCGCTGCGGCCCAGGATGTCGTCCAGCAAGTCCTTCTGTTCCACCAGCGCCGCGACATGGACCAGCTGGAACACCCGGTTGGGATGGTCCAGTGCCTCGGACAGGCGGACCTCGCGGCGCTCGTCGTCATATTCCCTGAGCGAGGTCGGCATCTCGGCCACCGGCACCAGCCGCACCCGCAGGTCCAGCCGGTGCCGAAGGCGCAGTTTCAGCGCGGGGTAGATGTCGTCGGGCGCGACGTTCTCGCCGAACCAGAACCCTTCGGCGGCCTGTTCCAGGGCCTCGAAGTGGTTGCGGTTGCTGCGGAAAAAGTTGTGCACCACGGCCTCGGAGGTCTGCGGCAGGACGCGCTGCCCGGTCTCGCCGGAGCTGGCCACGCTCATCAGCTGGTCATTCGTCGCCATGAAGGCGCGGTGCAGTTTCAGAAAGCAGGCGGCGAGGTCGGGGCTGTGCGCCAGCGCGGCGCGCAGTTGCGGCAGATCGGGGCGGGCGCCTTCGAACAACGGGTCCTGAAGGACGCCGCGGATGTCGGCCAGTTGCGCCGTGTCGTCGTCCTCGGCGATGTCGCGCCAATCGACGCCATAGGCCTCGAACAGCTTGAGCAGGACCGGGACCGACACGCTGCGCTCGTTCTTTTCCAACAGGTTCACGTAAGAGGTCGAGATGCCCAGGCGCTTGGCCATCTGCACCTGGGTCTGGCCGTGTTCGATGCGCAGGCGGCGCAGGCGGGGTCCGATGAAGGTCTTCATGGTATTTTACAGTATACTAAATTTTACACTTTGACAATTTTCCATGTTTGTAAAATCTCGCATTTACAGCAGGACCCGGCTTTGTTTCCGGTTGCTGAATGTCTGGCGCATGGTGGCGCTCAACCGCAAGGGAGGAGCACCATGCGCACCGGACAGACCCATCTTTTCATCCCCGGCCCGACCAATGTGCCGGAGGTCGTGCGTCAGGCGATGAATGTCCCGCAGCAGGACATGCGCGCCAGTGATTTCGGCGAGTTGACCCTTGGCCTGTTTTCCGACCTCAAGCGCGTGTTCAAGACCGCGACCGGCGAGGTGATGCTGTTTCCGGGCTCTGGCACCTCGGCCTGGGAGGCGGCGATCACCAACACGCTGAACCCGGGCGACAAGGTGCTGATGGCGCGCTATGGCCAGTTCTCGACGCTCTGGGTCAAGATGGCAGAGATGCTGGGACTGGAACCCGTCGTCGTCGATCTGCCCTGGGGCGCCAGCGCGCCGGTGGGCGAGTTCGAGCGCATCCTTGGCCGCGACGTGCATGACGAGATCAAGGCGGTCTTCGTCACCCACAACGAGACCGCGACCGGCGTCGTGTCGGACGTGGCGGCGGTGCGCCGGGCACTGGACAGCACCTTTCACGACGCGCTGCTCTTTGTCGACGGTGTCTCTTCGATCGGGTCGATGGAGTTCCGCATGGACGACTGGGGCGTCGACCTGGCCGTGACCGGCAGTCAGAAGGGCATGATGATGCCGGCGGGGCTGGGCATCCTGGGGGTCAGCCAGAAGGCGCTGGAGGCGTCGAAGACGGCCACCATGCGCCGCGCCTACTATGATTTCGCCGACATGCGGGCCTTCAACGCCGATGGCTACTTTCCCTACACGCCGCCGACGCCGCTGCTGCACGGGTTGCGCGCGTCGCTGGACCGGATCTTTGCCGAGGGGCTGGAGGCGGTCTTTGCCCGCCATGCCCGCCTGGCCGAGGGTATCCGCCGGGGCGTGCAGGCCTGGGGGCTGGAGCTGGTGGCCGAACACCACAGCTATTACTCGGATACGGTCAGTGCGGTCCGCGTGCCCGCAGGCGTGGATGCGCGCGAGGTGTTGCGCATTGCTTATGACGATCTCAACGCCTCTTTCGGGTCTGGTCTGGGCCGGTTGAACGGCAAGGTCTTTCGCATCGGTCATCTTGGCGATTTCAACGAGGGCATGGCGCTGACCGCGCTGAGCCTCGCCGAACTGGCCCTGATGCGGGCGGGCGCCGCCGTGGTCCCCGGCGCGGGCGTCGGTGCGGCGCAGGCCTGGTTCGCGGGCGGTGCCGAAACCCGGCAGCCCTTCGCGGTGGCCGCCGAGTAACCCCATCCCGACACCCGGGACCATTTGAACGCGCCTCCCCAAGGGGGCGTGGCCGGTCCCCTCATGCTTTGAAGAAAGGTAAACCTCATGTCCCACACGCTGCACCCGTTGCGCAAACAGCGTCTGCACCGCTCTGAACTGGCTGTGCCCGCCTCGAACCCCGCGATGGTCGAAAAGGCCGCCGACAGCGCCGCCGACTACGTCTTTCTGGACCTCGAGGACGCGGTGGCGCCGCCGGAAAAGGACCAGGCGCGCAAGAACGCGGTCGAGCTGCTGAACGACATCGACTGGGCCGGCAAGGGCAAGACGGTGTCGGTGCGGATCAACGGGCTGGACACGCATTACATGTACCGCGACGTGGTCGACATCATGGAAAAGGCCGGTGACCGGGTCGAGACGCTGCTGGTGCCCAAGGTGGGCGTGCCAGCGGACCTCTACATGGTCGAGGCGATGATCAACCAGATCGAACAGGCCTGCGGCCTGACCCATCGCGTGGGGCTGGAGGCGCTGATCGAAACCGCGCTGGGCATGGCCAATGTCGAGGCCATCGCGCAGTTCGGCGGGCGGCTGGAGGCGTTGCATTTCGGCGTGGCCGATTACGCGGCCTCGATGCGGGCGCGCACCGTGAACATCGGCGGTCTGAACCCGGATTATCCGGGCGATCAGTGGCATGCCTCGATCACCCGGATGGTCATTGCCTGCCGCGCCTACGGGCTGCGCGCCATCGACGGACCCTTTGGCGATTTCGCGGACGGGCCGGGCTTTGTCGCTGCGGCGCGCCGTGCCGCGGCCCTGGGCTGCGAGGGCAAATGGGCCATCCACCCCAGCCAGATCGCCATGGCCAACGACGTCTTCAGCCCGCCCGAGGCCGAGGTCTCCAAGGCCGAACGGATCATCGAGGAACTCAAGGCCGCCGAGGCTGCGGGCAAGGGGGCGGCCAGTCTCGACGGCAAGATGATCGACGCGGCCAGCGAGAAGATGGCCCGCAACGTGATCGACATGGCGCAGGCGATTGCCAGCAAGGAAACCGGCATCGCCGCCGAATAATCCGCCGAGAGGGAGGACAGAAAATGGACATTCATGAACATCAGGCCAAGGAAATCCTGAAGAGCTTTGGCGTCCCGGTGCCGCGCGGCGGGCTGGCCTATTCGCCGGAACAGGCGGCCTATCGCACCCGCGAACTGGGCGGGAATGCCTGGGTCGTCAAGGCGCAGATCCATTCCGGCGGGCGCGGCGAAGTGGGCGGCGTCAAGGTCTGCAGGTCCGAACAGGAGGTGGCCGAGTTCGCCCGTGGCCTCTTGGGCCGGCAGCTTGTCACCAAGCAGACCGACGCCAACGGCAAGGGCGTCTTCCGGCTCTGGGTCGAGGAGGCCTCGGACATCGCGCAGGAACTCTACCTGGGCTTCGTGCTGGACCGAAAGACAGAGCGCATCATGATCGTCGCCTCCGGCCACGGCGGGATGGAGATCGAGGATCTGGCCGAGGAGGATCCCGACAGCCTGGTGCGGTCGGTGGTCGATCCGGCGGTGGGGCTGGCCCTCTACCAGGCGCGCGAACTGGGGTTTCGGCTGGGTCTTGAAGGCAAGCAGGTCGACCAGTTCTCGACCTTTCTGCGGGCTTGTTACCGCGCTTACCGCGATCTGGACGCCATGATGGTCGAGATCAACCCGCTGGTCATCACCGGCGCGGGCGATCTGGTGGCGCTGGATGCGAAAATGTCCTTTGACAGCAACGCCCTGTATAAACATCCCGGCATCGCCTCGCTGCGTGATCCGTCGCAAGAGGACCCGCGCGAGTCCCATGCCTTTGACAATGGCCTTGCCTATGTCGGGCTCGATGGTGACATCGGCTGCATCATCAACGGGGCCGGGCTGGCGATGGCCTCGATGGACATGATCCAGCTGGCCGGCGGCGAACCCGCGAACTTCCTCGACATCGGCGGCGGCGCCTCGCCCGAGCGGGTCTGCCAGGCTTTCCGCACGGTTCTGTCGGATCAGAACGTCGCCGTGATCCTGGTCAACATCTTCGCCGGCATCAACCGCTGCGACTGGATCGCGAAAGGGGTCATCCAGGCCTACAAGGAGGTGGGGATCGAGATCCCGGTGGTTGTGCGGCTGAGCGGCACGAACGTCGAGGAAGGCCAGAAGATCATTCGCGAAAGCGGGCTTCCGATCATCTCTGCCGACACGCTGGAAGAGGCGGCCGAACGGGCCGTCGCCGCCCGCCCGCAATCCGCGGCAGCCTGAGGAGTATGCGAAATGGCTATCCTGATTGATGAAAATACCAAGGTCGTTGTCCAGGGCCTTTCCGGCCGGATCGGGCAGTTCCATGCCCAGGAAATGATCGAATACGGCACGAGGGTCGTTGCCGGCGTCACGCCCGGCAAGGGCGGCAGCACCGTCCTGAACCGCCCGGTCTTCAACACCGTGCGCGAGGCGGTGGAGCAGACCGGGGCCGAGGCGAGCCTGCTGTTCGTGCCACCGGCCTTTGCCGCCGACGCGATGATGGAGGCGGCGGATGCGGGCATCCGGACGGCGGTCTGCGTGACCGACGGTATCCCGGCGCAGGACATGATGCGTGTGAAACGCTTTCTCCGCCGCTACCCGCGCGACCGCAAGATGCGCCTGATCGGGCCGAATTGCGCGGGCATCATCAGCCCCGGCAAGGGCTTCATGGGGATCATGCCGCCCGCCATCTACATGCCGGGCCGCGTGGGCATTGTCGGACGATCGGGCACGCTGGGCTACGAGGCCGCCAGCCAGATGAAGGCGCTGGGCATCGGCATTTCGTCTTCCATCGGGATCGGTGGCGATCCGATCAACGGATCCAGCTTCAAGGACATCCTGGAACTCTTTGAAAACGATCCGGAAACCGACGCGGTGATGATGATCGGAGAGATCGGAGGCCCGCAAGAGGCCGAGGCCGCCGCCTATGCCCGCGACCACATGACGAAGCCGGTCGGCGCCTATATCGCGGGCCTCGCCGCGCCCAAGGGGCGGCAGATGGGCCACGCCGGCGCGATCATCAGCGCCTTTGGCGAGAGCGCGCAGGAAAAGGTCGAGATCCTGTCGTCGGCCGGGATCACCGTGGCGCCGAACCCCTCGGCGATGGGACGGACGATGGCCGAGGTGCTGGGCCTGAAGGCCGCGGCATGAGCGCCGCGTCCCTCATGGAGCCGGACTATACCAACTGGATCGGTCGCAGCGAGACCCGCGAGGGGGGCGTCACGCCCAACCTCGCGGGGATGCTGAACGCCGCCGTCAGCCACGACCTGTCCCCGGAGCGCGATGTGCGCCCGGGGATGGAGTTGCCAAGTCTTTGGCATTGGGTCGCTTTTCCGGAATTCGTCCCGATGAGCGACCTGGGGGAGGACGGACACCCGGCGCTGGGCGGCTTTCTGCCGCCCTTGCCCTTCCGCCGCCGCATGTGGGCGGGCGGGGACGTGCGGTTTGGTGGTGTGCTCCACGTCGGCGAGCGGCTGACCAAGGTCTCGACCATCCGGGCGGTGACCCAGAAAGACGGCAAGACCGGGCCGATGGCCTTTGTCACCGTCGATCATGTGACCACCGGAGACAAAGGCGGCGTGATCGAGGAAGAGCAGAACATCGTCTATCTCGACATTCCGCCGGTCTTCCGTCCGCCGCGCCAGATGGCGGTCCCCGAACGCTTGGCCTACGATGAGCGCGTCCCGATGAACGAGGTTCGGCTTTTCCGTTATTCCGCAGCGACTTACAACGCACATCGCATCCACTATGACCTGCCTTACGCGCAGCAGGTGGAGAAATACCCGGCGCTTGTCGTGCATGGCCCCATGCAGGCGACCATGGCGATCGAGGCCGCCGAACGGCACACGGGCAAGCGACCGTCGCGTTTCACCTACCGGGTGGTGCACCCGATGTTCCATGACGCCGACCTGCGTCTTGTGGGGGCATTGGACCCTGCGGGCGGGGCCATCGAGGTCGGGACGGCCACCTTCGAGGACTACCTTGGCCTGCAGGCAAGAATGGAGTGGACGGCATGAGCGGCATTCTGGACGGTATGCGGGTGGTCGAAAGCTCGGCTTTCGTGGCGGTGCCCCTGGCGGGCATGACACTGGCCCAGATGGGCGCGGACGTGATCCGTTTCGATCTGCCGCAGGGCGGGATGGATTATAAACGTTGGCCTGTAACATCCTCCGGGGAAAGCCTTTTCTGGGCCGGAATGAACAAGGGCAAACGCTCTGTCGCGCTGGACGTGAAATGCCCGCGCGGGCGTGAGATCGCACAGGAAATCATCTGTGCCCCGGGTGAGGACGCGGGGTTGTTCATCACCAACCTCGCCGCGCAGGGCTGGACCGACTACGAAACGCTGAAGGCGCGGCGCAAGGATCTGTGCATGGTCTCGCTGCGCGGCGACCGGCACGGGAAGCCGGCGGTGGATTACACCGTGAATCCCAGCCTGGGCTTTCCGATGGCGACGGGTCCGGAAGGGTCGTCCGACCCGGTGGCCCATGTCCTGCCGGCGTGGGACTGCATCGCCGGCAACATGGTGGTATCTGGCCTATTGACGGCGGAAAGATTGCGTTTTCGCAAAGGGTTGGGGCAGTTTGTTGATCTGACGCTGAAGGATGCGGCGGCGGCGATGCTGGGCAATCTTGGCATCATCGGAGAGGTTGCGGTCAACGGCACCGACAGGGCCAGGGCGGGCAATTCGCTTTATGGGGCCTACGGGCAGGATTTCGTCTGTGCCGATGGCCGGCGCGTCATGGTGATTGCCCTGACCCCGCGCCAGTGGAAAAACCTGATGAAGGTCACCGGCACCGAACAGGACATGGGATACCTGGCGGCGCGACTTGGCGTCGATCTGATGCAGGAAGGGACCCGCTGGACCTATCGCGCCGAGATCACAAAAGTGCTAGCTCCGTGGTTTGCTCGGCGCAAGGTGCGCGAGTTTGCATCGGATTTCGACAAGGGCGGCGTGACCTGGTCGCAGTTCCGCAGCTTTGCCCAGGCGCTGCGCGAGGATGCGGACCTGACGCCCGAGAACCCGATGTTCGCGGAAATCGAGCAGCCGGGGATCGGTCGCTACCCTGTGCCCGGTTCGCCGTTCAGCTTTGCCGGGCTCCCGCGCGAAGTGCCGCGTCCCGCGCCGCACTTGGGTCAGCACACCGAAGAGGTCCTGGCCGATGTGGCGAAACTGCCGGAAGGTGAGATCGGCAAGCTGATGGACGAAGGCGTGGCGGTTCAGCCGCGCGGCGATTTCCGGCTGGCCTCGTGAAAACCGCCAATTGAAATGGTGGTCGGAGTGCACCCGGCCAAACAATGGAGCTGGCCATAACGCCCCGGGAAGCCACGGTTTCCCGGGGTTTCTGCGTCAGTGGAGCGCCAACCGCCCGGCCATCGCGGCGCTGCGCACGGTTTCCGAGAAACGGCGGAATTGTTCGGACAGGGGGCTGGAACTGCGCCAGACCATGCCGATGGTGCGTGTCGGTTGCGGCTCGGCGAAGCGGGCGATGGACACACGGGCGGCGGGCGTTTCGACGGGCACCGCCATCTCCGGGATGAGGGTCACACCCAGCCCGGCGCCGACCATCTGGACCAGCGTCGTCAGCGACGAGCCGTCCAGCCCGTCGCGCGGCGTGGCGGAACTCAGCTTGCAGAAGCTCAGCGCCTGGTCACGGAAACAATGCCCCTCTTCCAGCAGCAGCAGGCGCATCTTTTGCAGCGCCTCGCCGTCCGGCACCGGCGCGTCCGCCTCGGTCTCTGGCCGGACAAAGACGAAACTTTCGTCGAAGAGCGAGACTTCGTGCAGGCCGGCCTCGCCGACGGGCAGGGCGAGGATCGCGGCGTCTATCTTGCCCTCGTGCAGTTCCACCAGCAGCCGGGGTGTCAGCGTTTCGCGCACATGCAGGTCAAGCCCGGCGTGGTTGCGGTTCAACTCGGCAAAGAGGGCAGGCAGCAGGTAGGGCGCGACGGTCGGGATCACGCCCAGCCGCAACCGGCCCACAAGGTCGCCTTGTGCGGCGCGGGCCAGGTCCTCGAACTCGTCCACGGCGCGCAGGATGTCGACCGCCCGGCTGAGGCAGGCTTCTCCGAGGGCGGTCAGCCGCACCTGCCGCGCGCCGCGTTCGAAGAGCGGCGCGCCAAGGTCCGCCTCCAGATCGCGGATCTGCACCGACAGCGCCGGCTGCGAGATCGAACAGGCCGCGGCCGCGCGTCCGAAGTGGCCGTGCCGGGCCAGCGATTCGAAATAGCGGAGTTGGCGGAGAGTCAGATTTTTCATAGGGGAAAGTTATGGTGATGATGAGAAAATACAACTTAAACATATGAGCGGCGCTTGTTAGAAGCGTTCTAGGGTATGAGGGGGCGAGTCGTCTTGCCGGCCGGCGAGGGCCATCTGCGACGCGCCTCTTCCCCTGACAGAGACAAGGAACGGAGCGGGCCGCAAGGGCCCGGACCGACGTTTATGACCAAGGGAGAACATCATGGACGGCAATGATATGGCGGGCAAATGCCCGGTCATGCACGGCGCGATCACAGAGAACGGCACCTCTGTCACCGACTGGTGGCCGAAGTCGCTGAACCTCGACATCCTGCACCAGCATGACACCAAGGTGAATCCGCTGGGCGAGGACTTTGACTATCGCGAAGAGGTCAAGAGCCTGGATTTCGAAGCGGTCAAGGCCGACGTCAAGGCGCTGATGACCGACAGCCAGGACTGGTGGCCGGCGGACTATGGCCATTACGGCGGGCTGATGATCCGTCTTGCGTGGCACTCGGCCGGGTCCTATCGCCTGGCGGACGGCCGCGGTGGCGGCGGTCACGGCAACATCCGTTTTGCACCGCTGAACAGCTGGCCGGACAACGGCAACCTGGACAAGGCGCGCCGCCTGCTGTGGCCGGTCAAGAAGAAGTATGGCAACAAGCTGTCCTGGGCCGACCTGATCCTGCTTGCCGGGAACATGGCCTATGAATCGATGGGTCTGAAGACCTACGGCTTTTCCTTTGGCCGCGAGGACATATGGCACCCGGAAAAGGACGTCTACTGGGGGGCCGAGCGTGAGTGGCTGGCGCCGTCGGACAACCGTTACGAAGATGTGGCCAAGCCGGACACGATGGAGAACCCGCTGGCAGCCGTCCAGATGGGCCTGATCTACGTCAACCCGGAAGGCGTGAACGGCAAGCCCGATCCGATCAAGACCGGCGCGCAGGTCCGCGAGACCTTTGCCCGCATGGCGATGAACGACGAGGAAACCGCGGCCCTGACCTGCGGCGGGCACACCGTCGGCAAGACCCACGGTAACGGCGACGCCGGTGCGCTGGGCGCCGAACCGGAAGCGGCCGAAATCGAGACGCAGGGCTTTGGCTGGGTGAACCCCAACCTGAACGGCAAGGCGGCCAACGCCGTGACCTCGGGTCTCGAAGGGGCATGGACCAAGGAACCCACCAAGTGGGACATGGGCTATTTCGAGATGCTGTTCGGCCATGAGTGGGAGCTGACCAAGTCGCCCGCCGGTGCCAACCAGTGGAAGCCCGTCGACATCAAGGAAGAAGACATGCCGGTCGATCCCAGCGATCCGACCAAGCGTGTCATGCCGATGATGACCGATGCCGACATGGCCATGAAGATGGACCCGATCTACAACGAGATCTGCCAGAAATTCATGGCGGACCAGGCGTATTTCGAGGATTGCTTTGCCCGCGCCTGGTTCAAGCTGACGCACCGCGACATGGGCACCCGTGACCGCTATATCGGCCCCGACGCCCCGACCGAGGACCTGATCTGGCAGGATCCGATCCCCGCGGGCTCGACCGGCTACGATGTGGACGCGGTCAAGGCGAAGATCGCCGAAAGCGGCCTGTCGACCGCCGAGATGGTGGCGACCGCATGGGACAGCGCGCGGACCTTCCGCCAGTCGGACCTGCGCGGCGGTGCCAATGGCGCGCGCATCCGGCTTGCCCCGCAGAAGGACTGGGAAGGCAACGAGCCGGCCCGCCTGGCGAAGGTGCTGAAGGCGCTGGAGCCGATCGCGGCAGAGACCGGCGCATCGGTTGCCGATGTCATCGTGCTGGCGGGCAACGTCGGTGTCGAGCAGGCCGCGAAGGCGGCGGGTTTCGACATCGAGGTTCCCTTCATGCCGGGCCGTGGAGATGCCACGGAAGAACAGACCGACGCCGACAGCTTTGATGTGCTCGAGCCGGTCGCGGACGGTTTCCGCAACTGGGTGAAGAAGGACTATATCGTCACCCCCGAAGAGCTGCTTCTGGACCGTGCGCAGCTGATGGGCCTGACGGCGCCGGAAATGACCTGCCTGCTGGGCGGCATGCGCGCGATGGGCACCAACCACGGCGGTACGGCGCATGGCGTCTTTACCGACCGCGCGGGCGCACTGACCACGGACTTCTTCGTCAACCTGACGGACATGGGCTTCAAGTGGGTGCCCGGTGGCGATGGCACCTACGAGATCCAGGACCGCAAGACGGGTGAGGTCAAGTTCACCGCGACGCGCGTGGACCTGGTGTTCGGCTCGAACTCGATCCTGCGGGCCTATGCCGAGGTCTACGCCCAGGACGACGGCGCCGAGAAGTTCGTGAAGGACTTTGTCGCGGCCTGGACCAAGGTGATGAACTCCGACCGCTTCGACGCCTGATCGAGCCGGGTTGAATGACTTGAAAGGGGGCGCTCCGGGAGACCGGGGCGCCCTTTTTCGGTTTGGTCGCCGGGACGGGACTGTTTGCGGCTGCGCCGCAAAGGCGCCCGCCCGCCGACCCGTTTGGACGGGCTGCGCCTGTTTTCGGTGTCCAGGGAACTCGGGAGCAAGCTGAGCGCCGGGTGTGTCGGCGCCTGAAATGTTACCGAATACTACCTAGTGCGAAATCGTGTAACTTTTCCTTGCGCGAATCTCCGCGTTCCCGTATTCCGACCGTGTGGTCGATTAATGGGAGGAGTGTCGGTCATGGACGCTTTCATCTGTGACGGGGTGCGGACGCCGATCGGGCGCTATGGCGGGGCGCTGTCCTCGGTCAGGGCGGATGACCTGGCGGCGCTGCCGATCAGCGCACTCATGGCGCGCAACGCTTCGGTGGACTGGAGCGCAGTGGACGAGGTCATCTATGGCTCGGCCAACCAGGCGGGCGAGGACAACCGCAACGTGGCGCGCATGGCGGCGCTGCTGGCCGGTTTGCCCGAGGGTGTCCCGGGAACGACCGTGAACCGGCTGTGTGCCTCGGGCATGGATGCGGTGGGTTTTGCCGCGCGCGGGATCAAGGCCGGGGACTACGACCTCTGCATCGCCGGCGGGGTCGAGAGCATGAGCCGGGCGCCGTTCGTGATGCCCAAGGCCACCAGCGCCTTTACCCGCGCCAACGCGGTCTATGACACCACCATCGGCTGGCGTTTCGTGAACCCGAAGATGAAGGCGATGTACGGCACCGACTCGATGCCCGAGACCGCCGACAACGTGGCCGCCGACTATGGCGTGAGCCGTGAGGACCAGGACGCCTTTGCGGCGCGCAGCCAGGCGCGCTGGGAAGCGGCGCAGGCCGCCGGCCTGTTCGCGGATGAGATCGTTTCCGTCGAGGTGCCGCAGCGCAAGGGTGATCCGGTCATCGTGGATACGGACGAACATCCGCGCCCCGGGACAACCGCCGAGAAACTGGCCAAGCTGAAGGGCGTGAACGGGCCGGAGCTGAGTGTGACAGCGGGCAACGCCAGCGGCGTCAATGACGGGGCGGCGGCGCTGCTGCTGGCCGGTGAGGCGGCGGTCAAGGCGCAGGGGCTGACGCCCATGGCCCGCGTGCTGGGCATGGCCTCGGCCGGTGTGGCGCCGCGCGTCATGGGCATCGGTCCGGTGCCCGCCAGTCGCAAGGTGCTGGATCGTTGCGGCCTGAGCATCGACCAGATGGATGTGATAGAATTGAACGAGGCCTTTGCCAGCCAGGGGCTTGCGACGCTGCGCGAGCTGGGCGTGGCGGATGACGATCCGCGCGTGAACGCGCAGGGCGGCGCCATTGCGCTGGGGCACCCGCTGGGCATGTCCGGCGCGCGTCTTGTCTTGACCGCGGCGCACCAGTTGCGGCGCAATGGGGGACGCTACGCGCTCTGCACCATGTGTGTCGGCGTGGGGCAGGGGGCGGCCATCGTCCTCGAACGGGTTTGAAGTCTATCAGCAGGGAGGCTCTGCAATGTATGCACAGATGATCAAGTCGGAGGCGACGCAGGAAGACCCCGAGAAGCTTGCCGCCTTCCAGGCCCGCATCGACGCGGGCGAGAAGATCGAGCCCAAGGACTGGATGCCGCAGGGCTATCGCAAGACGCTGATCCGCCAGATCGGCCAGCACGCGCATTCCGAGATCGTGGGCCAGCTGCCAGAGGGCAACTGGATCACCCGCGCACCCACGCTGGAACGCAAGGCGATCCTGCTGGCCAAGGTGCAGGACGAGGCAGGGCATGGCCTGTACCTTTATTGCGCGGCGGAAACACTGGGCGTGACGCGCGATGAACTGACCGAGATGCTGCTGGACGGGCGGATGAAATACTCGTCCATCTTCAACTATCCGACGCTGACATGGGCCGACATGGGCGCGGTCGGCTGGCTGGTCGATGGCGCGGCGATCATGAACCAGGTGCCGCTTCAGCGGACGTCCTTTGGCCCCTATTCCCGCGCGATGATCCGGATCTGCAAGGAAGAGTCGTTCCACCAGCGGCAGGGCTACGACATCATGATGAAGATGGCGAACGGCACGCCCGCGCAGAAGAAGATGGCGCAGGATGCGCTCAACCGCTTCTGGTATCCCTCGCTGATGATGTTCGGCCCCTCGGACAAGGAATCCGTGCACTCCGAGCAGTCGATGGCCTGGAAGATCAAGATGAACACCAACGACGAGTTGCGCCAGAAGTTCGTCGACCAGACGGTGCCGCAGGCGGAATACCTTGGCCTGACCGTCCCGGACGAGAACCTGAAATGGAACGAGGAGACCGGGCACTACGATTTCTCGCAGCCCGACTGGTCCGAGTTCTTTGACGTCCTGAAAGGCAACGGCCCGTGCAACCGCGAACGCCTGGCGGCGCGGAACAAGGCCTGGGACGATGGCAAATGGGTGCGCGACGGGCTCTTGGCCCATGCCGAGAAGAAGGCCGCGCGCCGGGTTGCGGCAGAGTAAGAGAGACCCGATGGAAGCCCCCAATCCCCTCCTGCGCGGCCTGCTGTTGCTCTGCGTGGCTTTCTTTGCCTGCATGGGGGCGGCGCATTTCTTCCGGCTGAAGATCCCTGTCCTGTTCGTGTACTGGGATCCGCCGTTCTACGCCTACCAGGACAAGATCATCGCCTTCACGCTGGTCACCTACATGGCGCTGTTTTTCGGGGCTGCCCGGCACAGAATCATGGTGCCCTACGCGCTTGTCTCGATCTGGGCCACCGTGGGTGGGCTTGCGCTGGTGAACCTGTCCGACGCCCTGGCGCAGGTGCTGAACGGCGGGGGCACGCTGGCCTACTGGTTGATCACTGCCGCCTTTGGCGGATTGGCCGCCGTACTGACATTGATTTGGGTCCGCGACGCACGCGCGACCTGACACCGGAGGAGAAACGACCATGAGTTCCCCCAACTCCGCCTATCCGGACACGCCGGAACAAGCGATGAAACCCAAGCGCCACGAATGGCCGCTCTGGGAGGTCTTCATCCGCGGCCAGCATGGCATGAGCCACCGCCACGTCGGGTCGCTGCACGCGCCTGACGCGGACATGGCGGTCAAGAACGCCCGCGACGTCTATACCCGCCGCAACGAGGGGGTGTCGATCTGGGTGGTCGAGGCGCGGCACATCGCGGCCTCCTCGCCCTCGGAAAAGGGGCCTCTCTACGAGCCCTCCGAGAGCAAGGTCTATCGCCACCCGACCTTCTTTGACATCCCCGAGGAAGTGGGGGCGATGTAATGACCCGCGACATGGCGTTTTTCGAATTCCTCCTGCGGATGGGGGACAATACCCTCGTGCTTGGTCACAGGGTGAGCGAGTGGTGCGGACATGCGCCGGTGCTGGAAGAGGACATCGCGCTGGCCAATACCGCGCTGGACCTGATCGGGCAGACTCAGATGTGGCTGGGCCTTGCCGGAGAGGTCGAGGGTCAGGGCCGCTCTGCCGACGATCTGGCGATGCTGCGTGACGCCTGGGACTTTCGCAACGTCCTGCTGGCCGAACAGCCGAACGGCGATTTCGGCCAGACGATGATGCGGCAGTATCTCTTTGACCAGGCACATGTGCTGCTCTTGGAAAAGCTGGCCGGGTCCTCGGACGAACGGGTGGCGGCGATCGCGGCGAAATCGGTCAAGGAGGTGGCCTATCACGTCGAACGCTCGCGCGACACGGTGATCGGTCTGGGCGACGGCACAAGCGAAAGCCACCGGCGGATGCAGGCGGCGCTGGACCTGCTCTGGCCCTACGCGGGCGAGATGTTCACCGATGACGAGGTCAGCGGGATCATGGCGGGCGAGGGCATCGCGCCGGAGCCGTCCAGCCTGCGCGCGGCCTGGGACGCGGCGGTGCAGCAGACCATGAGCGAGGCCACGCTGGTCATCCCCGACAGCGACTTTGCCCATGCGGGCGGCAAGACCGGGTTCCGGCATACCGAACACCTGGGCCACATGCTGACGCAGATGCAATGGCTGCAACGGGCCTATCCGGGCGCGCGCTGGTAAACCGCCATGACCGTGAGTGTGGATCAGATCTGGGGCTGGCTGGACGAGGTGCCGGACCCCGAGATCCCCGTGATCTCTGTCGTCGACCTGGGCATCGTGCGCGAGGTCGTGCTGGAGGGCGAGACCGTCAAGGTGGCGGTGACGCCGACCTATTCCGGGTGCCCGGCCACCAGCGTGATCTCGATGGATATCGAGACGGCGCTGCGCGACCGGGGCATCAAGGACGTGAAGATCGAGACGCGGATCGCCCCGGCCTGGACGACGGACTGGCTGAGCGAGAAAGGGCGGTCCCGGCTGGAGGACTACGGGATCGCCCCTCCGCAACCGGCGGGCGGGCCGGAAAGATGTCCGCATTGCGGCTCAAGGAACGTCACCCGTGTGAGCCAGTTCGGCTCGACCCCCTGCAAGGCGCATTGGCGGTGTACCGACTGCCTGGAGCCTTTCGACTATTTCAAGTGCATCTGAGGAGTGAGGCCCATGCCGCGCTTTCATGAACTGACCGTCCGTGACGTGAAAAAGACCATCCGCGATGCGGTTGTCGTGACGCTGGAACCGGCGAACGGCGAAAGCTTTGACTTTATCCAGGGGCAGTACCTGACCTTCCGTCGCGATTTCGACGGCACCGAGGTTCGGCGATCCTATTCGATCTGCGCCGGCCGTGGAGAGGGCGTGCTGCAGGTTGGCATCAAGAAGGTCGAGGGCGGCGCCTTTTCGACCTGGGCCAACGAGGACCTGAAACCGGGCATGGTGCTGGAAGCGATGGAGCCGATGGGCAGCTTTCACACCCCGCTCGACCCGGCGGCCAGCCGCAGCTACCTGGGCTTTGCCGGCGGGTCGGGGATCACCCCGGTGCTGTCGATCCTCAAGACCGTGCTGGCGACGGAGCCGCGGTCGGATTTTACGCTGGTCTATGCCAACCGGGGCGTGAACTCGATCATGTTCCGCGAGGAACTGGAGGATCTGAAAAACCTCTACATGGGGCGGCTCAACATCATTCACGTCCTGGAATCGGACGCGATGGACATCGACCTGTTCCAGGGCCGCGTCGATGCCGAGAAATGCGATGCGCTCTTCGAGCACTGGATCGACGTCGAGACTGTCGACACCGCCTTTATCTGCGGGCCCGAGCCGATGATGCTGGGCATTGCCAAGGCGCTGAAGGATCACGGGCTGACCGAGGAACAGATCAAGTTCGAGCTTTTCGCCAGCGCCCAGCCCGGACGTTTGCCACAGAAGGCGCGCGGCGCGGACGGCGCGAAGGGCGCACAGCGCACGCAGGCGACCGTGACGCTGGATGGCACGACGCGCAGCTTTGAAATGGACAAGGACCTTTCTGTTCTCGACGCGGCATTGGAAAACGCGCTGGACGCGCCTTATGCCTGCAAGGCCGGGGTCTGTTCCACCTGCAAGTGCCGGGTGATCGAAGGCGAGGTCGAGATGATCGCCAACCACGCGCTGGAGGATTACGAGGTCGAACGCGGCTACGTCCTGTCCTGCCAGTCCTACCCGCTCACCGATCGCGTGGTCGTGGATTACGACCAGTAACGGAGGCTGCCATGACGGACGAGATGAACATAGCCGAATACCTTTCCCAAGGCGGGCGGCTGACCAACCCGGCCAACGTGCCGCCCCGCTACCGTGCCGAGCTGATGAAGCTGATGAGCATCTTCGTCGACAGCGAGTTGGCGGGGGCGGCCGGTTTTGCCGACGTGATCAACGCCGGGCCGGGGATCAAGGAACGCATCGCCGCCGCGCGGATCGTGCTGGAAAAGACCGATCACGCCGACAAGGTGCTGCGCCTGATGGGCGAATTCGGAGCCAATACCGACCGCTATGTCGGCCACCATCCCTGGACGGACCGCCTGCCGCGGGACACCGCACCGGGATCGACACGGTCGGCCCATGACATGCGCCTGTCGGTCTTCAACTACCCGCTGGAGGGCTGGGTCGACGCGGTGGTGATGAATCTCTGCATGGGCCACGCGGTCGCCGTGCAGCTGGAGGACATGGTGCGCGTCACCTACCAGCCGCTGGCCGAGGCGCTGCGCGAGGTCATGCCGGTGGAACGGCGCCACACCGAACTGGCCGAGGAAGGGCTGGAGCGGCTGGCGGCCGAGGGGCAGGGGGCGGCGATTGCCGACAGCCTGGCCTATTGGCGGCCCCGTGTCGCGGCGGTCTTTGGCGATCCGTCCGATGATCGCATGGCGCAACTGCAGGCCTGGGGCCTGCGCCACGCCAGCGCGCCGGAGATGCGGGCCGAATGGGAAAGGCGGCTGGAGGCCGCGCTGGCCCGGCTGGGCCTGACAGAGACGGCCTGATCAAACGGGCATGAGACAGAGATTCAACGAACCGCCGGGCGCGACCGGCAGGACAGGGGGGAAGGATGAGCCTTCTTGAGATCAAGAGCTATGCGGCGGGCCAGTGGGTGGCTCCGGGTGCAGGCGCACGCAGCTTTGAAAACGCGGTCACCGGCGAGGTGCTGGGCCACGCGGGCAACGATGCGCTGGACGTCGAGGCGATGCTGGCCTTCGCCCGCGACAAGGGTGGCCCGGCACTGCGCGCAATGACCTTTCACCAGCGGGCCAAGATGCTCAAGGCGCTGGCGCAGCATCTGTCGCAGCACAAGGACGCGCTGTATGACCTGTCGTTCAACACCGGGGCGACGGCGCGCGATCACGGGCTGGACATCGACGGCGGCATCGCCACGCTGTTCGTCTTTGCCTCCAAGGGGCGGCGCGAGATGCCGGACGGGCATGTCTACCTGGACGGCGATGTCGAACAGATGTCGCGCTCGGGGCAGTTCCTGGGGCACCACATCTGCACGCCGTTGCAGGGCGTTGCGGTGCATATCAACGCCTTCAACTTCCCGGTCTGGGGGATGCTGGAAAAGCTGGGGCCGACCCTGCTGGCGGGGGTGCCCGCCATCGTGAAACCGGCCACGGCCACTTGCTACGTCACCGAACTGGCGGTGCGGCTGATGCTGGAAAGCGGGCTGCTGCCCGAAGGCGCGCTGCAATTCGTGGCCGGTGGTCTGGGCGACATGCTGGACCGGCTGACCTGTCAGGACGCGGTGAGTTTCACCGGCTCCGCCGACACGGCGCTGAAGCTGCGGTCGAACCCGCACCTTTTGCGGGAGTCCGTGCGCTTCGTTGCGGAACAGGACAGCCTGAACGCCTCGATCCTGGGACCGGATGCGGAACCGGGCACGCCGGAGTTCGACCTGTTCGTCAAGGAAGTGCACCGCGAGATGACCGTGAAGGCGGGGCAGAAATGCACAGCGATCCGCCGCATCATCGCGCCCGAGGCGCAGGTCCCGGCGGTGATCGAGGCGCTGAGCGCGCGGCTGGCCAAGACGCCGATCGGCGATCCCCGCGCCGAGGCGACGCGCATGGGGGCGTTGGTCTCGAACGGGCAGAAACGCGACGTGCTGGACAAGGCCAAGGTGATCGGCGCCGAGGCAGAGCGCGTCTTTGGCGACCCCAACGCCTTTGAGGTGCAAGGCGCGGACGGGGCCAAGGGGGCCTTCCTGCCGCCGATGCTTTTCCACTGTGCCGATCCGGACAAGGCAGAGCGCATCCACGACACCGAGGCCTTTGGCCCCGTGTCCACGGTCATGGGCTATCGCGACCTGGGGCACGCGGTGCAGATCGCCAATCGTGGCGGCGGGTCGCTCGTGGCGTCTGTCATCACGCATGATCCGGCGGTCGCGCGCGAGGTGGCGCTGGGCGCGGGGGCGTTCCACGGGCGGCTGTACTTCAACGATCGTAACAGCATGAAGGAAAGCACCGGCCACGGCTCTCCGATGCCGCATCTTGTTCACGGCGGTCCCGGCCGTGCGGGCGGCGGCGAGGAAATGGGCGGCGTGCGCGGCGTGATGCACTACATGCAGCGGACCTCGATCCAGGGCAGCCCGGAGATGCTGAGCGCCATTGGTAACCGCTGGGTTCCCGGCGCCGAGGAAAAAGAGGCACCGGCGCATCCCTTTACCCGCGGTTTCGACGACCTGGCGATTGGCGAGACGCTGCACGCGGGCCCGCGTGAGATCACGCTGAAGGACATCGAGCATTTCGCGGAGTTCACTGGCGACACCTTCTATGCGCACATGGACGAGGAGGCCGCGGCGCGGAATCCCTTCTTCCCGGGTCGCGTGGCGCATGGCTACCTGCTGCTGAGTTTCGCGGCGGGCATGTTTGTCGAGCCGAACGAGGGGCCGGTGCTGGCCAATACCGGGCTGGACGGGCTACGCTTCATGAAGCCGGTGGTGGCCGGGGATGCGCTGAACGTGCGCCTGACCGTCAAGCAAAAGACGCGCCGGACGGATGACTATGGCGAGGTGCGCTGGCACGTGACGCTGACGAACCAGGACGGCGACAAGGTGGCGGAATACGAGCTGCTGACGATGAACGCCTACAGCGCCTGAGCGCAGACAGGAGACGATGGACAGCACGGCCTTCGAAGCAGCGGTCAGCGACCTGCGGGGCGAGATTCCCCCGCGCGTCTGGTCGCTGCTTGTCACCGTATTCGGGGATCTTGCGCAGGATGGTTCGGCGCTGCCGGGGACCGTCCTGGGCGAGATCATGAACCGTGTCGGCATCAAGCCCGAGGCCATGCGCGTGGCGCTGCACCGCCTGCGCAAGGACGGCTGGATCGAAAGCGAGCGGGCCGGACGGTCCAGTCTGTATCGCCTGACGGCCGAGGGGCGGGCCCAGACCGTCGCCGCCAGCCCGCGCATCTATGCCGCCGACCCGCCCGCAAATGCAGCCTTCCTGGTGCTGACCGATCCGGCCTCTCCGCTGGAATGGACGCGTAACGATGTCTGGGTCACGCCGCATGCGGTGCTGACGGCGCATCCGCCCGCCGGGGCAGAGGCCTTTGCCACGCCGATTGATCCCGACCGGCCCTTGCCGCGCTGGATGCGCGACAAGACCTGCGATGCGACGACCGTGTCCCTCTCGGCTGACCTCGCGGCCCGCCTGACGCGGGCCGAGGCGGCGCTGGAGGCTGCCGGCGCGCCGGACCCGTTGCAAACCGCCGCCCTACGGGTGCTGATCGTGCACAGCTGGCGGCGCATCGTGCTCAAGGTGCCGGAACTTCCGGATTTCGTCCTGCCCGCGGATTGGGCCGGCCCGGCCTGTCGGGCCGGCACGGCGCGGCTGTTGCGGCGCCTGCCCGCGCCGGGATTGGACAGGCTGTCGGCGGCGGCCTGACGCGGCGCCGATCCTGTCCGATGTTGTCACCGACCATTCGGTCAGTTAATTTCCCCGCAAAACCCCGGTATGAAGACCGGACAAGGGAGCGAGGAGAGACCGTGGCACGCCCCATCGCCAAGGATCACGACGAGAAACGCGCGCAAATCCTGAATTGCGCGGCACAGGTCTTTGCCGCCGAAGGGTTCGACCGTGCCTCGATGAACCGGATCGCGGCGGGATGCGGAATCTCGAAGGCCAATATCTACCACTACTACGCGGGCAAGGACGCGCTGCTGTTCGACCTTCTGGACAGCTACCTGTCCGCTTTGCACGCCCGCGTCTGCGTCGAACCTGCGCCCGAGGCCACCCCCGAGGATCGGCTGCTGGACACGGTGCGTGCGGTGCTGCGAGCCTACCAGGGGGCCGACGACCATCACAAGGTACAGATATCCGCGCTGGACGCGCTGCCCGAGGACAAGCAGAAGGTGCTGCGCGCCTACCAGCGCGACATGGTCAACCATCTCTCGGCCATCCTGGCAGAGATCGCGCCCGACAAGCTGGGGGGGGACCCGCGCAAGCTGCGCTCTGTCACCATGTCGGTCTTTGGCATGCTGAACTGGTACTACATGTGGAACACGGGCGCGGGCAGCGAGGCCCGCGAGGAATACGCCCAGCTTGTCACCAACCTCACGCTGAAAGGCGTGCAAGGGGTGTGACGCCGGATACCTTGACGCCGACCTTGTAGACCTTGCAGGCGGTTCTGGATGCTCTTGTCCGCCGTCTCCTCAAGGGGCAAGAGTATCCGGATCTTTTTGCCGCGTTTCCTTGTGCCGCGGGTCGCCGGGACAGGCGGACGTTCGTGATCGATCCCCCTGTGACCGGTATTGGACCTCAGACCGTGAAGGCCCTGCGGAAAGCGTCCAGCGCGGTTTCGGGATCGCTCTTGGCGTAGCCCTCGAAGGCGACCGGTCCGTCATAGCCCATGTCGGCCAGCGCGCGGGCGATGACGGGATAGTTCATCTCTCCCGTGCCCGGCTCGAACCGGCCCGGGTTGTCGGCGACCTGGTATTCGCCGATCCAGGGCAGGCAGGCCTCGGCCCAGCGGATCACGTCACCTTCGCCGATCTGCGTGTGGTAGAGATCGAGGTTGATCCGCAGTTGCGGTCGATCCACCGCCGAGACCAGCGACAGGACATCGGCGGTCGTATTGAACGGACAGCCGGGATGTTCGCGCAGGTTGAGGTTTTCCAGGGTGAAGGTCACGCCTTCTTCCTCGGCCATGTCGCAGATCCGGTGCAGCGTATCGCGCGCCCGCAGCCACATGCCGGGGGCAAAGGCCCCGTGTCGGGGGATCGGCAATCCACCGTCGCCCAGGCCGGTGCCATGCAGGTTCAGCCGCGCAAAGCCCAGCCGCTTGCCCACTTGCGCGGTTTCCCGGGCCGATTTCACCAGCAGGTCGGCGCCTTCGGCATCCGACAGGCGCCCGTGCAAATAGCCGTTCATGATGGTGAAACTGGCGCCGGTCTTTTCCAGCGCGTCCAGGTCCCAGTCCGGCCAGTTCCAGAGGCCGACGCCAAAGCCCATCTCGTCCAGGCGCGCGGCGCGCCAGGCGATGGGTTTGTCCAGCCAGAGCATTTCCGCGCACGCGGCAAGTTGGAATGTCATCTCAAAGCTCCACGAAGATGCGGCCGTTCTCGACCTTGGTGAGGTAGGTGTGCAGGTTTTCGCAGGCGGGGGGCGTTTCCACCTCGCCCGTGGTGCAGTCGAAGATCGACGAATGCTTGGGGCATTCGATCGTCGCCTCGACCACCAGACCGTTTTCAAGGTGCACGTCCTCGTACGTGCACAGCCCGTCGGTGCAATGGTGGTTGTCCTGGTGGTCGCGTACGATCACGAAGGTTCGGCTGCCGTGATCGAAACGGACAAGGTCCTCTTTGTCGATGTCGCCGGTGGCGCAGGCATCAATCCATTCGGACATTTGGGTCTCCGTGGTTTATCGGGCGTCGCTGGCGCCAGGGCACGGGCAGCATGTCGTGCCGCAACGTGGAGCCGAGCCTGTCGTAGATAACGCCGGCTTTCATGCGTAGAACCCCGGTCTGGCGATCTTTTCGACCACACATTTTTGACCTGTTTCCAGCGCCCTGACCCCGGTCTGTGCAACCTGTGCGGCGCAGTAGCCGTCCCAGCAGTCCGCAGCCGTCGCCGGAAAGGCGCCGGTTTCCACGAAGCGCAGGAAATCGCGGTTCTGGCGGACGTAGGCCTCGTGATAGCGCCCGCGCCAGTCGGCCTCGTAGCGGGTGGTGGCGGCCAGTTTCATGTCGGTGCGGGTGTAGGCGAGGTTGTTCATGGCGATGCTGCCCTGTTCGCCCACCAATTCCGCGCGCACGTCGTAGCCATAGGCGGCGTTGTTGTTGACCTCGATGGTCACAAGCTGGCCGTCATCGGTTTCCAGGACCATGACGACCGGGGCCACGACGGAATCCGATCGCCGGGGCTGGTAGGCAGAGATTGCGGTGAATTCGCAGCCCAGGACATGACGGGCGACATCGAATTCATGCGGCGCGGAATTGGTGATTGCCATCGCGCCGGTGAAATCGGCGGCCGGGGTTTCCACGTTGCGGTGAAAATTGTGCATCATCAGCGCGCGGCCCAGTTGGCCACTTGTCACCGCCTCCTTCATTTCGACGTAGGACTGGTCATAGCGGCGCATGAAGCCCAGCATGACGTGTTTTGTCCCTGCGGCCTCTTCGGCCTGCATGACCTCGATGCATTCTTGTGGCGACTGCGACAGGGGCTTTTCGCAGAGCACGCGCTTGCCCGCGCGGATAGAGGCCATGCTGAGCGGCGCATGGGTGAAATCGGGGCTGGCGATGATGACCGCGTCGACATCGTCGCGGGTGATTGCGGCCTCGGGATCGGTTGTGACATCGGTGGCGCCCAGATTGTCAGCCACCGCTCGCGCGCGGTCGGCGTTCATGTCGCAGACCAGTTGAAGGGTGGCGCCGGGCATGTCCTCGGCCACGATTGCGGCGTGATCGGCCCCCATCAGTCCCGCGCCGATCACGGCGATGCGAATGCTCATCCTGTGCTCCGTCATGATATTGGATCCGCGAAGGATGCCCGTGAACGCGTTGCCGTCAAAGGCCCAGATGTGGAATGGCGGATGTGAAAGGCCGTGGTGAACTGGGGGCATGGTTGTCGTGAGGCGGTGCGGGGTGCCTTCACGGCGCCTTGCAGGTGTTCCTCCTTCGGCGGGCATGCCGACTTTCCGGGTATTTGCGCGCGCCTTCTTTTCCCGGAAACCCGCCTTCATCCTTTCGTCGGCCTCCTTGGAGCCGTCGTGCCAATAGCCCAGCCACTTATCCAGCGGGACCAGCCCGTCGGCGCCGTAGTTCACTTCGAAGTACTTGTGGTGCAGGTAATGGGCTTAGGCATGGCTATCGAGCGCGGTCTCGTCAGTGATTTCCAGCTTGTCAAAGCCGATGTGCCCGTTGATCGCACCGTAGCCGACCGCATGGCTGTTGAACATCATCACGATCCGGTTGGACGGGATCAGCAGGTGCCAAGCGACCTCGCCGAAATACAGCGTGTGCTCGATCCAGTGCATCGACAGCGACGGTCAGGGCGACGGGTTGATCGAATTGTGGTGCACCGAATGCATGTGCTTGTAGAGAAAGGGCGTGTGGACAGACGGTGGATGCAGAAGAAGTGAATCTCGTGGATGGCGGGCACCAGCAGCGTCAGCACCACCAGCCACTGCCAGTTGTCCTGCCAGTCGACTTTGCCGAAGGCGTGGATGCCATTGCCATAGCGCCACAGCACCAGCACCTCGACCAGGATCCAGATCGGGATGCCGATCAAGAAGCTGCGCAGGAAGTTGTCCAGGTTCCGGCTCTTGAACCAGAACACGTCGGAGGGGGACTCTGAAGGAAACCTGGCGTTGTATTTGAGCCGCGTGCCCTGCTTGCGCCGGATGTAATAGAACAGCTCGATCGTGCCCTCCCCAGCGTCTTGCCGACACGCGCAGAGGTGTGCGGCGGCCGATGCATGTAGTCTTGACGAGGGGAGACGCATCAAATCAAGTTCGCTGGCGTGATCGGAGTGATTTCAAATCATTTCAACTCATGCGCCCTTTGCGATGAAACGAAATGAAAGGGCCCCGGCATGGTGAAGCGACCGACAATACCTGACCTGGCAAGGGCGGCGGGCGTCTCCGTTTCGACGGTCAACCGCGTGATCAACTCTCCAGACCATGTTCGCCAGCCAACCCGCGAACGAGTGCTGCGCGCGGCGCAGGGGATCGGGTTCTACGGGTTTGGTGTCATTGAGTTTTCCGTTCAGGCGGGGCGTGAGCTGCATCGTCCCGGCGTACATTTGCGAGGCGATAGACTCCCTTCTGGTGCGGGGCGCCCCGGTCATCGGGCTGCTCTCTCCCCTGACAGCGCGGGGGAACGTGGGCTATGTGGGGCTGGACAGTTTCAAGGTGGGCCGCACCGCCGCCTAGGCTTTTGATAAGAACTGCCACCAGAGGGGCGAAATCGGCATCTTCGTGGGCAACACGCGTTACCGCAACCAGGACATGAACGAGAGCGGTTTTCGCTCTTATTTCCGAGAGAGGGATCCGGCTTCACCCTGTTGGAACCGTGCGCGACATTTGAATCGGCGGATGTGGCGCGTGAGATGACAGAAGAGCTGTTTGCCCGGCACCCCCGAGATGTGCGGCATGTTCATTTCGGGCGGAGGGATCACGGGGGCGCAGCACGTCACGCTGGATTTCGACATCCATACATCCGAAAATCTGTGACCCGATCCTGACCGGCGCGCGCTTATGCCTCTTGAATTTATCATGATGAATTGCTTGTCTCTGGCAATGTCGTCACGGTTCCGTTTCCCATGACCGGGGTCAAGAGCCCAGGCCCCCTGACGCGCGACGGCACGCGCCGGTCGCGCCCGGTGCGTGTGGCCGAGGCGATCAAGGACCTCGTGGTTGAACGCGGGCTGCAGCCGGGGGACCGGCTGCCCGGCGAATCCGAACTGATCGCAGAATTCGGCATGTCCAAGGGCACGATCCGCGAGGCGATGCGCCTGTTGCAGGCGCAGGGCCTTGTGGTGACCAAGACCGGCCCGGGTGGCGGCAGTTTCGTGGGCGAGGTCGGCAAGGACCGGGCCCATGCGCTGCTGGGCAACTATTTCTACTTCCGCAATATCTCGATCGACGACATCTACCAGGTCCGCATCGCCCTTGAGCCGGAACTGGCGGCCTCTCTGGCCGGGCGGCTGACGCCCGAGCAACTGGCGGAACTGGAACAGATCATGACCACCTACGCCGAACCCGCCGAGGATGCCGAGGGCGAACGCGCCCAGCACGTCGCCTCCCTGGTGTTCCACGCGCGGCTGGCAGAGTTTGCGGACAACGCTTTGCTGGGGTTCTTCATCGGTTTCATGGCGCAGATCCTGGCCGACCTGACCGTTTACAAACGCCTCTACTCCAAGCCGAACCACGAACTCTGGCGGCAGGGGCGCGACCACCAGGCCGGGCTGGTCGAGGCCTTGCGCGACGGCGACGGCGAAGCCGCCCGCGCCATCATGCGCGAACACATGGAAATGGCGCGCCGCCTGATGGAGGATCAGGAGGCGGTGGTGATGAAACGGTTCATGGCGGAATGAGCGTGGCGGGGCTGGCAGAAGAGCTGGATCGGCTCGTGGCCGAGGCGCGCGGCGCGGGCAACTGGGGACGTCCGGCGGATTACATCCCTGAGCTGGCCAAGGTCGATCCGGCACAGGTGGGGGTTGCCATTTGCCTGGCCGATGGGACGGAACTGGGGGCGGGCGAGGCCGACACCCGCTTTTCGATCCAGAGCATTTCGAAAGTCTTTTCCCTGGCCGCCGTTCTGGGACGGCTGGGCGATGACCTCTGGCGCAGGGTGGGGCGCGAACCCTCGGGCACCGCATTTGACAGCGTTTTCCTGCTGGAGCATGAGAACGGCCGCCCGCGCAATCCCTTCATCAACGCGGGTGCGCTGGTGACCACTGATGCGCTGCTTGGCGGGCGCGAACCGCGGCAGGCGCTGTCTGAAATCATGCACCTGGTCCGCGCGGCGGCCGAGGACGACGACATCCACATCGATCGCGCGGTGGCGGACTCCGAAAAGGCCACGGCCAGTCGCAACATGGCGCTGCTCTACTACCTGCAATCGCATGACAACCTGCTGAATCCGCCCGAGATGGTCATGGGCACCTATGCCCATCAATGCGCCATCGAGATGACGTGCCGCCAACTGGCGCGGGCGGGGCGGATGCTGGCGATGTTGCCCGGCGTGCCGGCGATGATCTCGCCGCTCAGGGCGCGGCGGATCAATGCGCTGATGATGACCTGCGGGCAATACGACGGGTCGGGCAATTTCGCCTTTCGCGTCGGTCTGCCGGGCAAGAGCGGGGTTGGCGGGGGGATCCTGTTGGTGGCGCCGGGCGTGGCCTCGATCGCGGTCTGGTCGCCGGGGCTGGATGGCTACGGCAACTCGCAGGTGGGCACCTGGCTGGCCGAGCGGATCGCCGGTTACACCGGCTGGTCGGTCTTCGCGCCATAGGGTTTCGCCCGCTCGGGGTCATCGAGCGTCGGCACCATGACGGCCCAGTCGGCATAGTCGCCGCTGGTGGCGCGCCGGTGCAACGCCCGCAGATCCGCCAGCGGGGTTTCGGAATGATCCACGCGCAGGGTCAGCGGCGCCATGTCCCGCCCGACGACCAGCAGCGCGGCAGAGAGCAGCCCCCGGCTGTCGCCCCCGGCAGCCGAGGCCGCGTCGAGGGCCGCCAGCAGGCGCAGATCGAATGTCCCTTCGGCGGCCAGGAACCCGTCGAGCATTGCCTGCAGCACGTCCTCCGAAGACAGCAGGTTGCCGGTGACGATCACCTTGTCGGCGCTGCGCGCGCCCGCCGCCTGGATGCTGTCGGCGCCGGTAAAGCTGGCGGTGCCGCCTGTCGGGTCCAGCGTCGCCAGTTGCCGCTGACCGCGCCCGCTGTCGGCGCCGGTCACACGGTCCACGGCATTCTGTGCGGACACCCCGGATTTCATCAGGGCCAGGGTCTCTGTTCCCCACATGGTCGAGGGCAGGGACCCCTGCGAGGCCGACATTCCCGATTCGGCATCCCCGCGAAGAACCCAGCCGCCGACGCAGAGACTGCCGGTCGTGGCGGCGCCTCCGTAGCGGCCTGTTTTTTCATCCATTGCAAGGATCGAGATCGTCATGCGGGAGCCTCCTCATCATGAGACTTGAATTTATCATGAAAATTTGGCCTCATGCAATTTATCATGAAAAATAAAAAATGAAGAACAAGACCCAAGGACAACAGCGGAGGTAACGCAATGTCGCTCTTCTCATTCACCCGCCGAGGGCTGCTTGCCGCCGGGACGGCGCTTGCGCTGACAGTCGGCACATTTACCGGGGCCGAGGCCCAGACGCCGCCGGGCGTCCTGATCGTCGGCCAGATCGCCGAGCCCAAGGCGTTGGACCCGGCAGCGGTCACGGCGGTCAACGACTTCCGCATCCTGATGAACGTCTACGACGGACTGGTGCGTTACAAGGATGGCACGCTGGAGGTCGAACCGGCGCTTGCGACCGACTGGACCATTTCCGAGGACGGGACCGAATACACCTTTTCGCTGCGCGAGGGCGTGAGCTTTCACGACGGCAGCCCGTTCAACGCCGAAGCGGTGAAGTTCAACTTCGAGCGGATGCTGAACGAGGATCACCCCTATCACGACACGGGTCCTTTCCCGTTGGCCTTCTTCTTCTCGGCGGTGGAAGCCATCGAGGTGGTGGATGACCTGACGGTGAAATTCACCCTGAACGCACCCTACGCGCCCTTCCTGTCGAACCTCGCCTATCCCACCGGCCTGATCGTCTCTCCCGCCGCGGTCGAACAGCACGGCTCGGATTTCGGGCGCAACCCATCGGGCACCGGCCCGTTCACCTTTGCCGAATGGCGGTCGAACGAGGCCGTGGTGATCGAGGGCAACCCCGACTACTGGGACGGCGCGCCCGACCTGCAGGCGGTGGTGTTCCGCCCGATCACCGATGCCAACACCCGCACGGCAGAGATGCTGGCCGGAGGCATCGACCTGATGGTGGAAGTGCCGCCCGTGGCCCTGTCCGAGTTCCAGGGCGCGGAATATACCGTGCATGAACAGGCCGGCCCGCATGTCTGGTTCCTGATCCTGAACGCCAAGGAAGGCCCCTTTGCGGACAAGAAGGTGCGCCAGGCGGCGAATTACGCGGTCAACAAGTCGGCCATCGTGGACGACGTTCTGGAAGGCACTGCTGCTGTGGCCGCCGGACCGACGCCGCCGGCCTTTGCCTGGGCCTACAACGAGGACCTCGAGCCCTATCCCTACGACCCGGACAAGGCCCGCGCGCTGCTGGCCGAGGCCGGTGCCGAGGGGGCGGAACTGACATTTTTCGTGACCGAGGGCGGTTCCGGCATGCTGGATCCGATCGCGATGGGCACGGCGATCCAGGCGGACCTGGAAGCCGTCGGCTTTGACGTCACGATCGAGACCTACGAGTGGAATACCTTTCTGGGAGAGGTGAACCCGGGGCTGGCAGGCAAGGCGGACATGGCCGAGATGGCCTGGATGACCAACGACCCGGACACGCTGCCCTTCCTCGCGTTGCGCACCGATGCCTGGCCCGAGGCGGGCGGGTTCAACTCGGGCTATTACTCGAACCCGAAGGTGGACGAACTGCTGGAAGCGGCCCGCGTCGCCACCGACCAGGACGAGCGCGCGCGTCTATACAAGGAGATGCAGACCATCGTGCAGGAGGATGCGCCCTGGGTCTTTGTCGCCAACTGGAAGCAGAACGCGGTGACGAGCGAGCGGGTCGAGGGCTTTTCCCTGCAGCCGTCCTTCTTTCTGCTGCTGGATGACGTGGTGAAGAACTGATCGCGAGTCGGGGGGGGGGGGGGGGGGGGGG
>NZ_JASHJL010000004.1 GCF_030733205.1 Mameliella sp. MMSF_3455
GCTCCTCTCAGGTGCGGGCTTTCACAGACCCACCTTGGCACAACGCGAAGCCGCTGGTGGAGCCATCCACACCATCAATGGCTTTCCAATGGCTCAATCCTGAAAATACGCCCGACGGATCTTTGCAATCGTCTCCACGACCAACATCCCACACTGTGCTCCCCGATGACCTCGGGGGCATCATCCACATCAGTGTAAGGGGGTCATTTTTGGACGCCGATAACCCCTCTAAAGGGTCAAAATTGCACGCCTGTTCACACCCCGCCGCCTTCGAAAGAAAAGTGGCCTAAACGAGCACCTGGGGCGGCACGAAAACGGGACAGGTCCAGACGTATGTCATCGAAAGATCGAATTTCGTACCCGTTCTCCTTCGCAAGAGGCGACATGCATCGCGACGCGATCAAGCCAATGGCATTGACCACCGGTGACGCCACCCGAAAAACATGCGGTCTATAACGACGCTCTCTGTCAAATCCTGCCCGCTATCCCGTGTTGGCTATCACGGCTGGTCTGCGTCAGTTGCGTGCTCTCCTCGCGAACAGGTCGAACAGGCTCCGGCGGTCTGCTGCGAGGCGAGCGATCTCTGTCTGCAGTGCCTCGATGCGGTCGGGGTCGGTTGTGCAGACGTCCGAAACCGTGCTCAGGCCGCGGATCCGGCGGTCGGCCTCTTCGGGGGACATGGCGGGCTGGCCAATCTCGGGAAAGCGGAGGCCGAATGTCAGTTCCAGCCAGTAGAGGTCCAAAGCCCGGGCTTCGATCGCCTCTTTCAGTCCCTTGCGCAGACGCGGCCGCGAAAAGCCACTGCACTTGCTGTCGGCCTCTTGCACCAGCGCCTTCATCCTTTGCGTGCGTCTCGCGTGGTATCGGGTCGGGGCCTCGATCTCGCCGCGCAGATAGCGCTGCATGATCTCCATCGCTTCAGGGCTGAGGCTCGTGTTGTCCTCGGTTGCCGAGCATCGCGCGCTGGCGGGATCCACCCCGACAAAGCGTCGGCAAAAATCGGTGACGACGTCCTGGTCTGCCAGTTCGGACCGGGCAAAGCGGATACAGGTTAGAGGGCCCGGGCCGTGAAGGCTCCAGGGTTCCAGTGTGTCACGGAAATAGCTGCGCGACGGAATGGTGAAATCGGGACGTTTCTTGAGGTCCTGCTGGGCGGACGACAGGAAGTGTGACGCCGGGTCGCGTAGGTAGGCACAGACGTCGATGCGGCTGAACAGGGGGCGCAGTTCAACTGTCAGGCGCTGAAGCGCCGCAGGCGCAAAAGGGCGGAACTGGTTTTCGCAGGACAGAACCACAAGCCGCGGGTTGGTCTTGTCCATTGTGTCGCGGGCCGCGTGCCAGAACGTCTTGCCCAAGGCCCGTTTGCGGTCGTCGGCCCGGGTGCCGCGCAGCCGGGGATCGTGCTGTTTCACGTCGTCGGTGAGATAGGAAAAGATGTCCTGGTGATTGGTGTGCTTGCCGGTCTCTGGGAACAGCACGCCCGCGTCGCGAAGCATCTCGGGGTTGGTGCGCAAGAAATTCTGGATCGAGGTCGAGCCGGTCTTTCCCTGGCCGATGTGGATCAGAAGATTGGGCATCCTGGACTCGCCTGACGACAGAGGAAAAATCGCTGGCCGGCAACAGAGAGCCGCCGCCGTGAACTGATACACGGCTGCGCGGTCGCCTGCAAACCGCGCCTTCGCCTCCCGCGTGCGCCGTCTTGGGCGTGATCTCCCTCGCACACCGGTGGTCGGGACCGCGGGTGGCTTATCCCCACTTGCCCAGTGAGGCCCGCAACTCGGGATGCTCCCGCGCCTTGTCCTGCAGCGACAGACCTTCGGCTGCGGCCTCCCAGGCCTGCCGGATCGCCTGAACGCCCGCGGCGGCGCCCATCGGGTGGCCGTGAATACCGCCGCCGCCAAGGTACATCAGGTCCAGTGTCTGACCGGTGCGGGTGTAGGTCTCGACCGCCTGTCCGCCCCATTGGCCGGAACAGACGACCGGCAAGGGCCTGTCATCCTCGGAAAAGATGGGGGTCATCACGTCGTGAAAGCTTTTGACGAAACTCTCGTCCGGCTCCCAGTACTTGGCCGCGAGTCCGTTGATCTGGAACTGGTCGACGCCCAGCAGGCGCCAGATCTTCTGGTAGGCGCGAAATTCCATCCCCAATGCCGGGTGGCGAGTCAGGATATCCCAGCCGTTGCGATGCGCATGCAAACACAGTTGCGAGCGTTTGCGCAGGAAACTCATGCCGCCTGGCCCGATCGAGTTGATGTTGATCACCGCCGCATTGCCGCCGCGTTTCACGACGTAGTCATGTCCATGCATCATCTGGTCGGGATCGGCCGAGGAAATGCCGAAGGCATACATCACCCGCTTGCCGGTCCTTTCGGCATGGGCATCGATCACGGGCATGATGGCGTCGACCCGCGCCTTCAGCGGGGCGTAGCCGGGGTTCATCATCTTCTCGTCGTCCTTGATGAAATCGACCCCGGCGGCGCAGAGCTCGGCCACCACCTTGGCGGTATCCTCGGGCGTCAGCCCTAGAGAGGGCTTTATGATCGAGGCGATGATCGGCCCGTCGTCCACCCCGGTCAGGCGTCGTGATCCCTTGATGCCGAATTGCGGACCGGGATGGCAGGACCACGCCTCGGGCAGGTCGAAATCCATCACCCGCACCCCGGTCAGCCCGCGCGCGGCATAGACCCCGCCGACCGTCACCGTAAGCAGCGCCGCGATGTCCGTGCCGATCGCTTCCAGCGGATAGGCAATCACTGCGTCACCACGGTTGAAGGGACCAGACGAGTCGGTGGGAAATCCGGGCCGGTCCGCAGGGGGCAGGGCGGTCACGCTTTCCACACGCGCCGCGCAGCGTTTGCGCACCGCGTCGGTTTCGCCGGGCAATTCGGTGAAGGTCCCGGTGGACTGGTCCGAGGCGATCTTGGCCGCCATCGCCTCGACGCTGCCGGGACATTCGATGCGATAGGTCACACGGATGAAATCTTCGGTCATGGGCTCTCCTGTTGTGGTTGGACTGTAATGCTCATCATACCTGTTGACAATCATATAATCATATCACAGGCTGGCGGCGATCAGGGAGGTAGAGCCCGTAACGGGCCGACTGATCTTTGGAGGAATGATTCATGAGCATTACACGTCGTCTCTTTGTATCCGGTCTGGCCATCACGGCGGTCCTGCCGACAGTCCGCGCTGCCAGGGCGCAAGGCAAAGGCCTGATCGCGATCATCACCCCGAGTCACGACAACCCGTTCTTCAAGGCCGAAGCCGTGGGCGCCGAGGCGCGGGCGCGTGAACTGGGCTATGAGACCCTTGTGCTGGTGCATGATGACGACCCCAACAAGCAGTCCGAGATGTTCGACACCGCCATCGCGCGCGGCGCGGTTGCGATCATCTGCGACAATGCAGGGGCCGATGCTTCGGTTGCGCCTGTCCGGCGGGCCAAGGAGGCGGGCATTCCGTCCTTCCTCATCGACCGGGAAATCAAGGAAAGCGGCATCGCCATCAGCCAGATCGTGTCGAACAACTACCAGGGCGCACAGCTGGGGGCCGAGGAATTCGTGGCGCTCATGGGCGAAGAGGGCCCTTATGTCGAGCTGCTGGGCCGCGAGGCGGACACCAACGCGGGCATCCGCTCTGCCGGGTATCACGATATCATCGACCAGTACCCTGATCTTCAGATGGTCGCACAGCAGTCCGCCAACTGGTCGCAGACCGAGGGCTACGAGAAGATGGAAACCATCCTGCAGGCCAACCCGGGGATCAAGGGCGTGATCTGCGGCAACGATACGATGGCGATGGGCGCCTGGGCCGCGCTCGAGGCGGCGGGCCGAACCGACGTGATCGTGGTCGGCTTTGACGGTTCCAACGACGTGCGGGATTCGATCCTGGCCGGCGGGATCAAGGCGACCGTGTTGCAGCCGGCCTATCGCCAGGCGCAGCTGGCGGTCGAGCAGGCGGACGAATACCTGCGCACCGGATCGACCGGCCAGCCGGAGAAACAGCTGATGGATTGCGTGCTGATCACGCCGGACAACGCCGCTCGGCTGGAAACCTTTGCCCTGGCGGACGCAAGCTGATTGATCCCGGCGGCCCGGGGAGCCGGGCCGCCCCATCCCGAACAGAACCGGAAGTCCCATGCGCCAAGCGATCCTGTCGGGCGCACTGGTCTGCGTGTTGCTGCCTGCGGCGGCGTGCAAGATCGTGCCCAATCCCGACCCAAATGACCAATCCGAAGCCCTGGCCAGCCAGACCGACGAGGCCCGCATGGCGGCCTATGCCGACGCGAACTGGGAGACCAAGGTGCTGCCGGTCATCGCCGAACATAGGGTGGAATACGACATTTGGCGGCAAGCGCTGTCACAAGGGCTGGACGCGGCTGGCGAGGCGCATGGCCTGCGCCCGGAAGGTGAGGCCAATCCCTGGAACTTCGTCGTCTCCGGTACGGGGACAGTGACCGAAGCCAAGCTCGACAGCCGCGCCGCCAAGATGCAGGTGGACATGGATGGCGATGGCGCCGCCGACGTGGTGCTGCAACTGGGCCCGATCATTCGCGGCACCGCCATGCGCGACGCCATGCCATTTGTCGTCTTTACCGATTTCCGCGACCAGATCGAATTCGCCAAACTGGCACGTGCGATGAACGAACGCGCCAGCGACGGGCTGACCCGGCCCGAGGGCGACGTGATGGGCCATACGGTGAGTTTCACCGGCGTCTTCACTCTGCGCGCCGCAGGTGACACGCCCGAGGTCGTGCCAGTCGAAATCGAGATGGGGGCCGCCCCATGACTCTCGATCCCGAATCCGGCAGTCCTCATCCGATCGGGCTGTCGATCCGCGGTGGCACCAAGGTCTATCCCGGCACCATCGCCCTCAAGGAGGTCGATTTCGACCTGCGCATGGGGGCGGTCAATGTGCTGGTGGGGGAAAACGGCGCCGGTAAATCCACCATGATGAAGGTCATCGCAGGGGTCGAACAGTTGACCTCCGGCACTGTGACCATGAACGGCGAAGCGGTGCATTTCACCTCGACCGACGATGCCGAACGGCATGGCATCGGCATCGTCTTCCAGGAACTCAACCTGTTCCCGAACCTGACCGTGGCCGACAATATCTTCATGGCGCATGAAAAGACCCGCGGCGGCATCGACATCGACATGTCGGCGCAGCGCGAGGCCACCCGCGCCCTGATGCAACGCCTGGAACATGACATCGACCCGGACACGCTGGTGGGTGATCTGAAGGTCGGGCAGCAGCAGATCGTCGAGATCGCCAAGAGCCTGTCACGCGACGCCCGCATTCTCATCCTGGACGAGCCGACCTCGGCCCTGTCCAACGCCGAGGTCGAGATACTCTTTCGCGTGATCGAGGAACTGAAGGCCGAAGGCGTCGGCATCGTCTACATCTCGCACCGGCTCGAGGAACTGATCCGCGTCGGCGATTACATCACCGTCCTGCGCGACGGGATGATCACCGGGGCACAGTCGATGGAAGGCGTCGATATTCCTTGGATCGTGCGCAACATGATTGGCGACAGCTCCAAGGATTTCGCCAAGGAGATCGAACATCCCTTCGGCGACGAGGCACTGCGGGTCGAGAACATGCGCCTGGCAGACACCAGCGGCGGCTTTGCGGTGGACGGTGTGTCCCTGTCGCTGCGCGCGGGCGAGATCCTGGGGATCTACGGGTTGATGGGCGCCGGCCGGACCGAGCTGCTAGAAGGCATCATAGGCCGGCACCCCCATGCCGCCGGGGATGTCTGGGTACAGGGGGACAAGATGGGACGGCCCTCTGTCCCCGACCGCATCGCCAAGGGGCTGGCCCTGATCCCCGAGGACCGCAAGCACGACGGGCTGGTCCAGATCCTGTCGATCCGCGAGAACATGACGCTCTCTTCCGTCGGCAGCTTCACCCGGGGCGTGCACATGGACCTGGGAAAGGAACGCTCGCGCGTGGCGGATTTCGTGCGCCGCATGGTCATCAAGATCGCCTCGCCCGAACATCCGGTGTCCGCGCTCTCGGGCGGCAACCAGCAGAAGGTGGTGATTTCCAAGGCGCTGATGACCGGGCCCAAGGTGTTGTTGATGGACGAACCCTCGCGCGGGATCGACATCGGCGCCAAGGCCGAAGTCTTTCGCGTGATGCGCCAGCTGGCGGCCGAGGGCCTGGGCATCGTCTTTGTCACATCCGACCTCGAAGAGGTCATGAGCCTGTCGGACCGCATCATCGTGATGTCGGACGGACGGATCACCGGAGAATTCAGCAGGGAGGAGGTTACGGAAACGGCTCTGGTCAGCGCTTCCGCCGTGGGCCACGCCCCCCTGTCAGAGCAGGACGCGGAAAGGGAGACCGCATAATGACAGACATGACCGCAAACGGTGCCGGAGCCTCCAGTCCCAGTGCAACGCTGCTATTGATCCTGAAGGCGCGGACCTTCATCGCGCTGATCCTTGTCTTCGTGTTCTTTTCCATCTTCGCGCCGAATTTCCTGTCGGCGGCGAACATGGTCATCATGTCGAAACACGTTGCCCTGAACGCTTTCCTGGCCATCGGGATGACCTTTGTCATCGTCTCGGGCGGGATCGACCTGTCGGTCGGTTCCATCGTCGGGCTTTGCGGGATGGTGGCGGGCTACCTGCTGCTCAACGGGATCGACATCGGGCTTGGCTGGTCGATCCAGTTCAACACATTGGAAATCTGCCTGATGGTCGCGCTGGTGGGGATCGCCATCGGGGCGCTGAACGGGTTCCTGATCACCAAGCTGAACGTGGCGCCCTTTATCGCCACGCTGGGAACGCTTTACATCGCACGCGGGGCGGCGATGCTGTCGAGCGACGGCAAGACCTTTCCGAACCTCTCGGGCAATGCGGAGTATGGATCGCAAAGCTTCCGGATGATCGGGTCGGGCGATTTCTTGGGCGTGCCGATCTCGATCTGGATGCTGATCGCGGTGGGTGTCCTGGCCGCCTATATCGCGCGCCGCACGCCCTTGGGCCGGTTCATCTATGCCGTCGGTGGCAACGAACGCGCGGCGGGGCTGTCCGGCGTGAAAGTCACCCAGGTCAAGTATTTCGTCTACATGTTCTCGGGTTTCTGCGCGGCACTGGTGGGGATCATCATTTCCTCGCAACTGGTCGCGGCCCATCCGGCCACCGGCGACACCTTCGAGCTGAACGCCATCGCGGCGGCGGTTCTGGGCGGCACCTCCATGTCCGGCGGGCGCGGGCGCATCGGCGGGACGATCGTCGGCGCCTTCGTGATCGGGGTGCTGTCCGACGGTCTGGTGATGATGGGCGTGTCAGCCTTCTGGCAGACTGTTATCAAGGGGCTTGTCATCATCGCGGCCGTGGTCATCGACCAGGCTCAACAAAAGGTCCAGGCAAAGGTCGCGCTGCAAGCCCAGGCCGCGTTAGGCAATTAAGAGGAGAGACAGTATGAAAGGCGCACTCATCGGCTGTGGCTTCTTTGCCCGCAATCAACTGCACGCCTGGGCGGATGTGACCGGGGCAGAGATCGTGGCGATCTGCGATCGGGACGAAACCCGCCTGACCGAGGCTGGCGAGGCATTCGGCATCGCCCGCCGTTACATCGACGCGGCAGAGATGTTCGCGGATGGCGGGTTCGATTTTGTCGACATTGCCACCACCGTCCCCTCGCACCGCCCGCTTATCGAAATGGCGGCAGGGGCGGGCGTTCACGTCATCTGCCAAAAGCCCTTTGCCCTGAACATGGACGATGCCCGCGCCATGATCGCGGCGGTCGAGGCCACGGGCAAGACCCTGATGGTGCATGAGAACTTTCGCTGGCAATCAGCGGTGCGCGCGGTCATCGAGGCGCTGCGCGCCGGCGCCATCGGCACGCCCTTCTTCGGCCGGGTGAGTTTCCGGTCCGGCTATGACGTCTTTTCCGGGCAGCCCTACCTCGCCGAAGGAGAGCGTTTCATCATCGAGGATCTGGGTATCCACATCCTCGATATCGCCCGCGCTTTGTTCGGCGACGTCGAGCGGATCACGGCCACCACCAAACGGATCAACCCGAATATCCGGGGCGAGGACGTGGCCACCATGCTGTTGTCCCACGGTGGCGGAGTGACCTCGGTGGTAGATTGTTCCTATGCCACGCGGCGCATGCCCGAAACCTTTCCGGAAACCCTGCTGGAAATCGACGGCAACGAGGGCAGCTTGCGGTTGGATGCGGGTTATCGGCTGACGATCCAGTGCGACGGGCAGCAAGAGGTGCGCGATGTCTCTCCGCCGGTGCTGCCCTGGGCGGAACGGCCCTGGAACAACATCCAGGAAAGCGTGGCGCTGATCCAGCAGCATTTCATCGATTGCATCGCCGCCGATCGCGCGCCCGAGACCTCAGGGGCGGATAACCTGCGGACCTTTGCGCTGGTCGAGGCCGCTTACCTGTCGGCTGCGGAGGGGCGCAGCGTCGCGTTGTCAGAGCTGTGAGCCCGGCGCTTTATGGCACCGATCAGCCGCCTGCAGCTTCCGGGGAGATCCAGCATGGCGATGTAACCCTGCACCTGCAGGACGGGGCCCTGCGCCACATCCGCGTGGGCGGTGTCGAGATCATCCGCTCGGTCGCCTTTCTGGCGCGGGATCGCGATTGGGGCACTATTGCGCCGACCCTTGGGGCGCTGAACCGCGACACCCGGGACGGCGCGCTGCACCTGACCATGCCGATGCGCTTCGATACCGCGACAGCGCGGTTGGAGGTTGTAGTGGCCATGACGCTTGGGGCAGGGCGGCTGACGGTCCATGCCCGGGGACGGGCCTCCGGGGATTTCGAAACAAACCGCGCCGGGTTTACCCTGTTGCACCCGATCAAGGGTGTCGCGGGCTGCCCTGCGCGCGTGACCCATGCTGACGGGCAGGTCGAGGACAGCCATTTCCCCGAGTTGATCGACCCCTGGCAGCCCTTCATGGACATCGCCGCGCTGGAGCATCGGGCCAATGGGTTGCGTGTATGCTGCGCCTTTCGGGGCGATACCTTCGAAATGGAAGACCAGCGCCAGTGGGGAGATGCCTCCTACAAGACCTACAACCGACCCTTGGCCTTGCCCTGGCCTTACGTCATCGCGGATGGCGAGGTGCTGGAGCAATCCGTCGTGATCACCTGGGAAGGCTGCAAAGCGCGGCCTATCGCAAGTCGTCCCGCGCCAAAGGACGCGCGGTTTCCGGAAATGGCTTTGGTGCTGGATGCCGCAGACGCGACGCGACTGTCGGACAATCCCGGCGATCTGGACATGGTGCGCCCGCAGCGGATCTTGTGCCATGTGGATGCGGAGTCTGGGCCTGTTTCGCCTCAGGTCGAGGCCTTTGCCAAGGCGCAGGCGGCGCGACCCGACGTGGCTTATGACCTGGAACTGATTTGCCGGTTCGACGGTGCGCAAACGCCGGAAGCCGAGTTGCAGGCGCATGCCGACGCCGTCGCGACCAGCGGCTTTGCCCCGGCCTCTGTCCTTGTCGTGCCTTCGGTCGACCGACAATCCACGCCGCCAGGATCGGAATGGCCCGAATGCCCGCCACTGGCGGAAGTTCATGCCGCTGCCGCGCGCGCCTTTCCCGGCCTTGTCCGGGGAGGCGGGATGGCAAGCCTATTTACAGAGCTCAACCGCAAACGCCCGCCGCTGGAGATGCTGGATTTCGTCAGTCACGGGCTTTGCCCCATCGTGCATGCTGCCGATGACCTTTCGGTGATGGAAACGCTGGAGGCAGTGCCGCATATCGCCCGGTCTGCCCGCGCCATCATCGGGCAAGCCGCGTACCGCATCGGGCCGGCGACCATTGCCATGCGGCAGAACCCCTATGGGTCGCGCACAATCCCCAACCCGGACGCCGGGCGCGTCTGCATGACGGATGATGACCCAAGGCACCGCGGTGCCTTTGGCGCGGCCTATGCGCTTGGGCTGGCGGCGGCCCTGGCGCCCTTCGACATCGCGGTCTGGACACCGGCGGCGCTCTACGGGGCGCGTGGCGTGGTGGGCAATCCGGGCCCCTTGCCGCAGGTCCTGCGTGCCCTGGCGGGGATCGCGGGGCAGTCCATCAAAGAGGCCGCTGTCCGCGATGGGCTGGCGGTGCTGGAAGTCGGGCCCACGCGGCTGTGCGCCAACCTGACCCCGCAGGAGCGGCAAGGGCTGTCGCCCTTTGGCTGGTCCGGCGGAACGGATTGAGGCGCCCGGATGAAACGGCTACTTATCATGTTACCTGACGAGTTCGCGCCGGAGCCCAAGACATGGAGAGCCCATTGAAATCTGCACCCGACAAGATTGTCCGCCGCAAATTGTCGGAACAGGTGCTTGAGCGCCTGCACGAGATGATCCGGACGCGGGAGCTGAAACCGGGCGACTACATGCCCTCGGAGCGGGCCTTGATGGAACGGTTCGGCGTGGGCCGCCCGGCCGTGCGTGAGGCCCTGCAATCGCTGCACAACAGCGGGCTGATCACCATCAGCCACGGCGAACGCTCGCGGGTGAATGAACTCAACGCGTCCAGCGTCCTGACCCAGTCGGATGAACTGGCGCGGCTGGTGTTGGATTCCGCGCCGGCCAACCTCGACCACCTGAAACACGCCCGCCAGATGTTCGAATTAGGCATGGTGCGCGTCGCCGCCGAAAACGCGACAGCCGACGACGTGGCCGAACTGCGCGCCCTGATCGACTTGCAGCGCAGCCAGCTGGGCGATGCCAATGCCTTCATCACCACCGATATGGCCTTTCACCGCAAGCTGGCCTCGCTGACGGACAACCCGATCATCCTGTCGGTGTCGGATGCGATGCTTGGCTGGCTGTTCGAATACCATGTCAGCCTGCTGCACCGGTCCGGCAGCGAGGACGTGACCCTGGCCGAACATGCCAAGATCGTCGATCACATCGAGGCGCATGACGCCGAGGGCGCGGTCGAGGAGATGCGCCGCCACCTGGAACGGTCACGCGTGTCCTTCGGACCGCACGGTTAACGCGGCCCGCCGCCGTCGCGGATCCAGCCGAAGTAGTCCTCGCTACCCATCTGTCCGCCCTTTAACGCGATTTGCAGCCCGTCATGCGCGCTGCCGCCAAAGCCCTGGCAAAGCGCTGCGCCCGGAATGGTCGGGGCCAGCGCCTGCAATGCCTCCAGCCCCAGCGCCCGCATTCCGTGCCCCGAAGTGTCGCCGCCCGAGATGACGGCGCGGCGCAGGCCGGTCTGCCGCAGGGTGCGGTCCAGAATGCGCCCCAGCGACTGGCCGATCCGGGCGTTTGCCGTGTCCGCCGACACGCCGCTGGTGGCCAGGGCGTCGCGGAATGCCGCGACACGAGGGTCGTCGGGGCCTTGGGCCGAGGTGACAAGTGGGCTGGCGCCGTTCTGGGCGGCCTCGGTTGCTGCCGTGGCGCAACGGTCGATTTCCGCTTCCAATGCGCCGGGATCGCCCAGCACACAAACGGTCTCGAAAGGGATCACCGCAAAGCCATGCGCGGCAGACCAGTCCAACTGACGCGCCGTGCTGGGCGAGACAGAACCGGAAACGGCGGCGATCTGCGCCACCTTGCCGGCGCCTTTCACCGGTGGTGCCGGTGGCAATTCGCCGGTTTCTTGCCAGTGGCGCACCAGCGCGTATTCCAGTCCCTGAGAGCCTGCGGCCACGCGCAAGCGGTCGCGGTTTTCCCAGATCAGTTTCCCGACGGCGGCTTCGCTGACTGGTTCCATGCTGTCGCAGGACAGGATCCGCGCGCCCTGATCCAGCGCATGATCCAGCGCCGCCTGGGCCGAGCCGGACCAGAGCGCTTCGAGGTCCAGCAGGGCAGAGGGCAGGTCGGTTTGCGCCGAGAGGTGGCGCAAGAGGTCGGATTCCCTCATCGGTGTGACCGGGTGCCGGGACATCACCGGATGACGGTCCAGCCGAAAAACACCGTCGAAGGTGCCCGCGAACAGGTGCCCAAACGCCTGGTAGCGCCGCATCTGCGGGGCCGCCGTGACTAGCGGCACTCCTTTCGAGGCGCGCTGGGCCAGGCACAATTCAATGGCCGTGCCGATGTTGCCGCTGTGCGGTGCGGAATCGAAGGTGGAACAGACCTTGTAGTGCAGGATCGGCGCGCCCGTTGCATCCAGCCAGGCCAGGGGAGCGGGCAGATTGGCCCGCATGGCGTCAGGGCTGTCGGTGCGTGCGGTGGTGGCGATGCCGACAGCGTCGACATCGGAAAACCGGGCGGCCAGAGCCTCGGACGGTGGGGCGGCATACAGCACCGTCCGCAGGCCGGCAAAGGCCAGCACCTCCATCACGGCAGCCGATCCGGTGAAATCGTCGCCCAGCCAGGCCAGTCGTGGCGTCATGAAAAGTGGTCCTTCCTGTGGCAAGGGGTCTGTCGCCTGTTGACATTGTTCTCATGATATTATCTGATCATACCAGTTAAGCAAGCCCTACCGGAGGAATACACAATGACCAAAGTCGCGCTTTTCGGAGCTGGCGGCAAAATGGGGGTCCGTCTGTCGCTGAACCTCGCGAAGACGGATTTCGACGTCAGCCACATTGAAATCAGCGACCCCGGAAAGGCGCGCCTGAAGACCGAGGTCGGTGTCGAGGCGGTCGATGCCGAAACCGGATTGCAGGGGGCAGACGTTGTCATCCTTGCGGTGCCGGACACCGTGATCGGCAAGGTCGCGGCGAACGTCGTGCCGACGCTGGCACCCGGGACGATGGTGGTCATCCTGGACGCGGCGGCGCCCTATGCCGGGCACCTGCCGGAACGCGAGGACATCACCTATTTCGTGACCCATCCCTGCCATCCGCCGATCTTCAACAATGAATCCACCGAGGCCGGTCGCAAGGACCATTTCGGCGGCGTGGCGGCGCAGCAGGGCGTGGTGAACGCGCTGATGCAGGGGCCGGAAGAACATTACGCCCTGGGCGATGCCGTCGCCCGCGCGATCTATGCCCCGGTTGCCCGCACCTACCGCGTGACAGTCGAACAGATGGCCTTGCTGGAACCTGGCCTGTCCGAAACCGTCTGTGCCTCGCTGCTGGTGGTGATGCGCGAGGCGATGGATGAAGTCGTGAAACGCGGTGTCAGCTATGACTGTGCGCGGGATTTCCTGCTGGGGCACATGAACATCCTCGGCGCGGTGATCTTCGACGAGGTCGAGGGTCAGTTCTCGGACGCCTGCAACAAGGCCATCGAGTTCGGCAAGCCGGCCCTGATGCGCGACGATTGGAAAAACGTGTTCGAGATGGACGAGATCGCCGCCAGCATCCGGCGCATCACCTGACCTGAATGGGCTGCCCCGGTTCGGGGCGGCCAGCTTGGCGTGACGGGGTCACACCTGCATCTGGCCTGCCAGTGCGATCAGCGCCCTGTCGCTGCCGCGCGGTCCGACAAGTGACAGACCGACAGGCAGGCCGGCGCGGGTGCGCATCGGCAGGCTGACTTGCGGCAAGCCGGCATGGCCCGCCAGGGAAAGAAGAGTCAGCGCGCGATTGCGGTAGTCTTCCATTTCCTCGCCCTTCACGGACAGCAGGGGCGCTGGTCCCGGGGCTGTAGGCACGATGAGGACGTTCCGCTCTGCAAGACTGGCAATCAGGTGGTCCTTGATCCGGGCGCGGTTCCTGCGCGCCTGCAAGATCTCTTGGCCGGTCAAAGTTAGCGCGCCTTCGAACCGCTGCTGGATGCCGGGACCGAAGGCGGGCGCGGTCTCTGTGATCCAATCGCGGAAATTCGCGGCCACCTCTGCCCCCTGGCAGATCCGGAAGGTCGGCAAGAGGAGGCTGCGCAACTCGTCGGAAAAAAGCGCGGGGCCCAGGCCCTGACCAGGTGGCAGCAGCGCCTCTGCGGTCTCTGTGTCTGCCAATTGCCAAAGGTCACGGGGATACAGGATCGCACCATCCAGAGGGGCGGCTGTTGGCGCAAACTGGTCTGCCAAAAGGGCAAGCGTGTTCGCGTCCTGCGTCATGAATCCCGGTACGTCATAGCTCTGGGCCAGCGGCACCAGTCCCTCTGCCGGCAAAAGGCCGTGCGTCGGGCGCCAGCCAAAGACACCGCAAAAGGCCGAGGGCAGTCGGAGGGACCCGCCGGTGTCCGTGCCCAACCCGATTTCCACGGCACCGGAGCCCACCGCCACGGCAGAGCCGGAAGAGGAGCCGCCGGGCATCCGGTCCGGCGTGATCGGGTTCACGGGGGTTCCGTACCGCGCGTTCTGCCCCATGAGGGAATAGGCCAGTTCGTCCATCTGGGTCTTGCCGACAGCCTCGGCCCCGAGGTCCAGCAGGCGCGCGACAAGACAGGCGGTGGTCTCGGCGGCCTCATGGGTCGCCGCCCATTCGGGGTTACCGCAGCCGGTGACATGCCCGGTGACGTCAAAATTGTCCTTTACTGCGAGGCGCAGCCCCGTCAGCGGCCCCTGGCCCGACGACAGTGGCGGGTCGAAGATCGAAACGAAGGGCGCGGCGCTGGATTGCATCACGATCCGTCCTGCATCAGCGAGACGTGGGCCGCGATCACGCGCCAGCCGTCTTCGGTGCGGACCCATGTCTGGCTCTGGCGGCCCACGCGGGTCGAGCCGACGCGCTGGAACTGAAGGTTGCAGATGCCCACATCAGGCCCCAGTGTCGTGATCTCGCGCCGGATGACCTCGCGCTGGGGCGATCCGCCAGTGCGGCCCTTGCGGAAGGCGCGGATCTCCTCGATCCCATAGAGATTTTCGCCCACCCCGTACCGCAATGTATTGGGATTGTCCCAGAACAGCCCGTCCAGGACCTCCAGGTCATTCTCCATAAGGGCCTTTTCGTAGAGGTCACAGGCGGCGGTCAGCTCTGCCAGCGCCGCCGGCTGGTTCAATGTCACGGTCATGCGCCGTCTCCGATCGCTTTGAGGATGTCCTTGCTGTCGCCGACAAAGCCGAAACATTGGCGCACGTTGTACAGCGTCGCATCCATGCAATAGGCGGGCGAGGTCGTGCCCGAGCAGTCCTCGAGCATGATGACGTCGTAGCCGAGGAAATTGGCGTCCTGCAGCGTGCACAACACGCATTGGTCGGCGTTGACGCCTGCGAACAGCACGGTGGTGATGCTGAGGTTGCGCAGGATGCTGTCCAGTTCCGTGTCCTGGAACCCGGACATGCGGTACTTGGATACGGCGATGTCGCCCGCTTCCGGTGCCAGTTCATCGACCACGGCGGCGGCCCAGCTGCCTTCCTCAAGGACATGAGCGCCGTTCGAGGGCAGCGGCTTGCCGATGCCGGTCGACCGACCGTCGGGATCGTAGACATGCAGCACCGAGGGCGGCAGGTTCATGCGGTCGGGCCGGTTTCCCCAGTTGAGCCAGATGACCGGAACATCCTGTGCTCTGAGTTCTGGCAACAGCGCCTGCAGCGGCGCGATCTGGGCCCGGGCCGGTGCGACGTCGACGCCAAGGTGGGCCAGCCAACCGTCGCCGTGGCAAAAGTCGTTCTGCATGTCGATCACGATGATCGCCGTGCGCGACAGGTCGATGGTGACGGCACGGTCGCGGTCGCGCAGGGTGACGGGACGCACCGGCGGCAGGCTGCGGGTCATGTCGACGCTGGACTCGCTGACATGCCATGCGTTGCGCGGCGTGGCCCCAAGGGGCAGGGGGGTGTCGGGGGAAAGTTCCGTCATCTCAGGCCTCTGTCAGGACACGCAGGTCTTCGTCGTCCAGTTCCACCCGCTCTCCCGAGCGGATCAACTCGGAGAAATCCTGGTTCGGGGTCATGACCGTCAGGGTATAGAGCTTGCCCGCGCCGGTGTTCTCGACGACGTGGACAGAACCGGGGTTCAGCAGCAGCGCGTCCCCTTTCGCGATGGGCAGGCGGTCGCCATCGGACGAGGCAAAGCCCTCGCCTTCGATGACATAAAAGAACTCATGCGCCTTGGAGTGGCTGTTCGGCGGTGTCGCGCCGCCCTTGGTAAAGATCTCGACGACGTAGATGTTGTCGGTGGGCGCATTGGCGGGGTCGAAGAGCATCACGAAGTAGTTGCTGTCCGTGGGCGCGATCTTCCAGGCCTCCGCCTTGGCGACCTGTTCATGTGAGAAGGATTTGATCATCTGGGGAAACCTCTTGTCGGTACGCGGTCTTGCGGGATGGAGATGAAGGGGCAGACGTGCCATGAATGGCACCGAAAGCCGGGGTTTCGATGACGGATTGGCAACGGAGAGGCGGATGCACGCGAGGGTTCTGACCTATGTGGACGAGGTGGCGCGGCAGGGGTCGATCCGGGCGGCGGCGGACAAGCTGAACGTCGCGGCCTCGGCGATCTCGCGGCAGATCAAGTCGCTGGAGGATGACCTGGGCACGCCGATCTTCAACCGGGCGCCCCGGTCGCTGACGCTGACCGCGGCGGGGGAAATCCTGCTGGTCCATATCCGCGAAACACTGCGTGAGATGGATCGCAACCTGGCACTGATCGAGGACCTCAAGGGGCTGCGCCGGGGCGAGGTTTCGGTCGTCCTGATGAGCGGACTTGCCTCGAACATCGTGCCACGCGTGGTGATGCAGTTCCGCAAGGCAAACCCCAAGGTCGCGGTGCGTCTGCAACTGATGACCGACCCGGACGAGATGATCGCCGCCGTGGCCGAGGGGCAGTCGGACCTTGCCATCGGTTTCGACTTTCCCCAGCGCCCCAACGTCCGGCAACTGGCTGTGGCGATGGTCAACCTTGGCGTTGTCGTGCCGCCGGATCATCCCTTTGCGGGACGTTCCAGCGTCCGGCTGGACGAATGCGCCGACTACACGATGGTGGTGGCGGATTCGAGCATGGTGATCCGCCCGCACCTGGAAAAGCTCTTTGCCCGTTCCGGCGGACGGCCCAGCGACCTGATCGAGACCAACTCGATCGAGATGATGCGCCACCTGACACGGCTGGGGGGCTGCATCACCTTCCTGACACCCTTCGACATCGAGACGGAGGTGGCCGCCGGCCAGCTTGCCTATGTCCCGGTCGAGGAATTCGCACGCGAGACGCAGCGGCTCATCCTGCTGGGGCCAGAGCGAAACCCGTCCGCGCTGGGCAGCGTGCTGGCAGAGCATTTCCGTGCGGCCCTGGGCTGAGAGAGGCACCATCGGCGTCACCTCGAATACAGCCGGTCAAGGCGCACGAACTTGCCCAGCAGCGCCAATGCCACGGTGGTGACGACGATCAAGAGGGCCGAGATCGCATGCGCCGTGGGTTCCAGCGCGAAGGTCGCCTCGGAATAGATCCGGACCGGCAGTGTCGTCAGGCGGGCGGTGGTCAGGAAGCTGGTCACCGTGACTTCGCCGAAACTCATCAGGAAACCGACCAGCGCCGCCGCGAAAATCCCCGGCGCCATGCCGGGCAGCGTCACCAGCAGGAAGCAGCGTATCCTGTTCGCGCCCAGGCTGGCGGCGGCCTCTTCCAGGGACCGGTCGAGGGACATGGCAGAGGTGGTGAGCAGGGTGATGATGAAGGGCAGGATCACGACGACATGGATCGAGACCAGCCCGGCAAAGGGCGGGATGATCAGGTAGACCTGCAGCAGCTTCAGCATGCCCACGGCGATGGCCACGCCGGGCAGCGACAGCGGCAGCATCCAGAAGGCGAGCAGAAGCGGCCGCATCCGGAAGGGATAGCGCGCAAGGGCAAAGGCGGCAGGCATCGCCAGCGTGACCGCGATGGCAACGGCAACCAGGGCCAACTTGACCGACACCATGAAATTGGAGGTGTAGTCGCCCTCTATCAGGACGCGGCGATACCATTCCAGCGTAAAGCCCCTGAACCCGGCCGCGGTGGCAAGCGGCACGTCGTTGAAGCTCTGGACCATGACCAGCACCAGCGGCAGGATCAGCAGCCCGATCGAGCAGAACAGCAGCAGGTAGCGGATCGGCGCCCCGACGGTGTCGACCAGGGTCGCCACCCAGGCGGGGATCGTCCAGGGAGAGGACGGTACGCCCTGGCGCCAGCGCATGAAACGGTTCAGCCAGAGGGTCGCCAGTGCGATGAAGCCCAGTCCGACCGCCGTCATGACCAGCGACAGGGCCGAGGCCATCGTCGCGTTGAGGTTGCTGATCGCCTCGTTCAGCACCAGCATCCCCATCGTCCAGACCTTGCCGCCGCCCAGCAACGTGGCCGAGACGTAGGAGGTGGTTGCCATCAGGAAGACCACGATCACGCCCGACCGCAGCCCGGGCAGCGACATCGGGAAATCGACGGTCAGGAAACGCATCCCCGGCGAGGCGCCAAGGCTTTCGGCGGCCTCGTGAATACGGGGCGAAGTGTTCTGAAGGTTGTCATAGAGCGCCAGTACCATGAAGGGCATGAAGACCTGCGCCAGCGCGATGATGACCGCCCCGTGGTTGAACAGCATGGTTTCCACGGGCGGAATGCCGAACCAACCCGTGAAGGTGTTGATCAGTCCCTGCGGCGACAGCAGCAGCATGATCCCCAACGAACGGACAACCACGTTGGTCAGCAGCGGGATGAGGATCACCGCGAAGGACAGCGCACGCCATTTCGATGGCATGCGCGCCAGCCAGTAGGCCAGGGGGTATCCGAGGAGAGCCGAAATGGCGGTCACGGCCAGGCCGAGCAGCACCGTTTCGGCGATCACCGAAAGATAGAATGGATCGGTCAGGATCTTGATGAATTGTACCAGGGACGGGCTCTGGATAACCGGGCCGAAGGGGCTGGGGTATTCGTGCAGCGACAGCAGCACGACCACGATCATCGGCGCCGCGAAGGCCAGAAGCAGCCAAGCGGTTACGGGAAAGGACAGAACCGGACCGATCCAACGTTTCATCCGGCGATCTCCCGGTCGTATTTCGCCTGCCACTCGGCGCGGTGGGCGTTGATGTAGTCCCAGTCGAAATCGACGAGACTGTCGACATTGCCGGAGGTGATGACCTTGCCCTGCAGTTCGGGCGGGATCTCGACGTTGTTGACCGTGGGCGAGTAGTAGATCTCGTTCGCGTAGGCGAGCATGGTCTCGGGGCTCAGGTGCAGGTTCACCCATTCCTCGGCCAACTTCTGGTTGCGCGTGCCCTCGGTGATGCAGGCCACGTTCATCGTCACGGCCTGACCTTCAACGGGCGTTGCGATGGCGCAGTTCGGGTTGCGGCTTTCGGCGTACATTCGGGTAAACGAGGCGAACTCGACCGACAGGTCGGCGACGTTCTGGTCCAGCATGTCGAACAGTTGCGCCTGGCTGCCCTGGATGCCGGCAAAGGGTTTCAGTTCCTTGACCTTCTCGACAACCTTGTCGAACTCGTCGATGCCATAGCCCCAGGCCTTGGCGGTCATCATCAGGGCAGAGATACCCTCGGCGCCCAGGCCGTTCGGCCAGGCGATCCGGCCTTTCCATTCCGGGTTCCACATGTCCTTCCACGAGGTGATCGGCGCGGAGGCAGCGGTCTTGTCGTAGACGATGGTGCAGGGGTTGAAGGCCACGCCGTAACCGCCCTTTCGGGCCAGCGGGTAGAGGTATTCGTAGTTCGGCACCGCCGGGCTTGCGGGCTGGGTGACGCCATCGGCAACGGCCTGGCGGCTTTCGTAGATGTTCAGATAAAGCACGTCAAAGCTGGGTCGGCCGCGTTCCGCGTAGGCCCGCGCGCGGCGTTCGCCGGTGCCGCCAAGGACGTAGGACACCTTGCAGCCGTATTTCTCGACCAGCTGGGGTTCGATGTGCTTCTTGACGATCTTTTCCTGTGCGCCGCCCCAGATGCCGACGACCAGTTCGTCACCGGGTTTGGGCTGGGCATAGGCCGGGCGGATGATTGACGCCGGGGCGGCAAGGCCCGCGGCCATCAGGCCCGTAAACTGTCTGCGGTTCATAGCCATGTTTGGCACTCCTGTTGGTTGGTGGTTGGGTCGTTCAGATGAAGGTCACGGCGCCGGGCAATGCCTCGACAGAGGCGGTCGCGCCCGCGGGCGGGGCGGCCAGGTCCGAGGGGATTGTCAGCCGGACCGGGCCGCTGGCCGAGGCGAGGTCGATCTCGAATGTCTCGCCCAGGTAGTTGACCGAGGTGACTGTGCCCGAAAGGGACAGCGGCCCGGTTGGACTGTCGCCAAGGCGCAGGCGCGAGGCGCGCAGCACCATCTTGGTCGCGCCATCCGGCGCGCCTTCGCAGCGCACGCCCTTGGTCTGGAACACGCCGTTGTCGACACTGCCGTTCAGCACCGTGCGCGCACCCAGGAACCTCGCCGTAAAAGCCGATGTCGGCGCATCGCAAAGCTGTTGCGGCGTGCCCAGCTCCGAGATCAGACCGCCGTCCATGACGGCGATGCGGTCTGACATCGACAGCGCCTCTTGTTGGTCGTGGGTGACGAATATGGTGGTGATCCCGAGGCGCTGTTGAAGGGCGCGGATCTCGTCGCGCATTTCGGACCGCAGGTTGGCGTCGAGGTTAGACAGCGGTTCGTCCAGCAGCAGGACCTCGGGTTCGATCACCAGCGCGCGGGCCAGGGCGACGCGCTGTTGCTGGCCGCCGGAAAGATTGCCGGGCAGTCGCTCGGCAAAGGCGCTCAGGCCCACGGTGTCCAGCGCCGCGCGGGCGCGTTCGTGCCGCTGGGCCTTGGGGATGTTGCGCATCCGCAGGCCGAAGCCCACGTTTTCCAGCGCCGAAAGGTGCGGGAACAGCGCATAGGCCTGAAAGACCACGCCGATGTTGCGCTTGTGCGGCGGCAGGCGGGTGATGTCCTGCCCGTTGACCATGATGTGCCCGGAGGAAGGCTGGATGAAACCGGCGATCATGCGCAGCGTCGTGGTCTTGCCGCAGCCCGATGGCCCCAGCAGGGACAAGAGCTCGCCGCGGGCGATTTCCAGCGTCAGCTGGTCGACCGCGACCGTGTCTCCGTACATGGCGGTAATCGCGTCCAGAATGAGATAGTTGCGGTCACGCATGGGGTGGTTCCTGATCTGCGGTAAAGACGAAAAGCCGGCTGGCGCGGTGGTCGATGGCGATGGTCGTGGCACGCAAGCCGGGATCGGCCAGTTCGGTGGCCGGATAAGGTTGGAAATCCGGTAAGGGGGCGGCCTGCAGGGACAGCCGCAGAGAGTGGCCCGGGCGCAGGCTGTGAAAGAGCCCCTCGAACACCAGGCGCAACGTGCCGCTCTTCAGGCGCGTGACCGTCGTGGCCAGCGCGGTGGCGGTGCCGTTTCGGTCCACCTCTGCCAAGGTGGCCGCCAGCCCGGGGTGGGGACCATCGACGTCCAGCGCGATCTCTGCCTCGACCCGGTCGCGCAACTGGACGCACGCCGTCATGGGGGCGGTGGTGTAGCAGGCCACGTCCGACCGGTCGTGCAGAGGGCCAAGATCGACCGGGCCGCTGAAGGCGCCCCCGCACAGCGGCGCCTGCCGGGTCGGGTCGAGAACCAGCATGTCGCTCTCCGGCGTCGCGGGGGCGGTCGTCAGGCGGCCATCCGTCACCATCTGCGCCGCAAGGCCGTCCGACGCCAGATGATAGACTCTGGAGCCGGATCCTTCGAAGGTGTCGGTGTCATGCCAGCTGTCGGTGCCCGCGTCGTAGGCGGTGATGGCAGCGGGGCGCGGGCCACGGCCCTTTAGGTAGTGGTCGAAAAAGTCGAGCTGCGCCCGGTCGACAGAGAATTCTGCCCCCGGTGCCAGCCGCGCCGCTCCGGCGGAACGGTTCCAGCCGATGTGGCCCCAGGGACCAAGGACAAGATGCGTGGTGTCGGGCGAGACAGCGCGAAAGGCCCTGTCCGCGGCAAGTGTGCCCCGGAGGAAGAAATCGGCGGTTCCGGCGGTCTGGATCAGCGGAACGGCGGGGGGCGGGGCCAGTTCGGCGGCGGGGTCGGCGCCCGGCTCGCCCTTGGCCCAGCGGGACAGATGCGACAGGTCCGGACGCGTCATGAGAAAGTCGAAATGCGCCTGCCATCCCCGCTCTGGCGCCAAGGTTGCCAGTGCCGCTGAATCGCCCATCCGGCTGGCCTTCAGCCGGGCCATCTGCGCCGCCCAGGAGGCCGACATCCGGCAGCGGAACAATCCGCCTTCGGAGAGCCAGTCGGTCAAGGGCGACCACGATGCCATCGAGACGGCCATCGCGTCGGGCCGCGCGCCGCCGGCCAGCATCTGGAACTGCGTGGTGCCCTGGTAGGAGAACCCGTAAGTGCCGACCTTGCCGTTCGATCCCGCCAGGTCGCGCGCCCAGTCCAGGGTTTCGGATCCATCCGTCGCCTCGTTGACCAAAGCGTCGAAATCGCCCTCGGAGTCGCCCATGCCGCGCACGTCCTGGACGGTGACGACATAGCCGCGCGCCGCGTACCAAGCGGGATGGGCTAGCGTCACGGTCGAGGCGATGGCCCTCCCGTAGGGCTGACGCATCAGCAGCACCGGCAGAGTGTCCTGCGTGTCCGGCCTCCAAGTGTCGGCAACAAGCAGGGTGCCGTCCGTCAGGCGCAGCTCCTGCCGGACGGGGGCCTGTACCGGCAGGAGGGACCGCAGTGGACTGTCCACCATGTCACGCATCGTTGAACATGGTTTTCTGGGTCACGCGGTCGATCGGGAAATCCCGGACCTCTTTCAACAGGGCGACAAACCGGTCGGCGGAGCGGTCCAGCGCGATCCGTCCCCGGTCCGCATCGGCGGTGGCGGCATTGCCGCAGGCGCCGGAAGGATGCAGGTCCTGCGTCTGCCAGCCATACCCGATGCGGCCTTCTGGGGTGAGGATGCCGCCGGCCTTTTCCATCTCGACGGAAAGCGGCTCGAAATCTTCGGCCAGGGTCATGTCTACGAGTTCGGGGTGCAGTTCCAGCAACAGGGAGGTTTCGAATTCGCCGCCGTGGATGCCGTGCTTCATCTCCTGGCTGTCGAAGAGGTCCGAGACATCGAGGTCCGCCGAGGCATTGGCGCTGACCGCGAACATGCCCAGTTTGACCCGCAGTTCGCGGCAGACGATTTCTACCACCTGCGGCTGGCCCCCGTGCCAGTTGGCAAACACCAGCTTTCGGCAACCGGTGCGCGCGACGCTTTCGCCGATTTCGTACCAGATCCGGGCAAGGGTCTCGTAGCTGTGCGTCAGGGTGCCCGGGAATTCCAGGTGTTCGACCGATTTGCCCACTGCCTGCATCGGCAGGATCAGGGCGTGCAGGTCGTCAGGAATGCGCTGGGCGACACGTTCCATGATGCCGGCGTTGATAGCGCTGTCGACGCGGACGGGCAGGTGAGGGCCGTGCTGTTCCACTGCGGCCGTGGGCAGAACGGCGACGACCTTGCTCATGTCCAGTTCGGCAAAATCCTTGGTGGAGAGATCCCACCACCAGTTCGATTTGAGCTTCATTTGCGCCGTCTCCGTCAGGTGTTCGAGTGATTCACCTGACTGTTGTCGAGGTTTTCGATGCGATAAAAGCGGCGTTTTTAGAGGTTTGTGTTGCCTGAATGGCAACGAGGTATGAAGGCGCGCCCTCAAATGCCGGGACTGATCGCTGTCCAGACGACCGGGTTTCAGCATCCCAGCCGGCCAGGACGGCGCCGCTGTCCTAACTGTCCTGAGCGCAATATTGGCATGTTTTCCAAGGGGCTACGGGCCGCCGATAAAAGAGGGCGCCATACCGTGGGGCCGCCTGCCTTCGGCTCGTTGGGAGGGTGTCCACAGTGTGCGCCGACCGCCTGAAAGGGCCTGTTCGGGCCGGGGCCGGCGCATGGGGGCCATTGCAAGTGGAATGCGGTGCTGACGCATTGCTGGGCGGGAAGCTCCGAGTTGCATAAAATCAGAGCGGAAGCGGGACGTGCCCCAAGGCGGTAGCAGGATGCGAAGCGAACTTTGCAGGACGTGTCGCGCTGCAGCGTGCCAGGTATCCCGAGATGTGCCGCAGAACTGGGCGAACCGTGGCACATGTCGAAAATCAAAAGACCCGCGACCGAAGCTTTTTGACTCTTCCGTAAGCTGTGCCAAAGTGACCGCAGCGAACGACCGTCAAAAAAACCGTTCGACGACAAGGGAGATACACATGAAACGATTTATCACGACAGCGCTTGTGACCTCGACTGCCTTGGCACCGCTGAGCCTGGCGGCACAGGAATGCACCAACGATACCTGGAAAAAGGTCATGGAAAGCGGCACGCTTACCGTTGGGGTCAAGGCCGACTACAAGCCCTGGGGTTATCGCGACACGGACGGGACCATCATCGGGATGGAGCCGGACATGGCGCAGATGGTGGCCGACACGATGGGCGTCGATCTGGAACTGGTCGCCGTGGTCAGTTCGAACCGGATGCAGTTCCTGGAACAGGGGCAGATCGACCTGATGATCGCTACCATGACCGACCGGCCCGACCGGCGCGAGATCGTGGGCATTGTCGGACCCAACTATTACACCTCGGGCACCAATGTCATGGCGCCCAAGCAACTGGGCTTTACCGAGTGGAGCGACCTGACGGGCAAGCCGGTCTGCGGCATCCAGGGCGCCTTCTACAACCAGATCGTCGAAGACCGCTATGACGTCGAGGTCGTGGCCTTTGGTGGCACTGCCGAGGCCAAGCAGGCCCTGCGCGACAAGAAATGCGTCGCCTTCGTCTATGACGACAGCTCGATCGGGTCGGATATCGCCAGCGGAAACTGGGACGACTTCGAGATGCCGCTGCCCTCCGAGGACGACAGCCCCTGGGGTCTTGCCGTTCCCAAGTCCGAGGAAAACTGCGTCTTCGGCGCCTTCATGAAGGGCATGCAGTATCAATGGCATCTCGACGGTACGCTGGTCGAGCTGGAGGAAAAGTGGGGGATCAAGCCCACGGCTTTCCTGGCCAAGCAACAGGAGCTGATCCAGCAGACGACACCGATGCCGGAATAACATGAGCGGATTCGAGGAGTTCTTTCGCGAGCTCGCCGCCGAGCATGTGCGGTGGAACTTCATCTGGCTCTACGACGAGAAACAGGCCGGGCGGATTCTGTCCGGCCTGTGGATGACCGTGAAGCTCAGCATCGCCTGTGTGCTGCTTTCGGTCATCATCGGCGTGCTGGGGGCCTGGGCGCAGGGCGCCCAGAACCGCGTGCTGCGCGGCGCGGTGCAGGGCTATATCCAGTTCTTCCGCAACACGCCGCCGCTGGTGCAGCTCTTGTTCTTCTACTTCGCGCTGGGCCAGTTCACGCCGTCCTACAGCCCCGACGGCTGGCTGGAGGTGCCGATCATCTCGAATGTCGGCTGGGCCATCATCTCGCTCTCCTTCTTCGCGGGTGCATTCAACGTCGAGATCTTCCGCGCAGGCATCGAGGCGGTGCCGGACTCTACCGTCGAGGCGGCGGAATCCCTCGGCATGACGCGCACGCAGACCTACCGCGAGGTCGTCTTTCCACTGGCGCTGCGGGTGTCGATCCCGGCGCTGAACAACAACCTGGTGAACCTGGTCAAGACGACGACGCAGGCCTATGCCATCGCCGTGCCCGAACTGCTGTATGAAAGCGTCTCCGTCTGGAACGATTTCCCTTCGGCCCAGAACCCCACGATGCTGTTGCTTTTCGTGACCTACATCCTTCTGGTCGGCATCCTCGTGATGGGCATGAACCGTTGGGAACGCAAGATGAGGATCCCCGGCTATGGACAGTAGGTTGCACGGGCAGACCGACCTGCCCGTCATGAAACCCTATGTCCTGCGCGGACACCAATATGACGAGATGTTCCTGGTGCGCTGGCTGGGAAGTCTGCCACCGTGGAGCTTTCTTGTCCTGCTGGCGCTCTGGCCCGCGGCGGCCTTTGCGCAATCGGCCACGTTCGGGACCGTGGACGCCTTTGCCGCGCTCTGGCGCTGGATACCCTTCCTGACCTTCCAGGGGTTCCTGTTCAACGTGCTGATCTCGCTCTTTGCCATGCTGATCGGCACCACGCTGGGCGCGGTTCTGGGCCTTGCCCAGGTGTCGCGCAACAAGGTAACGCGCGGGTTTTCCTGGGCGATCACGCAGCTGTTCCGCAATTCGCCCTGGCTGGTACTGCTGTTTGTGGTGCTGCTGGCCTTTCCTTTCGAGATCACGATCCTTGGCCTGACCATCCCGATCCCGGCCTGGGTCAAGGCGGTGATCGGGCTCAGCCTGCCGGTCATGGCCAATATCTCCGAGATCGTGCGCGGGGCGGTCAACTCCGTGCCTTCGGCCCAGTGGGAGGCCGCGGAAAGCCTGTCCTTCACCCGCACCCAGACCCTGTGGCAGATCATCCTTCCGCAATGTTTCAAGCGGATGATCCCGCCCTGGATGAACTGGTACGCGATCCTGACGATGGCAACGCCGCTCTGTTCGCTTCTGGGCGTGGGAGAGATCATCACCTTTTCCCGCCAGGCGATGGAGGCCGAGAACAACCACCCCGAGCTGCTGATGCCCTTCTACGGCTACGCGCTGGTGCTGTTCTTTGCCTATTGCTACCCGATCGCCCGGCTGACCATCGCGCTGGAACGGCGCTATTCCGTGAAACTCTGAGGCCGCCATGTCCGATCCCCACGCCATCGCCACCCGCGAAGACCTGCGCGCCATCACGGGCGAGCCCGGCGACAGGCCGGCGCAAAAGGTGATCGACCACATAGACCCGCTTTGCGCACGTTTCATCGCGGCCTCACCCTTTGTCGTGCTGGCGACACGGGGGGCGGACGGGTTGCTGGATCTTTCGCCGAAGGGCGATCCGGCAGGGTTCGTGGCCGTGCTGGATGAAAAGACGCTGGCGCTGCCAGACCGGCTGGGAAACAAGCGTTTCGACAGTTTCGGGAATGTGTTGCACAGTCCCGAGGCCGCGCTGATCTTTGTGATCCCCGGCCACAACGACACGCTGCGGGTTGCGGGCAAGGCCCGGCTGACCCGCGATCCCGATCTGTGCGACCGGCTGGCCGTCAACGGGCGCCCGGCGCAGTTTGTGCTGCTGCTGACGGTCGAGGAGGCCTACCTGCATTGCGCGAAATGCATGATCCGCTCGCGGATGTGGCAGCCTGACCACTGGCCCGACACCTCGGACGTGCCCAGCCTTGCAGAGGCCATGGTCGCCCACGGCAAGCTGGTCGAGAAAAATCTGGTCGCCGATGTCGACGAAATGGCGCAGATCATCGCCGACGACGCCAAGAACCGCCTCTACTAGGAGAGACAGGCATGAGCTGGACCCCCGATTTGCCCATCGTGTCCCTCAAGGACGTGCACAAGAGCTTTGGCGATTTCGAAGTGCTGAAGGGCGTCAGCCTGGACGTGATGAAGGGCGAGGTGATCTGCATCATCGGGCCGTCTGGCTCGGGCAAATCCACCTTGATCCGCTGCATCAACGCCCTGAACGACATCCAGGGCGGGTCGATCACCGTCGAGGGGCAGGAGGTCAGCGACCCGAAACTGGACAAGCTGGCGCTGCGCAAGAAGGTCGGCATGGTGTTCCAGCAGTACAACCTGTTTCCGCACAAGACGGCGCTGGAAAACGTCATGATGGCGCCGTTGAAGGTGCTCAAGGAAGACCCCAAGACGGTCGAGGAACGGGCGCGTTCGCTGATCAAGAAGGTGCGGCTGGAGGGGAAAGAGGACAATTACCCCGGTGAACTCTCCGGCGGCCAGCAACAGCGCGTGGCCATTGCGCGCAGCCTTGCGATGCGGCCCGACGTGATGCTGTTCGACGAGGTGACGGCGGCACTGGACCCCGAGACGGTCAAGGAGGTCCTGGTCACGATCAAGGACCTGGCCGCGGAGGGGATGACCTGCATCCTGGTCACGCATGAGATGGGCTTTGCCCGCGAGGTGGCGGACCACATCTATTTCACCGACCGTGGCGTGATCGTGGAACACGGACCGCCCGCCACCTTCTTTGCCGAGGCAAAGGACCCGCGCACCAAGGAATTCCTCAGCCAGATCCTGTAGAGGCTCAGCGCCCCTGGATCTGGATCGAGAAGCTGCGCCTTGCGCCGCTGGGCGGCTGCGGGAAAGGCGCCGCGCTGCGCACCACGCCCAGGGCCGCGCGATCCAGGGCCGAGGACCCGGAACTGCGCGCCAGCGAGACGGAGGCCAGGCCGCCGCCAGAAGAAATCGAGAAGGCAACGACCGCAGTGCCGCGAGCGTTCACCCGGGGCCTGCCGGCGCGGGACAGCTTGCGCATGACAAGCCCGGGATAGTTGCTGGCCGCCGCGTTTCCGGGGGCAGCCTTGCGGCCGTTGTTGCCGGTGTTGCGCGCCTTGGCGGCGGCGTTGCCGGTGGGGTTGCCGGCACGCGCGTTGCGGGTGGCGCCGCCGCCCTGGGGGGCGGGTTTCGCCCGTGGCTTGGGTTTGGGGGCTGGCTTGTTTGCTTCCTCGAATTCCGGCGTGCGCATCTGCGGCCGTAGCGAGCGGGAGACCGCCGCGCTCTTCGGAGCTTCGCCGGTCACCCGTTCCGCGGAGGCGCTGTCCGGTGTGACGGGAGTGATCGTGGGCGCGGGCTCGGCCCGTTCCGGGGTGATCCGTTCCGGCGCGGGAGCCAGGGCTGCAAGGTCCTGCGTTTCGGGTTTCAGGGGCTCAAGGCGCGGGCCGGTATCGGCCTGCGCGGCTTCAATCGCCGCAAGAAGGCGGGCTGCCGGATCCTGCGGCGCGGGATCGGGACGCGCGGTTTCGGTGGTGTCCCTGGGGCGTTCCACTGCCGCCGTTTCGGGGGCGGGGCGGTCCGCACTATCCGTTGTCCGGTCTGGTGGGGTCTGGTCCGGTCTTGCCTGCTCGACGGGATCCTTGACCCGCTCTGCCGTCAACCGATCCGGTTCGGCCTCCTCTGCCGGGGTCTTTGTCGGTTCGGGTTGGACCCGGCCCGCTGACATGTCGGCGAAGGATGATCCAAGCCGCACCTCGGCCCCGCCAGAGGCACCTTCGATCCGGGCTTCATCGGGGCTGGCAAGGGTCAGGGCAAGGGCGCCGTGGGCCAGCAGCGCCAGCGAAACGGCGGAAGTCTTGGCAAGTCGGGACGAGGAGATCATTCAAGGGCCTTCTCGGTAACGATGACGACGTTTTCTGCGCCCGCCCCGCGCAGGGCGCGGCCAATCCGGACAAGCTCGGCGGCGTCCAACTCCCGGTCCGGGATGAGGCGGACGCGGGCGCGGGCCTCTTCGGGCAGCTGCGCCATGAAGCCTTCGGCGCTGTCCTGCGGGACACCGCGCCATGTCATGCGCCCTTCCGCATGGATGACCAGCGCATCGGCAGGCGCGGTCGTGTCCAGCTCTGCCGTGCGGACCAGCGTCAGGTCCTTGTCCAGCGGACGTGCCAGCGTGCCCGCCACGAGGAAGAAGATCAGCATCAGGAAGACGATGTTGATCAGCGCGATGGTCGGTTCACGTTCGGTTTTCTGTCGGCGCGCTCTCATGAGGTCTCCAGTACCGTAAGCCTGAGGCCGGGCAGGGCGCGGATCGTCACCAGCAGGTCGGTCAGTCGTTGGGCCGTGACCTCGCCCTGCAGGGCAATGACCACGGGCAGGCCGGTTTCCGCGTCGGTTTGATGCTGGCGCAGCGCCTCGGGCAGCGTGGACAGTTCATGCGAGGTACCGTTGAGGCTCAGCCCGTCTGGCGCCAGCCGCAGGAAAACCGGGCGCAGACCCGAAGCATCGCCGTTTCCCGCGCCGCCCGCGGCCAGTTCGACCTCGGCAAAGCGCGAAAAGGTCGAGGAAAGCATGAAGAACAGCAGCAGGAGAAAGATCACGTCGATGAGCGAAGTCATCGACAGTTTTCGCCGCCGGTGCCGCCTACGCATGGGCCGGCATCGGGTTGGCTGCGGGGGCGAAGCCCTGGGCCTGACCGGAAGGCGCCAGGATCGTGCGCAGGGCTTTCTGCGCCAATACCCTTTCTGCATCCATCCGGCCTTCGAACCAGCTCAGCACAAGCGCGGTGGGCATGGCGACGGCCAGCCCCACGGCGGTCGTGAGCAGTGCGACCCAGATACCGCCTGCGAGGATCGAGGGATCGACCTGTGTCCCGGCCTCTTGCAGCGCCTGAAAGGCCGAGATCATGCCCAGAACCGTGCCGAAGAGCCCCAGCAGGGGCGCCAGCTGCGCGATGGAATCGAGCAGGCGCAGTCCGGATTCCAGCCGGGCAAAACGCGCTTCTGCTTCGGCTTCCAGCCGTTCGGCATCGCCTTGGCCGTCCAGCGCCATCGCCACCACCGGGCGCAAATAGCTGCGCGACAGGTCCAGGTGGCGGCGCGCTGCCAGCCGGTTGCCCATGTCCCAGGCCTCGACTGCCTCGCGCAGGGCACGGTGGCGCCCAACGCCCGCGGCGGTGAACTGCCAGAGCTTGTACAGCACGACCGCCGAGACGACGATCGACAGCGCACCCAGCAGGATGACGACAGGGCCGCCAAGATCAAAGATCCGTTGAACGGCTTCTCGCACTGTCTCGATCATCCGATGATCTCCACCTCGGTGCGGCTGCGCAGGTCTAGGTCCTGCGTGCAGGCGCCGGGGCTGGCGGCCTCGCAGGTTTCGGCACCGTTGATCAGCAGGCGGCCGAGGTTTGAACAGGCCAGGCCGGAGACGAGGAATTGGCGCACGCGGGGGCGGGCGGCAGGCAGATCCCCGAAATCGAACAGGGTCATGCGGTCCACGCGGCCCTCCGTATCGAACAGCACCGCCTCGTATACGGCCTGTGCGATGTCGCTGTCGTGGCCGTTCTGGATCAGGAAGCTGATGCGGCAGGCGCCGTCGACCGGCTCCAGCGCGTTGAGTTCCAGGGAAACATGCGCGCCCTGCACGGTTTCTGCCTGCGCGGGCGTCGCAAGGGTCAAGGCAAAGGCGCAGAGCGCCGCAATGCCAAAGGACGGAAAGTTCATGAATCCAGCCCCCATCGGTGGGTTTTCGTGTCTGGCTGGGGTGGGACACCCTGGCTGGTTGGGAAAGTGCCTAGCAGGCAGAATTGGGTCAGGCAATACCTGACAGAAAGAATTGACTACTCCGCATGGCGCGGGTCGGTACCCGGTCCGACCGCGCGTTGCAGGTCGATCAGCTGTTCCAGCGCCAGGCCGGTGTCGGCAGACGGATCTGTGCCGGAGTTCAGCATCTCGCGCCAGCAGACCGTGCGAAAACGGTCCTCCTGATCCTCGCGGGGGGCGCTCATGCCGCCCGTGCCTCGATGCTCTGGATCGAGGTGAAGCCCTCGAACCGGGGTGCGCCCTCGAACAGCTTGCGGGTCTGGCCGGCGCGGGTGTGGGCCGCGCGGAATTCCTCGCTGCGGGTCCAGGCGCGGAAATGCGCCTCGGTTTCCCAGACGGTGTGCGAGGCATAGAGGATCTTGCCATCCTCCTCGGGGCCGCGCAGCATGTCGAAAGCGACAAACCCCGCCATGTCGCGCAGGTGGCTTTCGCGCGACAACCACAGATCCTCGAACTCGGCCGCGTTTTCGAGCAGGACGGTAAAACGGTTCATGGCCAGGTACATGATGGTCTCTCCTCAGTTGGTCTGCAGGCTGGCGCAGGGATCGTCGCGCTGCGCCTCGGGAACGATGATCACGGTGTCGAAGGGCGTGTCGGTCTGCGTTTCGACAAAGCCCGTGGCATGGGTCGTCACCTCTGGCGCGGCCCGGGCGATCATCGCGGGAATGCCCCAGTCGGTGCGCGCATGGCCGTTGCCCGCGATCACCGCGACGGGCGGGCCGAAGGTATCCAGTGCCTCAAGCGCGGCGCGGGCAAAGACGGCGTCGCGATAGCGCTGGACCGCGACCATGCCCGCCATCATCTCGCGCGGCATGGCCTGGCAATGGGCGTCGAACTGCATTTCTTCGCGCAGGCTCTGCTGTGCCTCGGGCAAGGGGACATCCAGGCCGAACCGCGGCGCATCACTGCCAAAGAGCGCGGCGGCACCCTCGCCGTAGACCGTCCGCACCGTCTCTCGCGGCGCGGCAGCACCGACTATGCGCGCCGCGCCCATGGCGTCAAAGATCGGTGCGTACAGGCTGTAGTCAGGCCAGCCGCCATTGTCCCAGATCTCCGGGATCAGGTCGCGATCCTGATTGGCGCGGAGCGCGTCTTCGGCGGTCAGCATTTCAAAGACCACGGCGGTGGGTTTCAGTGCGTCCAGCGCCTGCGCCTGCCCGATGTGGGTCTCGGGATTGTCGTGGACCTCTCCGAGGATGACGATGTCGGCCACGGGATCGGCAAGGGTCGGCGTGGCAAGGCAGAACATGAGGGTGGCTAGACGCATGAGTGACCTTTCAGGCCGATGCCGCGTGCGGCAGGATAAAGGGAATGTCCGCCGGTGGCGGAGCGGAAACGCGCAGAGCACAGCCATAGGCGCGCGACAGAGTATCGTCGGTCAGGACGTCGGCAGGGGTGCCAAAGGCCACGCGCTCGCCTTCTGCCAGAACGGCGATCCGGTCGGCAAACAGCGCGGTCAGGTTCAGGTCATGCATGACGGCCAGAACTCCGCCGCCGCCGCGCGCGAAGTCCCGCGCGATCTCCATCACCTGCAACTGGTGCGCGATGTCGAGGCTGGAGACGGGCTCATCCAGTAACAGCCACCGGGGCGCGCCGTCCTCGACCGGCGCCCAGACCTGCGCCAGCACCCGCGCCAGCATCACGCGCTGCGCCTCGCCGCCAGAGAGGTCCTGGAACAACCGGTCGGCGTAATGCGCCAACCCGACCCGCGCCAGAGCCTGCATCGGCACCTCTGGCCGGTCGCCCGCCGTGCCTGCCTGCAAGCCGATGCGAACGACCTCGATCACCGTGAAAGGAAAGGCCAGCCGCGACGCCTGGGGCAGGACCGCGCGGGTTGCGGCCAGTTTCCAGGCCGGTTGCCCGGAAACGTCCTCTCCGTTCAGGCGTACGTGACCCTCGTGGGGCAGGGTGCCGTCGATGGCGCCCAGCAGGGTGGATTTGCCCGATCCGTTGGGGCCGACGATGGCCGTGACCTCTCCGGGGTGCGCGGCGAGGCTGACGCCGCGCAGCGCCTCGCGGCGGCCATAGCGGACCCGGATATCCTGTGCTTCCAGTGTCATAGCTCGACCATCCCCCGTCGTTTCAACAGGATCCACAGAAAGACCGGCGCGCCCAGCACAGCGGTGACGATCCCGATGGGCAGTTCGGCAGGGGCGATGATGACACGGGCGATCACATCCGCCAGGATAAGCAGGCTGGCCCCAAGAAGCGCCGAGTTCAGCAAGAGCGTGCGGTGATCCGGACCGGACCCCAGCCGCAGCAGGTGCGGCACGACGATCCCGATGAAGCCGATGCCGCCCGAGACGGCGACCGCCGCTCCGGCAGCGCCCGCCACGGCAAGGATGGCAATGTTCTTCATGCGCTGGACGTTGATGCCGATATGGGCGGCGGTCGCCTCTCCGAGTGCCAGCGCATTCAATCCGCGCCCCAGCACCAGGGCCGCGCCGATGGACAGCAGGATCAGAGGGCCGGCGGCGACCACCTTGGCCCAGCTTGCCCCGGCCAGCGATCCCAGCCCCCAGAAGGTCAGGTCGCGCAATTGCCTGTCATCTGCGATATAAACGAGAATGCCCGAAAGTGCCCCGGCCAATGCCCCCAGAGCGATGCCTGCCAGCAGCATTGTCGCGACAGAGGTGCGTCCGTGTCGGGTGGACACGCGATAGAGCAACAGGGTCGAGCCCCAGCCACCCAGGAAGGCCGCGAAGGGCGTCAGCTGGTTGCCGGTCAGTTCTTGCACCCAAGCGGGCAGCAGCGCGCCCAGCACGATGGCCAGGATCGCGCCCAGCCCGGCGCCTGCACCGACGCCGACGATGCCCGGATCTGCAAGAGGGTTGCGAAACAGCCCCTGCATCGCCGCTCCGGACACGGCCAGCGCGGCGCCGACCAGGATACCCATCGTCAGGCGTGGCAGGCGGATGTCCAACAGGACAACCCGTTCCATCTGGGTCAGGGGCTCACCGCTGACCAGTTTGCCCAGCAGGGCGGTCAGGGTCACATCGGCGGCGCCAATCTGCAGGCTGGCCAGCGCGCAGAGCAACAGGAATGCGGCCAGCATCCAGTGCAGCAAGCGCGCGCGGGCCAGCCGGTCGCGCGGCGGGACAAGAGGGTCGGTGATCGCAGTCATCGGATCAGCCCGGCGTCCCGTAAAGCGCCGCGTTCAGCGCCTCGACCGCCTCTGCGGTGCGCGGACCGAACCCCAGCATCAACAGCCCGTCCATGCGCACGACGGACCGGGTTTTCGCGGCCGGGGTCAGGCGGATGGCGGGCATGTCGAACAGTTCGTCGTCCGCAGAGGCGTGGTCGCCCGTGCGGTCCATCATCAGGATCACGTCCGGCGCGGCTATGCCCACGGCCTCGTCGGTCAGTTGCTTGTACCCGGTGAAACCGTCGACGGCGTTCACACCGCCGGCCATCCGGATGATCGCATCTGCCGCCGTGCCGGTGCCCGAGGCGTTGATCTTGCCGCCATCGGTGGACAACACGAACAGCACGCGCTTGCGACCCTCGGCGGGAATGTCCGCGCGGGCCTGCGCTGCGTCCAGTGCGGCACCGACCTCTGCGGCCAGTCCCTCGGCCCGGTCCGGAACGCCCAGGGCGCTGCCTATGATCTCGATCTTGTCGAGGATGCCGGCGGCGTCCAGTGCGTCGGGCACCTCGACATAGTCCACGTCGGCGGCGCGGATCACCTCCAGGGCCTCGGGTGGCCCGGCGCCTTCCTCGGAAAGGATCAGGCTGGGGCCGACCGAAAGCACGCCCTCGGGAGACAGCGCGCGCATGTACCCCACGTCCGGCAGGTTGGTCACCGCCGGGGGGTAGGTCGAGGTCGTGTCACGGGCCAGCAAACGGTGCTGCTGCCCCAGGGCCACCACGATTTCCGTGACCGCGCCGCCGATCGACAGGACATCGGCCTGTGGATCGGCGGGGGCGGGTTGCTGGGCAGAGACGGTCAGCGCCACAAGGCCGCCGAACATCGCGGTCGACAGACCGGTGAACAGGGCCAGCCCGTTGGAAGACTTGCAGGCTGTCATGCCGGCACCACGTCGGCTGCGGGCAGGGCCGCAACGATCCTGCCCCATGCGGGCCGCGAGTCACGCCCTTCCTTGCCGACGCCGAACACCTGGAAGATCAGGGCGCCTTCGGCATCGAACGCCTCGACAGAGACGGCGGGTCCGCGCTGGGTGGGCTTTTCCACGGCCCAGACCTCGGCCACCTTGTCCAGCCGCAGGTGCAGGTTGAAGCCGGGGTCCATGACGTTCTGCCAGGGGCCCATCGGATGCAGGCGGTTCACCGGGCCGGAATGGATCTGGATGCAGCCACGGTTGCCGACAAAGATCATCACCTCGATCCCGGCGTCACGAACCGACTCCAGCATGGCGTTGACGGCCTCTGGCGCCAGCGCGCGGACAAAGGGTTCGCCCGCGATCCGGTAGGCGCCAAGGCGGTTCATCCTGAGCTTGGAACACAGGCGCAGGAACTGGTGCGTGTCGGTCAGGCGCGCCCATTCCTCACGCAGGATGTCCAGCTTGTCGGGTCGCGATTTCGCGGCCTCGACGGGCTTGCGCGGTTCGACCGCCTGGCCGGGTGCCTGGTCGGGCAGGGCCAGTTCCGAGACCAGACCGACCCAGGCGTCATGGTTCGAGGTCTCGCGCAGGTGGATCTTGTGGATGGCATCGCCTGCGGCATCGAAAATCTGCAGGGACCGGCGCGGCGCGGTGCCGTCCTGGCCGGGCGTTTCGACCGCGTAGGCATGCACCCAGTGCGATGGGAAGATTCGCAGGTCGATGTCCTCGGCCAGCACCATCGCGGCATGTTCGCCGGGATGGTAGTTGGCATAGCCCCCGACCTTTTCATGCACGCAGGCCTCGACACGTGTCAGGGCCATGACTTCGCCCAGGCGCTCGGCCCCGGGCATGATCCAGTCGGGGTGGGCGTCGATCCGGGTTGTGCCGTCGCCGACGCGGGCGGCCACAAGCTGGGCCTCGGTGATGCCCAGTTGCGCGGCAAGATCCCGCGCCCGCATTTTCGGGTTGTCTGCCTCGGCGGCACGGATCTGTTCTGGTGACGGCGTAAGCTGCTCGGTCATGACGTCCTCGGGTCAGGGAATGTCTGCTGGCTTCGCCGGGACCAGGCCCGACGTGGCTTACGGTATTTACTTGACTGTTTTAGTCTGGATAACCTAATGCTGCAACCCGTCACGATAAATTTTATCGCCTAGGCAACAATCCGCCCGCGCCAGCCTTCGCAAGCCACGGCACCCAAACGGACACGAAGGAAGGCGCATATGCTCACTCACCTCCTGCGCGGGACCACCGCGCTTGTCTGCATGTCGCTGGCTTTGCCAGCGAGTGCACAGGACGCCCCCGGGTTCCTCGGGACCCTCATCCTCACCGGCGGCAAAAGGGATCTGACATTCGGGACGGCGCTGTCGCGCACTGTCATCGACGAGGAAGAAATCCAGGACCGGCAGGCCAGCACCGTCGCGCAGCTGATCGACTCGGTGCCCGGCGTGACGCTGGTCAACGGAACCACGCCGCAGGGGTCGGGGATCAACATCCGCGGGTTCGGTGCGAACACCACCTATGGCTCGGACCAGAAGATCGCGGTGCTGGTGGATGGTGCCGCCGTCGGGTCGGAGGAACTGTACCGCATCGGCACGCAGCTTTTCACCGATCCTTTGCTCTACAAGAACGCCGAGGTCCTGCGCGGCACGATCGGCAGCTTTGCCTACGGGTCGGGGATCGTCGGCGGGGTGGTCAAGCTGGAAAGCAAGGACGCCTCGGATTTCACCGGCGGTGTGCCGGGCTTCGCGGGCGCCCAAACCTTTGAATTCAGTTCTAACGGGGCGGGCACGGTCAGTTCGACGACGCTGGCCTGGCAGCCGACGGACCGCGCCGAGTTCCTGCTCAACTACACGATCCGGGATCAGGACGACCTGACCTCGGGCGACGGGCGGACCATCGGCAACAGCGCCTTCCGCACGCCTTCGGGACTGGCAAAAGCCAAGTTCACCTTTGGACAGGACGACGCGCATGAGCTGACCTTCAGCTATTCGCAGACCGTGGCCGACGACAAGGACGTGCCCTATGACCAGTTCGCCACCACGGGCGGCAGTTTCGGCAATGTCGACCGGTTGACCGACACCCGGCAGGCGGTAATCGACTACCGTTTCAACCCGGTCAACGACCTGGTGGACATGCGGGTGAACCTGTCCTTCGCGGATCAGGCGATCGAATATGACTACGTTCCCGGCTCTTCGCCGCTGGAGGGGACGCCGACCTTTCCCTTTCTCGTCAGCACGGTCAACGCCGACCAGCGCTATCAGACGACCAAGTTGACCCTGTCGAACCGGGCCCTGTTCGGGTCGGATGCCATTGATCATGACCTGCTGGCGGGTGTCGAGTTCATCCACCGGGACCGCAAGGACAACGACGCCGCCGGCGCCCCCGGCGGGTCCGACCGGCGCATCGCGCTGTTCCTTGTTGATGAGATCTCGATGGGCGCATTCACCGTGACGCCGGCGCTGCGCTACGAGACCTCGACCGTCGAGAGCGCCACAACCTATGGCAAGTTCACGAACGATGCGCTGATGGGCGGGCTGGCGCTGTCCTATGACTTTGGCAACGGGGTGTCGGTCTTTGGCAGCGCGGCATACACCGAGGGCCTGCCGATCATCGACGACCTGGGCGCCAGCGCCACGGCGCTTGCCCGCATGGATACAACGGAAAAATCGCATACCTTCGAACTCGGCGCGGAATACACCGGTTCTGATGTCTTCGGCACGGGGGATACCTTCACCATTCGCGGCAACCTCTACGCCACGACCATGTGGGACATCACCAGCTACACCGCCACCGGATCCACCTCGACCAATCTCGACCGGGTCGAGACCCGCGGGCTGGAACTGGAGGCCTCTTACGGCCATGCCAGCGGGGCCTATGTCGATTTCGCGGGCCACCTCGGTTCGGGCGAGGAATTCGCCCCGGGCGCGGATAGCATCACCTGGCGCAACACCGCTGCCGACCGTGTGCAGCTGACGCTGGGCAAGAAATGGGATGACGGTTTGGACCTGAGCTGGGAGGTCGTGCATTCCGCCGACCGCCGCGATGCGCTGGGCGGCGATCTCGACAATGTCACCCTGCACAACCTACGGGCCACCTGGCGGCCGGAGCAGGTGGCCTGGTTGACGGGCACCGAAGTGCGGTTCGGGATCGAGAATGCCTTTGACGTCGATTACGTCGGCCACCTGTCCTCGCCCACGCGCAAGGCACCTGGGCGGACCTTCAAGGTCAGCCTGACCAAGACGTTCTGAGCCATTCCCTCTGGCAAGGCACGGGCGGGCGAGTCCGGGAGCATCCCCGGGACCGCCCGTTTTCCGTCGGGCTCATTTCTTGCGGGTGCCGTCGATGATGCGGACGCGGGTTGCGGCGCCTGCAAGTGGCCCCGCATCGTGCAGGATCGCCAGCAAGGCCAGGCGGTCGGCCGGGGCAAGCCGCGCGCCATCCAGTCCCTGCAAGGCCTGCACCAGGTCGGCGGGCAACACGGGGTAGATCAGGCAGCCCAGCAGAGTCTCCGCCGGTGGCCCCATCGCGGGCCAGTAGACACGGTTTCCGCCGGGCAGCGGTGGCAGGTCGTCCGGCAGGATGAGCCGTTGACCGGCGGCAAGGCGCAGGTCAGGGGCGTAGTCGGCGGGCAAGACGATGTAGAACTGGCCGTGTTCATCCAGCGACAGGCAAAGCAATACCCCGGCCCGGTCTGTCCTCAAGGTCAGCCGCATCAGGCTGTCGGTGCACTCGGTCGGCACGCGGGCTGGGTCCGTGGCGCGGCAGATCGGGTAGTGCCCGTCCCGTCCGCCGGAGGCCGTCAGGGACAGATGGCCATTGCCGATCGCTGTCAGTGTTTCCGCGATGCCGTCCAACCTGGTGCCCTGCACGGTGGCGGTCGGGTCGAGCAACGCGCGCAGATGCGCCGGCATCCGCAGCGAGGACAGGTCCAGCGTGCGCGAGGCCCGCAATGCACCGTCCTGCGACAGTCGCAATACCAGTTGAAAGCGGTTGCGGTCGATCGGCCGGACGGTCCCGCCAAGGTAGTAGCCGGTGGCGGGCACCGGACCGCGCCGTACGCGGGCCGGCGGCGCATCGCGCAGCAGGGCGGTGACGGAATTGGCTGTGTCCAACCAGGCCTCGACCGCCATATCGGCCAAGGCCCGACCGAGGGGCGTTTCAAGCCCCGAGGTCTCGTTCGCGAAGGCGCCGACCGTGATCTCGGCCCGCGCGTCAGGCAGCATGTCCAGGAACTGGCGGATGGCGGCGCTGATGGCGGCGCGCGGGTCGCCTCCGGCCTGGCCTGTCAGCCCGGTCAGCGGCCTGTCCGAGGTCTTGACGATCACCCGCCCGTCGCTGAGATCGACCAGCGTGAGCCGCAGGGTCACGTCGCCGGCAACGATGCCGGTTTCCCCGACCAGCACGAAATCCGCCTCTTGCCGCAGGGTGGACTGCACGGTCTCTTGCCAGGCGGCAGTGCCCTGTCGGTTCAGCACCAGGGCCAGCGAGGCGCGCAATTCGGCACTTCCGGCCAGGATGTGCGGTTTGGCGGGCCAGTCTGCACACATCTCCTGCGCGGCGCGGCTCATGATTGCCTCGACCTGCGGCACGGGCAGGGGTGTTTCCGAGGCCAGCGGCGCCGCAAGCGCTATGCTGGCGCCTGCCGGGATCTGCCCCTCTGCCATGCGGCAGAGCTCCGCGCCCAACGCGGTTTCTGCCTGCGCCAATGCGGGGCGGGGCAGGGCCAAGGTCAGCGAGAGAAGGGCGGACAGGAGGGCAAGGCGCAACATGGGTCAGTCTTCCGTGACATATTCCGCCAGCACGTTGTCCTCGCTCCCGGGCAACAGGCTGGGTGATTGGCGCAGGTCCTGCTGGGCCAGTCTCTCGTCGATATGAGCGCGCAATTCCGACAGGCGAATACGCCCGTCTCCGTCGGCATCCGCCGCCCCGCGCAGCCCCTCCAGCGTGTAATAGCTGAAGGCGCCCTGTTGCTTGTCATCCAGCCAGTGGGCGAACTGCGGCGTGCCGAAATCGGTCGCGGTCAGAACCGAAACGCGCGCCTTTTCCTGCGGCGGCGCTATCGCGACCCCAAAGGCGCCCGAGACGCCGGGCACCAGGCTGCCCTGCGTCGACAGGCCGGAAAAGCAGGCGTCCAGCAGGACAGTGACTGATTTCACCGGCAGGGTTTCCAACTGGCGGATCAACATGTCCAGCGGGTAGGCGCCAAAGCCCGGTTCGGCGGCGGGTACGTCAACGGGCAGAAGGTAGCCGCTGGGCAGGCCCTCTTCGTGGAAGACAGGGACACCGTGACCCGAGTAGATGACCACGATCTCATCGACGAACCGCGCGCGGCGGGCCAGCCGCCCGTCCGGTACATCATCTGTCCCGAACCAGCGCGCCATGCCGATCGAGGTCAGGTCCTTCTCGATGATGATGTTGTCCTGCGGGACACGCAGGATATCGCGGAAATAGCGGGCAAAGGCATCGGCGTCGTTATGGGCATAGGCGACAGGAGGCGCCTCGGCATAGCTGCGGTTGCCGATGATCAGGACCAGCGTTTCGGGCCGGGCGACGGCCACGGTGACGGGGGCCTTTGGAGCGGGTCGAGGTGCCGCGATCACCGGCTGGCGTTCGGGCAGATCGGGCCAGTGCGTCTCTGGCAGTGACCACAAGCGCACCGTGCCGTCCCAGCTGGCGGTCAACAGGCTGCGTCCGTCAGGGGCAAAATCAACCGCGTCGATCGAGGCTCCGTGGCCGTCGAAGACCAGCAGTTCCTCGCCCGTCTCGACATTCCAGAGATAGGCCTTGCGGTTCCATTCCCCGGTCAGCGCCAGCGCGCCATCCGGGCTGAGATCGACAGCGCGGATCGCGGCCTCGTGACCGGGAAACCGTCGCAGGACCTTGCCGGTGTCCACTTCCCAGAGGATCGCGCTCTTGTCCCAGCTGCCTGTGATCGCTTCCTTGCCTTCGGGGCCAAAGGCCACAGAGAGGATCAGCGCCTCGTGCCCGTCAAGGCGGCGGATCTCCTCGCCGCTGGCCATGTGCCAGAGCCGGGCGGTGCGATCGGTGCTGCCGGTCAGCAGGTGTGTTCCGTCCGGGCTGATCGCAAGCGAGGTGATGGCCTCCCCGTGGCCGGCAAAGGTCCGCAGCTCGGCGCCGCTGCGCAGATCCCAGAGCCGGGCGATGCCGTCATTGCCGCCGGTCACCGCCTGCCGTCCGTTGGGGCTGTAGGCGGCAGAGGTGAACCGCCCGCCATCCTGCGTCAGCTTCAGCACCTCCTGGCCCGTGGACAGGTCCCAGACCCGCGCCGTGCCATCCGCGCTGGCGGTCAGCGCGCGGGTGCCATCGGGGCTGAAGGCGACGCCGCTGACCCGGTGTTCGTGACCTTCGAGGATCGCCAGACCGTGCTGGGTCGAGACTTCCCAGAGCTCGGCGGTGAAATCGGCGCTGCCCGTCAGGACATGCCGCCCGTCCGGGCTGAAGACGGCGGCGTCGATGGCGCCCTGGTGACCGGTCAGCACGGTCGAGGTCGGGTCGTCGGCCCAGAGTGGGCCGGTCGGGCCAAGCGCGGTCAAGGCAATCGCAAGGGCGAACCGGGGCAGGGGCGGGGTGCGTCGCATGTTGGTGGCTATCCTGTATGTCTCACCAGGTGATGGTGATGTTGCCGTCCTTGTCCTTTTGCAGCGTACCGGGCAGGGGCTGTTCGGGCGGCGCAACCGGCTCGACGCTTTCGGCAGGCGGCGGAGCCGTCGGCGCGGCTTTGGGGGCGTTCGCCTCTGGTCTTGCGGGCAGCAGCAGCGTCACCTCGACCCTTCGGTTGATTGCGGCGGTCGGGCTGCCCGGCGTCTTGAGCCGCGTCTCGCCAAAGCCCACGGTCACCAGGCGTTGCGGGTCGATTGGGAAATGTTCGACAAGGAAGCGCGCGACGCTTTCGGCGCGGCGTTCCGACAGCCAGAGATTGTAGGCGTCATCGCCCGAAGTGTCCGTGTGGCCCGCGATCAGGTAATGGTGCGGGCGCAGCGCCGAGGAGGCCAGCGCGTGCCCGAGCGCCGCCAGGTCCTCACGCGCGCGCCAGGTCAGCTCGTAGCTGTCGAGCGCGAAGTAGACCTGCAGGTCGATGCTGTGCTGAGGCACCACCCAGACCGTGCGTCCGCCGATCTGCACACCGCGTGCGGCCTCCTCTGCCGGGGCGGTGCTTTCCTGCTGGACCGGCGCCAGAGAGGTGATGATCTTCTGGATGTCCTCGGCTTGGTCTGCCTGCGCGGGGATGGCCGTCGCAATGGCCAAGCCCAGTCCGGAGAGCCATTTGGGGGCTTTGAGGTTCATGGGTTTTCTCCCTTCGATATGGCGGCGCGGGCGTCAGTTGCCGCGCAGGATGTCGGTGACGCCGCCGGAACTTGGCCCGTCGCCTGCCGGGGCGGGATGGCTTTCCACGGGCAGGGTGGCGGCGGGGTTGACGGGCGTTGCGACGGGTGTTGCCGCAGGCGCGGCGCCGGTGATCTCGCGCAGCAGGCCGGACTGTTGCAGGATCGCGCTCAACCGGGTGCTCCTGTTGAAGCTGCGGTCGTCATTTGGCGTCATGCCGCCGGAATGGTGCAGCGCGACGGGGCGCAGTTCACGGTCGAAGAGGATCGAACCGGAACTGCCGGGCTGGGTGTCGCAGCGGTGGCGCAGGATGGGGCCGTCGTCCTGTTCGCGCAGGGCGAAACAGCGGAACCGCGTCATGACCTGTGGGCGGCCCAGCGGGTGATGGATCACCATGAGCGGATCGCCCGGATCGACGACGACACCCTCGATCAACAAGGGCAGGATATTCTGCGGCATGTCGGTCATCCGCACGAGGCTGAAATCCAGCACCGAATGCCAGTCAGCGGGATCGACGGAGAGATTGTAGCGTCGCGTGTCCCTGTCCCCCTGCACGAGGTAGCCGGTCAGGATCGAGGCGGCGAGCAGTTTGTGCGCACCGTCCTCGGGAATGCAGTGATGGTTGGTCAGGACCCAGCCACCGGGCAGGATCGCGCCGGTGCAGGTGACGAGGTCCCGCCCGCCACGGTCATTCTGTTCCAGCAGGTCGACGCGGCCGATGGCACCGGCCAGACGGCGGATCGGATCATCGGCGGGCAGTTCGCGGATCGGCTCGAACGCGCCGTCCTGTGCCGCGATATAGGCGCTGGCATTGCCGGTGCTTTCCAGGAAGACGAGATCGGTCTTGCCGTAGTCATCGGCGGAAAAGGTCGCCACCTGGGCCAGTGCCGGCGTCGTGGCCAGCGACAGTGCAAGGGCGCATGCGAGACGGAACATCCTGTGGGTCTTTCGATCTGCGGGAAATTGGGATGCGCCGAGGCACGGCGCATCCCTTTCGGCGACTGGGATCAACGGTTGCCCATCAACCCGATCTTTTGGATCTCGAAGCGGTTGCCCGACATCGCGATCCGGGCCTGAACGCCCATCGACTCGGCCATCAGGCGCAGGTTGCGGTTGAGCCGCGCCACGTCCGAGCAGGTTTCGTACCAGTAGTCCGCAGTGGTCATGGTCACGCGCACAGGGCGGTGGTGGTCATATCCCTTGAAGCCGGCCAGGTAGCCCTCGATCAGGGTCATTTCCTGCGGCTGGAACCCGGTGAAGGCCAGCGTGTAGGCGGTGGTCAGGCCGGTGCAGCCCGCGGGCGCCGGGACGACCGGCTGCTGCGCGACGGGAGGAGTCACGACAACCGGCTGCTGCGGCACGGGCTGTGGGCTGGCAGGCGAAAGCACGTCGAGTTTGGTGGCCAGGACGCGGCCCACCTCGGCGCCGATGGTCTTGGCCTCTTTGCCCACATGTTCCAGAACGCAGTCGCGGTTGCAGACACGCGGCAGCGAAGCGACCGGGATTTCGCCCGCGCCGGGGCCAAAGGCGACCTCGAAGTTGCCGAGGCTCTGCATGGTCTGAGCGTGCAGCATGCGGCCCGTGACCCGGATGCGCAGATCCAGCACGTCGGGGATATAGGGGTTCTGGTCGGCCGAGGCGTAGATCTGGATCGGCAGGATCACGTCGATCGGCACGTTGGGAACGCGCTGGGCCAAGGCGATCAGTTCGGCATCCGACCGGCGCACCCGGTTTGGATCGGTAAAGCCCATGATGACGCCGGTCTGGTCGTAGACGCGAAAGCCCATTGTCTGCATCTCGGTGATGACGGCGCGCAGCACGCGTTCGAACACGCGCGAATTGCCGGGCACCGTGTCCAGATCTGCGTCTTCGGGCACGGGCAGGATGTTGGGCTGGTCTCCGGCGTGGCTCGGAGCCGGAGCAAGGGAGAGCGCCAGAACAAGCGCAAGGCTCGCGAAGGCGCCCATCAGGGTCGTGGTCAGGGTTTTCATGTAGGGACTCCTCCAATGTGGTCCGGATTCCGCGCCGCGCCCGGAAAGGCGTGGCGCCAATTGTTCAGTGAAGAACGATGATGCGGCCGTCGGGCTGGACGATCACGCGGCCGGAGACCGGTAAGGCCGGGTCGCAGTCGATGCCCGGTTCGGGCGAGAAATCGTCGAGGTCCAGCGCCTTGCCGTCCGGGCTGACGACACCGGCGGGGCAGGGCGGCAGCGGCGGAACATATTGCGCGCCGGTCCGGGGCGGAAGCACAGGTTGTGGTGACGGCTGCTTGTGCAGGTCGCTGGTCTGTGGCGCCGGTTGCGGCATGGGAACGGGTTGCGGGACCACCGGCTGCACCCTGTCGATCAGCGTGATCTCGACCCGCCGGTTTTCGGCGGCATAGGGATCGGCGGGATTGCGCGGATAGCGCTCGCCCCAGCCGACCACCTCCAACCGCCACGAGGGTATCGAGTGATGACGCATCAGGTAGCGCTTGACCGCCCAGGCCCGGCGATAGGACAGGTCGACGTTGTAATCGTCCGGCCCGCGTGCATCTGTGTGACCGGCGATCAGGTAGCGGTTGTTCATCAACTGCGCCGACTGCAGCGCCTGGCCGATCAGGTCCAGGTCTCGCCGCGCGGGCGGCGTCAGGAAGGCGCTGTCATGGGCGAAATACACCGTCACGTCCAAGCTGTAGCCGTAGTTCAGGACGATGGGCCGCCGATCGATGATGATGGTCGTGGGCCGCCCCAGGATCACCGGCGGCAGGAACACATCCGGCAGGGAGTGCGTGACCACGGGTGGCGCTGCTGTCGGTGGTGTGGCGGGCTGACCGGCCATCGGCGCCAGCGACTTGATGATCGCGGTGACGCTGTCGGCCCGCGAGGTGTCCAGTTGCAGGGTTTCGGTATTGGTTTGCGCATGGGCCGCGGAAAAAGCTCCGACCGCGACGGCAAACAGAATGGATAGTCGTTTTCGGGTCTTGTGCATGTCGTCTCCCCCACGGCAATGCGTTGGACACCCGTCAAGGAAACCGTCTGATACTCGTACTGCACTGAAACCTGGGTGCCTGTGAGGTCAGCCTGTGCCAATCGGGACAGGGCGACCTTGAGGGAGATCAAGAAGCATGCGAATTTTGGAATATTGATGTGGTCTGGGCGGTTTCGGCCGAAGGCTCAGCTTCTGAGGCCGCCCAGCCGCCCGGGCGGCCGATATGGCAGCTACGGGGCCAGCAGCGCCTTGAACCCGGCGCGGGTCTCTGGCGCGTCGAAGGCGGCAAAGGTCTGCATGACACGGGCGCGTTCGGCATCCTGCCGCTGGTGCAGAACGGTGGTCAGCGCCCCTATGCTGCGGGCGATTTCCAGCTGACCATCATGATCGGTGTCCGTCAGCCTGCCGATGACGGCGGACAGGGCCTCCTGCTGGACGACGCTGTCGTTGAAATCGCCCAGGTTGTCCTGAAGTTTCTTCAGCGCCTTGATGAGGCGTTTCATCTCTGACTTGCCAAAGAGCGGGGCAAAGAACTCCATCAGGTAGCGCAGTTTCTTGCACTGGATGCGCAACTGGTGGATTTCCGCGTCCGGTGTGTCCGCGTCTATCGCACTCGCGATCTTGCGAACCCTGCGATAGCGTTTCCGGATCAGGCGCTGAGCGTAGTCCCTGGCGGGGTGATCAGCCTCGTCTCCCTGGGCCAGACGCTCTTGCGGATTGGCAAAGAGATCCTGCAGGGCCGTAATCTCGGCGGCGTATGTCTCGCTACGGAGATGGAGGCAGAGCGCGTCATGGGCGGCATGGCGTTCCTTTGTGAAATGGTCGAACAGGAGGCCGACGCCGGGGCGCAGGCTCTCGGGAACCATTTGAATGTAGCGGGGGCGTTCGATCAGGTAGACGTCCAGGTCACGCAGGGGACCCGTGACAGACATAAGGGCCGAAAACCGCGCCTTGAGGTCCGCGACCTGTTCGGGGCTGTAGACGCCCTTGAACAAGGACAGGACAGAGCGGATCTTGCGCAGGGCGACACGGTAGTCATGCACGAACTCGCTGTCGTGATCGGCGATGATGCCCGGTTCGTTGGCGCGGGCAACAGGCAGGTGCGCGGCGATGATCGCCGAAGCCGCGTCAAAGGCCGGCGTGTCCGGCGAGAACGGGACATCCGGTTTGGGCTGATAGGCGGTCACGCCGGGGGCAAGTGTTTCGAGCGCCTCGCGCGGTGTACAGAGGGACGGCGCGGATCGCAGGTGTTTCAGGATCCGCTTGTAGTGGCCTTTCTGGCCGGACAGGGGGCGCAGCCTTATCAGGCTGACCTGGCGTCCGTCCTCCGCTGTCAGGAGGCGAAGATGGCCGTGACACATGAGCTTGTCCTTGGCGTCGCGCAGGGCAACGTCCTGTGCCCCCATCTCTGCCGCAACAAGCTCGAGGAGTTTGCGCAGCGGCGATATGTTTTCGGCAAGAATGCCGGTCACGGCACCTCTTGGCATCTCGTCGATGAAGCCGTGCTGCGCGCTGTCCTGCCGAGTCTCGGTTCCACTAGCGTCCAGCAGTGTCAGGGTGTCCTCCGCCGCTACAAGAAGCATCCCGCCATGCGCCAGTTCCGTGTCGAAGGTGTCGGCCAGCACGGCTGGTGCCCGTGTTTCGTGGCCGAGGGCCGAGACGCGGCAATCACGGGCCAGCGTGGCGCGGAGATCGCCCTGGAACAGCAGGGTTTTCGGTTCGATCTTGCTCATCGCGCCCCGGTGGTCTGGTTGTGGGTTTTGTCGGTTGCTCTTGTGGTGGACAGACTGACACAGAAGCGCGTCCTGGTGAACGGGGGGCTGCGCCAGGGTTCAGAATTGCGGTCGATGTGTCTAGGTCTGCGCAGCGGGCCGTTTCTGGGGCTTTATCGGATTGCCCTTGCCCGCGGCCTCTGCAAACCTCTGCAGCGGGGCGACCGACGACGCGTGCCCCGGCTTTGGGCACCCGGATTGGATTGCGGTGGTCGGGAGAAAGGAACCTGGTGGATGATGATCTCGCCCGAATACTGCCTTGTCATGGCGCGCTACAACGCCTGGCAGAACCGGCAGGTGAAACATGCCTTCGTAGCGTTGGACGAGGCAGAGCTGGGCCGGGACCGCAAGGCGTTTTTCGGGTCGATCCTCGGGACGGCGAACCACCTGCTGTGGGGCGACATGATCTGGATGTCGCGCCTTGCCGGCACCGCGCGCCCCGAAGGCGGGATCAAGGAAAGCCCGAGGTTGACCGCCTCACGGAGTGAATGGGAAATCGCCCGCTTTCGCACGGATGCCGAGATCCTGCTTTGGGCGGAACGGCTGCGGGCGGTGGATCTGGCGGGGGAACTGTCGTGGTACTCCGGCGCGATTGGGTGCAACGTGTCGAAACCCATGTCGCTCTGTGTGACGCATATGTTCAACCACCAGACCCATCATCGCGGCCAGGTTCACGCCATGCTGACCGCAGCCGGTGTCGCGGCACCGGTGAGCGATCTGGCTTTCATGCCGGAAGAGGGCCCCTGGCTGTGACGGGCGGGCCGGACGGACGCTGTTTCGCCTGACGGCGAAAGACGCCCCGCCCGCCGTCCCGCAGGGGTCGTGCGAAACGAGAAACAGGGAAGGGAGTGACCCATGTTCAAGGCGCTGGTTGTCGACAAGGACGAAGAGAGCGGCAAGACCTCTGCTGCGGTTCGGGAGATCGGTCCGCAAGACCTGCCCCATGCCGAGGTGACGGTGGCGGTGGAATATTCGACCGTCAACTACAAGGACGGGCTGTGCATCGGGCCGGGCGGCGGGCTGGTCCGCAAGTACCCGCATGTGCCGGGTATCGATTTCGCGGGCACGGTCGAAGAGTCGTCGGACGATCGCTACAAGCCGGGTGACAAGGTCGTTCTGACCGGCTGGCGTGTCGGAGAGGCGCGTTGGGGCGGCTATGCGCAAAAGGCGCGGGTCAAGGCCGACTGGCTGGTGCCGCTGCCCGAGGGGCTGGACACGCGCGCGGCGATGGCAGTCGGCACCGCCGGGCTGACCGCCATGCTGGCGGTCCTTGCGCTGGAGGATCACGGGCTGGAGCCGGGTCACGGGCCGGTCCTGGTGACGGGCGCCGCGGGCGGCGTGGGTTCTGTTGCGACAGCGATCCTGGCGCGGCTGGGCCACGAAGTGGCCGCTGTCACCGGGCGACCCGAACAGGAAGAGTACCTGCGCGGCCTTGGCGCGACGCAGATCGTCCCACGCGAAGACTTGTCCGAAGTCACCCGCAAGCCGCTGGAAAGCGAGCTATGGGCAGGCTGTGTCGATGCGGTGGCGGGCGCCATGCTGGGCCGGGTGCTGAAACAGATGAAATACGGCACATCCGTCGCGGCCATCGGCCTTGCCGGGGGCGCGGCGATCGAAGGGGCGCTCATCACGCCCTTCATCCTTCGGGGTGTCAACCTTTTGGGGATCGACAGCGTGATGCAGCCCTATGACAACCGCGTCCGGGCCTGGCAGCGGATTGCGCGCGATCTGCCGATGGACAAGCTGGAGACAATGGTTCAGCCTGCGACCCTGTCGGATCTTCCGCACCTGGGCCGCGACATTCTCGAGGGCCAGGTCAAGGGACGCGTAGTGGTGGACGTGAACGCATGAACTATGACGAACAGAACATCTTTGCCAAGATCCTGCGGGACGAGATCCCCTCGACCCGGATCTACGAGGACGCGGAAACGCTGTGCTTCATGGACATCTTTCCGCGGGCCGACGGTCATTGCCTGGTGATCCCGAAGACACCCTGCCGCAACCTCCTCGACGCCTCTGGCGAGCAAATGGCCAGCGTCATGGCGACGACGCAGAAGGTGGCAAATGCCGCGATGTCGGCGCTGGGCGCGGATGGGATCACTGTCCAGCAGTTCAACGAGGGGCCGGGCGGGCAGGAGGTCTTTCACCTGCATTTCCACATCCTGCCGCGGTGGGAAGGTGTCGCGTTGCGGCCTCCCGGTCAGCAAGGCGACATGGCGCAGATCGCGGAAATCGCCGGGAAACTGCGCAAGGCCCTGAATTGAAGCGTATGCCATGAGCCGCGCACGCCTGGGCTTGCGCTGCCCGTTCCAGCCCCGCCTCCGGATTTCGGTGGCGGGGCTAATTTTCTGATTTGGAAACGTTTTTTCGACCGCGAATGTCGCTTTTGCTCCGTCGAGTGTCTTGATGATTTGTCCTCACCTGTGTTTCCGGGTTAGGCTTTGGAGGTCGAGACGCCGTGCAGGTTGTCATGGACGTGCAAGTGCCGGATGGCCGTTCCGCTCAGAACGCGCGCTTCCGGCAAAAAATCAAAGGGAGTGGGACGTGTTCAAACGGATCATGGTGCCGGTCGACCTCAAGCACATAGATCGCCTTGAAAAGGCGCTCGGATGTGCGGCCGATCTGGCACGACACTACGATGCCAAGGTGATCTACGTGGGCGTCGCGGCGGCGACGCCCAGTTCGATCGCCCATTCGCCGGCGGAATTCGCCGAGAAACTCAAGCAATTCGCCGAGGCGCAGGCTGGGGCGCATGGGGTGTCGACCGAACCCCACGCGGTCACCAGCCACGACCCGGCGATCGATCTGGACCCGACGCTGTTGAAGGCGGTGGACGAGACAAAGGCCGACCTGGTGATCATGGCGAGCCATATCCCGAACATCACCGACTACATCTGGCCATCGAACGGCGGTACGGTGGCAGGCCATGCCAAGGTCTCTGTCATGGTGGTGCGCTAACGGCGAACAATTGGCGCGCAACTGCCAATCATCCAAGGAAACGCAACTACATGGAGGCCTCACATGGCTGACACCTCAGACGATCAGGGCATACCGGAGCCGGAAGGCGTCTCGGACCTGATCGATACCGATTACGAGATCGGACAGGACAACATCGAAACGCAGATCGGACCTTTCGGTCTGGACATTCACAATCCGGTTTTCCTGATTTCCGGGCTGTCGATCATCGCTTTCGTCTTTTACACTCTCGCTTTGCCGGAACAGGCAGGCGACCTCTTCAGCTGGCTCTTCGGCGCCGTCACCAAGGGCTTTGACTGGTTCTTCCTCGGCGCGGCCAACTTATTTGTGCTGTTCTGCCTGCTGTTGATCGTGCTGCCCGTGGGCAGCGTGCGGCTTGGCGGCCAGGACGCGACCCCGGATTACGGCTATGTCGGCTGGTTCGCGATGCTCTTTGCCGCCGGCATGGGCATCGGCCTGATGTTCTACGGCGTGTCCGAGCCGATGAGCCACTTCTCATCGTCGTCAGGTGGGGCCTACCACAACGTGAGCTTCGCCGGAGAGGTGCCGGAAGAAGGGCCCCCTGCCGGGTTCGAAAGCCGCGAGGCCTTTGACGCGGCAGTCGGCCTGACCAATCCCGATCCGGCGGCGCTGGCCGCTGCGCTGGACGAAGCGGTTCCGGCCGATCAGCGCGATGCCTTCACCGTGTCGCCGAACCGTGCGGACTGGGCACCGCTGGGCGGCGCAGCAGCGGATGAGCAGGAGGCCGTGCGCCTCGCCTTTGCGGCGACGATCTTTCACTGGGGTCTGCACCCTTGGGCGATCTACGCCATCGTGGCCCTGGCGCTTGCACTCTTCTCCTACAACAAGGGCTTGCCGCTGACGTTGCGTTCGGCGTTCTACCCGCTCCTGGGGGATCGCGTCTGGGGATGGTGGGGCCACATCATCGACACGCTGGCGGTCTTTGCCACGCTCTTCGGTCTGGCGACCTCGCTTGGCTTTGGCGCGACACAGGCAAACGCGGGACTGAACGAACTGTTTGGCATCCCCGTCGGTTCGGCCACAGAAGTGGTCCTGATCACCGCGATCACCGCCGTGGCGCTGGTCTCGGTGGTGCGTGGCCTCGACGGTGGGGTCAAGGTCCTGTCCGAGATCAACATGGGCCTGGCTTTCCTGCTGCTGGTCTTCGTTCTGCTGACCGGGCCGACGATCCTGTTGCTCACTGGGTTTGTCGATTACCTCGTTGCCTACATCGAGTACCTGCCGGCCCTTTCCAACCCGATGACCCAGACGATTGCAGGCGAGTCCGGTCGGGGCGATGTCAACTTCAGCCAGGGTTGGACCTCGTTCTACTGGGCGTGGTGGATCTCCTGGTCGCCCTTCGTCGGCATGTTCATCGCGCGCGTCAGCCGTGGCCGTACCGTGCGCGAGTTCATCATCTGCGTTCTGCTGATCCCCTCGCTGGTCTGCGTGCTGTGGATGAGCGTCTTTGGCGGCACCGCAGTGAACCAGGTGGTGGCTGACGGCTATACAGCCGCGCAGAGCGCTTCGCTGGAACTCAAGCTGTTCAAGATGCTGGACGAACTGCCGCTGGCAGCCATCACCTCCTTCATCGGGATCGTGCTGGTGATCGTGTTCTTCGTCACCTCCTCCGACTCCGGTTCGCTGGTGATCGACACGATCACGGCGGGTGGCAAGGTCGATGCGCCGGTGCCGCAGCGTGTGTTCTGGTGCATCTTCGAGGGGGCGGTCGCCATCGTGCTGCTGCTCTCTGCGGGCGGCCTGTCGTCGCTGCAGTCGATGGTGATCTCCACGGGTCTGCCGTTCACGGTGGTCCTGCTGGTGATGTGCTTTGCCATCTGGAAGGGCCTGCTGGCCGAGCGGAAGGCGCTCTGAGCACCCTTCGCCATGCATGACAGGAAAGGCCCCGGCGGTGACGCCGGGGCCTTTTCCGTTTCTCGTGGCGGCATGGGTTGACGCGGCACGCCACAAGCGCATTGTCTCCGCCACGCAAGAGCGATTGGGGTGACATGCTGGATATCGATTTCGTGCGGGCGCAGTTTCCCGCCTTTGCCCAACCCGCCCTGCAGGGGCAGGCCTTCTTTGAAAACGCCGGGGGTTCCTATGCCTGCCAGCAGGTGATCGACCGGCTGGCGCGGTTTTATACCGAACGCAAGGTGCAGCCCTATGGCCCCTTTGCCGCCAGTGCGGCGGCGGGCGCCGAGATGGACGAGGCCCGCAGCCGGTTGGCCGCGCTTCTGGGGATCGACACCGACGAGCTGAGCTTTGGCCCCTCGACCACCCAGAACACCTACGTCCTTGCGCGCGCCTTCCGGCAGTTCATGCAATCCGGAGAGGCGATCGTCGTCACCAACCAGGACCACGAGGCAAATTCAGGGCCTTGGCGGCGGCTGGAGGCCGAAGGCATCGAGATCCGTGAATGGAAGATCGACCCGGACACGGGGCACCTCGATCCTGAGGCGCTGGAGCCGCTACTGGACGAGAAGGTGCGGCTGGTCTGTTTTCCGCATTGCTCCAACGTCGTCGGAGAGATCAACCCGGTGACGGAAATCACCGCCCGCGCCCATGCGGCGGGGGCCTTTGTCTGCGTCGACGGGGTCAGCTATGCCTCGCATGGCTTTCCGGATGTGGGCGAGCTGGGGCCGGACATCTACCTGTTTTCCAGCTACAAGACCTATGGACCGCACCAGGGGATCATGGTGATCCGCCGTACACTGGCCGAGGCGTTGCCGAACCAGGCGCATTTTTTCAACGGCGATGTGCTGACCAAGAAGTTCACGCCCGCGGGGCCAGATCATGCCCAGGTGGCAGCCTGCGCAGGCATGGCGGATTACGTCGAGGCGTTGGCGACGCATCACGGCTGCACCGCGCATGACCTGCATGACCTGATGCGCGGGCATGAAACGCGGTTGCTGCAGCCTCTGCTGGACGCGGTTTCGGGGCGCAACGGTATCCGCCTGCTAGGGCCGCGCGACGCGACCAACCGCGCGCCGACAGTGGCCTTGGCCCTGCCAGGTCCGGCAGAAGCCGCGGCCGCAGAATTGGCCAAGCACGGGATCATGGCCGGGGGCAGCGATTTCTACGCGGTGCGCCCCTTGCAGGCGATGGGGATCGACCCGGCGCGCGGGGTTTTGCGCCTGTCCTTCGTCCATTACACCAGCGAGGAAGAGGTGGCCAAGCTGATCGAGGCGCTCGACGCGGTTCTCTGATCCTGGGGTTGCCCTTTGGCGGTTCGCGCTATGTCGCATCCGGCAAGCCAGTGAAGGAGCGCGCCTTGTCCGACACCTCTCCTGTCCTCCTTTGGATCCGGCGCGACTTGCGCCTGTCCGATCATCCGGCACTGGATGCCGCCTGCAAGGCCGGGCGTCCGGTGATCCCGGTCGTGATCCGCGATGCGGTGATGGATGGCTTGGGCGCCGCGCCGAAATGGCGGATGGGACTCGGCATCGATCACCTTGCACAACGGCTGGAGGACAAGGGGTCGCGGCTGGTGCTGCGGTCGGGCGATCCGGTCAAGGTGCTGAGGGCTCTGGTGGAGGAAACCGGGGCAGGGGCGGTCTACTGGATGCGGGCCTATGACCCGGCCAGCGTGGATCGCGACAAGGCCGTGAAATCCGCGCTGCAGGAAACCGGTATCGAGGCCACCAGCTTTGCCGGACACCTGATGTTCGAACCCTGGACCGTCGAGACGAAACAGGGCGGTTTTTACAAGGTCTTTACCCCGTTCTGGAAGGCGGTTCGGGGGCTGGATGTGGCAGCGCCTCTGCCGACGCCGGGCCGGATCCCGGCGCCGGATACATGGCCCAAGGGCGAAGACCTGCAGGATTGGACTCTGGGCGCGGCCATGCGGCGCGGCGCGGATGTGGTGCGCCCCTGGGTACAACTGGGCGAAGACGCCGCGCAGGGCAGGCTGGGGGCCTTCATTGCCGAGAAGGTGACCGCCTATGGCGAGACCCGCGATCTCCCATGGACCGACGGCACCTCTTGCCTGAGCGAGAACCTTGCCTTGGGCGAAATCACCCCGCACCAATGTTGGCACGCCGGGCGGCGTGCGATGGAGGATGGCAAGAAGGGCGCCGAGACCTTTCTCAAGGAACTGGTCTGGCGCGAATTCGCCTACCACCTGATGTGGCACACGCCACACCTGCTGGAGAGCAACTGGCGCGAGGAATGGGAGGCCTTTCCCTGGAACGAGGATGAGTCCCGCCCCGAGGTCATCGCCTGGAAGCAAGGGCGCACGGGCATTCCCTTTGTGGATGCGGGCATGCGTGAGATGTACGTTACAGGACGGATGCACAACCGTGCCCGGATGATCGTCGCCTCTTACCTGACCAAGCACCTGCTGACGCATTGGAAGATCGGAATGCGCTGGTTCGAGGATTGCCTGATCGACTGGGATCCGGCGTCGAACGCGATGGGCTGGCAATGGTCGGCCGGGTCCGGGCCGGATGCCACGCCCTATTTCCGGGTCTTCAATCCCGTCACCCAGCGCGACAAGTTCGATCCGAAGAGAAAATACATCGACCGCTGGATCGCGGAAGGCCGCAGACACCCGTCCGAAGAGGCGTTGAGCTATTTCGATGCCGTTCCGGTCAGTTGGGGGCTATCGAATGATGACCGCTATCCCGATCCTGTGGTGGCGGTTGACGAAGGGCGCAAACGCGCCCTCGCGGCCTACGAAAACCGCGGGTTCTGACGCGGTGCCGGGTGTCTCAGTTTGTCACGCCGCCCATGCGGTCCATTTTGACCCAGCCGCTGGAATTGCCGGCATAGGCGATCTTGCAGACTGGCTTGGCATCGGAACATGTCTCGACATAGCCGCCCTCGCCAGGGGCGAGCGTGCCCACCTTCTGCGTGAACTCGACATCGCTGTAGACCGCGATGGGCAGGGCGGACATGTTGAAGTAGGGGATGTCGCGCGCCACGTTGCGTTCCCAGGATCCACCGGAAACCGGCTTGGGCTGCACTTCGCGGACGGGTTCGGACAGGGTCATGGCGGGTCGCGCCTGCGGAGCTTTGGTCTCTCCCTTGTCGAGGCCGACCATACTCATCATCTTGCCGCATCCAGAGGCTGCGAGGACCATGAGGCACACCACCACCAATTGATTCTTCATCTGTCATCTCCCGTTTTGAGGGAACGTATCGCTCCGGACTGATACCAGAAAACACCATGTTGAAGAAAATCCAAAGCACAAATCCTTGCCACAGGTGGTTTGGGCCATAAACTTCGGTAAGATATCGGCTTCTCGAAAGAAACTTATGCTATTGACAGACATCCAGGGGCAGGCGGGGTTGCCCCGGTATTTCGCGCGGGTCTTCGACATGGCCCGTGGTATGGGCTGCGGCCGGCTGGATTTCGTGCTGGTTGACGGGCGCGTGTTTCGCGCCGAGGGACGTGTGCCTAGCCCGGTTGCCGAATTGCACCTGCACCACGACGATATCTTTGCCCGCCTGATCCGCGAAGGCGACCTCGGGTTTTGCGAGGCCTATCTTGACGGCTGGTGGTCCACCCCGGACCTGATGGCCTTCCTGGGCCTCGTGCATGCCAACGAAGAGATGTTTGACGGCTATCCCGGCGGCGGGGTGGTACGCATGTGGGAGCGGTTCCGGTTCTGGCTGCAATCGAATTCCAAGCGGCAGGCGAAAAAGAACATCGCCCACCATTATGACCTGGGAAACGATTTCTACGGCCTGTGGCTGGACGATACGATGACCTATTCCTCGGCCCTGTTCCGCACCGGGCAGGAGAGCCTGGAAAAAGCGCAAGAGTTGAAGTACGCCTCGATGATCGACCAGATGGGGGCACAGCCCGGCGATCATGTTCTGGAAATCGGCTGCGGCTGGGGCGGCTTCGCCGAGTACGCCGCCAAGGAGCGCGGACTGCGCGTGACCGGGCTGACCATCAGCCAGGAGCAGTATGTCTATGCGCGTGAACGGATCGCCAAGGCCGGTCTGTCTGACCGCGTGGAATTGAAATTGCAGGATTACCGGGATGAGCGCGGCCGCTATGACGGCATTGCCTCGATCGAGATGTTCGAGGCCGTGGGCGAGAAATACTGGCCCACCTATTTCGAGACCGTGCAGGCGCGCCTCAAGCCCGGCGGCCACGCCACGCTGCAGATCATCACAGTGCAGCACAAGCGGTGGGAGATCTATCGCCGGGGTGTGGACTTCATCCAGAAATACATCTTTCCCGGCGGTATGCTGCCCTCTCCCGAGGTGCTGCGCGCCGAGGTCGAGCGTGCCGGCATGCAGGTGGTGCGCAGCCTGGAATTCGGCGAGAGCTATTCCCAGACCCTGCGCCGCTGGCACGAGACCTTCAACGACCGCTGGGACGAGATTGCCGAAATGGGGTTCGATGCGCGGTTTCGCCGGATGTGGAATTTCTACCTGGCCTCTTGCGCGGCGACCTTTCACAGCGGTAACTGTGACGTGACCCAGATCACCATCGCAAAGCCCGCCTGACTGATGCCCAACGCCGCGAAACTGATTGCCGCCCTTGGCCTCGCGGCGCTGGGTTGGATCGTCTCGGACATGATCAAGCCGCTGGTGCCCTTCAGCGTCAATTTCGGCTGGTTCAACTACGTCAACGCAGCGATCGGTGTGCTGGTCGGCTGGCTTTTCCTTGGACCCCGCTCGGGGCAGGGCATCACATCGGCGATCAACAACGGTATCACCGCCGCCATTGTCATGGTGATCGTGGGCCTGTTCGTGCAGGGCGTGAACGAGATGGTGCGCTTGTCCTTCGCCCGCCGTTACGACTCGCCTTTCGAGGCCATAGCGGCGATTTTCGAGATCAGCCTGGACTACGGGATGATCCTTCTCGACATGCAGGTGGTCCTGGCGCTGCTGGTCGGCGGTATCGTCGCCGCGCTTTTTGCCGAGACCATGGGCAGACGCTGGAGTTAATCTTGTCAGACCTGTTTTTTTACGGAACGCTGCGGCACCTGCCGTTGCTGGAACTGGTTTTGGGCCATGCGCCCGAGGTCGAACCGGCGCAATTGCCGGATCATGCGGTGCTCTGGGCCGATGGACAGGCCTTTCCGATGATCGTGGCCCAGCCGGGCGCGCGGGCCGAAGGGGTGCTGTTGCGCGGGGTCAGCGACGCGGACCGCGCAGCGCTGGATTACTACGAGGGCGGCTTTGCCTACGAGTTGCGCCCCGTGACGGTCGATACCGCGGCGGGCCCTTGTGCGGCAGAGGTCTTTTTCCCTGTATCGGAGGGCCGCTGGCAACCGGGGGCGCCCTGGTCGCTGGACGATTGGCTGGACCGCTGGGGCGGGGTGACAATGCGCGCCGCGCGGGAGGTCTTGGACCGGCGCGGTGCCTACGCAGCGCAAGAGGTGGCGGGGATGTTGCCTTTCTTTCGCGCGCGGGCCTGGGCCAATGAAATCGCGGCAGAGGGCGCGCCACAGACGCTGCGCCGGGCAAGCGGTCTGGAGGATATCGATTACCAGGGGCTGCGCGGGCAGCCCTTTCGCGGTTTTTTCCGGATCGATCCGTTCCGCCTGCGCTATCGCCGGTTTGACGGCGAGTGGAGCGCGCCGCTGGAACGGGAGTGCTTCATTGCTTTCGACGTTGCCCTTGTGCTGCCCTACGACCCGGTGCTGGACAAGGTGCTGCTGATCGAACAGATGCGCTTTGGCCCGATCCACCGGGGCGACCCGGCCCCCTGGGTGCTGGAGGCCGTGGCCGGCGTCGTCGACGCGGGCGAAAGCCCCGAGGAGGCGGCCCGGCGCGAGACCATCGAGGAAGCCGGGCTGGAGGTGAGCGCCCTGCTGCCGGCCTGCAAGGGCTATGCCTCACCCGGGTACACGACGGAATTCTACCACGCGTTCGTGGGGCTTTGTGACCTGTCCGGTCGTGAAAAGGGGATCGGCGGGCTGGACGAAGAGCACGAGGACATCCGCAGCCATGTCGTTACCTTGGATCACGCGATGGAGTTGATCGAGACCGGCGAGATCAACGCCTTGCCGCTGGCGATGCTGGTCAACTGGGTTGCGGCACGGCGGAGCGACCTGCGCGCGGGGCAGGCTGCACAAGCGTGAGGACACGGGGAGTGGCCCGGATTCAACGGGTTACAGGGGGAAATTGCGGAGGCCTGTCTTCGGCTGGTTGCCATGCTCTGTCCTCGGTTCCAGCCGCGCGCCTTTGGTGTGCCGCCAGCCATGGCCCCGGCGCCGACTGGCGCGGCTGTGATCAGCGCGCCGCTGCGTCTTGAGTTCCCCCGACCTCGGCCCTACACCAATGGGAACACGTTTCGGAAAGGACACGTCATGCGCAAATCGCAGGACCTCGCACAGGCTGTCGGGCAGACGCCGCTGATCAAGCTTCGCAAGGCATCGGAGCTGACTGGGTGCGAGATCTGGGGCAAGGCGGAATTCATGAACCCGGGCCAGTCGGTCAAGGATCGCGCGGCGCTCTACATCATCAAGGACGCCATCGCGAAGGGCCAGCTTGCGCCGGGCGGCACCATCGTCGAAGGCACCGCCGGCAACACCGGGATCGGCCTGGCGCTGGTGGGCGCCTCGATGGGGTTCAGGACCGTCATCGTCATGCCAGAGACGCAGAGCCAGGAAAAGAAGGACATGCTGCGTCTCGCAGGGGCCGAGTTGGTGCTGGTCCCCGCCGCTCCCTACAAGAACCCCAACAACTATGTCCGCTACTCCGGCCGGCTGGCCGAGAAGCTGGCCGCGAGCGAGCCCAACGGTGCGATCTGGGCCAACCAGTTCGACAACGTGGCCAATCGCCAGGCCCATATCGAGACCACCGGCCCGGAAATCTGGGAACAGACGGGCGGCAAGGTCGATGGCTTCGTTTGCGCGGTGGGCTCTGGCGGGACGGCCGCGGGCGTCGGCATGGCGCTGCAGCCCAAGGGCGTGAAATGCGGGATCGTCGATCCGATGGGGTCGGGCATCTACAGTCTCTACAAAGACGGCGAGGCCAAGCCCGAGGGCAGCTCGATTTCCGAAGGGATCGGCCAGGGGCGGATCACCGCCAACCTCGAGGGGTTCAAGCCCGATTTCCTGACCCAGGTCAGCGATGAAGAGGCCCTGCCCATCGTGTTTGACCTGCTGGCCGAAGAGGGCCTGTGCATGGGGGGATCGACGGGCATCAACGTTGCCGGCGCGATCCACATGGCCCGCGAGATGGGGCCGGGGCACACGATTGTCACCGTGCTTTGCGACTATGGCACGCGCTACCAGTCCAAGCTGTTCAACCCGGATTTCCTGCGCGACAAGGGCCTGCCGACCCCGCCCTGGATGACGCGTGGACCGTCCAGCATTCCCGGTGTATTCGAGGACGCATGACCTCTACCTCCCGTTTCTTGATGCGGGCGCTGACTGCGCTCGCCCTGTCGCTTTTCCTGTGGACAACCGCGGCGCTGGCCCAGCAGGCCATCACGCCCGACTATTCCGCATGGGACACAATCGCCACCCGTGCCGAGTCCATGATCGACGCCGAGCGGGCCTCTGATGACCGGCTAGAGACGCTGCGCGCGCAGGTGGCTGACTGGCGTGAGCAATTCCTGGCCGCGCAGAACGCCAATGCCTCGCGTATCCAGACCCTGGAGGCCCAGCTCAACGCGCTCGGCCCTGAACCGGAAGACGGTACCGAGACGGCTGAAATCTCGGAACAGCGGGCGCTGCTGAACCAGCAACTTGCCCAGCAGCGGGCGCCGGTCCTGAGGGCCGAGGCCGCCTATTCCCGCGCCGACGCTATCATCGGTGGGATCGACCGGATCATTCGGGAACGACAGGCTGACGAGCTGCTGGAATTCGGGCCGTCACCGCTGAACCCGGTGCACTGGCCCGGGGCTCTTCAGAATGTCCAGACCACCTTTGTCACGCTTTGGCAGGAGATCGTGCAGAACGTCAGCACCCCTGCCAACCGCCGGGCGGCGCTGCAGAATGCACCCAGCGTGCTGTTGTATCTGGTGATCGGCATCATGCTGATCGCGCGGGGCCAGTACTGGGCGCGCGCCGGCGTCGACAAGCTGCGCGCAGGCACGCGGCGCGGCACCGGGGTGTTCAGGTTCCTCGTCTCTCTCGGGCATATCCTGTTGCCCTACCTGGGGGTTGTCGCCCTGTTGCAGGGTGTTGCCGCAACGGGTTTCGCCATCGATGAATGGAACGTGCTGCTGAACAAGCTGCCGCTCTGGGCGGCGATGCTGTTCGGCATCCGCTGGCTGGCAGACCAGGCTTTCAACAAGGATGACGAGGTGGCGGCGCTGCCGCTCCCGGCAGAGGAACGGCCCAAGGCGCGGCGCCTGTCGAACCTGCTGGCCGTGCTCTACGTCCTCGAATCTCTGGTCGCCACGCTGATCGAGCTGGACGGCTATTCGCCTGAGACCACGGCCGTGGTGCAATTCCCGGTCCTTGTTCTGGCGGGCTTTCTGCTGTTCCGCCTTGGCCGCTTGCGCAACGACGCGGCAATGGTCGGGTCCGAGGCGGCCCGCGACGAAGGCGCCGGGGATTTCCGCCTGCGCTTTGCCAAGCTGCTGGGCCGGATCACCCAGATCGTGGGTGTCGTCGGCCCGATCATGGCGGCCATCGGCTATTTCAAGGTGGGCGAGGCGCTGGTTTACCCGACCATCGCGACCCTGGCCCTTGTCGGCCTGGTCATCGTTCTGCAGCGTTTCATCAACAACCTGTACGAACTGATCCTGGGCCGCCAGCCGGACCACTCCGAGAGCTTGCTGCCGGTGCTGGCAGGATTCGTCCTGTCGCTGGCCGCGCTGCCTCTGCTGGCGCTGATCTGGGGCGCACGCGTGGCCGACCTGACAGAGATCTGGGCCCGCGCGCAGGAGGGGATTTCCCTGGGCGACACCCGCATCTCGCCGACCTCGATCATCGTGGTGGTGCTGGTCTTTGCCGCTGGCTACATGCTGACCCGGCTGATGCAGGGGGCGCTGCGCTCCTCCGTCCTGCCCAAGACCAAGATGGATCAGGGTGCGCAAAACGCCATCGTCTCCGGCGTGGGCTATGTCGGTGTCTTCCTGGCGGTCATCATCGCGGTGACGGCCGGGGGGCTGGACCTGTCCTCGCTTGCGATTGTCGCCGGTGCGCTGTCCGTCGGTATCGGTTTCGGCCTGCAGAACATCGTGTCGAACTTCGTTTCCGGGATCATCCTTCTGATCGAACGCCCCATCGGCGAAGGAGACTGGATCGAGGTCAACGGCACCCATGGGATCGTCAAGGACATCTCTGTCCGCTCGACCCGGCTGGAGACTTTCGACCGCTACGACATGATCATCCCGAATGCGGATCTGGTTTCCGGAACGGTATCGAACTACACCCGTGGCAATTCCCTGGGCCGGATCATCATCGACGTGGGCGTGGCCTACGGCACCGATACGCGCAAGGCCGAGCGTATCCTGCTGAACGTCGCGCGTCAGCACGACATGGTCCTGATGAACCCGGCGCCGGCGGTCGATTTCATGGGCTTTGGTGCGGACTCGCTGGATTTCCGTATCCGGGCGATCCTGTTCGACGTCGGGCAGGGCCTGGCGGTCAAGACAGAGATGCGCCACCAGATCGTCGAGGAATTCGCCCGCGAGGGTATCGAGATTCCCTTTGCGCAGCGCGATCTTTGGTTGCGCAATCCTGAGGTTCTGGCCGATGCGGTCGAAAGCCGCTGGACCGCATCGCAGGACCGGAATGCTCAATCGGGACAGCACCGTCCGTCAGAGCGCAAGTCCAACGCCGTCATGGGGGATGAACGTGTGGACGACGACGGAGAAGATGCATGAGCGAGGATCTGCTCTACCAAGAGGACCCTTACCTGCGCGATGCCCCCGCCGAGGTCGTGTCCCTGACCGACGAGGGTGGCATCGTGTTGTCGCGGTCTCTCTTCTATCCGACCGGCGGTGGCCAACCCGGCGACAGTGGCTGGCTGGAATGGGATGGCCGCACGCTGGAGATCGCGACCGCGGTCAAGGGCGAGGGGGGCACCTCTGTGCTTGTGCCCGCCGAACCGGCGAAATTGCCGGCGGTCGGGACGAAGCTCGTGCAGATGCTGGACTGGGAAAGGCGCCACAAGCACATGCGCATTCATACCGCGCTGCATCTCTTGAGCGTGGTGATCCCCTTGCCGGTGACAGGCGGGCAGATCGGGGCCGGGACCGGGCGTCTTGATTTCAAGATGCCCGAACCGCCACAGGACCGCGACGCGGTGGAAGAGGCCTTGAACCGCCTGGTGGACCGCGACCTGGAAGTGACGGAGGGCTGGATCACCGAGGCGGAACTGGACGCACGACCTGAACTGGTCAAGACGATGTCCGTGCAGCCTCCGCGCGGTGCGGGCCGGATCCGGCTGGTCCGGATCGGGTCGGGCAGCGAGCAGGTGGACCTTCAGCCCTGCGGTGGCACACATGTCGCGCGCACCGGGGAGATCGGCGCACTGAAGCTGGGCAAGATCGAGAACAAGGGAAAGCAGAACCGGCGCGTGGCCATCGCACTGGCGTGATTGCGCGGGTGCGCGGTTGCGGAAATGACCGCTTCAGCGCGTTTCCATCTGTCTTTGGTCCGGTTGTCGGCGGCCCCCGGCCGCACCAGATCCCAGATCGGCGGGCCGGGGCGGGGCGCCGTCAGCGTTTCTTGATCGGCACGCCGTATAGCTCCATGCGGTGCCCTTTGAGCCGGTAGCCCAGCTTTTCCGCGATCTTCTCCTGCAGAGCCTCGATCTCCGGGTCGACGAACTCGATCACCTCACCACTGCTGAGGTCGATCAGGTGATCGTGGTGTTCGCGTTCCGCGTCTTCGTACCGGGCACGGCCATCGCCGAAATCCACCCTTTCGAGGATCCCGGCCTCTTCGAACAGTTTGACCGTGCGGTAGACCGTGGCAATCGAGATATTGGGATCGCGCGCCGAAGCGCGGGCATAGAGATCTTCCACGTCCGGGTGATCCGTTGCGCGTTCCAGCACCTCGGCGATGGTCCGGCGCTGGTCGGTCATGCGCAGGCCCTTGGCGGTGCAGCGGTCTGAAATGCTATCGGTCATGGGCCCGGAGTCGTTGGTCTGGCGCCCGTTTTAGGCAATGCGGCGGGCGAGGCCAAGCCTCGAACGCGGCGCGCACGTGCGACGTAGACGGCCAGAGTGATGATGACCACGGCGCCTCCCAGCAGCATGCGGCGCGAGGGGGCCTCGCCAGTGCCGAGCCAGACCCAGAGCGGGGCAAGCACGGTTTCCAGAAGCAGAAGCAGGCTGACATTGGCGGCGGCGGTGTGACGGGACGCCTGGCTGAGGGCGAAAAAGGAGAGCGGGAGCACGAGGATGCTGGCCACGAGGATCGCCCAGAGCGTTCCTTGCGCCATTTCTCCGGGGCCGGTGACCACCCAGCCAACCGTGCCGGCGATCAGCGCGCCGAGGCCGATGGCCAGCAGCAGCGGCATGTCCGGATTGTAGCGCAGGGTGACGAAATTGAGCGCCAGAGCAAAGGCCACGCCAAGACCACAGGCAGCGCCCGTCAGCGCGGCCGCGTCCAGCGCCGCCGCGCCCTTGTCGGTCACCGCGATCGCCAACCCGCCCAGCACCAGCACGATGGCGGTCCATGTGGCGCGCGAGGTCGCCTCGCCATGCAGGAGGCGTGCCAGCAGAGCGGACCAGACCGGAACCGTCGCCACGCCCAGGAGGACCGGTGCCACAGGCGACACCGCGATACCCACCGGGAACAGCATGGCGTTCACTGCGTGGCAGGCGATCACCATCAGCGCGGCCGGCGCGACAACACTATTCAGGTCGGCTCGGTGGGTCCGGCTGGTCAGGGTCCAGGCGGCGAAAAAGATGATCGCCATGCAGATCCCGCGCCAGCCCAGCATCTGGAATCCGGACATGCCCGACAGGCGCATCAGCAGAGCGTCGGGCGTCAGGATCAGCGCCCCGGCCAGCGCAAGGCCGAGGCCGAAGGCCGGGGAACGTGTCATGGATTTCCTAGCCGTAGAGCGGTTGCATTCCCATCTGCATGTGCAGCATGTTCACCACCGCCTCGTCGAGTTGCATGGCCTTGGCAAGACTGTCAAGGTAATCGGCCTCGGCCTGCGTATCGACCCGGATCGTCATCAGCGAGGCGGAATAGACCTGCATACGCTGCGCTTCGGGGACATCCGCGGCCAGTGCTTCGGGATCGACAGGGGCCTTGAGCTGCTGCTGGATGAAGGCGCGGTCTTCGGGGTCTGCATCCTCGCCCAGGGTTTCAAGGATCTTGGCCTGTTCGGCCTTGTCGATGCCGCCATCACTCTTGGCGGCCTGAATCATGGCGCGCAGCATCAGCGCGGCGGCGGCTTCGGCCTCTGGCGCGGTGGACTGGGCGTTCATGGCGTCCATCAGACCGGCCGCGCCCTTGCCCTGTGCTTCGGCCGTGGTACCTGCAAAGGCCGCAAGCATCCCCGCCATGCCGGTGCCGCCTTCGCCCAGCTGTGACAGAAGCCCGCCGCCTTTCGTTGTCCCCGCCTGCCCGGTGAAGGCCGAGAAATCCATGCCACCGGCCTGCATGTTCTTCATCATGTCTGCCAAGGGATTTGCCCCTGCGCCACCGGCACCGGGCATGCCGGGAAAGCCGCTTTTCTGCGCCGCTTCCATCATCTCCTGCCAGCCGCCGCCCTGGGGCGCCTGTCCACCCATCAGCTTGCCCATTTGCGCCTGCAGCGTCGCGGTCGGCGTTTTTGCCGGAACCTGCGCGCCGCCGCGGAGGAGACTGCCAAGGCCTTGACCTCCGGACAGTTGGTCGACCCCGCGCGCGGCGGCATACCCAATGGCGAGTTTTGCCAGTGTTCCCATCAGACCCATGTGCTTTCTCCTCTCAGCCGATGATCTCCCTTGGCCGACTGTGACAGATGTTCGCCTCCGCGCACAGGGGGAGCATCCGCTTTGGATTGACCTTGCCCGCGTCCGGGTGTCCAAGACGGCATGGAACGTAAGCAACAGATGGACCTCGCCGGCGCGGTGGGGATGGTGGTTTTTGCCAATCTCCTGGCCTTCAACCAGGTGGCGATCAAGCTGACCAACGCCGGGATCGGACCGGTTTTCGCGGCGGGGCTACGCTCGGCCCTGGCGCTGGTGGTGCTGGGGATCTGGCTGTGGGTCAGCGGGCGCCGGATCAAGGGGTTGCGGCGCACGCTGTGGTCGGGGTTGCTGCTGGGCGGGTTGTTCAGTCTCGAGTTCATCCTGCTGTTCAACTCGCTGGACCTGACAAGCGTCTCGCGGGCCTCGATCACCTTTTACGCCATGCCGGTCTGGCTGGCCCTGGTGGCGCATTTCACCCTGCCGGGTGAGCGCCTGTCATCCAGGCGTCTGTTGGGGCTGGTGCTGGCGATGGCGGGGGTGGCCTGGGCACTGGCCGATCCGCAAAGCCGTGTGGCGGGGGACATCCGCGGCGACCTCCTGGCGCTGCTGGCCTCCTGGGCCTGGGCCGGGATCGCCCTGACCGTGCGCCTGACGCGGGCCTCGGAACTGAACGCCGAGGGGCAACTGTTCTGGCAACTGGCGGTTTCGGCGGTGGTTCTTTGCGTAGTTGCGCCGCTCTTTGGGCCGCTTTGGCGCGGGGCCGACGTGCTGAGCATCTTCGGCCTCGCCTATGGCACTTTGGTGGCCTCGCTGGGATTTCTGTTCTGGCTGCGGCTCATGGGGATCTACCCGGCGTCGGACATTGCCTCTTTCAGCTTTCTGTCTCCGGTCATGGCCGTGGTCTTTGGCTGGCTGGTCTTCGACGAGCCGCTGGGGCCGGATTTCCTGGGGGCATTGACGCTCACGGCGGTGGGGATCGTTTTGATCAACCGCCGCCGCAAAACCCGGGGAGAGGTCCCGCCCGGACCCGGGCAGGAGACATTGCGCAAGGAAGGTTAGGCCTGGAGAAAAGGCCCCGGGACTTGCCCGGGGCGCTGGGGCTACCCCCGTAGTCTCAGGTGCCGCAGAAGGTGGCACGAACCTTTTCGCCGCTCGACGGCGGACGGTGCAGATCCGCATAACTGTCGTCCACGTCGAATGGTGCCGAAAGCGCGGCATTCAGGCGCTGGAAGGGCGCGTCGTCACCGGCGACGGCGGCCTCGATCATCTGTTCGATCCTGTGGTTGCGCGGAATCAGGACCGGGTTGACGGTCCGCATCAAGGCCAGCGGGTCGTCCTCCTGTTCCAGCCGGGTCTGCCAGCGTGCCTGCCATTCGTCGAAGGCCGCGCGGTCCGTGAACTGGTCGCGGGCGCCGCCATCCGACAGGGCGCGGAAGGTGTTGGTGAAATCTGCGTTTCCCTCGTGCATCAACGTCAGCAGGTCACCGATCAGGGACAGGTCTTCCTGTGTCGGGGCGGAAAGGCCTATCTTGGCGCCAAAGCGGGCCAGCCAGAGCGCGCGCAGCCGGTCGGGCATGGCATGCACGGCCTTGGTGAAATCCTCGACGGCCTTGTCCGTGTCGGGCATCAGCGGGACAAGGGCCGTGGCCAGCTGGGCCATGTTCCAGACGATGATGTCGGCCTGCGCCGCATAGCCGTAACGGCCAAAGCGGTCGATCGAGGAAAACACCGTGTCCGGGTCATAGGCATCCATGAATGCGCATGGCCCGTAGTCGATGGTTTCGCCTGAAAGCGCGCAGTTGTCGGTGTTCATGACCCCGTGGATGAAGCCGACGCCCATCCATTGCGTCACCAGCTGCGCCTGCCGTTCGATCACGGCGTTCAGCAGATCCAGTGGATCCCGGGCATCGGGGTAGTGGCGGTCCACCGTGTAGTCGTAGAGCGTTTGCAGGCGGTCATTGTCCTGGCGCGCTGCAAAAACCTGGAAGGTGCCCACCCGGATGTGGCTTTGCGCCACCCGGGTCAGGACGGCGCCGGGCAGGGGGCGTTCGCGGATGACTTCCTCACCCGTGCGGATCGCGGCAAGGGCGCGCGTGGTCGGGATGCCAAGCGCATGCATGGCCTCGGACACGACGTATTCGCGCAGGACCGGCCCCAGCCAGGCCCGTCCGTCACCACGGCGCGAGAAGGGCGTCGGCCCGGAGCCCTTGAGCTGGATGTCCCGGCGGACGCCATCGGTGCCCACGACTTCGCCCAGCAGCAAGGCGCGCCCGTCGCCCAGTTGCGGGTTGAACTGGCCGAACTGGTGGCCGGCGTAAAGCTGGGCCAGCGGCTCGGCCCCCTCGGGCAGGCTGTTGCCGCCGAATTGGGCCGCCAGCGCAGGATCATCTGCACCGGTGATGCCAAGGAGACCGGCGAGATCGTGGTTGAAGGCCACGGTCTGGGGCGCCTTGACCGGGGTCGGGCCGAGACGGGCAAAAAAGCCCTCTGGCAGGCGGGCATAGGAGTTGTCGAAAGGGATGTGCAGGGTCATGCCCGAGATATAGGGGCGCGATCACGGTTACGCCAGAAGTCTTGCCCCCGCCGCTCGAGGGCTAGGGTTGTTCGCGACGCAACAGACAGGAGCAAGACGATGCAAACGGAAAATGCCTACGCGATGCGCCTCATGGATCGGCCCGAGTTCGCCTCGAAGCCGCGCCCTCTGACGTTTTCGCCGGATACCACGGTGACGGCCGCCGCGCAGGCGATGGACGAGCGCAATTTCGGTTCCGTCGTCGTGGTTGATGCGGAGGACAAGGTGCTGGGCGTGGCGACGGAACGCGACATCCTGCGCAAGGTCGTGGCCCGGAACGGCGATGCCGCCAGCCTGACGCTGAAAGACATCATGACCCGAGACCCGCGCGTGGCGCGGGAGACCGACGAGGTCATCGACTGGCTGCGCATCATGTCGAACGAACGGTTCCGCCGCCTGCCTGTCGTGGACGAGGACGAGCGGATCAAGGCGGTCTTTACCCAGGGCGATTTCGTCAGCTACACATGGCCGGACCTGATCTACCAGGCCAAGGAACTGGCCAAGGCAAGCGTGGGCCGCAACTATCCGATCTGGCTGATTGGCGGGGGCATCATGCTGTACTCGATCCTGATGGTGATCGTCGTGAGCGCGATGTGAGGAGCGCTCAGAGCACCCTGCTCATGAAGATATAGCGATCCCGGGGCTTGAAGCGCGCGCGGCCATAGAAACGCTGCGCGCGTTCATCCTCGCTGTCGACCTCGAGGTGCAGCGCGCGCACCCCCGCCTCGCGCATGGCCTTGGCGATCCCGTCAAGCGCCTCGAGTCCCATGCCGCGTCCGCGTACGGCGGGACGGACATAAAGCTCATCGACAATGGCATCCAGCCCGCCGAACTCGACCGACCAGCCAAAGGTCAGAACGATATATCCCACCGGCGCGCGGCGCGGCCCGATCAGCCAGGCTGCACCGTGGGGCGATCCCTCCAGCAACGGCGAGATGGCGGCGGCACGGTGCTCGTCGTCGGTGCCATAGCCCATTTCGGTATGAAAGGCGGCCACGAGCGGCAGGAGTTTGTCGGCATCCGCCGCGCCAGCAAGATGGAGGGATTTCATAGCCGTGCCAGCCTTTCGGTCAGCAGTGAGAAAAAGCCGTCGGCGTCCAGGTCGCCCATGAACATCGCGTTGGGCGCGCGGTCGGTGACACGCCACCAGTCGGCCACCGTCATGCCGCGCGTCAGGTCCGAGCGGGTCTCGATCTCGACGTTGATGAACCGGCCCGAGAAGAGATCGGGTTGCAGCAGGTAGGCGGTGACGCAGGGATCGTGCAGCGGGGCGCCGTCCGAGCCGTATTTCTCCTTGTCGAAACGTTCGAAGAAATCGGTCATCCGGGCGACGGCGATGCCGACCGGTGTGCCGAGCGCGCGGAAGGCCTCGTTGCGGGAGGAAGTGACCAGCGCCTTGTGGGTGACGTCCAGCGGCATGACCGTGATCGGCGCCCCGCATTTGAACACGATTTCAGCGGCTTCCGGGTCGACGTAGATGTTGAATTCGGCGGCGGGCGTGATGTTGCCCACCTCGAAGTAGGCACCGCCCATCAGGACGATTTCCTGGATGCGCGCGGCAATGTCGGGCGCGCGTTGCAGGGCTGCAGCGATATTGGTCAGGGGACCAAGCGGACAGAGCGTGACGGTCTTTTCCGGCTGGGCGCGTAGGGTTTCGATGATGAAGTCGACGGCATCGCCATCCTGCAGGGGCATGGATGGCTCGGGCAGGTCGGGGCCGTCCAGGCCGGTCTTGCCGTGGACATGTTCGGCTGTGACGAGGTCATGCGCAAGCGGCCTGTCACATCCCGCAAAAACAGGGGTCTCTGGCTTGCCGGCCAGTTCGCAGACCATGCGGGCATTCCGCGCGGTGAGTTCCAGCGGAACGTTTCCTGCGACGGCCGTGATTCCCAGAACCTCAAGCTCTTCAGGCGATGCAAGGGCCAGGAGGATGGCCACGGCGTCGTCCTGGCCCGGATCGGTGTCGATGATGATCTTGCGCGCTGGCATCTGTCTCTCCTGCTCGGTGCCGGAGGAGTGACACGGGGCACGGGGCGGCGCAAGGTGGATCGCCGGCTCGGCGGGGGCTTGCCGGCGCGTCCACTTGAACTGTCAGGCGGAACAGCTGGCCCCACCCAGGACGCAGAACTTGGCGCAATGGGGGTGGTTCAGCGAGACGTCCTGTTCTGCCGCCTCCAGCGTTTCGCCCAGCTCGAACTCCTTCTCGTAGGGGAGCAGCGTGCAGGCCACGACGGAGGGGCGCGCCGCGCCCTTCCGCTTGACCACCATCCGCGAAGACGAGCACATCACCTCGGTCGGTTGCTTGCCGAGGATGCCCCAGCAAGCCGTGGTGATTTCCGGCACTTCCACGTTGACGTCCATTTCCGGGAACAGGACCGTCATGCCCGGATCATATGCATTGATGTCGAACCCCTCGGCCCGGTACAGGCGGTCGAAGCCTTGGCGCGACTGCTCTTCGGTTTCGTCCCACATGGTTCGGCCGGCAACGGCCATGCGAATACCGGTGTCGCGCAGCCAGCGCATGCCTTCCAGTGATCTCTCGAAGGTTCCCGCGCCGCGTTCGGCGTCATGGTGGCGGGCCGACCAGTGATCCAGGGAAATACGCAGCGTGAGGCGGTCGCCGTATTCCGCCTGCAGCGCCTGCAGCCCCTCGCGCACGGAAAGACGCATCATCGGGCGCATGGCATTGGTCAGGATCAGGACGTCGTAGCCCCGTGCAAGGCTGCGACGGGTCATTTCGAGCATCTGGGGGTTCATGAAGGGCTCGCCCCCGGTGAAACCGATCTCGGCCACACCCCAGCTCCGCGCCTCGAGCTGGTCGAGATATTCGGTGACCTCGTCCGCGGTCATATACACCAGCCGGTCGTTTTCAGGCGAGCTTTCGATGTAGCAGTTCAGGCATTCGATGTTGCAGAGCGTGCCGGTGTTGAACCACAGCGTCTGCGGATCGGTCAGCGCCACATGGGCGCGCGGCTCACCCTTTGCGGTGCGGGCCGGGTCCTTGAACTTGTCGATATTGGCGGTGGAAGCGTCTTTCATTTCCGGTCCTTCAATTCGTCACCCAAGGCGTAAGCAGTAGGCAAAGCCGGTTCCAGTCACAAGATTCCGCCTGACGCCATTGTGATGCATCAATTGGGTGTTAGACTTTGAAACGAACATGGGGTATGCGGAACGCGAACAGGATACGTTAGCGCTAACGGCGAAGTGCCGAAGGCAAGAGGCGGCCCGCTCCGCCGAACAGGAAAGGCAGGGGACTCATGGTTTCACGCGTAATTCCGGTCGACCCTTTCGATCTGGTGATTTTCGGGGCAACGGGCGATCTGGCCCGGCGCAAGATCCTGCCTGGGCTGTTCAGGCGCTTTTGCAGCGGCCAGATGCCCGAGGACGCACGGATCATCGGCGCCGCGCGCAGCGACATGGAGACCCAGGACTTTCGCCGCATGGTGGCGGAGGCCACACGCGAGTTCGGCGGCGGCCGTCATTGCGAGGATGGCACGCTGGAGCAATTCCTCGAGCGTATCGACTACGAGGCGGTCGACGCGATGGGGGATGGCGGCTGGGAGGCGCTGAAAGCGCACCTGCGACCAGGCACGGTGCGGGCCTTTTACTTCTCGGTTGGTCCGGCGCTGTTCGGGACGCTGGCGGAACGGCTGCGGCATTTCGGGCTGGCGGACGATGAAAGCCGCGTTGTTGTCGAAAAGCCCTTCGGTCATGACCTGGACAGTGCCAAGGCCCTGAACGCGACCCTGCGACAGCATTTTCACGAAGATCAGATTTATCGGATCGACCATTATCTGGGCAAGGAAACGGTTCAGAATCTGATGGCGGTCCGGTTCGGCAACATGCTGTTCGAACCGCTATGGAACGCCCAATACGTCGATCATATCCAGATCACCGTGGCCGAGACCGTCGATGTGGGCGGTCGTGGCGGCTACTACGACAAATCGGGTGCGATGCGGGACATGGTGCAGAACCACCTGATGCAGTTGCTGTGCCTGATCGCGATGGAACCCCCGGCACGATTCGAACCGGATTCGGTAAGGGACGAAAAATTGAAGGTGATCCGGGCGCTGGACCCGGTGGATTACCACCATATCGTGCGCGGCCAGTACGACGCGGATGATGACCAGCCGGGCTATCGCGCCCACGTCGAAAATCCGCGTTCGACCACCGAGAGTTTCGTGGCGATGAAATGTCATATCTCGAACTGGCGTTGGGCCGGGACACCCTTCTACCTGCGCACCGGCAAGAAACTGCGGGCACGGGCCAGCGAGATCGCTGTGGTGTTCAAGGATGCCCCGCATTCGATTTTTGGCCCAGAAGCGGGCACACATCGCAACGTGTTGGCGATCCGGTTGCAGCCGAACGAAGGCATGACACTGGGCGTGACCATCAAGGAGCCGGGGCCAGGCGGCATGCGGCTGGTGGACGTGCCACTGGACATGAGCTTTGCCGAGGCGCTGGGGCCGGAGGCGGAAGAGGTGCCCGACGCCTACGAACGGTTGATCATGGATGTGATCCGGGGCAATCAGACCTTGTTCATGCGCGGTGACGAGGTCGAGGCCGCCTGGGCCTGGACCGATCCGATCATCGCCGGTTGGCAGAGCCGGGGCGAGGTGCCCAAGCCTTATGATCCGGGCTCGGCCGGGCCGGACGACGCGCTGATGCTGATGCATCGCGACGGACGCCGCTGGCGCGACATCCGCGCATGAGCCTGGCAAGGCAAGGGAGGCCGGGAGCATGAGTTACGAATTCATCGAGTACCAGGATCGGGAGATGCTGGTCATCGACCTGGCAAATCAACTGGCCGGCGATTTGCGGCAGGCCCTGTCCCAACGGGACCGGGTCGGGTTCGCGGTGCCGGGTGGGACCTCGCCCGGGCCGGTCTTCGACGATCTGAACACCGTCGACCTTGATTGGTCGCGCGTGGACGTCTTGCTGACCGATGAACGCTGGGTGCCGGAGGACAACCCGCGGTCGAACACCGGGCTGTTGCGGGAACGGCTGCTGATCAACCGCGCGCAGGCGGCGCGTTACCTGCCGCTGTACGCCCCGGAGGCAGAGCCGGAAGGGGCTCTTGATGCATTGCAGGCGCCGATTGCCAAGGAACTGCCACTGGCGGTGGTTCTACTGGGCATGGGGGCCGACCTGCACACGGCGTCGATCTTTCCGGGGGCGGATCGGCTGGAAGAGGCCCTGTCACCCAAGGCGCCCGTGCTGTTGCCGATGCGCGCGCCAGGCGCGCCCGAACCGCGTATCACGCTGAGCGCGCCGGTGCTGAACGGGGCGCTGTCGAAACACGTCCTGATCTTTGGCGAGGAAAAGCGCGCCGCTCTGGAAAGCGCGCGCGGCAAGCCGGTCGCAGAGGCGCCGATCAACGCGGTCTTGTCCGAAGCGCGGGTGCACTGGGCACCCTGAACAAGACGCCGGGGTCGCACGTCTGTCATTTTCCACCTGCTATGAGGTGGACACATGTTCAAAGGGCCGCATCACGGGCGGCGAGGGGGATGGAATGTTCGAAGAACTGAAGACACTGGCGGCAGGCATCGGCGAGCGCCGGATCGAAGCGCTGTTTGAGGATGAGGGCCGGGCAGGGGCGTTCTCGCTTTCGGCAGAAGGCATGCTCTTCGACTATTCCAAGACGCAGATCGACGCCGAAGTGCGTGCAGGCCTGCTGACCCTTGCCGAGGCGCGCGGGGTGTCGGCACGGCGGGACGCGATGTTTGCCGGGGAAAAGATCAACGAGACCGAGGGACGGGCGGTATTGCACACGGCGCTGCGCAACCTGGACTGGGCCGAGGTTCTTGTGGATGGCGAGGACGTGATGCCGCCGGTTCTGGACACGCTGGGGCGGATGGAGGCGCTGGCGCGCGAGGTCAGGGCCTCCGGCATCACGGATGTGGTCAACATCGGCATCGGCGGCTCGGACCTTGGGCCGGTCATGGCGACGCTGGCGCTGGCGCCTTATCATGACGGGCCGCGCACGCATTTCGTGTCGAATGTCGATGGCGCGGATATCGCGGACAAGCTGGCGCTTTGTGACCCCGAGACGACGATGTTCATCGTCGCCTCCAAGACCTTCACCACCATCGAAACGATGACCAATGCACGCACGGCCAAGACCTGGCTTGCCGAAAAGGGCGTGTCGGACGAAGGGCGTTTCATCGCCTTGTCGTCGAACCAGGAAAAGGCAGCGGAATTCGGCATCCCGGCGGACCGCGTGTTCGGCTTCGAGGACTGGGTCGGCGGGCGGTATTCCGTCTGGGGGCCGATTGGCCTGTCGCTGATGCTGGCGATTGGACCGGATGATTTCCGTGCCTTCCTGACCGGCGGCATGAAGATGGACCGCCATTTCCAGTCGGCGCCCCTGGCCGAGAACATGCCGGTGCTGTTGGCGCTGGTGGGGATCTGGCACAATCAGGTGCTGGGTCATGCCACGCGCGCGGTGCTGCCATATGACAACCGCCTGTCGCGGCTGCCCGCCTACCTGCAACAGCTGGAGATGGAGAGTAACGGCAAGGGCGTCAGCATGGATGGCGCCGATCTGCCCTATCACTCCGGCCCGGTGGTCTGGGGAGAGCCGGGCACCAACGGCCAGCACGCCTTTTACCAGTTGATCCACCAGGGCACGCGGGTGATCCCGGCGGAGTTCCTTGTCGCTGCGAAAGGCCACGAAGCAGATCTGAAGCATCACCACGAGCTGTTGGTTGCCAATTGTCTGGCCCAGTCCGAGGCGCTGATGCGCGGGCGCGATCTGGACGAGGCCCGCGCCAAGGTGGCGGACAAGTTCGAGGGCGACGAACTTGAGCGGCAGGCGCGGCACCGGGTCTTTCCGGGCAACCGTCCGTCCACGACGCTGATCTATCCGCTGCTCGACCCCGAGACGCTGGGCAAGATCATCGCGCTGTATGAGCATCGGGTCTTTGTCGAGGGCGTGATCCTTGGGATCAATTCCTTCGACCAATGGGGGGTGGAATTGGGCAAGGAGCTTGCGACCGCGCTCGGGCCGATGGTGACGGGCGCAGCGCCTGTCGATGGCAAGGATGCGTCGACGGCCCAGTTGTTGAAGTTCGTGCATACGCACGGACGCGGTTGAAGTTCCTGCAAACGAAAAAAAATTAGTGGGGAACGGGAGCGGAAAAAGGCGCGTTCCCTAGGCAGATCGAACGGAAAAACAGAAGGAGTTCAACATGAAACGCTTCATGACAACCGTCGCTGCAACCGCTCTCATCCCCGCCGTCGCGCTGGCGGAAAGCCACGAAACCGGCGATGCAATGGACCCGGCCGCAGAACCGGCACCGATGGAACAGGCCGACACCGCCGATCCTATGGTCACCGACAAGGACATGGCCGAAGGCGATGATCCAGCCGCTCCCAAAGCGGACGTTACGGATATGGCCAAGTCGGACACCGGTCTGACCGCGCCGGTCAAGGCGTCGGTGATTGTCGGCGCGCCGATTTACACGCTGTCCGCGAACGAAAGCGTCGATTGGGACGTGAATGTGAACTACGATACCGTGGCCGACGAATGGACACGCATCGGGTCGATCGACGACTTTATCGTCGATGAAAACGGCGAGGTCATGGGCCTTGTGGCAGAGGTCGGCGGTTTCCTGGGCGTCGGTGACAAATACGTCATGCTGCCGATGGACGAGACCAAGATGATCATGGTGAGCGAGGCGGAGTACGCCGTCGTCACGCCGTTCACCAGCGATCAACTGTCCGATATGGAACGGGTCGAGTAATCTTCGGCAGAGACGAAGAAATTGCGCCCGGGGCCAAGTGCCCCGGGCGTTTTTGCATGTATCATCCCGGGATGTCGAAATCGGGCGGCGCCAGTTCGAAACCGTCGAATTGGAAACCCGGGGAAACGGTGCAGCCGACCAGGGTCCAGTCCCCCAGCGATTGCGCAGCCTGCCAGTGACCGGGTTCGACGATGCCTTGCGGGCGCTGCCCCTGTGCCAGATCCGGCCCCAACACCATGTCGTCGCGCGGGCCTTTGTCGTTTGCGGCACGCATCAGACGCAGCGGGCTGCCGGCGTAGAAATGCCAGATCTCGCCGGCATCCACCCGGTGCCAGTGGCTGCGTTCGTCTCCTTTCAGCAGGAAATAGATACAGGTTCCGGGTGCGCGTTCGCCGCTGTCGGCGGCGGCCACCCATGTCTGTCGATAGTGCCCGCCTTCGGGGTGCGGCGACAGGCCCAGCAGGGCGATGATCTCGTCAGCGGTCATGCAACGTACGGTCCCGTGAGGATTGGTTAAGAGCTGCGGCGCACCCTCTGGCCATCGAGAGTGAACCGAGCAGGAGAGACTGGATGTCGACTCTGACCCCCCGCGTCCGCAGGATGGCCGAGGAAATCGTTGCCCGCGAGGGCGGATATGTCAACGACCCGGACGATCCGGGCGGTGCCACGAAATACGGCGTCACGATTCACACGATGCGTCGTCTGGGTCTGGACCACGACGGCAACGGGCGCGTTGATGCCGCCGATGTGCGCCAGATCACCCGCGAACAGGCGGTGACGATTTTCCTGACACATTACTTCCTGAAACCGCGTATCGCGGAACTGCCGGAGTCTCTGCACGCCACCGTTTTCGACATGTATGTCAACGCGGGCGGCAACGCGGTCAAGATTCTGCAGCGATTGCTGAACCAGATGGGCGAACAGGTAGCGGTGGATGGCGCCATTGGCCCGCAGACCATTGCCGCGACGGTGCGTGCCCACGCCAAGGCACCGCATCACATGACGGACGCCTACGGGATCGCGCGGCGCAACTATTACTTCCGCGTCGCTGACAACCGCCCGGCGTCGCGCAAGTACGCGCGGACCCGCGCAGGCGGGAAAGGCGGGTGGATCAAGCGCGCCGAGGAGTTCATCGCACCCAAGTACCACATGACAGAGGCCGAGTTTCGCGCCCGGGTGGCAGCATGGGACTGATTGGTCAGCTTTTGAATGCCCTGTTCGGCTCTGGCCGCAACGTGGTGTCAGAGACGGCGGAAGTCTTCCGCGTCAATGCCGAAGCACAGGCGCAACGCGGCCACGAGGCCCAGGCCGCAGCCCTTGCACAAATGGCAGGCGAGTTCCGCATTCGTCGTCGCGGCTGGTTCGACAGGCTGATGGACGCACTGAACCGCGTGCCGCGTCCGGCTATGGCGTTGGGGACGCTGGGCATGTTCGTGGCGGCGATGGTCGACCCGGTCTGGTTTGCGGCGCGCATGGCGGGCATCGCGCTGGTGCCGGAGCCTCTGTGGTGGCTGTTGGCGGCCATCGTCAGCTTTTACTTCGGCGCGCGTCACCAGGCCAAGGGGCAGGATTTCCAACGCGACCTCGCGGTGACGATGGCGGCGGTCCCAAAGGTGGTGCAGACGGTCAAGGACGTCGAGGCGCTGCGGGATGTCACGCCCGATGCCGCCGCCCCCGTCGAGACTGAAATGTTCGAGGTGCCGTCGGACAACCCGGCACTGGCGGACTGGCGCCGAACCGCCGGCTAGCGGACGTCCTGAATTTGTTGCGAATGCCGCGCCCCTTCTAGGGAGCGCGGCTTTTTTAGGGCAGGGCAGCACGCATATCATTGCGACAATGTGATCTGCACATCCGGGCGAAAACGATTGGCCCGGAAGGGCGGCGGAACTATAACTCCGGACATGATTACAGAGCTCGGACACTTCGCCCTGATCCTCGCCTTCCTGGTATCGCTGGTTCAGATGGTCATGCCCCTGGTGGGCGCGCACAAGCGATGGCCCGGGTGGATGGCCGTGGCGGAACCGGCAGCAACGCTGCAATTCCTGCTTGTGGCCAGCAGTTTCGCGGCGCTGACCTATGCCTTCGTCGTCTCCGATTTCTCGTTGAAGCTGGTCTACGAGAACAGCCATTCGGCCAAGCCGATGATCTACAAGATCTCGGGCGTCTGGGGGAACCACGAGGGGTCCATGCTGCTCTGGGTTCTGATCCTGGCGCTGTTCGGGGCCTGTGCAGCTTGGTTCGGTAGCAATATCCCACCGACACTGCGTGCCCGCGTGTTGGCTGTCCAAAGCTCTGTCTCGGCGGCGTTCTATGCCTTCATCATCTTTACCTCGAACCCGTTCACGCGTCTCAGCGTCCCGCCGATTGATGGCACGGACCTGAACCCGTTGTTGCAGGACCCGGGGTTGGCGTTTCACCCGCCGTTTCTCTACCTGGGGTACGTCGGTCTCTCGATCTGCTTCAGTTTCGCGGTCGCCGCACTCATCGAGGGACGGGTGGACGCGGCCTGGGGCCGGTGGGTGCGCCCCTGGACCCTGGCAGCCTGGATCTTTCTGACGATCGGTATCGCTCTGGGGTCCTGGTGGGCCTACTACGAACTGGGCTGGGGCGGGTTCTGGTTCTGGGATCCGGTCGAGAACGCCAGCTTCATGCCCTGGCTCTTTGCAGCCGCCTTGCTGCATTCGGCCATCGTCGTGGAGAAACGCGAGTCGCTGAAAAGCTGGACCATCCTGCTTGCGATTCTGGCCTTCGGTTTTTCGCTGATCGGCACCTTCATCGTGCGGTCCGGCCTGCTGACCTCGGTCCACGCCTTCGCCAATGACCCGGTCCGCGGCAAGTTCATCCTCTACATCCTGCTGTTCTTCACTGGCGGTGCGCTGACGCTGTTTGCTGCGCGGTCGAACGTGATGGAATCGAAGGGCGTCTTTGGTGTGGTCAGCCGCGAAAGTGCCCTGGTGCTGAACAACATCCTGCTCGCGGTTTCCAGTTTTGTCGTCTTTGTCGGGACGATGTGGCCCTTCGTGGCCGAAATGCTGTTCGAGCGGAAACTCTCGGTGGGTGCGCCTTTCTTCAACATGGCATTCACGCCCTTCATGGTGGTACTGGGGTTGATCCTGCCGGTGGGCGCGATGATCAGCTGGAAGCGCGGCAAGCTCGATCGTGTGCTGCGGTCTCTGGCGCCTGCCTTCGTTCTTGCTGTCGCCTTGATGGGACTGGTCTGGGCGATGCAGACCGGACGCAGCCTGATGGGGCCGATCGGCGTGTTCCTGGGCACCTGGATCGTTGCCGGCGCCGTCACCGACCTGATCGGACGCACCGGACAGTCGCGCGATTTCTCGCGGCTGTTGCGGTTGCCGCGCGCGGAATGGGGCAAGGCCGTCGCCCATGCGGGCCTGGGGATCACCATGCTGGGCATTGCCGGGTTGCTGGCCTGGCAAGAGGAAGACATCCGTGTCGCCCAGATCGACGAGCCCTGGACCGTTGGCGATTTCGAATTCACCTTGTTGAGCGTCAACAGGGTGCAGGGGCCGAACTACAACTCCACGATGGGCGAGGTTCGGGTCACGGCCAATGGGCGCGAGATAGCCGTGCTGAACCCCGAGAAACGCGTTTACCCGGTGGCCCAGATGCCCACGACCGAGGCGGCCATCGACTATCGCGTCATGCGTGACGTCTACGTCGTGATCGGCGATCCGCAGGACAACGGCGGATGGGTCATGCGGGTCTATATCAAGCCGCTGGCCAACTGGATCTGGGCCGGGGCGATCATCATGGCCCTGGGCGGCTGCCTCAGCCTGTCCGACCGCCGGTACCGGATCGCCGCCGGGGCTCGGAAAACGGCCCCTGCGCAGGGAGTGCCCGCGGAATGAAGGGGATCACCATGCGGCGGGATGGAACGACGTCCTGCATTCTTGGAATGCTGTTCGCCCTCATGGCCACCGTGGCCCTGGCGGTTCAGCCGGACGAGATACTGGATGACCCGGCGCTGGAGGCCCGGGCACGGGATATATCCGCCGGGCTGCGTTGCCTCGTCTGCCAGAACGAGAGCATCGACGAAAGCAACGCCTCGCTGGCGCGGGACCTGCGCATCCTGGTGCGCGAGCGGATCATGGCGGGCGACACGGACGAGGAAGTTGTGGCCTTCATCGTCGACCGCTACGGCGAATTTGTCCTGCTGAAACCCACGGCGGGCGGCTGGAACTGGTTGCTCTGGGCTTCGGGCCCGGGGTTGTTCCTGTTGGCCCTGGTCGTGGGCATGGCCTATGTGCGGCGCCGGTCACTTGCGTCCGGGGCAGGGGATGAAGGGCTGTCACCGGACGAGCAGAAGCGCCTGGACGAATTGTTGAAGGGCGAGGAAGGCTGAGGCCCTGCGGGCGGGGTCACGCCGGCGCGCCCATCTGTTTCGCGACGAACCACTGTGTGCCGCAGGGGGTGCGAAACCCGCCGCGACGGTCACCGTCGCCCTTTTCCATCATCGGTTGGATTTCTTCCGCCCCAAGTTCCATCGCCTTGGTGAATGCCGCGTCGGGGTCTGGCAAATAGAGATGCACGAGCGCACCTGCGGCGCTTTCCGCCCCGCCCATCATCAGCACGGAATCCCCGATCCTGCACTCGGCGTGCATGATCCTGTCACCATCGTGAAAGACCCGCAGTCGGCTGGCGCCAAAGACAGCCTCGCAGAACTGCAGGACAGCCTCGGGATCGGGCACGACGAGATAGGGCGAAAGATCTGTATAGCCGTCCGGTTTGTAGCTCATGGTCCCAAGCATGACAGGCCGAGGGTGCCAGGGTCAACGGCGATGGACCCGGTCCCGACTTTCTGCTAAGCGGCTTTCATGGGTCCGCAGTTCACCCAGGCGCCGCCTTTCGCTAAACCTGCGATAGCATGATCCCGTGGATTGCCTTCGCGATACCCTTGGACAAGGGCGGCCCTCCTTTCCCCGACACAGGGGATGCGGTATCGGTGACGGAGGATACACATGTCTCGTGATCCCATTGCCCTGACCATTCCCGACCTGTCGGCCTTTGCCAAGTCCCTGCGCGCGGGGTTGGACAGTCCGCCCTCGCACCTCGAGATGCTGGGGCTGATTGCCCGCGCCGCGGGGTATCGCAACTACCAGCACATGCGCGCGCGGCTGGGGGACAGCCCGGCAGAGCCGCTGGACGACCGTGCGGTTGCCCGCGCGGCACGGTTCTTTGACGATGCGGCCCGGTTCACGGACTGGCCGGGGCGTACCTCGGTGCAGGGCCTCTGCCTCTGGGTGATCTGGGCTCAATTGCCGCCGGGCACCACCTGGACGGAACGTGAGATCAGCGCCCGGATCGACACCCTGTGCACCTTTCGCGATGCGGCACAGATCCGCCGGGCGATGATCGAACACGGGCTCTTGCGGCGCGAACGGGACGGCAGTGCTTATGCTCGTCTGGAACGGCGTCCCAGCGCCGAGGCCCGTGCCCTGATTGCCCGCGTGTTGCGGCCGTGACGCGGCGTTTGGCTTTGCCATTCGCCCGCCTGCGATGTTTGATGCCGCCAAGGTTACAGGGAGCATACCCATGCAGTACGACATGATCACCTACGCGGTGGCCGAGGACATCGCCACCGTGACGCTGAACCGGCCGGACGTGATGAACGCGCTGAACACCCAGATGCGGGCCGAGATCACCGACGCGGTCGAGCGCGGCGGGCGCGAGGCGCGGGTCGTGGTGTTGACCGGCTCCGGCCGTTCCTTCTGTTCGGGACAGGACCTGGGAGATGGCGGCAATGCCGCCAACCTGGATCTGGAGCGGACACTGCGCGACGAATACGTGCCGATGCTGAGGGCGATCTATGACTGCCGGGTGCCGACGATCAGCGCGGTCAACGGCGCGGCGGCGGGGGCAGGGGCCAACCTGGCTCTCGCGGCCGATGTGGTGATCGCGGCGGAATCGGCCTTTTTCCTGCAGGCCTTCACCCGGATCGGGCTGATCCCGGATGCGGGCGGCACCTGGCTTTTGCCGCGGCAGATGGGGCTGGCCAAGGCCATGGGCGCGGCGCTCTTCGCCGAAAAGATCACCGCGGCGCAGGCGGATGCCTGGGGCATGATCTGGGAGGCCGTGGCCGACGATGTCTTCGGCGCCCATGTCGCGGCCCGCGCCCGGCACCTGGCGCAGGGCCCCACGGCGGCCTATGCGCGTGTGAAACAGGCTCTGCGGGCCTCGTACGACAACGACCTGGAACGGCAACTGGGGGTGGAGTCGAAACTTCAGGGGGAATGCGGCAAGACGCGGGACTTCAAGGAAGGCGTTGTGGCCTTTCACGAAAAGCGGCCGGCGGTCTACGAAGGGCGGTGAGCGGGCAAAGGGGGCTCTGCCCCCCGCCTTCGGCACCCCCGGAGGCATTTATCGGCCCAAAGAAAAACGAAGACGGCGTTCCGGCACGATTTCCGAGGCGCATGGAGGCTCAAACGGAAAAGGCCCGGGCGGTGTGCCCGGGCCTTTCGCGTCCGTGAAATCCGCGTTCAGCGGTTTTCGATGTCGACGTAGTCGCGCAGGGTCTCGCCCAGGTACAGCTGGCGCGGGCGGCCAATCTTGTTCTGCGGATCGTTCAGCATCTCTTTCCACTGGCTGACCCAGCCGACGGTGCGCGACAGCGCAAAGATCGGCGTGAACATCGAGGTCGGGAAGCCCATCGCCTCGAGAATGATGCCCGAGTAGAAATCGACGTTCGGGAACAGTTTTTTCTCCGAGAAGTAAGGGTCCGCAAGCGCCTGCTTTTCCAGTTCCTTCGCGGTGGCGAGGATCGGGTTGTTCTCGACGCCCAGAAGGTCCAGCACCTCGTCGGCGGACTGCTTCATGACCTTCGCACGCGGGTCGAAGTTCTTGTAGACCCGGTGGCCAAAGCCCATCAGTCGGAAGGGGTCGTTCTTGTCCTTTGCGCGGGCAATGTACTCGGGGATGTTCTCGGGCGAGCCGATTTCCTTGAGCATTTCCAGGCAAGCCTGGTTGGCGCCACCGTGCGCCGGACCCCAGAGGCAGGCGATGCCGGCGGCGATACAGGCAAAGGGGTTCGCGCCCGAGGACGAGGCGAGGCGCACCGTCGAGGTCGAGGCGTTCTGCTCGTGGTCCGCGTGCAGGGTAAAGATCCGGTCCATGGCACGGCTCAGGATCGGGTCCACGACGTATTCCTCGGCCGGAACCGAGAAGCACATGTGGAGGAAGTTCGCCGCGTAATCCAGGTCATTGCGCGGATAGACGAAAGGCTGGCCGACCGAGTACTTGTAGGCCATGGCCGCGATCGTCGGCATCTTGGCGATCAGGCGGTGGCTGGCGATCTCGCGCTGGCGCGGGTCGTTGATGTCGGTCGAATCGTGGTAGAAGGCCGCCATCGCGCCGACCACGCCGACCATGATCGCCATGGGATGCGCGTCACGCCGGAATCCACGGAAGAAGTTGTACATCTGTTCGTGGATCATCGTGTGGCGGGTGATCGTGTTCTCGAACTGCTCCAGTTCTTCCGCCTTGGGCAGGTAGCCGTAGAGCAGCAGGAAACAGACTTCGAGATAATGCGACTTGGACGCCAGCTGGTCGATCGGGTAGCCGCGGTGCAGCAACTCACCCTTGTCGCCGTCGATGAAGGTGATGGTCGAATCGCAGGAGGCGGTCGAGGTGAACCCGGGGTCATAGGTGAAGACACCGGCCTGGCCATAGAGCTTGCGAATGTCGATCACGTCCGGACCGGCGGTCGGCGAGTGCATCGGCAGTTCAAATTCCTTGCCGTCGATCGAAAGCGTCGCGGTCTTGCTGGTCTCAGCCATGCTAGTCATCCCTCTTATGTCGTGAAGCGGGGCCGTGAGACGGCCCAGCCGGTTGAAGTCACATGGCCGGTCCGGGGCCTCAGCCCTCTTCTTCGGCCGCGGCCCGGGCCAGCCGTGCAAGGCTTTCGTCGCGGCCCAGGACGAGCATCATGTCGAAGACCGAAGGGGTCACGGCGCGCCCGGCGAGCGCCGCCCGCAGCGGGCCGGCCAGCTTGCCGAACTTGGTCCCCTGATCCTCGGCGAAACGGTTGAGAACCGCCTCCAGTTCGTCTCGGGACCAGCTAGCATCTTGCAGGTGCGGCGTCAACGCGGCCAGTATACCACGGGATACCGCGTCAAGGTTCTTTGCCGCCTTCGCATCCGGCCGAACCGGGGTATCCGTCAGGACAAAGTGCGCCTTTTCAAGAAGTTCGGGAAATGTCTTGGCCCGGTCTTTGAGGCAATACATCGCACGATGCAATCCGTCGCGTTGAGCCTCTGTCAGGGCGGTTTCACCTGTGGCTGCAAGAAACGCCTCGATTTCTTGCAGCAGTGCAGCATCCTCGCTGATCGCGATGTGCTGGCCGCAGAGGTTTTCGAGCTTCTTGAGATCGAACCGGGCCGGCGACTTGCCGATCCCGTCCAGCCCGAACCAATCCCGCGCCTGCGCATCGGTAAAGAACTCGTCGTCGCCGTGGCTCCATCCCAGCCGCGCCAGGTAGTTGCGCATGCCGGCCGCCGGGTAGCCCATCTTCTGGTATTCGTCGGCGCCAAGCGCACCATGACGCTTCGACAGTTTCTTGCCGTCCGGCCCGTGGATCAGGGGGATATGGGCGTAGACCGGCAGCGGCCAACCCATCGCGGTATAGATGCCCATCTGGCGCGCGGCGTTGTTGAGGTGATCGTCGCCCCGGATCACATGGGTCACACCCATGTCGAAATCGTCGACCACGACGGCCAGCATGTAGACGGGCGAGCCGTCCGAGCGCAGCAGCACCATGTCATCAAGCTGGTCGTTGCGGATGGTGACGCGACCCTGAACCTGGTCCTCGATCACCGTCTCGCCGTCCTTCGGAGTCTTGAGGCGCACAACGTAAGGCGCGTCCGGGTGCGTCGCCGGATCGACGTCGCGCCACGGGCTCTGGAACAGGGTCGAGCGGCCATCGGCCCGCGCGGCCTCGCGAAAAGCCTCGATCTCTTCCTGCGTCGAGAAGCACTTGTAGGCTGCGTCCTTGGCGAGCAGCTCATGGGCAACCTCGGCGTGACGGGGGGCGCGTTCGAACTGGCTGACGACCTCGCCGTCATGGTCCAGACCCAGCCAGTCCAGCCCGCGCAGGATCGCCTCTGTCGCCTCCGGTGTCGAACGTGCGCGGTCCGTATCCTCAATCCGCAGCAGGAACTTGCCGCCACGGCCCCTGGCATAGAGCCAGTTGAACAGCGCGGTGCGTGCGCCGCCTATGTGCAGGAAACCGGTGGGTGAGGGGGCAAAGCGGGTGACGACCTGTGCGTCGGACATCTTGGTTAACCTTTTCATAACGGCATCGGGGCTAGGCTTTGCCGTTCCTTAACGAGCCGCCCAACGGGGGGCAAGCATGGGTCAGGTCATGACGTGGCTGGCCGCCCTTCTCCTGGGGCAACGCGGTCATCTCTTTCCCTGGGCGCCGGTCTGCCTGGCAACCGGCATCGGGGTCTATTTCGCGATCCGCGCCGAACCATCGGCGACGGTGCTCTGGGCCTGTGGCGGGATTGGCTGTCTTGCCCTGGTGCAACACCGCGCCGGACCGCTCTGGGGGCCGTTGCTGGGTGCGGTTGCGCTGGCAGCGGCGGGGTTTGCGCTTGCCGGTGTGCGGGCGCAGCAGGTGGCCGGGCCAGTCCTTGATTTCCGGTATTACGGCGCGATCGAGGGGCGAGTGATCCAGATCGACCGCTCGGCCTCGGACGCGCTGCGGTTGACGCTGGACCGGGTGGTGCTGGAACGCATGGACCCGGACGAGGTGCCGCTGCGTGTCCGCGTTTCGCTGCATGGTCAGCAGGGCTATCTTGACCCGCGCCCGGGGCAGGTGGTGATCCTGACCGGGCACCTCTCCCCACCGGGTGGCGCGGTCGAGCCGGGCGGTTTCGATTTCCGCCGCCATGCCTGGTTCCTGCGACTCGGTGCGGTGGGCTACACGCGCAGTCCGGTCCTGCTGTTGCAAGAGGCCGATGACAGCCTGCCCGTGGCGCGGTTGCGGCTGTGGCTGTCGGCCCGGGTTCAGGCGGCCCTGCCTGGAGAACGGGGTGCCTTTGCTGCCGCGATCATGACCGGAGACCGCTCCGGTATGGGACAGGAGACGCTGCAGGCCTTGCGGGACAGCAACCTGGCGCATCTGTTGGCGATTTCCGGGCTGCACATGGGGCTGTTGGCGGGCTTCGTGTTCGCGGCCCTGCGACTGATCCTGATCCTGCCACGCCACGCCCGCCATCACTGGCCCGGAAAAAAGCTGGCCGCTCTTGGCGCGTTGTTGGCCGCCGCAGGGTACCTGGCGCTCTCCGGGGGCAACGTCGCGACCGAGCGCGCCTTCATCATGGTGGCGGCGGCGCTCTGCGCTTTGATGCTGGACCGCCGGGCCTTGAGCCTGCGCAGCGTGGCCATTGCGGCGCTGGTTGTGCTGGTGATGCGGCCCGAGGCGCTGCTGGGGCCGGGGTTCCAGATGTCCTTTGCCGCCACCACCGCGCTGGTCGCGGTCTTTGAACAGGTCAGCCTGCTTCAGCGCGACCGCAAGTGGCCACGCTGGATCGCGCCGATCCTTTCGGTCGTCGTGTCCTCGGCCGTGGCGGGGGCGGCGACGGCGCCGGTGGGCATGGCGCATTTCAACCAGGTTGCGCATTTCGGCTTGGTCGCCAACCTCGTGGCCGTGCCGGTCATGGGGATCTGGGTGGTTCCGCTGGCGGTTCTGGCGGCGCTGCTGATGCCCTTGGGTGTGGACTGGATCGCCCTGGAACTCATGGCGCTGGGACTGGGCTGGATCCTTGGCGTCGCGCATACGGTGGCGGATTGGGAGGGCTCCGTCGGACATGTCGTGGCGCCCGGTCCCTGGGTGTTGCCGCTGATCGCCTTTGGCGGGCTGATTATGTGCCTTTGGCGGGGCCGTGGGCGGCTGGCCGGACTGGTGCCTTTGGGGATGGCGGTGGCGCTCTGGGTGGGAACCGACAGGCCCGGAGTGCTGATCTCGGACAGCGGGACGCTGGTCGGGATCATGTTGCCAGAGGGGCGGGCTCTGTCACGCGACCGCGGGTCGGGCTTCGTGGCGGGCGTCTGGCTGGAAAACGACGGACTTGGTCATGTCCAGCCCGAGGCGGCGGCGCTTTGGCCCACGCCGGTCGAGGGGCGCGTGGCGCGGGCAATCATCGGGGACCTGGAGATCCTGCACCTGCAGGGCAAGCGCGCCGCGCGCGGTGTTTCCGGCTGTCATTCCGGACAGATCGTGGTGTCCAGTGTGGCGTTGAGCCTGCCGGGCGACTGCGAGGTCTTCGATCCGCCGCGCCTGAAGGACAGCGGATCCGTCGCGGTCTGGCTGAAGGATGGTGTGCACCTGGTGACCGACCGTGACCTCTCGGGCCACCGGCTCTGGCATGGCGGCGCGCCGGAACCGGTGCGGCTGGCGCGCTCTGCGGTAGCTGGTCAGTAGGTGCGGATCAGGCCGACAAGACGGCCCTGCACGGTGACGGCCCCCCGGGGCAATACACGCGGTTCGTAGACCGGGTTCGCGGCCTCGAGGACGATCATCTCCCCCTTGCGGCGAAACCGTTTCAGCGTGGCCTCGTACCCTTCGATCTGGGCCACCACGATGTCGCCGTCCGCGGCGTCCGAAGTTTCGCGGATCACCACCACGTCGCCGTCGTTGATGCCCGCCTCGATCATCGAGTCGCCCTTGACCTCGAGCGCGTAGTGACGCCCCTGGCCGTGCAGCATCTGCCCGGGCACAGAGACGCCCGGCGCGGGGTCATTGATCGCCTCGATCGGCCGGCCGGCGGCGATGCTGCCGACCAGCGGCAGCTCAGCCAGATTCGCCGGCCCAAGGTCAAAGGCTTCCGAAGGCCGGTTGTCGGGACGGTCGCCCTCGATCACCTTGGGTGAGAAGCCGGCAGGCTGGCCGCCAAGGCTTTCGGGCAGTTTCACGATCTCGATTGCCCGCGCCCGATGGGCCAGGCGACGGATGAACCCGCGTTCTTCCAACGCGGTGATCAGGCGGTGAATGCCGGACTTGGACCGCAGGTTCAGCGCGTCCTTCATCTCGTCAAAGCTGGGGGGGACACCGTCACGGGTCATCCGCTTGTTGATGAAATCGAGAAGGTCGAGTTGTTTTTTTGTCAGCATGCTCAGCCCCGCAGTTGTTAACTTTTGTTCTACGGCTGTTCATGTTTTGTGTCAACGATCATGTGGATAAGCCCTGCGTCCTGTTGCGCATTGGCGTCAACAGTGCACCAGGCGCAACCTGACCGTCATGGGGCGTTTCGTGCGGCGCGACGGCCGTTATAGCGGCAGGTAGTCCACCATTGCGCCGGTCTTGCGTTCCGCATCGCCTACGGGGCGCACCAACAGCGCGTTCGCCTTGCCCAGTACGCTGAGCAGACTGGAATCCTGCCGGTCCAGCGCCCGGATTCCGTCGTCGTCCAATTGCGCGCGCATGTAGTGTTCGCGCGGGCCATTCTGCATGAGCGGCGCGCTCAACCGGGCTTTGAGCCGTGGCGAGGCTGCGGTGCCCAGTCCCAGCATTGCCCGGATCACGGGCGCCAGGAAGACATGACCACAGACCATCGCAGACACCGGATTGCCCGGCAGGCCCACCATCATGGCACCGTTCAAGCGGCCCGACATCAGCGGTTTGCCGGGGCGCATGGCAACCTTGTGAAAGGCCCGCTCCATCCCGAGTTCGCCCGCCACACGCGCCACCAGGTCATGGTCCCCGACCGAGGCCCCCCCGATGGTGACAACCAGATCCGCGTCGTCGACCAGCGAGAACCCGTGGATCAGCGACTCTGTCGTATCGCGGGCGATGGGCAGGATGCGGGGCTCTGCGCCCAGGTCGCGCAAAAGCGCATGCAGGCCAAAGGTGTTCGAGGCGATGATCTGGTCCGGGCCGGGCGTGTCGCCCGGCATCACCAGCTCATCCCCGGTCGAGATCAGCGCAACGCGCGGTCTCCGGGTGACGGGAACCTCGGCAATGTTCATCGCCGCCAGCAGGGCCACGTCCTGCGGCGTCAGGCGGCGGGGTGCCTCAACCGTCTGGCCGACGCGGAAATCGGTGCCCGCGGGCCGAATATAGGGGTTGTCGTCCAGATCCTCATTGAGGGTGATGGTCTCGCCGTCGCGTGTCACGTCCTCTTGGATGATGATGCGTACGGCCCCCTCCGGGACGGGGGCGCCGGTAAAGATGCGCACCGCTTCGCCGGGGCCGACACTGCCCTCGAAACGGGTTCCGGCGGCGCTTTCGCCGATAACGGTGAACCGCTGGCCCGGCGCAGCCTCCGGCACGGCGTAGCCGTCCATCGCCGAGGCGGGAAAGGGCGGTTGATCGCGCCGCGCAGTGACGGGCTGCGCCAGCACACGGCCCGCAGCCTGGACCAGCGGCACGGTTTCCACCGGCAGCGGTTCGGCAAGCGCGAAAAGCTGGTCGAGGGCCTCGGAAACGGAGATCATTTCGCCTCGTAACGCCCCGATTTGCCACCATCTTTCAGCAGGACGCGAATGCCGCCGATCTGCATGTTTTTGTCTACCGCCTTGACCATGTCATAGACCGTCAGTGCGGCGGTCGACACGGCGGTCAGCGCCTCCATCTCGACCCCGGTCTGGCCCGAGGTCTTGACGGTCGCCGTGATGCGCAGGCCGGGCAGGTCCGGGTCCTGGGTCAGGTCGACGGTCACCTTGGTCACGGGCAACGGGTGGCAAAGCGGGATCAGCTCGGGCGTCTTCTTGGCGCCCATGATGCCCGCCAGTCGCGCCACGCCGATCACGTCGCCCTTTTTCGCGCGGCCCTCGGTGATCATGGCAAATGTCTCTGGCGCCATTGTCACATGGCCTTCGGCGGTGGCGATGCGATCCGTCACCGGCTTGTCCGAGACATCGACCATATGGGCGTTGCCCTGGTCGTCGAAATGGCTCAGCCCGCTCATGCCGGCACCGGGTTCTCGAGCAGCGCCTGCGTGGCCGCCGCGACATCCGCCTGCCGCATCAGGCTTTCTCCGATCAGGAAGGCGCGGGCGCCGTAGCCGGCCATATCGGCCAGGTCGGCGGGCGTGTTCAGCCCGGACTCGGAAATCAGGAAACGGTCGTCGGGCAGGCGTTTCGACAGTGTCCGCGTCGTGTCCAGCGTGGTTTCAAAGGTCTTGAGATTGCGATTGTTGACCCCGATCAGAGGCGAGTTCAGCGCCAGTGCGCGGTCGAGTTCCTGACCGTCGTGCACCTCGATCAGCGCATCCATGCCCCAGCTCTGCGCGGCCTCCTCCAACTCGGCGGCCTGTGCGTCGCTGACGCTGGCCATGATGATCAGGATGCAGTCGGCACCAAGCGCGCGGGCCTCGGCCACCTGGTAGGTGTCATACATGAAGTCCTTGCGCAGCGCCGGCAGCGAACAGGCCGCGCGGGCGGCGGTCAGGAAGGGCTTGGCCCCCTGGAAACTGGGCGTGTCGGTGAGCACCGAGAGACAGGTGGCGCCACCCGCCTCGTAGGCTTTCGCCAGCGCCTCGGGGTCGAAGTCCTCGCGGATCAACCCCTTGGAGGGAGACGCCTTCTTGATCTCGGCGATCAGGCCGTAACCGCTCTCGGCGGCCTCCATCAGCGCACCGGCAAAGCGGCGCACCGGCGGCGCGGCGCGGGCTTCGTCCTCGACCGTGCTCAGCGGCTTGGCGGCCTTGTCGGCGGCGATCTCTTCCAGCTTGTAAGCCTTGATCTTGTCGAGAATTGTGGTGGTCATCACGGTCCCTTGGGCGTCGTCCAGTTGATCGGCGTCTGGCCCTTGTCCTTAAGCCAGTCGTTGATGCGGGAAAAGGGGCGCGAGCCGAAAAAGCCCCGGCGCGCCGAGAGGGGCGAAGGATGGGCGCTGGTCAGGACAAGGTGGTCCGCGCCGACAATATGCTTGGCAAACCCCTGGGCATGACCACCCCAGAGCAGGAAGGCGCGGGGACGGTCCGACAGCGCGGCCAGCACCTGTTCGGTCAACCGCGCCCATCCCAGTTTCGCATGGGCCCCGGCCTTGCCTGCCTCGACCGTCAGCGCCGTGTTGAGCAGCAGCACGCCCTGGTCGGCCCAGAAGTGCAGATCGCCATTGTCGGGACAGGCACCGAGATCGTCCGTCATCTCCTTGTAGATATTGTTCAAGGAGCGGGGCAGGGGCCGCACGTCCGGTTCTACGGAGAAGGCAAGCCCATGTGCATGGCCCGGTGTCGGGTAGGGGTCCTGGCCCAGGATCACGACGCGCGTGGCCTCAGGCGGGCAGGCGTCGAGCGCGGCAAAGACCTGATGGGCGGGCGGCAGCACCTGCACGTCACTTTGTGCAAGTTGCCCCGCGATCCGGGGCAGATCCTGCACGAAAAAGGGCAGATGCCGCCAGCTGTCGGGCGGCGTCAGGGCAGCGTGGGTCACGCCGCCTGCGTCGCCTTGGCCAGCGCCTGCACCTTGCCGAGCGCTGCACCGCTGTCGATGCTTTCCCGGGCCAGTGCCGCACCGTCGCGCAGGTCCGCCGCCTTGCCCGCGATGGTCAGCGCCGCGGCGGCGTTCAGCAGAACCGCATCACGATAGGCCGACTGGGCGCCATCGAGCAGCGCGCGGAAGGCGCGCCCGTTCTCCTCTGGCGTGCCGCCGACGATCTCTTCGAAGGGATGCACGGGCAGGCCCGCGTCCTCGGGGTGCAGTTCGGCCTCTCGGATGCTGCCGTCCTCTTCCAGCGCGGCGATCCAGCTGACTCCGGTGATGGTCAGTTCATCCGTGCCGTCCGAACCATGCACCAGCCAGGCGCGTTCGCTGCCCAACTGGCCCAGGGTCTCGGCCATTGGGCGGATCAGCGTGCGGCTGAAGGCCCCGGTCAACTGACGTTTGACGCCTGCCGGATTGGTCAGCGGCCCGAGGATGTTGAAGATCGTGCGCGTGCCCAGCTCTGCCCGGACAGGGCCGACATGGGCCATGGCCGGATGGTGCATGGGCGCCATCATGAAACAGATCCCGACGTCGGCCAGCGCCTTCTCGACCCTGTCGGCGGGGATCATGACCTCGATCCCCATCTGTCCCAGCGCATCCGCCGCGCCGGACTTGGACGAGAGGTTGCGATTGCCGTGCTTGGCCACCGGCACACCGGCGCCCGCGACGACAAAGGCGGTGGCGGTCGAGATGTTCAGCGTGCCCTTGCCGTCACCGCCGGTTCCGACGATGTCCATCGCGCCCGCGGGGGCGGCAACCTTGTTGCATTTGGCGCGCATGACCGCGGCGGCGGCGGCATATTCGTCCACCGTTTCGCCGCGGGTGCGCAGGGCCATCAATAGCCCGCCGATCTGGGCCGGGGTCGCCTCACCGTCGAACAGGATCTGAAAGGCGGTCTCGGCTTCGGCCCGGGTCAGGGGGCGATCGGCGCTGGTGCCGATGAGGGGGCGAAGATCGTCGCTCATGCCGGCACCTTCATCGCGTCGAGGAAGTTCTGCAACATGGCATGGCCATGTTCCGAGGCGATGGATTCGGGGTGGAACTGCACGCCGTGGATGGGCAACTCGCGGTGCATCAGGCCCATGATTGTCCCGTCCGCCAGCTCTGCCGTCACCTTGAGGCTGTCGGGCAGGTCGGACCTCCGCACCACGAGGCTGTGATATCGGGTGGCTTTCAACGGTGAGGGCAGGCCGGCAAACACGCTTTCGCTCTGGTGATGGATCTCTCCCATCTTGCCGTGCACGATCTCGTCATGGCGCACAACAGTGCCGCCAAAGGCCTGGCCGATGGTCTGGTGCCCAAGGCAGACGCCCAGCAGGGGCATGCGCACCTCGGCGGCGGCCGCGGTCAGGGCAAGGCAGATGCCCGCCTGGTCCGGGTCACAGGGGCCCGGGGACAGCACGATGCCCTCGGGCTTCAGTTCCATGGCCTCCTGCACGTTCAGGGCGTCATTGCGCCAGACCTGTACCTCTGCGCCCAACTCGCCCAGGAAATGGACGAGATTGTAGGTGAAACTGTCGTAGTTATCGATCAGGAGCAGCATGGCGCGGGTCGCCTTTGGACTAACGTTTACAGGTCTATAGAGCGGGGACGTGATCGGGGGCTGGCGGCCCGGGGCCACGTCGCGGTATACATGCGCAGGCCCTCCCGGTGGCGTCAAGCCCGCCAGGGGGACCGGACTGCAGGACAAAGGCGCCGGGACAGGCGCGCAAGGGGTCGGAGAGAGCAGCATGGCACGGGGATTTCTGTCTGGGGCGATCTGGGGCGCGGTGTTTTCGGGGGCCGGGCTGGCGGCGGTATCGCTGAACACGCCATTGCCCGAAAATCCGTCCATCGTGCCGCCGCCGGGTGGGGCGATGGACAGCAGCCTGCTGGACAAGGCCCCCGATGTGGAACCGGACGCGGAGCCGGACGACGAACCTGTGGCCCAGCCCGACCCTGTTGACCCGGCCCCTGCTGACCCGGTTCTCGATGCCTCGAAGCCGCGCGTGGTCGAGACGCCCGAGGCCGGCGACGTGGCAGATCCGAAACCGGACCTCTCCGAGCCGGGGCGCCGCCCGGTGCCCGAAAGCGGTGTCGACCGGCCCGCCGCGCCGGGTGGGGCGCCCGCCGCACCCTCGGGGCCCGTGGCGGTCGGGGCGGATACAGCGCCGCCCGCGGCCCCGCGTGTCGGGGGCGCGCCGGATGCGCCTGAGGGTGCAAGCCCCGCGCCGGACGGTGCGGCGCCGGTTTCCGTCGGGCGTGATGCACCTGTCAAACCCGGGGCAAAAAGCTCGGCCCCCGGCGCACCCCGTCCCGAAGCGCAGCCGATCATCATCACCGGACCGGCCCAGCCGCCGGCCCCGGCGGTGCCCGACGGCGACAGCGCGCTGGTCACCGAACGGGCGGACGGACCCGGTGCTGTCGATCCCGCGCCGGTTGACCCGGCCACCGTCGATCCCGCGTCCGAGGCGCCTGAACCCGGCTCATCTCCGGACCCTGATGTGCCCGCATCGGATCCCGATGCCTCCCGTGCAGCGGCCCCCGTTCCCGATCCGGCGCCGGAACCCGTGCTGGAGGCGACGGAACCGGCGCCCGCCCCCGGGGGGCCGGCCATCGGCACACCCGCGCGCTCGCTCGTGGATCGCGCGACGCCAACTGCGCCAGACCTCAAACCAGAGCCGGAAGACACCGGGCCGGCCGCGACATCCTCTGCATTGGCAGCGCTGCCGGACGACAGCCCGCTGGTGCGTTTCGCCGCGCCGGTCGAGGTGGACGGAGATGTGCCGCGTATGGCCATCGTGCTGATCGACGACGGCAGCGGCCCGCTTGGCCCCTCCGGGCTGGAGGCCTTTCCCTTCCCGGTGAGCTTCGCGATTTCTCCGAACCATCCAGACGCCGCCGCCGCCGCCCGGGGCTATCGCGACCTTGGGTTCGAGGTGCTGGTGCTGGGCGACATGCCCGATGGCGCGCAGGCCGCCGATGTCGAAGTCGCGATGGAGGGGTTGATGGGCGCGGTGCCCGACGTGGTGGCCGTGCTAGAGGACCCGGATGGCAGCCTGCAGGAAACCCGGGATGTGTCGAGCCAGGTCGCGGCCTTTCTTGCCGACAGCGGACACGGTTTGATCTCGCAGCCCAAGGGGCTGAACACGGCTCAGAAACTGGCGCTGAAGGACGGCGTGCCCTCGGTCACGTTGTTCCGCGATTTCGACGGCGAAGGGCAGGACGCGACGATGATCCGCCGCACCCTGGACCAGGCCGCCTTTCGCGCCCGGCAGGAGGGCGGGGTGGTCATGATGGGGCGGCTGCGCGCCGACACGATCTCTGCGCTGGTGCTCTGGGGGCTGCAGGATCGCAGTGGCAGTATCGCTCTGGTTCCGACCTCACTGGTCCTGGCCGAGTCTTTGGCGACGGACTAGGCGTCAGGCTGTGGCCGGTGCGCCGGCCCAGCCCTCCAGAACCCGCGCCAGATCGCCGTAGCCGGTAAAGCGACGCTCAAAGGCAAGACCCATGCGGGAGGCGCAGGCCTCTGCCCGGGCGGTCAGCTCGGCATCCTCGGTCTGGGCGAGATAGACCAGCCGATCGTAATTGCCGAAATACATCTCGCGCAGCTGCGGGTGACGGTCGAGGCCGAGGGGCTTCCAGACGAAGGCGTCGAACTGGCGGCAGAGGAAATCGGTGAGGTAGAAGGCCGTGACCTCGTCGCGGGCCTCGAATGTGGCAAGCCCGTCGAAGAAGGCATAGCAATGCGGGCCGGGCACCATCTCGATCCCCATCTCGTCGCAGGCGGCCTGCAACAGCCCGCCAGTGCCACAGTCGGCGTAGACCACGCAGATCCGCGCATAGTTGGGGCGGTGCTTTTCTACGGCCGCGCGCACGGCATCGGTGATCTTTTCCGGGTGGTTGTGCAGGATCGCCGGCAGGCAGGCCAGATCCATCTGCCCCCAGCCATTGAGCCGGATCAGCGCCAGGATCTCTCGGGCGAGCGCGCCGCAGGCCAGCAGCAATATACGGCCCTCACCTTCAGGGCGCAGGCCGTTTTCTGTCAGCGCACGGTCGGAAAGCGCGTCAGGTGCGGCTGTCGTCATAGGGAACATGGGCAAGCGCCCAGCGGGCCAGCAGTGCGATCGCCAAGAGCACCGGCACCACCGTAAGAACCCCGAAGGAAGACACCGCCCAGACGGTCAGGCCGGCGGCCATGATCACGGCGCATACAAGCAGGGCAAAGGATGTGACGGGCATTGGGGTCTCCTTCCTACTGTTTAATATGGGCCAAAGGTTGCAAAAGAAAAACCCCATTCGCGCACTTGCGGCATCAATACGCGCCGGGCTGCCTACTGCGACAGCTTGACCGCGGTGCCGTAGGCGACGATCTCGGAGGCCCCGCGCGTGATGGCAGAGGTCTGCATCCGCATCGCGACGATGGCATCGGCGCCAAGTGCCTCGGCCTCGGCGGCCATGCGATCCAGCGCCTGTTCCCGGGCGCCGACCATCAGCGAGGAATAGCCCGTCAGCTCTCCGCCGACGAGCATCTTGAGCGCGGCGACAATGTCCGTTCCCAGATGCTTGGCCCGCACGGTAGCGTCGCGCACGAGACCAAGCGAGGCGATGATTTCGCGCCCGGCAACTTGTTCCGAGGTGACGATCAGCATCAGTGTTTCATCCCGTCGTAATGGTCGTCTTCGGCATTGCCGACCCGCTCGGCGATTACCCTGTAGAGAATATAGCCCACCAGTGCCGCGGGCAGCAGGGCCAGCCATGCGAAGGGCACACTGAGCGAGGCGAGGAGCAACATCCCGAGCCAGAAAATCACGGCGCTGCCGGCCAGGACGCAGACGATGATCAGTACCAGTCTGTCGAGTTTCATGGCAGCCCCCTCTGCATCCACCCTGACCGCCGGGCGCGCAAAAGAAAAGAGGCGGGACCGAAGCCCCGCCTCGTTGACCGGCAGCCAGGTCAGCCGGCCGCCATCTGGTTGTGCTTGCGCGAGATGAATTCCTTGGCGGTTTCCACCGCCACGGCGGCGTCTCGGCAATAGGCGTCGGCGCCGATGGCCTTGCCGAATTCCTCGTTCAGGGGGGCGCCGCCGACCAGCACCACATAGTCGTCGCGGATGCCCTGTTCGACCATCGCGTCGATCACCACCTTCATGTAGGGCATGGTGGTGGTCAGCAGGGCGGACATGCCCAGGATGTCGGCCTCTTCCTTCTGGATCGCCTCGATGTAGTTCTCGACCGGGTTATTGATCCCCAGGTCGACCACCTCGAAACCGGCGCCTTCCATCATCATGGACACCAGGTTCTTGCCGATGTCGTGGATATCGCCCTTGACGGTGCCGATCACCATCTTGCCCTGCTTGGGCGCACCGGTTTCGGCCAGCAGCGGTTTCAGGATGGCCATGCCACCCTTCATCGCGTTGGCCGCCAGCAGCACCTCGGGGACGAACAGGATGCCGTCGCGGAAGTCGTGGCCGACGATGGTCATGCCCCCCACCAGCGCCTCGGTCAGGATCTTGTACGGAGCCCAGCCGCGCTCGAGCAGGATGTTCACGCCTTCCTCGATCTCTTCCTTGAGACCGTCGTAAAGGTCGTCGAACATCTGCTGGACGAGTTCCTCGTCGTCGAGTTCGGAGAGGATGATGTCGTCTTCTTCATCGGACATGGCGCGGTTCCCTTGGCTTGGCATGGCATCGCATGCCGTCGTTTAAACGACTATTCGTCGTTTTCTGCGGATTTCAATTGGCGGATTGCGACATTGGGTAAAGCTGGACCGACCTGCGACACCCAAGTGCCGCAAATCTTGCCAGTGTTCCCGTTGTGTTCTATGTGTTCGGCATGAAACCTCCATCCCGTCCCGTTGATCCCGACCGCGCTCGTGGCCGCGCCGCGACGAGTCGCGACTGTGGCCGCTACGAACGGCTGCGGCGCGAGGACGTGCATGATGGATGGGACCTGCCGGAAGAGGGCGGAGTGTACCGGACCGAGGTCAGCGAGGAAGTGCCGCGCAAGGTCATTACCTATGTCCGTTCGCCGGACCTGCCGTTCGACAGATCGCTGAACCCGTACCGGGGCTGCGAACATGGCTGCATCTATTGTTTCGCGCGGCCCACCCATGCCTGGCTGGGGCTTTCGCCGGGTCTGGATTTCGAAACGCGACTGGTGGCACGGCCGACCGCGCCCGAGGTGCTGGACCGCGAATTGCGGAACAGGCGCTACGAGGTGGCGCCGCTGGCCATCGGCACCAATACCGACCCCTACCAGCCGGTCGAGCGAGACCGGGGCATCATGCGCGCCTGCCTGGAGGTGCTGCGCGATTTCCGGCACCCCGTGGCCATCGTGACCAAGGGCGCGCTGATCGAGCGGGACATCGACATCCTGTCGGACATGGCCGCACAGGGACTGGCGCGCGTGGGCATATCCGTGACCACGCTGGACCCGGTCCTGTCGCGAAGGATGGAGCCGCGCGCACCTGGAGCGCAGCGGCGGTTGCAGGTCATCCGGCGGCTGACAGAGGCGGGTATCCCGGTGCGAATCATGGCCTCTCCGATGATCCCGGCGCTGACCGATCCCGAACTCGAGGTGATCCTGAAGGCGGGCGCCGAGGCGGGGGCGGATGCGGCTAGCTGGATCATGCTGCGCCTGCCGCTGGAGGTTGCCGATCTCTGGCAGGATTGGCTGCACCAACACTATCCCGACCGCGCCGCGCGCATCATGGGCCATCTGCGCGACATGCACGGCGGCGAGGTCTATTCGGTGAAATGGTTTTCCCGCATGCGCGGAGAAGGGCCCTATGCCGACCTGCTCGCAGCGCGTTTCCGGCGCGCGGCGCGTGCCCTTGGGCTGGACCGTGACCAACCCGCGCTGCGCTGCGATCTCTTTGAGCCGCCGGTTCGGAAGGGCGATCAACTGAGCCTGTTCTAGCCGGCGGTTGTCGGGTCGATGCGGGTCTTGATCTCGGTAATCGTATCCGCCGGGAACCCGCTCAACTGTGCGTGTTCGCGGATCGCATCCTCGTCCTCGGCCAGGTAGATGCAGAAGGTCTTGTCGCCGGCGACGTAGGAGTGGTTCCACTGCACCCGCGGTGCCAGTTTCGCCAGGGCCGTATTGGATGCGCTGGCCGCGCCGCAAAGCTCGTCCTGCGACATGGACCCGGCGCCGGGAATATTGCGTTCGATCACGTAGGTCTTCATCTGGGCCTCCCTGGTGGACAAGCGTTTGTTGTCTCATCCCCAGTAGAGCGCAGTTCTGTCCCGCGATCATTTGAGTTATTCTATCCGTCGGGTGACAGAATGTTGTCGAGGGAGCATGCCGCTTTCGCATCTGAATGCGTGGAGGGCGGTGGATGCCGTTCTGAACGAAGGCACCGTGGCGCGCGCGGCCGGAGAACTGGGCGTGACGCAGGCCGCGGTCAGCGCACAGATACGCCGGTTGGAAGAACGGTTGGGCCGGACACTCTTCCGGCGCACCCCGGGCGGGCTCATACCGGTCGAGGACCTCTCCGGTCTGGCTCATGCACTGCGCAGCGGGTTTGTGGGCATTGCCTCGGTTCAGGATGCCCTGTGCTCCGGGCAGGTCGAGCGGCGGGTGGCGTTGACGGTCACCCAGACCTTCGCGGAAAGCTGGCTGCCGCATCACCTGCCGGATCTCTTTGCCAAGGTCGGTGCCGTGGACCTGCGCATTGACACCAGCTGGGATGTTGTCGACCTCGCCAGTTCCGATGTGCATTTCGCCATCCGTTTCATGCCGCCGCCCGGTCCGGGCTACGGCGCGATCGACCTGTTGCCCAGCGGCGTGGTGCCGGTCTGCACGCCCGATTTCGCCCGCCGCTACGGATTGGCCCCCGGCCAGACGGAGCTGGGAGGCGTGCCCATCGCCCATATCGATGTCCCGACCTCGGACGCCGCCTGGCTGGATTGGCAAGGCTGGAGCCATGCCACCGGCATCGACATCTCCAGCGCCAGCGGTGGGCCGCAGTTCGCGTTGCAGGGCAGCGGAGCGAGGATTGCCCGGGCGGGCATCGGCCTTGTGCTGGGGGGGCTGTCGGACGTCGTGCATTCGGTGGACAGAGGTGCGCTTGTCATGCCCTTCGGGGCAGGCTCTGTCGTGCCGGCAAAGTACTGGCACCGGCTGTTGTGGTACGAAAAGAGACCGCTCGGACCGTTTCAGCGCAGGTTTCGCGACTGGATCGCCGCCCGTGCGGCGGATGACCGTGACCGGATGCGCGTTCTGTTCGGAGTCTGACCGCGACGTGGCCGACCCTGCAGTTACGTCCGCGGTCACCCCCAGCGTCACGCAGGCCCTCTGCGTCCATCGCGACACGTCATGCACCGCGCAGGGCTGCCCTTGTCGCTTGTCCGCCATTGACCCGAATACGCCTTTCAAGATCGCCTGGAACATCCGCGATCCATCTTTGATCCGCAATAATTCTCCCTTTCCTGCCAACGGTTTCCACCCTGTGGCGTCAGAAGGAAAAGGGAGTTTGACCCGGCTTTTATGCGTGGCGCCGTGGCGGATGTGAAATCCGCCACCGCCCGGTCAGCCGCGCCGGCGCCGTCCCCGACGCTCGCGGGTGGGGCCGTCGTCGCCCGTGCCGTCGCTGTCGGACGAGAACCCGCCCAGCATGCCGGTGATCTGTTCCAGCGTCGGGCGCGGGCCTTTTTCGCGGGTTTCCAGGGCTTCGCGCATGGCCTTGAGGTGTTCGGGCATCGTGCCGCAGCAACCGCCGATGATCCGGGCGCCGGAATCGCGCGCCATGACCGCATATTCGGCCATCAACTCGGGCGTGCCGTCATAGTGGATGTGACCGTCGACATACTTGGGAATGCCGGCATTGCCCTTGGCGATGATCGGACGTTCCGTGCCCTGCGCGGCAAAGCCCAGCACCGTGCGCAGCAGGTCAGAGGCGCCGACGCCGCAGTTGGCCCCGAAGCCAAGCGGCGGGGTCGGCAGGCCTTCGACCATCTTGACCATGTCGGCCGAGGTCATGCCCATCATCGTGCGCCCCGCGGTGTCAAAGCTCATGGTGCCACACCAGGGCATGCCGACGTTGGCAAAGGCTTCGGCGGCGGCCTTGTATTCCTCGGGGGCCGAGATCGTCTCGACCCAGAGCACGTCCGCGCCGCCATCCTTGAGGCCCGCGGCGGTTTCCTCGAACATCTCGACCGCGCGTTCGTGGGTCAGGTTTCCGGCCTCGCCCATGATTTCGCCCGTCGGACCGACAGAGCCCGCGACGATCACCTCGCGGCCCGCGCCATCGGCAATCTCGCGTGCCAGTTCGGCAGCAAGTTTGGAAAGTTCGTAGGCGCGGTGCCCGGCATCGTGCAGTTTCAGCCGCGAGGCATTGGCGCCGAAACTGTTGGTCAGGAAAAGATCCGATCCTGCCTCGACCGCGCCGCGATAGAGCGCGCGGATCTTGTCCGGCTCATCCTCGTTCCAGAACTCCGGGGCATCCCCGGATTGCAGCCCCATGTTGAAGAGGTTGGTACCCGTCGCCCCGTCCGCCAGCAGCCAGTCGCGCTGAGCCAGGGCCCGGGAAAGTGCGTCGCTCATCGTTCTTGCCTTATCCGGACGTCGTTGATTGCGTGTTTCACATCTGCCGACTGGAGGCAAATTCATAATCATCATCATTGTCATGAGGGTTGTTTGCCTCGCAACGACGCGAATGCCGGCCCGATCAGATCAGCAGGAACTGGGGCAGGTGGGTTTCCAACCCCATCGCACGGCCGATTGACCACGCCCCGGCGCGCAGGATGTTGGCGCCCCAGGCCGCGACCTCGCGTACAAGGTGGAGGGTCCGGTGGGGCAGGCGCCGGCCGGGTTCGGGGCTGGCACAGATCGCAGCCGGCCGCCCGGCCCAGACAAAAGAGGCCTTGGCGCGCCAGGCGTGGAATGCCTCTGTCACTAGGATCAGGTCAGCTTCGGAAGGGAGGTAAGGGCGCGAGAACAGAGCGTTCTGCAATGTCGACAGCGAGCGGGCCTCGGTGCTGAGAACCGTGTCCGGCAGTCCCTTGTCCCGGGCCAGCCGGGCCAGCAGGGGCGCATTGCTGCTGCGGCCATCGGGACCGCCGCCGGTCAGGTGCAGGTGCTGCACAAGACCGCGCCGGTAGAGGCGAACCGCTGAATGGACGCGGCCCGTTTCCGCCTCCTGCACTGCCTTGCGCAGTTCATCTCCGCCGCCAAGAACAACGGCAATGTCGTAAGGCTGTTCGACTGTGCTGCAGGCCGGTGTCAGCAGCAGCGACCCCAGCGTCAATGCCACGCAGGCAAGGGTATAGATGACCGCTGCGCGGACCAGCCAGCGCAGCAGCCTTGTCATTCCCACTCGATCGTGCCCGGGGGTTTCGAAGTGACGTCGTAGGTGACGCGGTTGATCCCCTTGACTTCGTTGATGATCCGGGTGGCGGTTTCGCCCAGGAAATCATGGCTGAACGGATAGTAATCCGCCGTCATCCCGTCGACCGAGGTCACCGCGCGCAGGGCGCAGGCATAGTCATAGGTGCGCCCGTCGCCCATCACGCCCACGGTGCGGACCGGCAGGATCGCGACGAAGGCCTGCCAGATCTCGTCGTAAAGGCCGTGCTTGCGGATCTGGTCGATATAGACCGCATCTGCCTTGCGCAGGATTTCCAGCTTGTCGCGGGTGATCTCTCCGGGGCAGCGGATGGCAAGGCCGGGGCCGGGGAAGGGGTGACGCCCGATGAAACTTGCCGGCAGTCCCAGTTCATGGCCAAGCGCGCGCACCTCGTCCTTGAACAGTTCGCGCAGCGGCTCGACCAGTTTCAGGCCCATCTTTTCGGGCAGGCCGCCGACGTTGTGGTGCGATTTGATCGTCACGGAAGGCCCGCCGCTGAAAGAGACGCTTTCGATCACGTCCGGATACAGCGTTCCCTGCGCCAGGAACTGCGCCCCCTCGATCTGATCGGCGTATTTCTGGAACACGTCGATGAACAGCTTGCCGATGGTCTTGCGCTTGACCTCGGGGTCGCTGACGCCCTCCAGCTCACCCAGAAAGAGATCCTGTTCCTGCGCGTGAATGACCTGAAGGTTCATGTGATCGCGGAACATGCCCACGACTTCCTCGGCCTCGTGCAGGCGCAGCAACCCGTGATCGACGAAAACGCAGGTCAGCTGGTCGCCCACCGCCTCGTGGATCAAGGCCGCCGCCACGGAGCTGTCGACACCGCCGGACAGGCCGCAGATCACCTTGGCGTCGCCCACTTGTTCGCGGATCTTGGCAATGGCCTCTTCACGGTAGGCGCCCATCGTCCAGTCGCCCTTGAACCCGGCGGCCCGCACGAAATTCTCGTACAGCGTCTTGCCGTTGGGCGTATGGTGTACCTCGGGGTGGAACTGCACGGCGTAGAAATTGCGCGAGACATCCGCCGTGATCGCAAAGGGCGCGCCCGGCGAGGTGCCGTAGACCGCAAAGCCCGGCGCGATTTCCGAGACGTGGTCACCGTGGCTCATCCAGACCTGCTCTCGGCCCGAGCCGTCCATGAACCAGCCGTTCAGCATGTCGATCCGCGTCTCGCCGGGGACGACATAGGCGCGGCCGAATTCGGCGGTGCCTTCGCCCGCCACGACCTTGCCGCCCAGGTCCTGCATCATGACCTGCTGGCCATAGCAGATGCCGAGGATCGGCACGCCCAGGTCATATACGCCCTTGGGTGGGCGCGGGCTGCCCTCTCGGGTCACCGAATCGGGCCCGCCCGAGAAGATCACGGCTTTCGGCGCGAAGTCGGCCAGGAAAGCTTCGGTGACGTTCTGGTAAGGGTGGATTTCGCAATAGACATTCAGCTCGCGCAGGCGGCGCGCGATCAGCTGCGTCACCTGGCTGCCAAAGTCGATGATGAGGAGGCGGTCGTGCTGGGTCTCGGTCATGCCTTCCCTTAGGCAGGGCTGCGGAAAAGTGCAATCGCGCTGTCAGCCTTCGGCCAGAAAGGCCTCTGTCCGGGAAAGAACCTGTTCCCACATCGGGTCCTGCGGCAAGAGCATGTGACTGCGGCTGTCCAGCCGGATGAATTGGGCGCCTTTCAGATGTGCGGCCAGTTTCAGACCCTGGCTGAGCGGGTGGATCGCATCCTGTTCGGCGTGAAAGATCAGCGCCGGAACGTCGACACGGGCGAGGTCCTCGGTCACATCGAAACGGTCGATCACCTTGCGAAGGGTGACGGCGGTCTCGGGGCTGGCGCTGGACAGCTGCATCCGTACCAGTTCGTCGCGCTGTTCGCGCGTGGCGTCCGGCGCAAAGAGCGTTGAAAAGGCCTGCATGAAAGGGCTATCGGCCTTGCCCCAGCCTGCGCGGATCATGGCCAGAATGGTTTCCTCATCCACTTCCCCGGTTCCGGTGGCGCGGTGAACGCGGCCCTGAACATAGCCCCCGACGATCACCATGCGCCTGACACGGTCGGGCCAGCGTGCGGCGAAGCGGATGGCGACGGGCGCGGCCTGCGAGGCGGCAAACAGATCGAAGTGCTCAAAGCCTGCGGCATCGGCCACTGCCGCCATGTCCTCGGCAAAGACGTCGATGCCGGTCAGCGGCGCATCCCGCGCCGACAGTCCGGTGCCACGCAGATCATAGCGCAACAGCCGGTGGTGCTGCGACAGGCGGTCGATCAAAGGCCCCCAGATCGTGCCGGCCCTGTCCATTTCCAGATGTGACAGCCAGTGTCCGATTCGCATCAGGGGTGGGCCGTCGCCGGTCAGGCTCCAGGCGATGGCGCTGCCGTCCTGCGACAGGGCATAGGCGACCTCGGTCGGGGTGGTCGTGGGGGGATGCGCGGCCAAGGGGGCGTCCCGCAATTCGGCCACAAAGGACAGGCCGCGCCGTGGTATCGTGCGCAGAACGCCCTGTTCCTTGCCGGAATCGCCCACCGCCGCCCGCGCCGCGCTGATACGCGCCGCGATGGTCGCGTCCGAGACGGCAAGGCCTTTCCAGACCACCTCGACCAACCTGTCCTTGGACACCACCCGCCCGCCGGACTGTGCCATAAGCGCCAGCAGGTCAAAGACCTGCGGTTCCAGGTGCACCTCTTGCCCGCCCCGGACCAAAGTCCGGCGGTCTAGGTCGAGCGCACAGTCGTTGAAGGTAAGGATCATGCGACCAGTGTCCGGCAAGCCCGGCGCCGTTGGCAAAGGTTTTCGCAAGGGGAAGTCGAATGACAAGGGTTTCTGAAGACAAGGACAAGACCGCCTTCAAGCGCGGCAGGCCTTGGTCGGTTCAGATGGGGCATGACAGTCCAGACCCGGAGACAGACCATGACCCAGCAGAACGACACGATCCGTACCCGCCCCGATGGTTCCATCGACACGGCCTATTACATGGCACGGGGTCGCCACATGCGTTCGCAGGCGGCCCATGCCATGTTTTCTCCCGAACCCGCCAAACCCCGCCGCCGACGTGGGTTTGCCCGCTTGTTCGGTGCCGCCACGGCCTGACGCGCCGGGCCAGCCGTCAGGACCGGCCCCGCGTGCCGAAAAGGGTGGTGACCCTTCTCCGGTGCGTGGGGCGCCCTCTCAGCCCATCGAATAGGATTTGACCCGCCCACGCTGCCGGGCCCGTTTCACGTCCGACCGCCACGACCAGAGCGCCATGCCGGCGGCAGCGCCGACATAGATGACGCCGGTCACGATCAGGACTTCTCCCGCCACGGGCCCGACATCGGCGCGCGAGATCGCCTCGTCCCAGGTCTTCACCGGGGTGGGATGCACCGCCAGTTTCCCGGCAAACGCCAGCGACTGGATCAGCAGGATCCACAGGTAGTTCGACCGAATGCGACGCCCCACGGCGGTCATCAACGTGACGTGATAGGTGGGACGCCGGTAGTCGGCGGCCAGCGTCTTCTGCCAGTTTTCCTCCAGGTGCAGGTCGCCATCGTCCAGCATGGGCGCGTAGAAATGCTGTTCCATCCAGCGGCAGCGCGCGCGCCAGACGTTGAAGTAGCGGTAGCGCCGCGCCTCCAGCATCAGGAACAGCAGGATCAGCACCCCCACCAGCACCAGCGGCAAGGGTGAGGCTCCCGGCGCCGAAAACGAGATCGACAGCGCGACACCCAGTGTCACCACTGCCCAGTTGGTCGTCGTGTCCAACCGGGTGCGCCAGATCGTGCTGCGATAGACCTCGCCGCGATAGAGATGCGCGACGGCGGTGATCTCGGACGAACTCAGCGTCTTGCGCTCCAACTCTGGCGCTTCTGCTTCGGCCTCTCCTCCCATGATGCCGGTTTCCCTTCCCTTTTCGTTCACTCTGCCGCGTCTCTGCGCAGAGGTCAAAGTCACTTCGGATTTTCGGCGCTTGACCCGGGGGCGTCGGTCTGGCTCCTCTGAGGCGACCAGCGCGATGGAGGGCACATGCAGGTATTGACGGAATTTGGCCTGGGCACGTCGCTCCGGCGAGGCGATTACACCGAGGCCTCGGCCCGCGCATTGCGTGATCTGTTGTGGAAGGCCTCGATCAACGCCGCCGAATGGCTGGGACGCGAAAAATCCGAGATGCGGCTGGCCGTGCGCGTGGCGGTACAACAGCCCGACCTTGTGGACCGGGCCGAACTGCAAAAGGTCTTTCCCTATGGCGAGGCACGGATCGAGGTGGTCTTTGGCGGGCTGGACGTGCCGCGCCCCGAAGGCCACGGCAATCCGACGGTCATGGCGCTGGCCGCTCTGACCGTATCCTTCGAGGAGGCGGCGGCATGAGACAGAGGCTGATCGTGCAGATGGGCATGGGCGTCGGCGCAACCGCCGGTCAGGCGGGCGAGCGCGCCATCGCGGCGGCGCAGGCGCGCGCGGTCCTGCATGTGGACGTGGATTGCGCGGTGCATGTCACTCTTGGCGTGCCCGAGGCGGCGGATCTCGACACCAGCGGCGTGAACCATGCCTTCGGCGCCGGCGAGGTGGAGGTGCGCGTGGTGCCAGGCGGTATGGTCGTGCCGCAACCAGGTGGGTCCGCGCTGGTCATGGTCAGCGCGGCGATCGAGGTCTTTCCGCTGGGGCCCGCGGGCTGACGGGAGCCGGCCCGGTCTGCCGGCGATGGGTCGGCGCCGTGGCTCACGGTCGTGTTCCGGCCTTGCTCCCCAGAGGGATCGAGGCCACGGCGACATTCCCATCGAGGCGCCGCAAACCCCGATTGAGAAATTGCCGTGCATGGCCCTGCCGGCCCCACTTCGGCTTTGGGAGGTCCGCTCGTCATCATGGGCCGGGAATTGCGTCCCGGAGACGCGAACTGGTTCTGCGAAGCGCAATCCTACGCCTGGCTTCCTTCTCTGGGTCATCAATGCCGCGCCGCGATTCCCGGCCGGTGGGTCACGTGGGCGCTTGCATGGCACAGAGCGGCGTAGGAATGTCGCTTTTTCCCCGCACCTGCCGGAAAAGACCGATGGGCCCTCTGCGCGACGCGTTAGAACGGGGAATGATCCGGTGGGCCGATGACGGCACCGCCCCCGCAGACAAGGGCTGAAACAGATGGCAGAAGCAGCAGCGCGCAAACGGTCCAGAGGTGGCGGCGGTGCCGCGCGCCGCGCCGAACGGACCTCGGTCCAGGTGGAGACCGCCCGCTACATCGAGCGTAACATCCCCAACATGGAGTTGTTGGACGACGCCGCTCTGGAAATGATCGAGGATCACGCCGAACAGGTGCTCGAAGAGGTCGGCGTCAACTTCGTCCAGAATCCCGCCGCGCTGGAGCGTTGGCGGGAGGCAGGTGCCAATGTCGATGGCGAACGCGTGCGTATCCCGCGCGGTCTTGCCCGCGAGCTGATCAAGACGGCGCCGTCGCGGTTCACCCAGCACGCCCGCAACCCGGCCAAATCCGTCGAGATCGGTGGCAACAGCCTTGTTCTGGCGCCGGTCTACGGCCCGCCCTTCGTGCGCGACGCCGACGGCGGTCGCCGCTACGCCACGATCGAGGATTTCCGCAAGTTCGTGAAGCTGGGCCAGATGTGCAAATGGCTGCACCATTCCGGTGGCACGGTTTGCGAACCGACCGACGTGCCGGTGAACAAGCGTCACCTGGACATGCTGCTGGCTCACATGACGCTGTCTGACAAGCCCTTCATGGGGTCCGTGACCGAACCCAGCCGCGCGCAGGACAGCGTCGACATGGCGGGCATCCTGTTCGGCAAGGAGTTCGTGCAGGACAACACGGTGATGACCTCGCTCATCAACATCAACTCGCCGCTGACCTTCGATGACGTGATGATGGGCGCGCTGGAAATCTACGCGGCCAACAACCAGGCCTGCATCATCTCACCCTTCATCGTGGGTGGCGCGATGGCGCCTGTCTCGGTCGCGGGCACGCTGGTGCAGGTGCTGGCGGAAACGCTGGCCGGTGTGGCCTATGCGCAGCTGGTGCGCCCGGGCGCACCGGTCATCATGGGCGCCTTCGTGACCTCGATCGACATGAACTCGGGCGCGCCCACCTTCGGCACGCCGGAAGCGTCGCAGGTCACCTACGGTGCCGGTCAGCTGGCTCGGCGTCTCGGGCTGCCCTTCCGGTCGGCCGGGTCGTTCTGCGGCTCGAAGCTGCCGGACGCACAGGCGGCCTACGAAACGGCGAACTCTCTGAACATGGGGCTCTTGTCCGGCGTGAACTTCATGCTGCATTCCTGCGGCTGGCTCGAAGGCGGGCTCGTCGCCTCGTTCGAAAAGTTCGTGATGGATGCCGACCAGCTGGGCACGCTGCACAAGATGGCGCAGGGCGTGACAGTGAATGAGGAAACGCTGGCGATGGATGCGATCCGCGAGGTCGGCCCGGGCGGACACTACCTTGGCTGTGCCCACACTCAGGCCAACTTCAAGACCGCCTTCTGGCGTTCCGAGGTCTTCGACTACAAGCCGTATGAGACCTGGTCCGAGGAAGGCGCCCGGGACACCGTGGCATTGGCGACGGCGCGGGTTCAGAAACTCCTGGATACCTACCAGCAGCCGATGCTCGATCCCTCGATCAACGAGGCGCTCAACGCCTATGTGGCAGAGCGCAAGGCCTCGATGCCCGACGCCTTCTCCTGAGGGTCGGGCCGGAGGAACGCGGGCGGTCTCAGTAGGCTGCCTCGCGCAGGATACGGGCTTCGCCCATCATTGCGGTCAGCACCTCGACATGGCGGCTGACCGAATAGGCGGCGTCATCGGCATGGCGCCGCTCGTTCAGTTCGGCCTCGATCTCAACCAGCCGCATCAGCGCGGCGCCGGGGCGGGGCAGGGCGCCATATCCCAGCAGACGGTTGAGGTGCGGATTGCGCCGATAGTCCTGTGCGCCGATGCGGGCTGCGCGGATCAGCAGGCGCGGGCGGCGCAGGTCGTTCAGCAAACCAAGAATGTCTTTCATCGTCTCGCTCCATGCAGTTCGCGTCATGCGAATTCCGGCTGACTATGCACGGTCTGGGCGAGTGTTGCGTCGGGGGCGCACGGTCCGAACGCAGAGTTCAGAACTAGTTTAACTTTCTTATAAACAATCACTTTTGCGGTGTTTCATTAACTGTCCAGTAAGGAACACACGTTTAGGTTGCTCAAGTTGCCACTGGGGATAAGTCTGTGGAAATAACCCCTTTTTCAGTATGCGCCCATGCGTGACGCGCGGATCGACATCCCGGCGGATCAACTGCCGAACTGGGTGCCCGATGCGGCGCGCGTCTACCTCGCGCACACTGAACAGGGGTGCTCGATCCGGGAACTCGCGCGGCAAGCTGGGTGCCACGCGTCGACCGTCCTGCGCCAGGTGCGCAGGATCGAGACCCGCAGGGACGATCCTTTGGTTGATGCGGCTTTGTGCAACCTGGGGGCTGCCGGGGAAACGGTTCCGGCACAAGAGACCAGAAAGGACATGGACCCGATGAACGCTGCCATGACACCCACGCCGCCGGACGAGGCCACGCTGGCCCGCGAGGCACGGCGCGTGCTGCGCCGCTTGTGCGAAAGCGGCGCCGTGCTGGCCGTCGCGGTAGAGATGGACAAGGCCGTGGTCGTGCGCGACACCGGCGACGGCGGCAGCACGCGCACCGCCGTGGTGGATGTCGCCGTTGCCCAGGCAATGGCGCTCAACGACTGGATCGCCTGTGATGCGCCGGGGCGGATCTCGCGCTATCGCATCACTTCTGCGGGGCGCGCGGCGCTCAACCGCTTGGTGGCCGAGCAGGAAAGCCGCGTCCGCGGCTTTGCCGAGGCCCAGGCCGGGTTCGAGACCGGGCGCGATGCCGAGGCCGCACTGGACGAGGTCGAGCGTGACCCCCGCGCGCGCAAGGGGCGCTACATGCTGGCCGAGAGCCCGCTGACCGCCCTGGGACGCCGTCGCAGCAAGGATGGCGAGCCGTTCCTGTCGGAAGAGTTGATCGCTGCGGGCGAGCGTCTGCGCGAGGATTTCGAACTGGCCCAGATGGGGCCGCGCACGGCCCAGAACTGGGACCAGTTCCTGACCGCCGGTGTTGTCACGGCCCCCAGCGGGCAGGAGGAGAGCGGATCAGCCGCCGCGCAGGCCCGCCTTCAGTCGGCGCTGCGCGACCTGGGCCCCGGCCTCGGGGACGTTGCGCTGCGTTGCTGCTGTTATCTCGAAGGCCTGGAAACCACCGAGAAACGGTTGGGGTGGTCGGCCCGGTCGGGCAAGATCGTGCTGCGTATCGCGCTGCAGCGTCTGCGCCGCCACTACGAGGAACGCAGCAAGGGGGGCGGTGACCTGATCCGCTGATCCAGTCCTGCCAACAAGGCAACCCTGACAGACACCTCTTGCATGGCCCCGGGGGGGCATCACGCCGCCCCGGGGCCTAAGTTTTTGAAACACCGGGGAAAGGTGCAAGGGGAAATCGTTAGCATCGGGGAAAGGCCACAGGGACTGCGGCCGGGTGCACTGGAAACGCCCCCTGCAATACGATACTAAGGAAAAGGTCCTTGTCAGGAGAGGGGAAATATCCGTGCGCGATCTCAAAATGCCCGCCGAACGCCACCCGGAAAAGGCGCATCGCCCGGACAACGCCCAGCCGAAGAAACCGGATTGGATCCGGGTCAAGGCGCCCGGCGGAAAAGGCTATGCCGAGACCCGCCGCATCATGCGAGAGCACAACCTGGTCACCGTCTGCGAAGAGGCCGGCTGTCCCAACGCGGGCGAATGCTGGAACCAGGGCCATGCCACCATGATGATCATGGGCGAGATCTGCACTCGCGGCTGTACCTTCTGCAACGTCGCCACCGGGCGCCCGGACACTCTGGACGTGTTCGAACCCGGTCGCGTGGCCGATGCTGTGCAGAAGCTGGGGCTGAACCACGTCGTCATCACCTCTGTCGACCGCGACGATCTGGAAGACGGGGGAGCAGAGCATTTCGCCCAGACCATCCGCGCCGTGCGCCACCGCGCGCCCGGCACAACCATCGAGATCCTGACGCCGGATTTCCTGAAATGTGGTCCCGAGGCGCTGGAAGTCGTCGTGGCCGCAAAGCCCGATGTCTTCAACCACAACCTCGAAACCGTCCCCGGCCTGTACCCGACCGTGCGGCCCGGCGCGCGCTATTTCCACAGCCTGCGCCTGTTGCAGCGGGTCAAGGAGATCGACCCGTCGATCTTTACCAAGTCCGGGATCATGGTCGGCCTCGGCGAGGACCGGCAGGCGGTCACGCAGATCATGGACGATATGCGCGCGGCGGACGTCGACTTCCTGACCATCGGGCAATACCTGCAGCCGACGCCGAAACACCACCGCGTCGACCGGTTCGTGACGCCCGAGGAATTCGCCTCTTACGAGAAAACCGCCTATGGCAAGGGGTTCCTCATGGTCTCGGCCACGCCCCTGACGCGGTCGTCCTACCACGCGGGGGATGATTTCGCGCGGCTGCGCGCGGCCCGCGAAGCAAAGCTGGCGAACTGAGACGCGCGCTAGGTTGACGGGGATCTGAAAGGAAAAGCACCGGCCGAAACGTCCGGTCCGGTGCGGGTTCGCGGCAATATCAGCGCGGCAATGTCAGCACCGGGGGCGGCTGAACCCGGCACGCGGGTTCAGCCGAGGCTCAGATTACCGGCATCACTCACCCAAGGGCGGCAGGGCCTTGATGTAGGAGGCGACCGCCTCGCGGTCTTCCGCCGGAAGGGCGGCGAAATTCTCGACCACTTCGGCCATGTGGCCGCCCACCGCGTCGAAGGTCGGCGTGAAGCCCGATTCGAGGTAATAGGCCACGTCGGCGGCGGACCAGTCCAACTTGTCCGGTGTCAGCGCGGGAATCGTGCCGCTTCCCGAGGGATTCGGCGCGCCGCCCATCCACCGGGCCGTGTCCAGCGCACCCAGCGGGTTGCGCGGGGTGTGGCATTCGGCGCAATGCGCCAGCGTTTCCACCAGATAGCGGCCACGCTCGTTGTCGGCGGCCTCCATCACGTAGTCATCCGACATGAAGAGGAACTTCCAGCCGCCGACGGAGCGGCGGATGTTGAAGGGAAAGCCCACGTCATGCGGTTTGCTGGCCACGTCGCTGGGCTCCAGCGTCTGCATGTAGGCCCAGAGATCGCTCAGGTCCTGGTCCTGCATCTTGGTGTAGGCGGTATAGGGGAAGGCCGGGTAATAGTGCTGACCTTCCGGGGACACGCCGCGCGTCACCGCGTTGGCGAAATCCTCGAAGCTCCAGCCGCCGATGCCCGCCTCCGGATGAGGCGAGATGTTGGGCGCGTAGAAAGTGCCGAAATCCGACACGAATTCCATTCCGCCGGTCAGCAGCAGCTTGTCCTCGGCCCCCTTGGCATGGTGGCACGAGGCACAGCCCGCCGCGGTAAACACAGTCTCGCCGCGCGCGGCATCGCCGGTCAGCCCGTCGAAACGGGCCGCGTCCACGCGGCTGGGGGCCGTCACCCAAAGACCGATCCCGGCGCCGACAATCGCCGCCAGGACCAGAAGTTTCAGAAAGCTGCGCACCGCGGCTTACTCGGGCACGCGGTAGCTGTCGTGGCAGGCCTTGCAGGCATTGCCGAGCGCGCCCATGTTCGGGCCCAGTGCGTCGCGGCCGGTGCCAGCGGCGGCTGCCATCGCGGTGGCTGCTTCGCCGAAGTCGGCCCACTTGGACGTGAAGTCATCCATGTTGCCCCAGATGTCGGCCTTGGCGCGGGTGCCTGCGATCGACCCTTCGTCGGTGCCGTCCGGCCACATGGCGCCCTGCGACAGCGTCGAAACGGCCACCAGCGAATCGGCTGCGGCCTGCGCCGCCTCGGCGTCATACTCGACCGTGCCACGCGCCATGCCACCCAGAACACCCAGGTTCAGCGCCATGATGTTGAACTGGCCCTGGCGCGCCTTGACCGGCTGCGGAAGGTCCTGTGCGAGGGCGGGGGTGCCTAGAACGGCCAGAAGCGCCAGTGCGGCAAATGGAGTTTTCATGGGTATCTCCCTGTGTTGAATACCTGCAGCATAATATCGCAGGCCAATGTGACAATCACATTCTTGCCTGCCGGGTACCATGTGCTCTCGCGCAGGTGTGATCTGCAAGCTTGCGCAGCGCCCTTGGCGTTTGACCGGCGGACAACCGCCTGACTATCCTTGCAACAGATAACGTCTTTTTTAAACGGAGCCCTTTGCCATGTCCCGATTCCTTGCCGCGCTGATCGCGCTCTGGCCGTTGGCCGTATCCGCCCAGGGCACTCTTGACCGAGAGATATCTCCGGCGCTGGCCGAGGCGCGCGAAGCCTGGCTGAACGGGCGCTACGAGGGGATCTGGGACACCGTGCGCGCGGCGGCAGAGGCCGGCGATCCGGTGGCGCAGAACATCCTTGGCGCCAGCCTGACCGAAAAGGACGGCGGCAAGGGGCTGGCCTATGACCCCGCCGCCGGGCTGGACTGGTACCGGCGTGCCGCCGACCAGGGATTCGCCCGGGCGCATTTCAACATGGCGCTGTTCTGGCAGAACGACCACGATGGATTCGGCATCGATCATGACAAGACCCGCGCCCTGGCCGAAGAGGCCATCGCGCTGGACTATCCGCAGGGCTGGAACCTGCTGGGCGACATGTATTTCCACGGTCGCGGCGTCGAGGCGGACAAGGTCAGGGCGCTGGAAATGTACCGCAAGGGCGCGGATGCGGGCACGTTCAACGGGCTGCGCGAGGTCGGCTATGCCTATTACCACGGCAATGGCGTGGCGCGGGACGTGGACCTCAGCCGCGTCTACCTGGAACGGGCCGTGGCCGCCGGCGACAAGAAATCGATTCCCGACCTCGCCTGGCTGTACGAGGGCAACGACGGCATCGCGCAGGATCTGCTGAAATCCTACCTTCTCTACAGCATGGGCGTCGAAAAGGGCGTGGCCAAGGCGGCCTTTGAACTGGGCCTGTTTGTCGCCTGGGAGGACTACGAGGGCTTCTGGCACGACCCGGTCAAGGGCTACGGCTATTGCCTGCTGGGCCTCGACTGGGGGCACAGCCTTGAAGAGGGCGATGCCACCGCCGATTGCGAGGAGATCGCCCAGGACTTTGACCAAGGCCAGCGCGCCGCGGCCCGCGCCTTTGCCGACAGCCACAAGCGCTGAGAACGGCGCGCCGCCCGTGCTCGATCAGTCGGTGAAGCGCACCTTGCCGATATAGGGCAGGTTGCGATTGCGCTGAGCAAAGTCGATGCCGTAGCCCACGACGAATTCGTCCGGGATCTCGAAGCCGGTCCAGTCCGCCTTGATCTCCACCTCGCGCCGCGTGGGCTTGTCCAATAGGGCAATCACCTTCAGTTTGCGCGGCTCGCGCCCGCGCAGCATGTGAAGGACGTGGCTCATGGTGAACCCGGTGTCGATGATGTCCTCGACCACCAGCACGTCGCGCCCCTCGATCCCCGACCGCAGGTCCTTGAGGATGCGCACCTCGCGGCTCGATTCCATGCCGTCGCCGTAGGACGAGGCCTCGAGGAAATCCACCTCGACCGGCAGGTGCAATTCCCGCACCAGATCGGCGATGAACACGAAACTGCCGCGCAACAGGCCGACAACCACCAGCTTGTCGGTATCGGCGAACTCGCGGTCGATCTCCTGCGCCAGGGCCTCGATCCGTGCGGCGATGGACTTGGCCGATATCATCTCGTCTACGACATAAGGACGCTTTGTCATGGCTTTCCCTTGAAATTCCCGCCCGACAATACGAAATCCCGCCGCATTGTTCAGTCCCGAAAAGAGCGACATGCCGACCCACTCAGAAACCCGCAAGCTGCCCTATACCGCCCAGCAGATGTATGACCTGGTGGGGGACGTGGCCTCCTACCCGAAATTCCTGCCCTGGACGGCGGCGGCGCGCATCCGCTCGCGCCACGACGAAGGCGATCACGAGGTGATGCTTGCGGACCTGGTGATCTCGTTCAAGGTCTTCCGCGAAAAGTTCGGCAGCCGGGTCACGCTCTGGCCCGACGACATGCGCATCGACACGGAATACCTCGACGGGCCCTTTCACCACATGGTGTCCAAATGGGGGTTCAAGGATGTCGAGGGCGGCTGCGAGGTTTCCTTCTTCGTCGATTTCGAGTTCCGAAACCGCATCCTGCAGGGGGCGGCGGGCATGTTCTTCTACGACGCGATGCAGCGCATCGTGCGCGCCTTCGAACGCCGCGCCGCAGAACTGTACGGTTGACCCCGTCCCGGGGCATTGCAGAGACCTGACCCGGGTCGCCGCGCCCCTTGCGCAGGGTTAACCAGATTGCGCGTTTCCCCCTTTGGCGGCGGGCTTTGCCCGCAAATCGCCCGATTTCGGGCGTATCTCCGAACAGGCCGTTACCCCTGTTTCGGAGCCGCTGATGCCAGCAATCTTCAACATTGCCGCGCTTAAACTGCCTTTGGTGCAGCTGATCGGCCTGCCGCAGGCGGCCAAGAACGCGGCCCAAAAAGTGCCGCCCGGACAGGCGCCACAGTCCGTCGCCCAGGGCGCGCCCTCTGGGGCCGCGCCGAATGGCGCCGGGGCGCCGATGGCCACCGGTGCCGTTCTGCCCCCCTCGGCGCAGCTGCCGGTTCCCGCACCGCCGCCTGTCGTCTCGACCAGCCAGACCGGCAGGCTTGCGGCGGCGGCGATCAACGGGCTGGACCGGTATCCAGAGGACCGCCAGGGCAGGGACCAGCAGGGCGACCGGCGCCGCCGCGACCCGTCATCGCAACAGGCGCCCGACCAGACCGCCGCGGAAGGCCCGTCCCCCACCGCCGCCCCGGCGCCGCCGGAGGGCTTGCCCGGCGGTCCGGCCCCTGCGCCCGCTGCCCGGCACAGGGCCGCCCCGGCCTATGCCGCCGCCCGCAGCGTGACCGGGGCCGACCCGGCAGAGTGACTTTACCTCGCCCGGCATCCGGCTAGTCTGCGCCGCGGACCACAGCCGGAGGCGCCTCATGACATCCCCGTTTACCCCGATCATCGAGGCCGCCCGCGCCGCCGACACCGAGACCGCGCGCGCCATCATGGCGCTCTCGGCGCTCGACTGGGCCGCCTGCGGCATCGCGGGGCAGGGGGAACCGGTGGCGCAACTGACCCGCGCCCTGGCCGAGGACGAGGGCGGCGCGCCGCAGGCCACGCTAATCGGCGGTGGGCGGGCCCCGATGCGAACCGCCGCGCTGGTCAATGGCGCCGCCTCGCACGCGCTGGATTATGACGACACGCATTTCGCCCATATCGGCCACCCTTCCGTGGCCGTCCTGCCCGCGGCGCTTGCGGTGGCCGAGAGGTTGGACAAGCCCCTGTCGGACATTTTGGCCGCCGCGCGCCTGGGGGCAGAGGCCTCTGTCCGCTTCGGCCTGCGTTTTGGCCGGTCGCACTACCAGGCGGGTTATCACCAGACCGCGACCGCCGGGGCCTTTGGCGCCTGTCTTGCCGCCGCCGAGCTGATGGACCTGACCGGGGACCAGGTCCTGCATGCGCTCGGCCTCACCGCCACCCGCGCCTCCGGGCTAAAGTCGCAATTCGGCACGATGGGCAAACCCTTCAATGCCGGGATTGCCGCCGCCAACGGGGTCGAGTCGGCCTTCCTCGCCGCGCGTGGCTTCATCTCCAACCCCGACGCGCTCGACTGTACCAACGGTTTTGTCCAGACCCATGTCTGCGACGGCACTGCCGAGCAGCCCGCCGGCGCCCTGCTGGAAACGCTCAGCCACAAGTTCCACGCCTGCTGCCACGGGCTGCACGCCACGCTCGAGGCGCTGGCAACGCTGCCCGACCTGGACGCCGACCGGATCACCGAGATCACGGTCTTCACCCATCCGCGCTGGCTGACCGTCTGCCATCAGCTGGCGCCGACCACGGGCCTCGGCGCCAAGTTCAGCTATCGCACCGCCGTCGCGCTTGCCCTGCTGGGCCATGACACTGCCGCCCTCGACACCTACAGCGATGCGCTTTGTGCCGATCCGGCGGTGATCGCCCTGCGCGAGCGGGTCAAGGTGGTGGGCAAGGACGACCTGAAAGAGACCGAGGCGCTGGTCACGATCGACGGGCCCGGGAATGGCCGCAGCGCCAGTTTCGACCTCGAAAGCCCGATGACGCTGGAAACACGCCGGGACCGGCTGCACGCCAAGGCCGCGGCCCTTGTCGGAGAGACCCGCGCACGCGCCCTGTGGCAGGCCGTAGACCGTGGCGACCGCGCGGGATTCTGCGCCCAACTGGCCGCCTGAGCGACCCGGTCCCGGGCCAGCTCCGGCCCCTTGTCGCAAACGAAAACGGGCCCCGCCGGGGCCCGTTCGTCGTTACTTGTCAGCCGTCCTTAGCTGGCGTGGTCATAGGCCCGTTCACCGTGCACCGAGATGTCCAGCCCATTGACCTCGCTTTCCTCGTCGACACGCAGCGGCACCACCGCCTTGACCACGAAGATCAGCACCACCGTCACGACCGTGGTAAAGACGCCGACCACCACCAGCGACCCCAGCTGCGCCGCCCAGGACCCCAGGCCAAAGACCGCGATCATCACCGTGCCGAAGATCCCGCCGACCCCGTGCACCGCAAAGACGTCCAGCGTGTCGTCGATCCGCAGCTTGTTGCGGATCAGGTTCACCGCCTCCTGGCAGAGGATGCCCGCCACCGCGCCGATGATCAGCGCCTGCACCGGCCCGACAAAGCCCGACGCCGGGGTGATCGAGGCCAGGCCCGCGATCGTGCCTGTCACCATGCCCACCATCGAGGCCTTGCCGAACTTGACCTTCTCCCAGAGCGCCCAGGTCAGCGAGGCCGCCGCCGCGCTCAGATGCGTGACCGTCAATGCCATCGCCGCGCCCCCGTCCGCCGCCAGCTGCGAACCGCCGTTGAAGCCGAACCAGCCCACCCAGAGCATCGCCGCCCCGATCATGACATAGCCCGGGTTGTGCGGCGGGTGGGTCTGCGTCCGGCGCGGCCCCAGGAAGACCGCCAGCAGCAGCGCCGCCAGGCCGGCGGTCTCATGCACCACGATGCCGCCCGCGAAATCCTTGACCGCCTCGCCGAACAGCGGCGCATCACTCGCCAGTAGTCCGCCGCCCCAGACCCAGTGCACCACCGGCGCATAGCACAGCAGCATCCAAAGCCCCGAGAAGAGCAGCACAAAGCCAAAGCCCACGCGTTCCACGTAGGCGCCCACGATCAGCGCCGGGGTGATGATGGCAAAGGTCATCTGGAAGGCAAAGAAGAGCGCCTCGGGCAGGGTGCCCGCCAGCGTGTCCGCGTCGATGCCGTTCAGAAAGGCCTTGTCCAGCCCGCCCCAGAACGCGTTGCCCTCGCCGAAGGCGATGGAATAGCCCAAGGCAAACCACAGCACGCTCATCAGGCAGGCGATGGCATAGCAATGCATGAAGACGCTCAGCACGTTCCGTGCCCGCACGAGGCCGCCGTAAAACAGCGCCAGCCCCGGCAGCGTCATGAACAGCACCAGGGCTGTTGCCACGATGATCCAGGCGGTATCCGCTCCGTTCATGTCTCTTGTCCCTCCTCTTGGATTGCGGGGCAGAAAGACGAATTCGGATGCGGAAAAAAGCGGCATCAGGGCTGAGGGGCGCGCAAAACAGGCGCTCTTTGCAAAGAGCCTCAAGAATGGGCTTAAAATTTGGATAATGCCCGAAAAACGGGCAAGTTAAGGAGGCTTCAAACACGGTGCATGATGGCTTACCCGGGCGCACGGTCATGGGCGACGGATTCGTTAAAATGCCTGTTTTCTGAGCAAATCGTGACGTCTTCGGGCCAGACAAGGCGGGATGCGCCCCCGGAACGGCTTGGTCAGCGGCTCTGTCAGGCCTCCGGGGGCACTTTGTACAAAATGCTGGAATCGACGTACGTTTCGTACGTTTTGTACAAACTGAAAGGCCCCGTCACAGTGCCGAAAGGATCAATTCCAACGCGTGTTGGGTGGCCGCGGCGCGCACCTCTGCGCGGCCTATGGCGCCATGTTCGATGGTCTGAGTGGTCACGCCATTGGCGTTGGCCAGTCCGTAGCAGACGCGGCCTTCGGGCTTGAACTCGGATCCGCCGGGCCCGGCGATCCCGCTGATCGCCACTGCCACATCCGCCCGCGCCGCGGTGCGCGCACCCAAGGCCATCTCGCGCACGACCTCCTCGGACACCGCGCCATGCACGTCCAGAGTGGCGGGAAGGACCCCCAGCATTTCGGCCTTGGCGTCGTTGGAATAGGTGACAAAGCCGCGTTCGAAGGCCGCCGAAGATCCGGCAATATCGGTGAGCGCGGCTGACACCATGCCCCCGGTGCAGCTTTCGGCGGTCGTGATCTTGAGATTTCTTTCAGCAGCTTTTTCAATGATTTGCTTGGCAGTGCTCACATCAGGACTCCATGTGACAGGCCGGCCAGGGCAATTGCGACAACTGCGGCGAAAAGGCCCGCCAGCACATCGTCCAGCATCACGCCCAGGGGCGTACCCATCCGGTCGATGCGGCCGATCACCCAGGGCTTCCAGATGTCAAAAAGACGGAACAGCACAAAACCCGCAACCCAGCCGGGCCACAGCCGCCAGATGTCCACGCCCATGAACATGGCGCCATAACTCACTGGAAAAATTGCAATCCATTGCCCGGCCAGCTCGTCGATCACGACCCAGGACGGGTCTTCTCCGTGGCCCTGCGCGGTCAGGCTCTGCACGGCCCACCAGCCAAGGCCGAAGGCCAGCAGCGTCAGCACCAGCAAGAGCCAGAACCCGCCCAGCTGGTGAATCCCGTAGGCCATCGGCAGGGCCGCCAGGGATCCCCAGGTGCCCGACGCGGGGCGCAGGTAGCCGACCCCACCGACAGAGGCCAGCCACCTCATGCCGACACCAGTGTCGCGGTGGCCAATGCCGCGATCCCTTCTTCGCGGCCAGTAAACCCCAGCCGTTCCGAGGTGGTGGCCTTGATCGAGATCCGTCCTGCATCCAATCTCATGATATCCGCCATTTTCTCTGTCATTTCAGCAGCATGCGGGCCCACCTTCGGGCGTTCACAGATCAGGGTCAGGTCGATGTTGCCGATCGCGAAACCGCGTGATCGGGCAAGCTCGACCGCATGGCGTAGAAATATCTCGCTGGCGGCGCCTTTCCACTGCGGGTCCGACGGCGGGAAATGCCGCCCGATGTCGCCCTCGGCCAGCGCACCATAGAGGGCGTCGGTCACGGCATGCATGCCCACGTCCGCATCGGAATGGCCTTTCAGCTTGCGGCTGTGGGGAATCCTGATGCCGCAAAGGACGACGTGATCGCCCTCTTCAAAGGCGTGAACGTCAAAACCATTGCCCAGGCGAATATCCATTTGTCCTCGCAAGTAACTGTCTGCACGGGAGAAATCCCCGGGCGTGGTGATCTTCAGGTTGGCCTCGTCACCCTGTGTGATGGCCACGTGCAACCCGGCGGCGCGGGCCACGGCCACATCGTCGGCGGCTCCGCCCGGATGCGCGCGATGGGCGGCCAGGATCTCGGCAAAGCGGAACCCTTGCGGCGTCTGTGCGCGGTACAGCCCCTCGCGCTCGCGGGTGCCGGTCACGCGGGTTCCGTCGCCAGTCCAGAGCGCATCGGTCACGGGCAAGGCCGGCGCCGCGCCGGGGTGATCCTCCAGCGCCGCCAGGACCGCGTCGATGACGGCGGGCGTCACGCAGGGGCGGGCAACGTCATGGATCAGCACCCGTTCCGGCGCCAGCTGCGCCAGCGCCTCCAGCCCCGCACGGACAGAGGCGGCACGGTCCGCGCCGCCGGTCACGATCCGCAGGTCCAGCCCTGCGGCGACAGCCTGCGCCTGTGGCATGTCGTCTGGGTGCACGACCAAAACCAGCGGTCCGCGCCCGGCAAAGGCCTCGAGCGTCCAGCGCGCCACCGGTTTGCCCGCCACGCGCCGCCACTGTTTTGCCAGCCCGCCGCCGGCCCGCGTCCCGCGACCGGCCGCAACGATGATGATCCCTGTCTGCATGGTCCGTCCGATCATTGCCGTTCTCTCATAGGCGCAGGCATCGCGTTGCGCAATCAGGCGGGAGTTTTGATTAAAAAATAGGCGTGCGGCTGTGGTGCGCCCTAGAATTGGGCCGGATAGATTGAAGAAAACAAAGCTCTCCCATAAATCTCGGTCCAAGAGGTTACTTCCACGCCATCGCACAAGGACTGGGCAATTGGGCTTTGATCTTGGAGACCGGCGGATCACCGTACCCGTTTTGCTGGCTCCGCTTGCGGGAATCACCGATCTGCCTTTTCGCACGCTTGTTTCGCGCTTTGGCGCGGGTCTGGTCGTGTCCGAGATGATCGCCAGCGGCGAGTTCCTGACCGAACGTCCGGGAACCCGCGAAAAGGCGGAACTGGGAGCGCAGATCGAGAATACCAGCGTGCAGATCGCAGGGCGCGAACCCGAGCCGATGGCCGAGGCGGCGCGCATGGTCGCCGACATGGGCGCACGGGTTATCGACATCAACATGGGCTGCCCGGCCAAGAAGGTGACGGGTGGGTGGTCAGGGTCGGCCCTGATGCGGGCGCCGGACCATGCCTTGCGCCTGGTCGAGGCGGTGGTGGAGGCGGTCGATCTGCCGGTGACGCTGAAAACGCGCTTGGGCTGGGATGACGACCACCTGAACGCACCGCAGATCGCCCGAAGTGCCGAGGCGGCGGGAGTGAAGATGATCGTCATTCATGGCCGCACACGCTGCCAGTTTTACAAGGGCAAGGCCAATTGGGACGCGATTTCGGAGGTAAAGAGCGCGGTGCAAGTACCTGTAATCGCTAATGGAGACATTGTTGACGCTGAAACCGCACGTCAGGCGCTGGATCGCTCTGGCGCAGATGGTGTCATGATCGGGCGCGGGGCGCAGGGTGCCCCCTGGCGGCTGGCCGAGGTGGCTCACGCGCTTTATGGCACGCCGGCGCCGAAGGTGCCCGAGGGCGCGGCGCTGATCGACATGGTGTCGGGACACTACGAGGCCATGCTGGATTTCTACGGCAAGGCGCTGGGTAATCGCGTCGCGCGCAAGCATCTGGGCTGGTATATGGATGCGGCCAACACGCCGGCGGCGCTGCGCAAGCGTCTGTTGACCGAAAGGGACACGCAGAAGGTGCTGGATCTTCTGCCAGAGGCGCTGAGCGCCGAGGCGGAGGCCGCGTGATGAGTGAAGCGGATCCCAACATCTGGTCCTCCTTGCCCGTGCCGGCCATCCTGATCGACGAGAAAGACCGGATCGCCGACCTGAACCCGGCCGCCGAAGGGTTCATGAACAACTCTTCCAAGTGGCTGACAGGCCAACCGATCTGGGATCGGCTGGCCGTGGATGCCCCTTTGGAAGAGAGCTTTGTCCGCGCCCGTAGCCAAGGCACGCCGCTCTTCGTCAATGATGTCGACGTGGGCACGGGCGCGCGTCCGCCACTGGTCTGCAACCTGCAGATCGCGCCGTTGTCCGGTCGATCTGGCTGGATGGTGATGTTGATCTCGCCACGCGAACTGGCCGGGCGCATGACGCAGAGCCATTCGGTGAAATCCGCCGCGAAATCGGCCATCGGCATGGCCGAGATGCTGGCGCACGAGATCAAGAATCCGCTGGCCGGGATCGCCGGTGCGGCCCAGCTTCTCAGCATGAGCATCGGTCAGGATGATCTTGAATTTACTGATCTAATCGTGGCCGAGACCCGTCGCATCGTGAAGCTGCTGGAGCAGGTCGAACAGTTCGGCAATCTCTCGGCGCCGGAATTGCGCGAGGTCAATATACACGATGTCTTGGACAGGGCGCGGCGGTCGTCGCTGTTGGGCTTTGGCGCCCATATGAAGATCATCGAGGATTACGACCCATCGTTGCCGATGGCGCTGGGGGATCCGGATCAGCTGCTGCAGGTGGTGCTGAACCTGATCAAGAACGCCTCGGAGGCGGCTGATCCCAAGGAAGGCGGGACGATCCGCCTGCACACATTCTACGAACACAGCTTCCGGCTGCGGCGCGCGGATGGATCCGGCCAGACGCTGCCGCTGCAGGTCGAGATCATCGACGACGGTCCGGGTCTGCCGCCGGATATCAAGGGCGACATCTTCGATCCCTTCGTGTCCGGCAAGGAGAACGGCACCGGCCTTGGACTGGCGCTCGTCAGCAAGATCATCTCGGACCATGACGGTTGGATTTCCGTCGACAGCGTTCCGGGCAAGACGGTTTTTCGCATTTCGCTGCCGCGGGCACCTGCGGCGCCAAAGGAGAGCACGTAAATGGATGGCACAATTCTGGTCGCCGATGACGACCGCACGATCCGCACGGTTCTGACGCAGGCGCTGACGCGCGCGGGCTGCAAGGTGCATGCCACGTCCAGCCTGACCACGCTGATGCGCTGGGTGAGCGAGGGCAAGGGCGACGTTGTGATTTCCGACGTCGTCATGCCCGATGGCAACGGGCTGGAGATGCTGCCCAAGATCTCCGAGGATCGGCCCGGGCTGCCGGTCATCGTGATTTCGGCGCAGAACACGATCATGACCGCCATCCAGGCGGCCGAGGCCGAGGCCTATGATTATCTGCCCAAGCCCTTTGACCTGCCGGACCTGATGAAGCGTACGGCTCGGGCGCTGGAAAACCGCAACAAGACGCCCAAGCGCGAAGAGCCGGTGGTGGGCGCGGATGAACCGGACGAACTGCCGCTGGTGGGCAAGACACCGGCGATGCAGGGGCTGTACCGTCTGGTCGCACGGGTCATGAACACGGACCTGCCGGTGCTGATCACCGGCGAAAGCGGCACCGGAAAGTCCCTGATCGCCCGCGCGCTGCATGATTTCAGCGATCGGCGCACGCTTCCCTTCATAACCGTGACCGGATCGGACCTGTCTGATCTGGACGGTCCGGCGCGGGTGCTGGCACGGGTCAAGGGCGGGACGCTCCTGATCGATGAAATCGCCGACATCAGCGACGAGATACAGGCCCGCGTGGTTCGGATGATGGATGTGCCGGGCGACCACGTTCCGCGCTTCCTCGCCTCGTCCCAGCATGATCCGCAGTCCCTGATCGAGGACGGCAAGGTGCGGCAGGACCTGTTCTATCGCCTAGACGGCGCGGCCATCGCGGTGCCTTCCCTGCGTGAACGGGTAGAGGACATCCCGCTTCTTGCGGAACACTTTCTGAACCGGGCCGAACGCGAAGGCGCTCCGAAACGCTGGCTGTCGGAAGGGGCGGCGGACCTGTTTCGCGTCTATTCCTGGCCCGGCAACGTGCGGCAGTTGGAAAACGCCGTGCGGCGTCTGAGCCTGACCAGTCGGGCCGAAGAGATCACGCGCAGCGAGGTCGAGGCGGTGCTGGGCAATCAGCCGGAAACCGGACCCGTGCTGCGGGGGGGCGACAGCGACAAGCTGGGCGAAAGCGTGGGTCGTCACTTGCGGCGCTATTTCGACCTGCATGGCGCCATGCTGCCGCCGCCGGGGCTTTATGGCCGGATCATTCGCGAGGTCGAGGCCCCGCTGATCGAGATTGCGCTGGAAGCGACAGGCGGCAATCAGGCCAAATGCGCGGATTTGCTTGGCATCAATCGCAATACTTTGCGCAAGAAGATCACCGACCTGGATATTCGCGTGACACGCCGCCGCAAGTTGATGTAAAAGGGCCACATAAGTGTGGCCCCGCCGCCTCGGCGTGGTGAGAAGGCCACAAAATATGGCGGTCGCCGGTCTCCGGGCATCCAGAGTCGGCACATTGGCGAGGGTAGGCTGTGGCCACGCGGGCACGCTCATTGTATTGGTTGCCGACTTGGGGGTCGTTCACACGCCTGCGTCGGACAAGACTTTTCCAGAATATCGTTGCGCTGTTCCTGGTCGCCCTGGGACCGGTCCTGGCCTTTGCCACCTTCATGGTGCTGGGGCCGCTGGACCAGGGGGCCGGCGCGCTGTCGCTGCGGCTCGTCCTGCTGGCCGACCTTGTCTACGTCCTGCTTCTGGCGGCTCTGCTGCTGGCCCGGGTGGCCCGGATGGTGGCCGACCGGCGGGCGCAATCGGCGGGGTCTCGCCTGCACCTGCGGCTGACCGCGGCTTTTGCGCTGATGGCGCTTTTGCCAACGGTCACGGTGGCCGTGTTTGCCGTGCTGACCATCAACATCGGTCTGGAAACCTGGTTCTCGAGCAGGGTGCAGAACGTGGTTGGCGCCTCGCTCTCGGCCGCCGAAGCCTACGAGGAAGAAAGCCGTGCCGGTCTGGTCCAGGATGCGCGCGCCCTTGGGGCCTTTCTCGATGCCAACCGGCGGCGCAACTTCGTGATGGACGACGGTGAGCTGCGCCAGGTTCTCAGCCAGGGGCAGGCCCAGATCCAGCGCGGACTGCGCGAGGCCTTTGTGATCGACAGCGCGGGCAGCATCCGCGCCCGCGGTGAACGCTCCTACCTGTTCGATTTCGAGGAGCCGTCAGAGGCGGATTTCCTGCGTGCCGATGCCGAGGGCGTGACCGTGATCCCGGACTGGGACAACAACGAGTTCCGAGCCTTGTTGCCGCTGGAGGCCTTTGCCGATCGTTACCTTTACGTCAGCCGCGAGGTCGACGGTCAGATCCTCAACCTGCTGGACGAAACGCAGGAAACCGCCCGTTTCTACCAGCAACAGGAAAGCGAACGGGGCCGGCGTTTGTTCGACTTTGCACTGCTGTACCTGGGGTTTGCCCTGCTGCTGATCCTTGCGGCGACATGGGCGGGGCTGTGGTTCGCCGAACGGCTCAGCCGCCCGGTAGGGCGCCTGACCGGGGCGGCGCAGCGGGTCGGGTCGGGCGATCTGGACGTGCAGGTGCCCGAGGAAGAGGGCGACGACGAGATTTCCATGCTGGGGCGCTATTTCAACCAGATGACCCGCCAGCTGAAGGGGCAGCGCGAAACCCTGCTGGAAAACACCCGGCAGATCGAACGCCGCCAGCGGCTGTTCGACTCCGTCCTGTCCTCTGTCACTTCAGGGGTGGTGGGCCTTGATGCCGAGGGCAAGGTGACGTTCGTCAACCGTTCGGCCGAGCGGCTGCTGGGCTGGCACGAAACACATCGGGCCGTGCCGCTGGGGGTTGCCGTGCCGGAGTTCGGGGCGCTGTTTCAGCGGCTGCGGACCGAGGCGCTGGAAACAGCGCAGGAAGAGGTCAAGGTCAGCCGGGAAGGGCGTCTGGAACACCTGCTGGTCCGCTTGTCCACGCGGCGGCGTCAGGATCGCTCTCTGGAAGGCTACGTTGTGGCCTTTGACGACGTGACCAACCTGGTCAGCGCACAGAGGATGGCCGCCTGGGGCGACGTGGCCCGCCGCATCGCGCATGAGATCAAGAACCCGCTGACGCCGATCAAGCTGTCTGCGGAACGCATCCAGCGCAGCTTTGCCAAGCGGCTGGACGGGCCGGACGCGGAAAAGGTGGCGGACCTGACCGAACGGATCGTGCGCCGCACCGACGATCTGCGCCGTATCGTCGACGAGTTTTCCAAGTTCGCGCGGATGCCGGAACCGGAGCGCCGCCCCGAGGACCTCTGCGAGATCCTGCGCGGCGAGGTGCTGATGCAGGAAACCGGCCAGCCCGGTGTACGCTTTGTCACCGACCTGCCGGAGGAGCCGATGCCCGCGGAACTGGATTCCACCATGATCGGGCAGGCGCTGACCAACCTGATCAAGAACGCAGGGGAGGCGGTCGAAAGCCTGCAGGAAAAAGGCGCGCCCGAGGACTATCAGGCGGAAATCCGCGTGATGGCGGAGGCGCAGGACGGCCGGGCCGAGATCCGCATCATGGACAATGGCATCGGTCTGCCGGAGGACCGCGCGCGGCTGTTCGAGCCCTACGTCACGACACGCGACAAGGGCACGGGGCTTGGCTTGCCGATCGTCAAGAAGATCATCGAGGAACATGGCGGGACGCTGGTGCTGGAAGATGCACCCGCCTTCGCCGAAGGCGCCCATCAGGGCGCGATGGCAGTTGTGCGGCTGCCGCTGAACCGTGCGGCAGACCTGCCGCGGGCGGCGGCCCTGGAAGATGTTTGAGCACGAAGGAATGAGAGGGCAGAGACAATGAGCGACATCCTGATCGTCGACGACGAACGCGATATCCGGGAACTGATCGGCGACATCCTCGAGGACGAGGGCTTTGCCACCCGGCTTGCCGGCAACAGCCAGGAGGCAATGAACGAGATCAACTCCGAACCGCCGGCGCTGCTGATTCTCGACATCTGGCTGAAAGACAGCAAGATGGACGGGATCGACATCCTCAAGACCGTCAAACGCGACAACCCCGATATTCCCGTGGTCATCATTTCCGGCCACGGCAATATCGAGATCGCCGTGGCCGCCATCAAGCAGGGCGCCTACGACTTCATCGAGAAGCCTTTCAATATCGACCAGTTGCTGGTGGTGATCCGGCGCGCGATGGAAACCTCCAACCTGCGGCGCGAGAACGTGCAGCTGAAACGCGGCGAGGTGAAGTCCGCCGAGATGATCGGCGAAAGTGCCGCCTTCCGTGCGTTGTTGGGGCAGTTGGAGAAGGTGACCAAGTCCAATGGTCGGGTGATGCTGACCGGTCCGGCCGGGGCGGGCAAGGAAGTGGCCGCGCGCTATATCCACGCCCAGTCGAACCGGGCCAAGGCGCCCTTTGTGACCGTCAACTGCGCGGGCGTGGAACCCGAGATGATGGAAGCGATGCTCTTTGGCCGCGAAACCGCCAAACGCGGGATCGAGCCCGGCTTGTTGGAGCAGGCACATGGAGGCGTGGTCTACTTCGACGAGGTTGCCGATATGCCCACGGGCACCCAGTCCAAGATCCTGCGCGTGCTGGTGGACCAGCAATTCACCCGGGTCGGCGGCAACGACAAGGTGCGCGTCGACCTGCGCGTGATCTCCTCGACCAACCGCGACCTGCAGGACGAGATCGCAGCTGGCCGTTTCCGTGAGGAACTGTACCACCGGCTGAACGTGGTGCCGATCGCGGTGCCCTCGCTGGCCGAGCGGCGCGAGGACATCCCGGTCCTGGCGGGCCATTTCATCAAGCAGTGCAACCAAGCCCAGGGCCTGCCGGTGCGCGAACTGACAGAAGAGGCGGTGGCGCTGATGCAGACCATGACCTGGCCGGGCAACGTGCGCCAGCTCAAGAACCTCGTCGAGCGTGTGCTGATCCTGGGTGACGGCACCGGGCCGATCGAGGCGCGGGAACTGCCGCAGGAAACTGCCCCGGGCGAAGATGCCGAGGGGCGCGTTGTCCTGTCGGGCACGCTGGCGACCCTGCCGCTGCGCGAGGCGCGTGAGGCCTTTGAACGGGAATATCTGCTGACGCAGATCAACCGGTTCGGCGGCAACATCTCTCGGACCGCGTCTTTCGTGGGGATGGAGCGTTCGGCCCTGCACCGCAAGCTGAAGTCGCTGGGCGTGGTCACCTCGGCCAAGTCCGGCGCGCGGGTGGCGCGCGTGGACGAACAGATCACGGAAGCCTCCTGAGCGGCAGGCCGATATGGAACTGACACGACGGGCAGCCATCGGGGTGGGGGCGCTGGCCTTGGCGGGCTGTGCCGCACCGCCGGGTGCCAGGGCGCCGGACGAGGGGGCGGCCCTTGTCGAGGTTCCGGAGACCCCCGCCGAAAAGATCGCGGTTCTGGAACGGGCCGTGCTTGCCCTGGGACCGGGGGTGGACCCGGCAGAGGCGGCGGCTGTGGCGCGGATTGCGGTGCGTGAGCCGCTGATATGGGCCGAACGCTGGGACGCCGTGGACCCGCCGCTGATCCACAACATCCAGGTGAACACCGGGCGCAAGCCGCGCGGGCTTTGCAAGGACTGGGCCGATGATCTTGAGGCGCGATTGAAGAACGAAGGTCTGCGCAGCCTGTCCCTGCATCGGGCCATTGCCAATGCGGACAACCTGCGGATCGAACATTCGACGGTGATCGTCTCTACCCGGGGCGCGCCGATGGACCAGGGGCTGGTGCTGGACCCGTGGCGGCTGGGGCAGGGGCGGCTGTGGTTCGGCCCGGTTGCCAGCGACCCGAGATACCGCTGGGTGCCACGGGCCGAGGTCTTTGCCATGAAACGGGCCCGCCGGGCGCGCCGCGAGGGCCGATAGGGCCTCAGGACGTCGTCGGGACGGGACTGTTTGCGGCTTTGCCGCAAAGGCGCCCGCCCGCCGACCCCGTTGCGCGCCTTGCGGCACGCTTCTGTGCGAGCAGTCGTTAGGGAACGGCGGTGTGGGCCCCGGGACGCACCCCATTGACGGCGCTGCCCCCGCGTGCGAGGCAAAGAGGTCAGAGCCGGGACGCGGTGCAGATCGGGGCGCAGGGCGCATGAAGGTCATCATTTGCGGGGCGGGCCAGGTTGGCTGGCAGATCGCCCGCCATCTTGCCGGAGAGCGCAACGACGTCACGGTGGTGGACAACAATCCCGATCTCGTGCGCCGCGCCACCGATACGCTGGACGTGCAGGGGATCGCGGGCTTTGCCTCTTACCCCGACGTGCTGGACAAGGCAGGCGCGCGCGACGCCGACATGGTGATCGCCGCCACCTATTCCGACGAGGTCAACATGGTCACCTGCCAGGTGGCGCATTCGGTCTTTGCGGTGCCGCGCAAAATCGCGCGGCTGCGCGCGGAAAGCTACCTGACCGCGATCTATTCGGACCTTTACCGGCGCGATCACATGCCCATCGACGTGGTGATTTCGCCCGAACGCGAGGTGGCGGACGCGGCCCTGCAACGGCTGGCGGCGCCGGCCGCCTTCGATACCGAGAGTTTTCTGGACGGCAAAACCCAGCTGATGGGGCTGACGATCGACGCGGGCTGTCCGATCGTGAATACGCCCCTGCGGCAATTGACCGATCTGTTTTCCACCCTGCGATCCGTGGTGGTGGGGGTGAGGCGCGACGGGGTGCTCTTTGCGCCGGAATCCGGGGACCAGCTGTTCGAGGGCGACAGCTGTTACGTCATGGTGCACGCGGATGACGTGCAGCGCACGCTGGAGATCTTTGGCAAGTCGCTGCGCAAGCAGGAACGCGTGGTGATCGTCGGCGGCGGCAATGTTGGCTTGTCGGTGGCGCGGCGGCTGGAGACGGGCAAGATCCGCGTGCGCGCCAAGATGATCGAGCGCAACCGGAAGAACGCCGAACGAGCCGCCGAGGAACTGGAGCGCACCATCGTGTTGCACGGCGACGGGCTGGACGCGGGGCTCTTGGTCGAGGCCGGGGTGGCCCGGGCGGATGCGGCGCTGTGCGTGACCGATGACGACAAGGTCAACATGCTGGCCGCCGTGCGCGCCAAGGCCGCAGGTTGCCCGATGGTGATTGCGTTGATCAACGACCCGACGCTGGTGCCGCTGATGGAACCGCTGGGGATCGATGCCTACATCAACCCGCGCTCGACCACGGTCAGTTCGATCCTGCGCCACATCCGTCATGGCCGCGTGAGCCAAGTCTATTCCATCGGCGATGCCGAGGCCGAAGTGATCGAGGCCGAGGTCTTGTCGACATCGCCGATCTCGGGCAGCCGGATTCGTGAGATCGACTTTCCCGAAGGCGTTCTGGTGGGCGCTGTGCGCAAGGGAGACAAGGTGGTCAAGCCCACCGGCTCGCTCAGGATCGACGAAGGCGACAAGATCGTCATCTTTGCACTCGCGGGCGATGTCCCGGAGGTCGAGCGCCTGTTGCAGGTCTCGATCGATTACTTCTAGGCGCGGTGCTGTGAGGCGCTTGGGGGGCAATGCCGGTTGTGGCGGTCGGAAAGGGGGCGTCAGCCGATGAAGGCCATCGCGCGATTGCCACTGTTCCTGCTTCTGACCGGGCTCGGGTCATTCTCGATGCTATTGCCGGCGATCTTTGCCTACCTGATCGAGGAGCACCACGATGCGCGTACCTTTTTCTACGGGGCGCTGTTGGGGCTGATCCTGACGGCCCTCGTGGCCTTGGCCCTGGGCAACCGGCACCACAACCAGAGCGCGCTGCGCCAACTGGTGGCACTGGCGGCGGGCTTTGTCGTGTTGCCGTTGATCTTTGCCGTGCCCTTCCACGAGGCGGTGCGGACCACCGGATTCGGCAATGCCTATTTCGAGATGGTGTCGAGCTTTACCACCACCGGCGCCACGATGTTCGATGCGGCGCGCCTGTCGGGGCCGGAACACCTGTGGCGGGCGCAGGTCGGTTGGATGGGCGGCCTGGTGATGTGGATCGCCGCCTCGGCGATCCTGGCGCCGCTTGCGCTGGGGGGATTCGAGGTCACGGCCAGCGGAGAGCCCGGGCAATCCTTTGCCCAGGGGGCCATGAACACCGGCCCGACAAGCCCGGCGGAACGGTTGATGCGCAGCACCCACGTCCTGTTCCCGATCTATAGCGGGCTGACCCTCGCGCTTACGGTGATGCTGCTGGTTGCGGGCGATCCCCCGCTTGTGGCGGTCAGTCACGCCATGTCGGTCATGGCGACCTCTGGGATCACGCCGCTGGCCGACCTGGGGGCTGCACCCAGTGGCCTTGCGGGAGAGATGATCCTCTTCTGCTTTCTCTTTTTCGCCCTGTCGCGGCTGACCTTTTCCGCCGATACCCGTCAGGAACGGGGCCTGTACTACGATCCGGAATTCCGCCTGGGCCTGCTGATCGTGGTGGCCGTGCCGCTGGCCATGTTCCTGCGCCACTGGGTCGCCTCGTTCGATGTGGGCGAGGAGCAGAACTGGGTCGCGGGGCTTCGGGCGCTCTGGGGTGGGCTGTTCACGGCGGCCTCGTTCCTGACCACGACGGGTTTCGTCAGTGGCGACTGGGATACGGCGCAGGACTGGTCGGGTCTGCCGACACCCGGGATCATCCTGATGGGGCTGGCGCTGGTGGGAGGCGGCGTGGCGACAACCGCAGGCGGGGTCAAGCTGTTGCGTGTCTATGCCCTGTACCTCAACGGAAAACGCGAGATCGAGCGCCTGGTACATCCGCATTCGGTGGGCCGCGCCGGGCTGCTGGGGCGCCGGATCCGGCGCGAAGGGGCCTTTATCGCCTGGGTCTTCTTCATGTTCTTCGCCCTGACCCTGGCGGCAATGACGATGATCCTGGGGGCTTACGGGGTGGATTTCGAGCGGGCCACAGTGCTGACCATTGCCACGCTGTCGAACACCGGGCCACTTGTCGACACTGCCGCTGCGATCGACCTGACGATGATCCCCTGGGACGCGCAATTGATCCTGTGCCTGGCGATGGTGCTGGGCCGGCTTGAACTGCTGGCAATCATCGTCATGATAAGCCCCGAGGTCTGGCGCGAATAGTTGCGCAGAGACATCCACCGGGGGCCGGCTGCGCGGATTCGGGGATTTTCGGCTGGAAACTCCCGTCTCCGCATACCATACTCTCCCAGACGAGGGCAGCCCGGCGCGCGGGCACGGCAAGAATAAAGGCAATTCAATGGCTTCTGATAGACAGAACCTGCAGGACGCGTTTCTCAACCACGTCCGCAAGACAAAGGTCCCGGTGACGGTCTTCCTGATCAACGGGGTCAAGCTGCAGGGTGTCATCACCTGGTTCGACAATTTCTGCGTTCTGCTGCGCCGCGACGGCCAGTCGCAGCTTGTCTACAAACATGCAATTTCGACCATCATGCCCAGCCAGCCGATCAACCTGTATGACGGCGAAGGGGACGCGTGAGAGAACACGCGCCGCCTGTGACCCGGGCGTGGGTCCTGCATCCTGACATCAAGAGCGACCCAGAGCGCCGCGATGCTCAAATGGCCCTCGAAGAGGCCGTGTCCCTGGCTCATGCGCTGCCGGGGCTTGAGGTCGTGGGGGCACAGATCGTGCCGCTCCCGCGGCCGCATCCCGGTGCGCTGTTCGGGTCCGGCAAGATCGATGAACTGCGCGCCAAGCTGAAAGCCGAGGAAATCGACCTTGTCCTGGTCGATGGGCCGGTGACGCCGGTACAGCAGCGCAACCTTGAACGCGACTGGAAGGTCAAGCTGCTGGATCGGACCGGGCTGATCCTCGAGATCTTCTCGGATCGCGCGGCCACCCGCGAAGGTGTGCTGCAGGTGGAAATGGCGCACTTGAACTACCAGCGTACGCGGCTTGTGCGGGCCTGGACCCACCTGGAACGCCAGCGGGGCGGGCTGGGCTTTGTCGGGGGCCCCGGCGAAACCCAGATCGAGGCCGACCGCCGGGCCATCGACGAACAGTTGGTGCGCCTGCGTCGGCAACTCGACAAGGTCGTCAAGACGCGCGAATTGCACCGCAAGGCGCGCGCCCAGGTGCCTTATCCGATCGTGGCGCTGGTGGGCTATACCAACGCGGGCAAATCGACGCTGTTCAACCGGCTGACGGGCGCCGAGGTCATGGCCAAGGACATGCTCTTTGCCACGCTGGACCCGACGATGCGGGCGGTGCGCCTGCCGACGGGGGCGGACGTGATCCTGTCGGACACGGTGGGCTTCATCAGCGATCTGCCGACCGAACTGGTCGCCGCCTTCCGTGCAACGCTCGAAGAGGTGCTGGCCGCGGATGTGATCGTGCATGTGCGGGACATCTCCCACCCCGAAACGGAAGAGCAGGCCGAGGACGTGCGCAGCATTCTCGACAGCTTGGGCGTGGCAGAGGACACCGCGCAGATCGAGCTGTGGAACAAGCTGGACCAATTGGGGCCGGAAGAGCTGGAAACCGTGCGCATCCGCGCCGCGCGCAACCCGGATGTCCATGTCACCTCTGCCCTGACGGGTGAGGGGCTGGACGCATTCCTGGAGGCCGTGACAGAGGCGCTTGGCGCGGAACGTGTCGAAGAGGATCTTGTCCTCGGCTTTGCAGAGGGCAAGCGCCGGGCGTGGCTCTTTGAAAAGGGGCTGGTCGAGGAAGAGCGCCAGGACGAGGACGGTTTTCATCTGCGCGTCCTCTGGTCGGCGCGCGACAAGGCGCGGTTCCAGACCCTGGGGTGATCCGACGCCTGGTCGATGGAACCAAGTGGACATGCGCCCCGATTCATGCGATCCAGCGCGCATGATGATCCATGTTCAGACCAACGGCGCCCTGCGCCGCTTCCGAATTACGGTCCCGGCCTGAACAGCCGGGCCGGGTAGTTCCTGTTCTGAACGTCAATGGCGCGGGACGCGCCGCACAAGGATCTCTGTCATGTCTCCTGAATTGCCGACCCTGCACATGATGTGCGGGAAAATTGCCGCTGGAAAATCGACGCTTGCGGCGCAACTGGCCCGACCCAAGGGCACAGTGCTGATCACCGAAGATGCCTGGCTTGACGGTTTGTTCGCGGATCAGCTGGCCACCCCGCGCGACTATCTGCGCTGCACGGCGAAACTGCGGGCCGTCATGGGGCCGCATGTTGCGGCGCTGCTGGATGCCGGGGTTTCTGTAGTGCTGGATTTCGCCGCCAATACCGTGGACCAGCGCGCCTGGATGCGCGGCATACTCGAGGCGACGGGTGCGGCGCATCGGCTGCACCTTCTGGCACCGCCGGACGAGGTCTGCCTCGACCGGCTGCACGGGCGCAACACCTCGGGCACGCATCCCTTTGTCGTGACGGACGAGCAGTTCCACCAATTCTCGCGCCACTTCGTGCCACCAGGGCCGGAGGAAGGGTTCAACGTGGTGAGGCACGAGTCATGAGGGAACCGGGTCAGATCACGGCGCTCTCGCGTTCCAGCAACGCGCGGGCAATCTCCCAGCGCCGACGCTGCCTCTTCGAGGGCGCCTCCGGCGTATTGGCCCAGACGCTGATCGCAAAACAGCGCTGAAGGAACAGTCTGACCTCGGGCGCGGTGACATCGTCGCCATAGCCTGCGCGCAGCGTTGCCAGAGCGGTTTCGTCCCCGGCGAAGTCAAGAACGTCCAGGGCGAGCGAAAAGACGTCACGCAGCGGCTCGTCCTCTCTCGCGTTCTCGAAGTCGATCCCCCAGACCGAACCCTCGGGGCCGCTGACGAGGTTGGAGAGCGTCAGGTCGCGGTGCGTGATGGCACGGGTGGCGGGCAGGCCGCGCACCGTGGCGCGTGTCTCCTTGAGCGCGCGCGCGGCAGAGACCAGCCCCTTGGCCTCTAGCGGGCTGCGCTCGCCTGCCTCGACCGCATCCACCAGCCGGGTCAGCCAGTTGACCTGTCCCTTGGGCAGGAATTTGCGTTCACGCAGGCTGAGCCCGTGGTAGGCGGCCAGCCATTCCCCGGCGGCCCGCAACAGCGGACCGGGGGCTTCGCTTTCCAGCCGGTCGCGGAAATCCGGCCCGCCCGCGTCTTGCATGACCAGCGCCCCCTTGCCGAACCACAGAACGCGCGGCACGCGGTAGGGGCCATGTGACAATACCGCCGCCAGCTCGGCCTGCCGCAAAGCCTGACGCGAGGCCTTGGCCTCGGCCTTGCGTGGCCAAAGCTTGACCACCGCCGGCACACGTCCGCGCGACGGCCGGTAAACCCATGTGTCCGGCCCGTCACGCAAGACTTCCAGCCGCCCCGACCATTCAGGCCAGAGCTTTTTAAGCACCTCGGTCGCGCGCTCTTCGCTCATGGTTTGACCAGCCGGGTGATCCCGACAGAGGCAGCGCGTGCTAGGCCCACGTCCAGCGACATGGGTATGTATTCCCCGCGCCGCCACAGCTGGCCGAGATCGTCGTAGTGGCGGGACAGCGGGTGACCCGACTGGCCGGTCGCCGAGACAAAAACCGAACTGTCGGGATCGGCAAAATCATAGACGCCGCGATAGCCTGCGCCATGCACGTTGGCGAAGGGATCGGGATCGCGCCCGGAGGTCACACCCCGTTGCAGCGTATGATCCCCTCCCGAGGTGGTTTGCCGGATGTTGACGAAGTACCGAAGGATGGGCACCTGACCCAGGACCGGGTGTTCGTGCGTCGCCAAGTGTTCGTCCCCCCAGCGCAGCGATTCCAGCGCCTTGCCGGAATGTTCCTCGATCCAGATCAGCGCGTCATCCAGCGCCAGCCGCGCGATGTCGGTGCAGCTTTCCACCGCCGCTGACCGGATCACGTCGCACCAGGCGCTGGCCCCGTCCACGTCGCGAAAGACGCGTTCGATGAACAGCGGTTCCACATGGTCGAACTCTTCGGCCAGCGGGCCCAGGTCGTCGCGGATCAGTCGGGTCTGCAACGCCCTCAGCCAGGCGGAATAGAGCAGCGGTTCGGGCAGGTGCTCGTTCATTTCGCCGTTCCAGTTGGCCAGCAGGTCCAGCGCGCGCTGGCGGCGGCGTTCCGGCGTGCCTTCGGGCGCGGCCTCGGAGGTATACCAGAGATCCCTCCCGATCAGCGGCAACAGGGTGCGCGCGGCAGGCGATACCGTGTCCAGCTGGGCCTCGACGAAACTGTCGCGGGTATGGACCTTGCGCCCCTGCATCATGGTCTGCCAACGCTGCACCCGCTGGCTGTCACCCCAGTGAAAGCTGACGTGATCGGGAAAGGCCCGGTCGACCAGCTTGTTGTTGGTGTTGCCGACGATACCGCCCTGGGGCGCCAGGAATTCGGGGTTTGCCGAAAAGGGAAAGATCCCCTGCCAACGGTTCGCCGCGATCCAGCCGCGCGCGGGCAGGCGGCCCAGGCTTTCATGCGCGGGGTCGCGGCGTGGCATGGCGCCGACCAGCTTCATCGCGACGGTCTCTTCGTCGATCAGGGTCAGGTTCTGCGACGGTGCGACGTAGAGGCGCGAGACTTCCATCGCCTCTTCGACCGATTGCGACATCATCAACCCGATGGCGGCCGAGGCCGATGTGTCCTCGTGGCTGAGCGCGGTCCAGGCCAGCGACACGAGGTGCCCGGGCGGCGTGATCTTGTCCAGGTCGAACTGCGAGGCGGGCAGGATCGGGCCGTTGTCCGTCCACAGCAGGTTCAGCGTGACGGGTGCCTCGTCCTTGATGCGGATGATCGACTGGCGGCTCTCGAAGGGCTTGAAACCGTCGGGCGTGCGGTACTCGCCGGGCGCATCGGGGTTCAGTTCCTCGAAATACAGATCCTGATCGTCGAGGTAGGACGAGGTGATTCCCCAGGCCAGTTGCTCCGACCGGCCCACCATCAGCGCGGGAATGCCGGGAATCGAGGCGCCGATCACGCTGCCGGATTTCAACTGCATCCGGGCGAGATACCAGTAGGTCGGCGCGGTGAAACCAAGATGCGGGTCATTGGCCAAAAGCGTCCCGCCCGAGGCCGACCGGTCCGGCGCGGCGGCCCATACGTTGGACGCACCCGCCAGTCCGCGCCGCGGTACCGGCCAGAGGAAATCGCCCCCCACGGGCGCGGCGTTGGCTTGGCGCGTGCCGCTGCCCTGCGGCAGTTGCGCGACGCGGGGCAGGGCGGCGACACCCTTGCCGGGCATGTCGGGCAGGATGTCTGCCAGGCGTTTTTCATCGCCCAGCAGCAGCGAGGTCCGGGCGCGCAGCACCTCCTCGCCGATCTGACCCGAGAGTTGCAGCGCCATCAGCTTGATCACCGCCAGCGAATCCGCCGGTTGCCAGGGCGCGATCTCGGCGTTGAAAAGGAAAAACTCGGGCGCACCGCGCCCAAGGCTGTTGGCGTTGATCTCAGCAATGCGCGCGTTGATGCCCGCGGCATAGGCCTCCAGCGCGTCGAGCGTTCGGGGGTCCTGATGTTCGACAGAGGCCTTGGCGGCAGTGTAGATGTCCAGCCGGCGCAGCAGCGTATCGGTGCGCAGGGTGCGACGGCCAAAGAGTTCCGACAGGCGGCCCTGCGCGGTGCGACGCATCATCATCAGCTGCCACAGCCGGTCCTGCGCGTGCACATACCCCAGCCCGAAGAACGCATCCCGGTCCGATAGGGCCATGATATGCGGCACGGCGGAATTGTCGCGCACGATCTCGATATCCGCGGTGATCCCGGCAACGGGCAGGGTCTTGTCGTAGTCCGGCAAGGAGCGGGACCCAAGGTAGTAGACCAGCGCCACGCCGATGACGATCAGGGCGACCGCCAGGCTGGCCAGCCGCAACAGCCATCGGAACACAACCGCCATTTCGTTCTCCGTCCATATGGGCTAGGTCAGATCGCAACGGGATTAACTTGCCAGCCCGGGCTTGCCAAGGGCAGGCTGGCTGGCGCGACGAGGGGAGAAGACGATGGCGAAAACGGCATTTCTGGGCCTTGGGGTGATGGGCTACCCGATGGCGGGCCACATGGCGAAGGCCGGGCACGAGGTCACGGTCTACAACCGGACCGCCGCCAAGGCCGACAAATGGGTGTCCGAATTCGGTGGTACGGCGGCGGCGACCCCGCGTGAGGCCGCGCAGGGCGCGGATTTCGTCATGGCCTGCGTCGGCAACGACGATGACCTGCGCGGGATCTGCACGGGCGAGGACGGCGCTTTTGCCGGCATGTCCTCGGGCGCGACCTTTGTCGATCATACAACCGTGTCCCAGCAGGTGACGTTGGAACTGTCCTCTCTCGCCGCCGAGCGCGGCCTGGGATTCGTCGATGCGCCGGTGTCCGGCGGGCAGGCGGGGGCCGAGAACGGCCAGCTTGTCATCATGTGCGGCGGCGATCAGGCAAAATACGACGCTGCAGAGCCGGTCATGCAATCCTATGCCAAGCTGTGCAAACGCCTGGGCGAAAGCGGCGCCGGGCAACTGTGCAAGATGGTCAACCAGATCTGTATCGCCGGCCTCGTGCAGGGCCTGTCCGAAGGGCTGCACTTTGCCGAGAAGGCGGGGCTGGACGGCGCGGCAGTGGTCGATGTGATCGGCGGCGGCGCGGCCGGGTCGTGGCAGATGGTCAACCGCTACCAGACCATGCTCGCCGACGAATTCGAGCATGGCTTTGCTGTCGACTGGATGCGCAAGGATCTGGATATTTGCCTGCGCACCGCGAACGAAAATGGCGCCTCGTTGCCTGTGACCGCGCTTGTGGACCAATTCTACAAGGACGTGCAGAAAATGGGCGGGGGGCGCTGGGACACCTCGTCTTTGATCAAGCGTCTGCGGGCGATGGGGTAAGGCCGAAAGCCCGTTACGCCACCCTGCAAACTGCCCGGCAGCCCTTGGAGAAACGAAACCGTCCTGTGATCGAAAGTGATAGCAGGCGTGATGCCGGGGCCGTTGCCGGGCGGTAAGGTGAATGATGGCATCCACTTGAAGGCCACACTTCTGATTTTGATGGAACTTGCGCTGCTTGAAAGACAGTGCCTGCGCGCCGGACCGCTGCCGAGTGTTGCCATCAGCTTCGGTTGAGCCGGTGTCGGACCGTCGGGCCGCAAGGCCTGTCGGCACAGGTGAGCCGGATCCGCTCGATCTCGATCGTGGTCGTTTGCTGCGGCAGAGGTGCAAGGCATCACCGCGCTCACGGGCCAAGCGGCCTGACGCTGCGAGAGGCCTTTGAAACGCGCCGAGAGCGGTGCGTGGGGCTGCGCGCGTCGCAATCGCTATTGTCATTCCCATCCCGCTGGCCTTATGTTAGCGGTTAGGTCGCGCGCAGAACATGCCGCGCCGAAGATTTCGCTGACCGTGGACCCTGACATATCGGACCCGGCCAGACCGATCGGGCCGCAAGGCCATAGTCCCTGCCCGGACCGCCACAAGCGACGGGCGCAATGAATGGGCGCCGTCCCGGCCCAATGCCGTAGACGCGCGTCGGAGAAGAACCGCGATGAAGCGCGCGACTGACATGAGGCATGAGGCAGGGACATCGGTTTCCCGCCATGCCATCGCGCACCATCTCGCCCAGACAAGACACGCTTCAACCGCCGCGCGCCCCCCGGGGCCGGCGGTGCGTTGGGTGTGCAAACGGATAACATGGCAAAGAAAATGCTCATCGATGCCACCCACGCGGAAGAGACCCGCGTCGTGGTGGTGGACGGAAACAAGGTCGAGGAATTCGACTTCGAGTCCGAGAACAAGCGGCAGCTCGCCGGCAACATCTATCTAGCCAAGGTCACGCGGGTCGAACCCTCGCTGCAGGCGGCGTTCGTCGATTACGGCGGCAACCGTCACGGTTTCCTGGCCTTCTCGGAAATCCACCCCGACTATTACCAGATCCCCATCGCCGACCGTCAGGCGCTGATGGAAGAAGAGGAAGAGGCCGCGCGCGCCGCTGCCGAGGAAGAGGATAAACCCAAGAAGTCCCGCTCGCGCTCGCGCAAGCGGTCGACGAAGGCATCCGACAAGACGGACAAGGCAGAAAAGGCTGACAAGCCGGCCGAAACCGCCAAGGAGACCAAGCCGCGCGAACCCAGCGGCATGGAAACCATCGACCTGAACGACGACCTTGAAACCGGTGCGCCGGGTGAGGGCCTGTCGCCGATGGAAACCGTGCACGAGACCCCGGTCGAAGAACCGGACGCTGCTGATCCGGCCCCTCAGGAAACGCCGGTCGAACCCGATCCGGCGCCGGAACCCGCGCCCGTGGAGACCCCGGTGCAGCCTGATCCCGAGGCCGATCCGGCCCCGGCCGAGGTGCCCGCACCCGCTGAGACCCCCGAGGTGCCCGGCTCCGAAACCGCCGCGGACCCCGCTCCGGCGACCGAGGCGCTGACGCCGCTGGACACCGACCCTGCCGCAGAGCCTGTGCCGAGCCCGGAAAGCGAAGACACCGCCGAAGCTGCGGAGCCCGAGGACGCACCCGACGGCGAAACGCCGCCGCGTCCCATTGCCGAAGGCACCAAGGACGAGGCCGCCGTTGTCTCGCAGGACCCGGAAACCGGTGACGATCCTGTGGCGCCGGAAGAGAGCGAAACACCGGAAGCCGCCGAAGTGGCCGAGACCGATGCCGCCCCGGTGGCTGCAGAGACCGCCGAGGACGACGGTGCTGACGAGGCCTCTGAGGAGCTTGACGACGAGGATGAGGCGGACGCCAAGGACGATGCCGCGGCGCGTGACGCCTCGATCGAGTCCGTGGCTGACGACGACACCGAAGAGGACATCCGCCCGGTCCGCAAGCCGCGCCCGCGCCGCTACAAGATCCAGGAGGTCATCAAGGTCCGCCAGATCATGCTGGTGCAGGTCGTCAAGGAAGAGCGCGGCAACAAGGGCGCCGCGCTGACCACCTACCTGTCGCTGGCAGGCCGCTACTGTGTGCTCATGCCGAACACCGCGCGTGGCGGCGGCATCAGCCGCAAGATCACCAATGCGACCGACCGATCCAAGCTCAAGGAAATCGCGCAGTCGATCGACGTGCCCAAGGGCGCGGGCCTGATCATCCGGACGGCAGGGGCCAAGCGCACCAAGACCGAGATCAAGCGTGACTACGAGTACCTTCAGCGTTTGTGGGAACAGATCCGCGAACTGACGCTGAAGAGCATCGCGCCGGCCAAGATCTACGAGGAAGGCGACCTCATCAAGCGCTCGATCCGGGATCTTTATTCGCGCGAAATCGACGAAGTCCATGTGGAAGGCGAACGGGGATACCGGGTCGCGAAGGACTTCATGAAGATGATCATGCCGTCCCACGCCAAGAACGTGAAGCATTACACTGACCAGATGCCGCTGTTCGCGCGCTATCAGGTGGAAAGCTACCTTGGCGGTATGTTCAACCCGACGGTGCAACTGAAATCCGGTGGTTACATCGTGATCGGCGTGACCGAGGCGCTGGTGGCCATCGACGTGAACTCGGGCCGTGCGACCAAGGAAGGTTCCATCGAGGAGACCGCGCTCAAGACGAACCTGGAGGCCGCCGAGGAGGTGGCGCGCCAGCTGCGCCTGCGCGACCTCGCGGGCCTGATCGTCATCGACTTCATCGACATGGACGAGCGCAAGAACAACGCCGCCGTCGAGAAGAAGCTGAAGGACAAGCTGAAGACCGATCGCGCCCGCATCCAGGTGGGCCGCATTTCCGGCTTTGGTCTGTTGGAAATGTCGCGCCAGCGTCTGCGCCCCGGTATGATCGAGGCGACGACCCAGCCCTGCGCGGCCTGCCACGGGACCGGTCTGATCCGCTCGGATGACAACATGGCGCTGCAGATCCTGCGCCAGATCGAGGAAGAAGGTGTGCGTCGCCGCTCGCGCGAGGTGCTGGTGAAATGCCCCATCGGCATCGCCAACTACCTGATGAACCAGAAGCGCGAGCACGTTGCCATGATCGAGGCGCGTTACGGCATGTCCGTACGTGTCGAGGGGGACCCGCACCTGGTCGCGCCCGACTTTTCGATGGAGAAGTTCAAGACCGCGACCCGCGTCGTGCCCGAGGCCACCGCGCCCGTGGTGTCGGTTGACACCTCGTTGATGGACCAGGTGGACGAGGACACCGAGGCCGAACCGGAAGAAGAGGCAGAGACGCCCCAGGCCGAAAAGCCGGAGACGCCCTCTGACGAGAACGGCGACGAGGGCAAGCCCAAGAAGCGCCGCCGCCGCCGCCGCCGCAAGTCGAAGTCCAAGGACAATGGCGAGGGGGCGGACACGGGCGCCGAGGGGAGCACCGACAAGGACGACGCGCCGAAGGAGGCCGAGAAGCCTGCCGAAGTTGCCGAGGCAGCGGATGAGGCCAAGACCTCTGAGGCCGTAGAGGCGGATGCGCCCAAGGCCGACGAGGGTGAGGAAGCTGCCAAGCCCAAGCGGACCCGCACACGGTCGCGCCGCTCGCGCAGCAAGCCTGCCGAAACCCAGAGCGAGCCCGAACAGGACAAGGCGGCAGACGCCGAAGCTGAAACGGCCAAGCCCGAAGCGACTCCGGAGCCGACGCCGGAAGTGACCGAAGCGCCCGTCGCCGAAGCGGCGGAACCGGCTGCCGAGGTCGCGCCCGTGGCAGAGACAGCGAAAGCGCCCGAGGCCGAAGTAAGCGAAGCCCCGGCCGAGGCCGCAGCCGAAACGGTCGAGGACAAGCCCAAGCCCGCGCGCACCCGTCGCAAGGCGTCTGACGTGATTGCCGCCGTGGTCGGGACTCCGGTCGCGGAAACCACTGCGGCTCCGGCCGCGGCATCCGAGGACGCCGTCGAGGACGCCCCGGAAGCAGAGGCCGCGTCGGAAACCGCCGAAGCGCCAGCGGAGCCTGTGGCCGAGGAGGCGCCCGAACCCGTGACGGAAACCGCCGAGGCCGAGGACAAGCCCAAGCGGCGCGGTTGGTGGTCCCTGGGTCGCTGATCCGGACTTGCTGAAACAGAAAAGGCCCCGCCGAACCGGCGGGGCCTTCTTCGTTCTGGAGGGGGCTGCGGCTCAGGCGCTCAGACGGCGCGCCTCGATCGCGCGGTCCAGCCGGTCGCGGATATCGGCGGGCACCATGCGCCGTGACGAGACGCGGGGCCGGCGCATTTCGGGAATGACCCGCTCGGCCGCGTAGAGATCTAGATATTCCTGGAAATTGTCGAACTGGCTGCGGGCGACCGCGTCCACGAGTGTTTCGGCCGGGGCGCCGTTGGCCAGGATGACCTCATGTGCCGCGGTCTCGACATGGTAATAGGTCACATGCTCGGGCAGCTGCGAGAGCGGCACAAATGCGATGCTGTCGCCGTTCACCAACGCCGCCGCGTTGATCACATGGCCGTCCACGATCAGCCCGTGATCGGCGGTGACGGTCAGATCGTTGTGGGGCAGGCCGCCGCCAAGGGCTCCGGCTTGGACGCAGACGGCCTGCAGGGCGTTGCCCGCGACCGCCGTTGGCCGTGTCACGACACCGATCCAGACGACCTCTGTTGTGCCTTTTTCCTCTGTCGCGATCCGGTCGCCGATCTTCAGTTGCTCCACAGCGGTCTCGCCTTCGGGCGTTGCGATCAGCGTGCCGGGGGCAAAGCAGGCGCCGGTGAAGGTCGCGCCATTGTCAGTGTAGGTGGGCGGTGGGCCAACAGGGACCTCGTCCATGAAGACGACGTCATAGGTCGGATCGAAGTCCCAGTTGAACACCGGCCAGACCTTGCCGTTCACGACCGCCGTACCGACGTAGGTATAGTCATATGAGAACGCGTTGACGCTGTCGCCGATCTCGAAACTGGTGTCGGCGTCACCATCCGTCAAGACCGTGTTGAACGGCCCCTGGACCGCGGCGCCCGTTAGGGCACCGTTCTGATAGGTGACGGAGTATGTAGCCGTGAAGCTGCCCATGATCGTATCCTTTGAAACAAACTGAAGAGTGGCCAACCACACGCGGGCAACCAAATAGTTCATTCGTTATACAGGCAATCTCTTTCTCACCAAGCGAGATGTCCGCCCGAGCAGCACTGAAACCGACGCAAAGGGCGGATTATCCCTTGCGAATGCGCCAGGTTATGCTCCCGGCCTCTTCCTCGTGCCCCTCAAGGACATGCCCGGCCTCGGCACAGAAATGCGGCACGTCCACCACTGCCGCCGGATCGTCGGTCATCAGAACCAGCACCTCGCCAGCGGCGATGCCCTGCAGACGTTTGCGGGCCTTCAGAACGGGCAGGGGGCAGAGCAGGCCGAGGGCGTCTAGTTCATGGGTCATGCACCTGATCTAGCGGCTTGTCCCGGCAAAGAAAAGCGCCCGCGCGCCATGCCGAAGATGTGACAGAGAGGTCAGGTGACGCCGTCGCGCCGATGGCCTATGTCGGGCACATGTTCGGAATCGAGATCATCGACGCATCGCTTTTGCCCGCCATGTTCGTGGCGCTTCTGGCCGGTGTCATTTCCTTTCTCAGCCCCTGCGTTCTGCCGGTCGTGCCCCCTTACCTCGCCTACATGAGTGGCGTATCCCTGACAGATCTTGGCGACCGCGAGGGTGAGACGCGAAACAAGGCACTGATGCCGGCGCTATTCTTCGTGCTGGGCCTGTCGACGGTCTTTCTGCTGATGGGGTTCGCCGCTTCGGCGGTGGGGGCAGCCTTTCTGCAGTACCAGGAGTGGTTCAACACCGCTGCGGGCATCACCGTCATGGTCTTTGGGGCCCATTTCGTCGGCGTCTACCGGATCGGGTTTCTAGACCGCGAGGCGCGGCTGGATGCGGGCGACCGGGGCGGTTCGGCCTTTGGCGCCTATATCCTGGGTCTTGCCTTCGCTTTTGGCTGGACGCCCTGCATAGGCCCGCAACTGGGCGCGATCCTGAGCCTTGCGGCCTCCGAGGCTTCGGTGACGCGCGGCACGCTTCTGCTGGCGGTCTACGCGGCGGGTCTGGGCATTCCCTTTCTTCTGGTCGCGGCGTTCCTGCCGCGTCTGGGCGGTGTCATGGGCTGGATGAAACGGCACATGGAACAGATCGAACGGGCGATGGGCCTGCTTCTGTGGACCATCGGTCTGCTGATGCTGACGGGCGGGTTCTCGGCACTGTCCTTCTGGCTGCTGGAAACCTTCCCGGCACTGGCGACCCTGGGCTGAGGCGGGTAGCTGCCTTACTCTTGCCGGAAAGCCTCGTTACCATTGTCGCAACAATGAGGTGCGGACGATGGGCATTGACCAGGCCGAAACATCGCAGGACGTCAGAAGTCGCCGGGTCTTCTACATTCCGGGCTATGACCCGATTCACCCTCGCCGTTACCGCGAACTCTACCGCAAGGAGGGCGCCGCGCAGGCGGCGATCTCCGGGTATGAGATCGCGCTGAATCCCAAGCGCACCGGCGGTCTCTATGGCTGGCACGTCGCATGCGATACGGCAGGCCAGCGGGTCACGACAGATGTCGAGGTTCTGGTCTGGTCCGACATCGTGCGGGACAGCATGTCGACCTCCATCCTCGCTACCTATGGTCAGCTTGTCCGCACCGCATGGGAGTACATTGCCACCGGGGCGCTGTTCCGGTTGATGCGGCTGCGAAAGGGGCCGGTGATTGCCGCGCTTTACCCGATTGGAATGCTCTTGCTGCAGTTGGTAATGACCCTGTTGGCGGGGTGGGCGGTTTTTGCGCTTTTCGGATTGCTGTCGCCCTGGCTGGGCATCGGCGCAACCGTTCCGGGCCTTGTCGCCTGGATCGGAACCGCCTGGGGCCTTTTGCGCTGGTTCAAAGCGAAGGACGGCAAGCTATTCGCCTACTACCTGATGCATGACTACGCCTTTTCGGCCCGTTTCCGGGGGGCAAACCCGCCCGAGCTGGAGGCGCGCATGGGCGAATTTGCCACGATTATTGCCGCCGCGCTGCGTGATGACGTGGACGAGGTGCTGGTGGTCGGCCATTCCTCCGGTGCACATCTTGCGGTTTCGATCCTGGCCGACCTGATCCGCGACGGACGCGTGCCCGCCAACGGGCCGGAACTGGCCTTTCTCAGCCTTGGACAGGTTGTGCCGATGGTGTCCTTCCTGCGCGACGCGCACCGGCTTCGGGCGGACCTGCGCTTTCTCAGCGCGCGCGAGGATGTGACCTGGGTCGATGTGACGGCGCCGGGTGACGGCTGTGCCTTTGCGCTTTGCGATCCGGTCAGCGTTTCTGGCGTGGCGCCAGAGGACAAACGCTGGCCGCTGGTCTTTTCGGCGCAGTTCACCCGTTCGCTGTCGCCAGAGCGGTGGCAGGAACTGCGGTGGAAGTTCTTCCGCCTGCATTTCCAGTACCTTTGTGCCTTCGACCGGCCGCTGGACTACGATTATTTCCAGATCACCGCCGGACCGATCAGCCTGGGCGCCCGTTATACAGGGCGTCCGCCTTCAGCCAGCCGGATCGACGTGGCGGTGTCGAAATACACGAGCATTGCCGCATGACCCCACCGAAACCGGCGGCGCGGCCTGACAGGGTCTCGCTCTGGCGCTACGTCAAACTCTTTCGGCAGGACATCCTCTCGGCCCAGCCCTCGCGACTGTACCGTGCCAAGATGGCCGAGTTCCGCACGCCCTTCTTCCGGTCCTACCTGCTGAACCAGCCGGACCTGGTGAAGACGGTGCTCAAGGACCGCCCGATGGACTTCCCCAAGTCCGACCGCATCGGCGAGGGGCTGCGGCCGCTGCTGGGCGAGTCCGTCTTCCTGACCAACGGTGACACCTGGCAGCGGCAAAGACGCATCATCGACCCGGCCTTCGAGGGCGGGCGCCTGCGCGAGACCTATCCTGCCATGTGGGACGCTGCGCAGTCGGCGCTGGCGCGTTTGACGGCGCGAGCCGGGGAAGAGGTGGAAATCGAAGAGATCGCCAGTCACGCGGCGGCGGACGTGATCTTTCGCACCCTGTTTTCCATCCCGATCGAGGATGAGATCGCGCAGGAGGTCTTTCACGAGTTCCGTGCCTACCAGCGCAGCCAGCCGATCCTGAACCTGGCCGCCTTTGTCCCCGTGCCGCGCTGGATGCCAAGGTTTTTCCGGCGCGATACCAAGGCCGCCGCGCTGCGGATTCGCACTCTCATCACCCGCCTGACCGAAGACCGGCAAAGGGCCATCGCCGCCGGGACCGCGCCCGACGATCTGGCCACCAAGATCATGACGACACGCGATCCCGAGACGGGCCAGACCTTCAGCGCAGAAGAGATGGTCGACCAGGTGGCGATCTTTTTCCTTGCCGGTCATGAGACCAGCGCCTCGGCCCTGGGGTGGGCGCTGTACCTCTTGGCCACGCATCCCGACTGGCAGGATCGCGTCGCCGCAGAGGCACAGGTTCTGAACAGTTGCGATTTCGCCGACATCTCGAAATTGCGCATGTCGCGCGACGTGTTCCGCGAGGCGCTGCGTCTCTATCCGCCGGTCCCGATGATGGTGCGCGAAACCACCTGTCCGGAACGGTTCCGCGACCGCGACATTGCCAAGGGATCGCAAATGGTGCTCAGCCCTTGGCATCTGCACCGCCACGAGGCGTTGTGGGACAACCCGGACGGGTTCGATCCTGCCCGCTGGCAGACCGAGAACGGCAAGCGTTGCGGGCGCGTGGCCTACATGCCCTTTTCCGCCGGGCCGCGTGTCTGCACCGGGGCGGGGTTCGCGATGGTCGAAGGTGTCTTGCTGCTTTCGCTGATCCTACGTGACCTCCGGGTGGATCCTGTCGATGGGTGCGAACCGGTGCCAGAGGCGCACCTGACCGTTCGGTCGCGCGACGGGATCTGGCTGCGGGTGACGCGTCGTTGAGGCGAAAAAACCGCGAAAAACCGTCTGTGGGTCGCAGTTAGCGATAACCATTGTCGTGGCCACTATACCCATCGCACCGCCTGCGCTATCGAAGCAAATAAACGCCTTTCTTCTCATCACACGAGGATTTCATGGGACAGGACGCCGCCACCTTTGCCAAACAGGTCGAACAGATGCGCACCGGAGCGGGATTCATCGCCGCGCTGGATCAGTCCGGGGGGTCGACGCCCAAGGCGCTGCGCCTCTATGGCGTGACCGAAGACATGTATGACGGCGAAGACGCCATGTTCGGCGAGATCCACAAGATGCGCAGCCGAATCATCACGGCCCCGGATTTCACCAATGCCAAGGTCATCGGTGCCATCCTGTTCGAGCGTACAATGCGCGGCGAGGTCGAAGGCCGGCCGACGCCGCAGGCGCTCTGGGACGTGCGCGGCATCGTGCCTTTCCTCAAGATCGACAAGGGGCTGGAGGACAAGGCAAACGGCGTCCAGATGATGAAGCCGATCCCGGGGATTAAGGAAACCCTGGAAGAGGCGGCCGAGTTCGGTATCTTCGGCACCAAGGAGCGCTCTGTCATTCACGAGGCGAACCCCGAAGGCATCAAGGCGATCGTCGCGCAGCAGTTCGAACTGGGCAAGACCGTCGTTGCGGCGGGTCTGGTGCCGATCCTGGAACCCGAAGTCGACATCAACTCGGCGACCAAGGCCGAGGCAGAGGCGCTGCTCAAGGCCGAGATCAAGGCGCATCTTGATCAGCTGGCCGAGGGTCAAAACGTGATGTTGAAACTGACGATCCCCTCCGAGGATGGTCTTTACGACGAGCTGGCCGACCATCCCCGCGTGATCCGCGTGGTGGCCCTGTCCGGGGGGTATTCCACCGAGGAAGCCTGTGAGCGCCTTGCGCGCCAGCCCAAGATGATTGCCTCGTTCAGCCGCGCCTTGGCCGAGGGGCTGACCAAGCAGATGTCGGATGCGGAATTCAACGCGGCGCTGGCGGCGAACATCGACAATATCTACCGGGCCTCCGCCTGATCCACGGCAAGGCCAGACGGTCAAGATCAGCCCCGCGTCCACACCGGACGCGGGGCTTTTTTCTGTTCGATCGCGATTTATTTTGGGGATCTTCTAAGCGATTTCAGGGGCTTGTCGGAGAGCGGGGGTTTTCCACACCTGCGCGCCCCAAGGATCACCGCCTATCTTGCGTCTCATATTCGACGTTCGGACCAAGGCAGGACGCAACCGCCCCGGACGGACCAAGGACCCAGGACCAAGCACTTTATTCAAAGGAACAGACCCGTGAAAAACTTTGCCAAGATCGCCTTCGCCGCCCTCGCCCTGACCGCCACCTCCGCTGCCGCAGGGCAGGGGGACAAGATCACCGCGATGGGCTATGGCCATTCCCAGCAGCAAGCCAAGATCGTGACCATCCAGACATGGACCGCCGCGGCGCATGAAAGCTACGGCTATGCCGACTGGAACACCGCCTATGTCGGGCAGATGGAGTGCGTGCAGAATTACGCCAAGACCACCAACGAGTTCTCGACCTTCTCCCGCGAGATCATCAAGATCGGCGGCGACCAGAGCGCGCCCTGGACCTGCATCGTCAGTGGCTACCAGGACGTCAAGACCGGCTACAACGGCGGCCATGACAGCTACAAGCCGGCCAAGGGCCACGGCTACAAGGCGCCCGCTTTTGGCAGCCACAAGAAGGTGCCGACCCTGGGCTATGGCGGTGGCTATGCCGGTCACAGCGGCGGCTATACCGGGGGCTACTCGGGCGGCTACGGCGGTTCGGCCTACAAGTACTGATTTCGGGCTGGTCCAAGCGCGGTCATCCCCATTTTCTCCCGACCGCGCCTGACCAGAAGACCCCGGTGCCGTTCCACGGCACCGGGGTCGCTTCATGTCCGGCTCACCTGGATGTGCCGCGCCGCCAGTCGGCCAGCGTCTTGCCCGGTTCGTCCACGAACAAGCCGGGCAGCGGCGTGAGATCGTCGATCCGGTCGACGCGGAGGCTGAGGAAGCGCGCCTCGGTTTCGTCCCAGCCGACACAGGTCCAGACACGGCCGAAGTAGTCCAGGTGCAGGGGGCGGATGTCGTGGCTCTTGCCAGCGGTGTTCACCCGCAGGCGCTGACGTGCGCGGATCGCGGCGCGGATCACCGGCATATGGACGAAACCGCGCGCCGCCTCGGCAAAGGATTCCGTGGCAAATCCGAAAGGGGCGGGCGCGGGGCCCGCATCCTCGGGCAGGACCGCCTCGATCTTGGCCGCCAGGGAGCGCGCCGCCCCGGCCTGTTCCGGCAGGTCGGAGGCTCCCAGCGCGGCCAATGCGAGGTGCAGCGCCTCCAGCTCATCTTCGGTCAGGTTCAGCGGTGGCAGGGTGATCGCCGCTTGCACCGTGTAGCCGTATCCGCGCGCGCCCTCGACCGGCACCCCGGAGGCGGCCAGTACCTCCATGTCGCGGTAGATCGTGCGCACCGAGACGCCAAGATCCTGTGCCATCGCCTCGGCGGTGTGCAGCTTGCCGTCGCGCAGGCGCTGGGTCAGCGCGTAGAGCCGGTCCTTGCGGTTCATCCGCCTGCGTCCTTTCGCTTGTCCAACCGGTCGGAGACGCCGGCACACGGGCCTGTCGGCCCGTATCCGGGCACCCGATTCCGGGCAAATTCCTACGGACATACTGACAAAATCCTGACAACTGACAAGCTCATGACAAAACGAGTGCGCGAGCACTGCGCTTTGGCCCTTTTTCGGGGCTGAAAGTCCCTTTAGATAGCCGCAGTGGCATTGATGCGCGGAGCCGGTGCGGCCTCCGCCGACCTGAGGAGAGATATCATGGGTATCGGAAACATCGGCCTTCCCGGCCTTCTGCTGATCGCCGTTGTCGTGCTGGTGCTGTTCGGCCGCGGCAAGATCTCGTCGCTGATGGGCGAGGTGGGCAAAGGCATCACCGCCTTCAAGAAGGGCGTGAGCGACGGCCAGCAGGAGCTGGAAGACCAGAAGGCCGAAGAGGCCAAGGACGTCACGCCCGAAGAGGAAGCCAAAGACAAGGACAAGGTGTAAGTCACCATGTTCGATCTCGGCTTCGGCGAACTGCTGGTCATCGGCATCGTTGCGCTGATCATCGTCGGTCCCAAGGACCTGCCGGTGCTCTTTCGCAACGTCGGCCGGTTCATGGGCAAGGCGCGCGGCATGGCGCGCGAGTTCAGCCGCGCGATGAACGATGCGGCGGATGAAACCGGCGTGCGCGACGTGGCCAAGACTTTCAAGACGGCCACGAACCCGGTCAGCAGCGCGATGGACGGCGTCAAGGACGCCGCCAAGTCCATGACCAACCTGGACCCGGACAGCGAGACCGGCAAACTGGCCAAGGAACGCGACGAGGCCAAGAAGAAGATCGAGGCCAACGCCGCGCGCAAGGCCGCTGAGCGCAAGCAGCGCGAGGCCGAAGAGGCCGCGCGCCGGGCCGAGGAACTGGAGGCTTCTCTGCAGGCCTCCGATGAGGCGGCCGCGCCCAAGGCGGCCCCGGACGAAGGGGACAAGACGGCATGAACAATGCCCAGGACGAGATCGAGGACAGCTCGGCCCCGCTGATCGAGCATCTGGCAGAACTGCGCACGCGGTTGATCCGGTCGGTGGTGGCACTGCTGATCGGTATCTGCATCTGTTTCATCCCGCTGGGCGGCGATTTCATCGCCGAACACATCCTGCGGTTCCTGCTGGTCCCCATCGAGACGACGCTGCGCGCGCTGGGGGACCCCTCGCCGACGTTGCAATACACAAGCCCGCAGGAGTACCTGTTCGTGCTGTTCCGCATCGGCCTGGTCTTTGGCTTCGCGATGGCCTTTCCAGTCATCGCGCACCAGATGTGGCGTTTCGTGGCGCCGGGCCTCTACCGGTCCGAGAAAAGCGCCTTTCTGCCCTTCCTCGTTGCCTCGCCGGTCATGTTCCTGCTGGGGGCGAGCTTTGCGCATTTCGTTGTGACGCCGCTGGCGATGGCCTTTTTCCTGGGCTTCACAGATGCGCCGTCGGTCTTTGCCAATCTCATGTCGGGCACGGTCGACCCGGACGGGATCGCGGCCGCCGTGGTGCCAGAGACCACCGAGGGGCTGAAGATCACCTTCTTCGGCAAGGTCAACGAAAGCCTGCAGACATCGCTTGTTTTCATCATGGCCTTTGGTCTTTGCTTCCAGTTGCCGGTCCTGCTGACGCTGATGGGCAAGGCCGGGCTTGTCTCGGCCGATGGCCTGGGCAGCGTGCGAAAATACGCGATGGTCGGCATCCTGGTGCTGGCCGCGCTGGTGACACCGCCGGACGTGGTCACGCAGGTGATCCTTTTCACGGTGGTCTACGGTCTCTACGAGATCTCGATCATCCTGGTGCGCCGGGTCGAGAAAAAGCGCGAGGCCGATCTCAAGGCGCAGGGCCTGTGGTTCGAGGAAGAACCGGACACCGAGAACGACCCGCTGATGGACGAGTTCGACGAGGAAGAATTCGAAGAAGGCGAGGGCCGCCAGAAATGAGCGGTATGAAAGGCAAGAGAACCGCGGCGCTGGAACGCATCGCCGCGGCACTGGAACGGATGTCGCCCGCACCGCAGGCGGAGCCTGAATTCGACGGGGCTGAGGCCTTTGTCTGGCATGTTGAACCCGACCGGCTGGTGCCGGTGCCACAGGTCAACCGCATCCCGCTGGAACTGCTGGTCGGGATCGATCGGTCGCGGGATACGCTGCTGGAAAACACCCGCCAGTTCGCGCGCGGTCTGCCGGCCAACAACGCGCTCCTCTGGGGGGCGCGGGGCATGGGCAAGTCGAGCATCGTCAAGGCGATCCACGCCGCCGTGCGCGCCGAGGGGCATGACCTGAAACTGGTCGAGCTGCAGCGCGAGGATCTGGCCTCTGTCGGTCGGCTGCTGAACGTGCTGCGGGTCACCGAGCATCGCTTTGTTCTGTTCTGTGACGACCTGTCGTTCAGCCACGATGACGAGCACTACAAGAGCCTCAAGGCGGTGCTGGACGGCGGGATCGAAGGGCGGCCCGAGAACGTGCTGTTCTATGCCACCTCCAACCGCCGCCACCTGATGCCGCGCGACATGATCGAGAACGAACGGTCCACGGCCATCAACCCGTCAGAGGCGGTCGAGGAGAAGGTCTCTCTCTCGGATCGTTTCGGATTGTGGCTGGGCTTTCACCCCTGTTCGCAGGACGAGTACCTGGAGATGATCCGGGGCTATTGCGATGCCTATGGTGTCAGCGTGGCCGAGGAAGAGCTGCGCGCCGAGGCGGTCGAATGGCAGGCGACGCGCGGGGCGCGGTCGGGCAGGGTGGCCTGGCAGTTCTTTACGGATCTGGCGGGTCGGAAGGGCGTGTCTCTGGGCTGAGGTTCCGGGCCTCGTCGTCGTGGCGTGATCGGATCTGTGTCAGCGGACCAAGGTTGAGCCAGTCGGTGAAATGCGCCCGGGCCCAGCCGTCCCCGAGCACCTCCAGCCGCTGGGTGTCGATTGCCTTGCCGGGGGTGATGTCTCCGCGCAGGAGGTATATTGCATCCGGCAGGGTACAGGCCAGGTAGAGGTTCACCTCGCCGCCCGGGTCCTCGACGCAGAGTTCGCAGGTGCCTTTCTGGTTCAGGAACCACCAGTAGCGCTTGGCAGTGATCTGGTCGGTCAGGTCGAGCCGGATCAGGCAGCGCCTGCCGCCGAATGCACCGGGATCGGTCCCGCTTTCGAGCCCCCAGACAAGCAGGCCAAGGTCGATTTCGTGTTCCTCGAGCGCCCGGCGGGTCCAGCGCTGGCCCCAGATGCCAAGGGCCTCGACCAGCGGTATGAACTCGGCCCCGGCTTCGGTCAGGCGGTAGCCGGCGTGCTTGTCTCCCAGCTCGCAGCGTTCGATGACGCCTTCCTCGATGAGCCATTTCAGGCGGGAGGACAGCAAGGAAGGGGACATCAGCGGCACACCGCGTTGCAGCGCGCTGAAGCGGCGCGGGCCGGCGGCAAGATCGCGAATGATCAGCGCATTCCAACGCTCGCAAAAGAGCTCTGCCGCCTTGGCGACCGGACAGAACTGGCCGTAGGTTTTCACGCCGGCCCTCCTTGCTACAGATCTTGGACTATACCGGACAGGGGCGTCTACGTCACCTTAGGGATGTGTTCCAACAGCCTCGGAGGGGGAGCCATGACCACATCCACTGCAACAGCCGGGCAATTGTCGACCTCGGCTGCCGAAATCTATGACGCCTTCTTTGTGCCGGCCCTGTTCGGCGCCTGGGCCGGGCCATTGTGTGATGCGGCCGGGATCGCGAAGGGCAATCGCGTTCTGGACGTTGCCTGCGGAACAGGGGCCACGACCCGAGAGGCGGCGCGCCGGGCCGGTGACGCGGGACATGTAACAGGGATCGACCGCAACGACGGCATGATTTCCGTGGCCCGCTCTCATGGAGATGGCATCACCTGGGAGGAAGGCGGGGCCGAAGAACTGCCCTTTCCGCCGGAGAGCTTTGACATCGTGCTGTGCCAGTTCGGCCTGATGTTCTTTGACGATCGCGTCGCGGCGCTTGGCGAAATGCGGCGCGTGCTGCGGCCCGGCGGCAGGATTGCCCTGTCGGTCTGGGACCGCGCAGCGAATTCGCCGGGTTATGCCGCCATGATCGCGCTGATCGAAGAGATGTTCGGCGCCGACGCCGCCGGGGCGCTGCGCGCGCCCTTTGTTCTGGGCGACCTGACGGCCTTTTCAGAGGTGCTTGAGGCGGGCGGCTTGGGCGGAGCGCGTGTCACGACCCCGACCGGGACGGCGCGCTTTGCCTCGATCCGGGATTGGGTACGCACGGATGTACGCGGATGGACCCTGTCGGAGTTCATCGATGACGCAGGATTCGAGGCGCTGGTCGCGGCTGCGGAGCAGCGGTTGAGCCGGTTCGTCGACGCGGATGGCAGCGTGCGTTTCCCGGCACCCGCGCATGTCGCGCTTTGGTCCAAAGGACCAGATCCGGATTGAAACCGTCGGGCTGTGAATAGACGGGCCCCGTCGCTGAGCAGCGGGGCCTGCCTATCCATTGCGAAATCAGCGCAGGTAGGACATCGGGTCTGCGCTGTCGAGGCCCTGGCGCACCTCGAAGTGCAGGAAGCCGACCTCGCCCGGGGCGACGCGGGCGATCTGTTGCCCTCGGCTGACGGAGTCGCCGACACTGACGCTGATGTCGGCCACGTTCAGGTAGACGGTGTTCACGTTGTCCGGGTGACGGACGATGATGAAGCTGGACCCGTTGGTCTTTTTCGACACGCTGATGACCGACCCGGCGGCTGCGGCCGAAACCGGCGTGCCGGGCGATGCGCTGATGTCGATGCCGGGGTTCGAGCCGGGGTTGTATTCGCGGATGATCGCTCCCTGTACCGGCATGGTCATGCTGGCCTTGGCCTTGGCCTTGTTCTGGCCGATGTCGGCCACGGGTTCCTCGGGCTTGGGCGTCGGATCTGCTGTGCCGCGGGGTTCCGGTGTCTCGGCAGGCAGGGGCGCGGCCGCCGAGGGGGGCACCGGCGTGGGCGAACCCGACCCCGGGGGCGTGGTTGCGGGTTCGCTGCTGCGCGGCTCCGTCGGCTTGGCGACGGGGATCAGCAGGAACTGGCCCTCCCGGATCGAGAAATCCCGGTCCAACCCGTTCCACTCGGACAGGGCGCGTGGCGACACGTTGTAGAGCCGGGCGATGGTAAAGGCGGTCTCGCCGCGGGCGACCTTGTGACGGACGGGTTCGACGCCGGTCTGCGGGTCGGCGGAGCGGCGCGAGGTGTCCGGCGCGCCGTCGATGGCGTTGGAGGCCAGGGTGGTCACGTCCACGCTGGACGGCGGGCGGATCGGGCCGGTGGTCGTCGCGCCGGTAGAGGGCGAGGGTTCGGCCACGCGACGAGGCAGGGCGACGATTTCGCCCTGGCGCAGCGGATCGTTCGGGCGGATGCCGTTGTAACGGCCCAGCTCGTCCGCGGGCAGACCGATGCGCGCGGCCACGTCGGCCAGCGTGTCACCCCGCTGGGCGACGGCGACCTGGTAGCTGGGGTAGGAAATGATGCCGCGGTTGTCCGGCTCGGGCCGGTCTGTGGTGGCCTTGAGCGCGGCATCGGTCGTGTCGACGCCGCCACCGATCCCGCCGCGCAGGTCGAAATCGAGCCCGTCGGAACAGGCGGAAAGCATGGCAACAAGGGCAAGCGCCGTCATGGGGCGGGAGGCAAGTCTCATCTCGATATCCTCACATGCACCCCTTGTCTCCGGGGCGTCACAGGTTGGCGGCGCCTGTCCGACACCGCGCCACGCGGTCAGTCCTTGCCAAGCCCTTCGACCAGCGGAACGAAACGCACCGGGCGCATCTCGTGATACTCGTACCCGCTGTCCGTCCGCGTCACGCGGATCAGGCTTTGCACGGCGTCGGACTGGCCCACCGGCACGACCATGATACCGCCAATCTTCAGTTGCGCCAATAGGGGGCCGGGCGGGTCTTCGGCGGCTGCAGTCACAATAATGCGGTCAAAGGGCGCCTGGTCGGGCAATCCGAAGGACCCATCGGCGGTGAAGGCGGTGATATTGGACAGTTCCAGCGCGTCGAAAACTGCCCGCGCCGCATGGACCAGCCGTCGGTGCCGGTCGACCGTGTAGACCCGCCGTGCCAGCTGGGACAGGATCGCCGCCTGGTAGCCGGAGCCGGTGCCCACCTCCAGCACCTTGTCGCGCGGTCCGATCTTCAGTGCCTGGGTCATCAGGCCCACGACCGAGGGCTGAGAGATGGTCTGCCCACAGGCAATGGGCAAGGGCATGTCGTCATAGGCGCGGTCGGTGAAATAGCCCTGGATGAACCGCCCGCGGTCGACGCGTTCCATTGCGTTCAGCACGGCTTTGTCCGTCACGCCCTTGGAGCGCAGCGCAAACAGGAATTGCATCTTGGCTTCGGCGTCGAAGCTCATGAAAAGGCGTCTTTCAGGCTGTTCAGCGCGGCGTGGTCGGTCAGGTCGGCCAGCATCGGCGTGACCGTGATCCAACCCTTGAGGTTCATGTTCGCGTCGGTGCCGCTGTCGGTCGGGGCCCGTTGGTCGCCGCCGCGCACCCAGAGGAATCGCCGGCCGGACGGGGAATGTGTCGCCTCGACCGAAAAGCGAGTGTCGCGGCGCAGGCCCTGTGGCGCGACGGTGGTGCCTGCCACGTCGGCGGCCGGAACCGGCGGGAAGTTCACGTTGTAGAAACGGCGGTAGCCACCCGCGTGGGCCGGATCGGCGGCCAGAATGGCACGCACCGTGGCGGCGCCATGCTTCGCCGAGGCCTCGAAAGGATTGTTGGCCTGGGCGTTTGCGGGGCCGTAGTATTGTGACAGCGCAATGGCGGGCAGACCCTGCAGTGCGGCCTCCATCGCGCCGCCCAGCGTGCCGGAATAAAGCGCGTTTTCGGCAGAGTTGTTGCCCCGGTTCACGCCCGACAGTACCAGGTCCGGCGGATTGTCCTTCAGCACGTCGTGCAACCCGGCCAGCACGCAGTCCGCGGGGCTGCCCTCGGCGGCATAGGTGCGTTCGCCCAACTGGGCGATCATCGTCGGGTGGCTGTAGGAGATGCAATGCGCCACGCCCGATTGTTCAAAGGCGGGGGCGACGGTCCAGACCTCGCCCGAAGGTCCGGCCAGGTCGGCGGCGATGTCGGAAAGAACCTTGAGACCCGGCGCGTTGATGCCGTCGTCGTTGGTGATGAGAATGCGCATGAAAGGCGTGCCCGTGCTGGTTTGTTCTTCTCTAGGGGCTGGGGCGCCTGCGTTGCAACCCTATGATGGCCGGTTGCGTCCGGCACCTCACGGGCGAGGTGCCGAAGCCACGAATTGTCAGGCCAGTGTGGCCAGCAGGCGCGCCGCCTCTGCCTCTGGCGTGGCCAGGGCGTCGCGGTTTTCACCCGGATGAAAGCGGGCCCGGACGGCGGTGGCCATCGGGCGCGGTTCCAGCACATGAACCCGGGGGCCGGTGCGTTCGGATTCCGCGGCCCAGCTGCGGGCCAGGGCGATCTGCGCGGCCTTTGTGGTGCCGTAGAGACCGTAGAATTTCTGCCCCTTCACGGGATCGTCGAAGAACAGCGCCTGCCCGGTGGCGCCCAGCAGGGGCGCGACGAAGGGCACCAGGTGGCCCATTGCGTCGGCATTTGTGGCCAGCGACTTCTGCCATTCCTTCGGATCGATATGAATGGCAGGGGTCAGTGCGCTGGCATGGACCGCCGTATGTGCCCAGAGCGCCAGCGTGCCCTCGCCCTCGGGCGTCTGGGGCGACCACCGGTCGTGGATCGAACGGCACAGGTGGGCCATCGCGTCGCGATCGGTGACATCCATCGGCGCCAGGGTGGCTTGTCCGCCCTTTGCCTTGATGCGGTCGTCGAGCTCTTCGAGCCCGCCAACGGTACGGGCCACGGCGATGATGTGATGATCGGGCGCAAGGGCCTCGGCCAGGGCAAAGCCCAGGCCACGAGAGGCGCCGGTTATGAGGGCGAGCTTGGTCATGGCAGGGCATGTGCCGGGCTTTCGCGGGCGCGTCAAGCGCGGCGCGTTGCCTCAATCTGCGGCGAGATGGGGGCGGATGTCGTCGCCGCAGGCGGCGTAGATCTCCAACAGGTCGTCAAAGGAGAGTCCCATCGCCTGCGCTTCGGCCAGCGGCCCGTCTGTCGCCGTCACCTGCGGGCGCTGCGCTGGATCGGGCAGGGCCAGCGTGACCGCACCTTCGGCGTCTTCTTCGAACAGGGGCAGGGCATTGGCCAGAAGCCCCTCGGCAGGACCGAAGGGCTGGGCCGGGTCGTCGACAGTTGCCAGATAGGTGCGAAACACCGGCTCGGGCACCTCGACCCAGGGACCGAAGGAAAACCCGTCATCACTGCCGCGCAGGGGCAGGGTCAGTACGCCACGCAGGAAATAGCGTTTGCCGATGCGGCAGAATTCCGGGCCCAGCCGGTCGTCGTCGATTTCCAGGTCGTCGTCACCGGGACGCGGTCCGTGCGGCCAGTCGTCCGGCGCGTCGAAACCGATGTCGTAGATGCCCGAGAAGTGCCGCCCGCAGCAGGGGCAGGCTCGGTCGGGATTGTTGAAACGGCGCCAGCGGCTGTCGAGGGCAAGGAGGCTCATGGGCTTGGTCTGCGGGGCATCTCGCTTGGGGTCAAGGGGCCATCCGCTTCCGGCTATTGCGCGACCGGCTGCGTCAGCCAGCGGGTCTCACCCTTTTGCAGCAGCGCGATGCGGCCATCCTCGATCGCGACAATCGGGGCGCGGCCAATCTTGTCGCCTGCTTTCAGCGTGACGATCTTGCCGCCCGCGGTGCGCACCAGCGCCTTGCGGGCCTCGCCGCCGCCGGTCGTCCCCAAGAGGATCAGCGTGTCGAGGTTGCCCGTCGCGGGTGTGGTGGCCGCCGCGATGACGGCCTGCGGGGTTGCGGTTTCCTGTGCCATGTCCTGGTTCCGTTTTGAACAGATCAGGGGTCATACTGCGGTGCAGCATCAGGTGGAAGCGGGCGTAAATGGCATTCGCCAAAGGCCGCCGAAAGCGCAGGTGTACCGGCAAAACATTGCCGGTTTTGATTGGCGGCGTGATACGCTGGTCAATCCACGCGTGAAAGCGCGAGGTTGGTCAGGCTCTGGATCGCCGCCTGCAAATGTTCGGGGGACGCCGGCCAACTGGCCTGATCCGAGACCTCGAACGAAGGCCCCCAAACTTGGTAGAACTGCATCACCAGAGTGTCCGACCCGGCCAGCCTATTCATGTCGACGATGGCGATCTCGCCTTTGTCCGGCATTTCCTTGAGGCTGGAACAGAACAGCAGTGCCATTGCCCGCGTCTCGGACTTGATGAGGTCCTGAAGGACGGCATCGGTGCACGCCGCGCCATACTTGTTTATCTCGCCGTTGAGATAGCCTTGGGGAGGACCCGAACGTTTGTCCTGACCCATGATTCTATATAGTTGCGAGGGATCAGAAAAACTGTCCTCTTCTGGGACAACATCATAGCCATACAGCGCGCTGCCGTCGCCCAGTTGGGTGTCGATGATCTGCGTTCTTGTCAGTGCCTGAAGTCGCTCTGGATCGGAAACCCCGGCGGCCCATGGGGGCGGCTGGTGGGTGGCATTGATGTCGAACAGGTTCAGGTCAAGGCCCGCATCCTGTGCGGCGCCAAGGCTGGGCCAAAGGGCCAATAGAACGATTATTTTTTTCATTTCCGCAGATTAGAGCGCGGGAAACCGGGTGTTCAAGGCGGAAAACGATGCGCGCTGCTGTACGAATCCGGCGGGGAAAGACCGGTTTCGTTTGGCGTGGTCATCCAGGCAGAGGTGACAGGCGGGGAAGCGCGTAGTCACCCGGCGCATCCGGGTCGAGCAAAAGAAAGGTGTCCTGCCCGCGTGACCAGCGGTCAAACCAGTCAAAGAGGGTCAGGCCGGTGTCGAAGAGCGCCGTGCCGATAACCAGATTCTCGTCCCAGGCACTGGGTTCCCAGGTGAGCATCCGGTCACGGGTGGTATCGATGCAATCGTACATCGCGCAGCCAAGGTGGCAGATGGGCAAGAGTCCCTGCGGCCAGAGCCAAGTCGGCCTCTGCGGATCACGCGCGCGGAGGGCATGGTAGCGTCGGTCGGCAGTGGCGTCCTGATCATCGGCAAAGCCATCGCCGATGCCAAGCAGAGCGTAGCCGGGACCGAAGCCTCCGTTGCCGATCTCTTGCCAGACGCGGACAAGCACGGGCGGCATCTCAAAGTCCAGTTTTGTCCGGACCTGCTCCAGCGTGGCCGGGTCAAGAGACGGGGCCGGATCCGGTTCCGGCAGGCGCATGTCGTGGAAGGCGTCGACCCGGGGCAGGCGGGCGCGCAGCCGATCCAGCAACGCGCCGACCGGATCGGTCACTCGGCGGCCTTCATCTGAAAGCCCTTCTCGATCATGTCCGCCGGTTCCACCGGGTATTCACCCGAGAAGCAGGCATCGCAATACTGCGGGCACTTGGTGTCGCGGCCCTCGGCCTCGCCCACGGCGCGGTACAGCCCGTCGAGTGAGATGAACTTCAGGCTGTCGACGCCAAGATGGGCACACATTTCGTCCTCGGACATGGTGGCGGCCAGCAGCTTTTCGCGCTGGGGCGTATCCACGCCGTAGAAACAGGGCCAGGCCGTCGGCGGGCTGGCGATGCGGAAATGCACCTCTGCCGCGCCGGCATCAAGGATCATTTCCTTGATCTTGCGGCTGGTGGTGCCGCGCACGACGGAGTCATCGACCAGGATCACCCGCTTGCCCTTGATCAGCGCGCGGTTGACGTTGAGTTTCAGGCGCACCCCCATATTGCGGATCTGCTCTGTCGGCTCGATGAAGGTGCGGCCCATGTACTGATTGCGCACGATGCCCATGCCGTAGGGGATGCCCGATTCATGGGCAAAGCCGATGGCGGCGGGGGTGCCGCTGTCGGGCACGGGGCAGACCAGGTCCGCGTCCACCGGGGCCTCTCGTGCGAGTTCCACGCCGATCTGGCGGCGGGTCTCGTAGACGGAGCGCCCGCCGATGATCGAATCCGGGCGCGAGAAATAGACATGTTCGAAGATGCAGAACCGGGATTTGGCCGGGCGGAAGGGATAGTGCGATTGCACGCCGCCCTCTGCGGTGATGACCACCATCTCACCCGGTTCGATCTCGCGGACGAATTCCGCGCCGATGATGTCCAGGGCGCAGGTCTCCGAACTCAGGCACCAGCCGTCGCCCACCTTGCCCAGCACCAACGGGCGCACGCCCAGCGGGTCGCGCACGCCGATCAGCTTGGTCCGGGTCATCGCGACGACGGAAAAGGCGCCTTCGACCCGGCGCAGCGCGTCTTCCATGCGGGCGGGAATGTCACGCTGCAGCGACCGCGCCATCAGGTGGATGATGCATTCGCTGTCCGAGGAGGACTGGAAGATCGAGCCGCGCTCGATCAACTCGCGCCGGAGCGCCTCGGCATTCGTGATGTTGCCGTTGTGCGCGATGGCCGCGCCACCCATGCTGAACTCGCCGAAGAACGGCTGAACATCGCGGATCTGGGTCTGGCCCTTCGATCCGGCGGTGGAGTAGCGCACATGCCCGATGGCCAGCGGGCCGGGCAGGGTGTCCATCAGCGATTGCCGGGTGAAGTTGTCGCGAACGTACCCGAAACGGCGGGCGGAGTTGAAACCGCCCTTGTCCGGGTGATGGGCGACGATACCGCCGGCCTCTTGTCCACGATGTTGCAGGGCGTGCAGGCCGAGTGCCACGAAGTTGGCGGCGTCGGTCACACCGACAACGCCGAAGATGCCGCATTCCTCCTTGAGCTTGTCGCCATCGTCCGGGTCGCGGACGGCGTCGAAATCAAAAGGATGGGCGGGCGGAAATTTTGGGTCGGACAAGAGGGGGGCTCCGAATCCGTGTGCAGACGCAGCATGGTTTAATCTGCCGGTCCCGGAATGTCACGAAACGATTACAAGCGATCCATGGCGGCCTATCCGGTCACACCCAAGCGTCAGGTCACGAGTCCCAGCGCCCACCCGTTGCGCCGCCGCCTTCGTTGACCGGGCGGCGATACGGGGCGGTCTACCTGCTGGATGAGGGAGGTCTTTGCAGGGCCGACCCGCGCCCGGGCCCAAGCGCCATGTGCACCGTTTCCGGTGGACTGGACCGCCAGGAAAGAGATGTTCACACCGCCTGCCACCGGACCGTAGGTGTGGCGAGGCTCAGGGGGCCGCGCAGACGCTGACCAGTTCTTCGTATTGCGCGGTGATCCAGCCGAGCGCCTGTTCGGGGTTCTGTTCCTCGATCTGGTCGGTGAACTGCGCGAACACCGCCGCCGACCGCGAGTCGTTGATCATTGGAATGTCCTGCGCGGTGATCACCACCTCGTAGACGAAGAAGGCGATGGCCACCAACAGGATGCCGCGCGCCACGCCGAAGAAAAAGCCAAGCGCCTGGTCCAGGCCGCCAAGCGCCGACCGCTTGATGATCGAGGAAAACAGAGGCGTGAACAGGGAAACGACCACCAGCGCCAAGGTGAAAATCGCGGCAAAGCTGGCAATGACCGCCAGTTCGCAGCTGTCGGCCAGGAATTCGCCGATGACCGGGATTTCCTTGACCAGCGGTTGCAGTTGATCGGCAAACAGAAAGGCCACGATGGCTGCGGCGACCCAGCCGAGGATGGCCATCGTCTCGCGCACCAGGCCACGGGAATAGGCCAGCAAGGCAGAGAGCAGGATGACGACGCCCACCACGCCATCGACGATTGTAAAACCTTCCATCTGCCGCGTCCGCCTCTTCCTGCTCGGACCCTCCGGCCCGTTGTCGTGTCTGTTACCGTGGTTTCATCCGGTCCGCTATCCCGCACCGAAGACATCGCCGACAAAAGCGGTCAGATCGGGCATCCGTGTCAGCGCCATGCCGCCGGATGCCGCGGCCTTTCCGCCATCCGGCAGAATCGCCTTGGAGAAACCAAGTTTGCGCGCCTCTTTCAATCGGTTTTCGGACTGCCCGACGGGGCGCAGGCTCCCTGATAGGCTGATTTCGCCGAAAACGACAGTATCGGGCGGCAGGGGGGCGTCCTCACGGGCGGAAAGTAGCGCAGCGGCCACAGCCAGATCCGCCGCCGGTTCGCCGACACGCATGCCTCCGGCCACGTTCAGGTAGACGTCGAGCCCGGCAAAGGGGATGCCACAGCGCGATTCGAGCACGGCCAGGATCGTCGCCAGCCGCCCCCCGTCCCAGCCCACGACCGTCCGGCGCGGCTGGCTGTGCGGGCTGGGGGCGACAAGCGCCTGGAATTCCACCAGAACGGGCCGCGTGCCCTCGATCCCGGCAAAAACCACCGAGCCGGGCGCCGGCTGGCCGCGTTCGGACAGGAACAGGGCCGAGGGGTTGGGCACCTCGGACAGGCCGCCGCCGGTCATCTCGAAGACACCGATTTCATCCGTGGGACCGAACCGGTTCTTGACCGAGCGCAGGATGCGGAACTGGTGCCCGCGCTCGCCTTCGAAGTAGATCACGCTGTCGACCATGTGTTCGACCACGCGGGGGCCCGCCAGCTGGCCCTCCTTGGTCACATGGCCGACCATCATGACGGCGCTCCCGGTGCGCTTGGCAAAGGTGGTCAGCTCATGCGCGGCGGCGCGCACCTGGCTGACGGATCCCGGCACGCTGTCGACATTGTCCGCCCACATGGTCTGGATCGAATCGATGATCGCCAGGTCGGGGCGGCTTTCGTCCAGCGTGGTCAGGATATCGCGCAGGTTGGTTTCCGTCGCCAGTTTCACCGGCGCCTGTTCAAGGCCCAGTCGCCGCGCGCGCAGCCGCACTTGCGCGCTGGCCTCTTCGCCCGAGATATAGACAACCTTCAACCCGGCATTGGCAAAGGACGCCGCCGCCTGCAACAGCAATGTCGACTTACCGATCCCCGGATCGCCGGCCATCAGCACGGCGCTTGCTGGCACCAGCCCGCCGCCCAGCACACGGTCGAACTCGTCAAGCCCGCTGGCGGTGCGTGGCGGCGGATCTTCCTTGGTGGAGAGGTCGCTCAGCGCCACGGCGCGGCCACGCGAGTTGCCCAGGCTCTTGCCCGACGGGCCCTGGCTCAGGGGCTTCTCCTCTGCGATGGTGTTCCATTCGCCGCAGGTTTCGCAGCGGCCGGCCCACTTGGTGCCGGTGGCGCCGCAGGACTGGCAGACGAAACGGGTCGAAGCTTTGGCCATGTGGTCTCCGCTGGCAGGTCACGGAGGGCTTATGCCGTATCCCGCCGCCGGGGCCAATGGGGCGGCGGATGCTTGCGCTGCGCCTTTGTTTCTTTGGGCCGAAAATACCTCCGAGGGTGAATGGACCGCAGGTCCAGAGGGGGCAGCGCCGCCTGCCTCGGATGGATCAACCCGCCGGCCGGGACTTTTCAACGAGGCCCAGCACGACCGACCCAAGGATGCAGCCGGTGAAAAGGTACAGCCCCCAAGCGGTTTCCACCCGGCCCACGCCCATGCCTTGTGCCAGCGTGATATAGAGCGCGATCAGAAAGACATCCGCCATTCCCAGCCGCCCGATCACGTTCAGCGCGGGCAGGGTGCGCCGGTCCAGGACATCGAACTGCACCAGCGCCAGCCCCAGCGTCTTGATCAGGGGCGCCACCAGCGCAAACAGCGTCACCAACAGCGCCAGGAACACATCGGTCTCCCAAAGCGCTTGGAGGCCCGAGACCAGGCTGATCTCGCTCATGCCGAAGAGCGGCAGCAGGCCGGCGCGCATCAGCGGCGCGAACCAGGATATCGGGTACAGCAGGAACAGCGCAAGGTTGAGCCAGCGCAGGTGGTGGCGCCAGCCCGCGGCCCCGGTGGCCTCTGTCACGAGGTCCACCACCACAAACCCAGAAGCGCGGCCAGCATCAGACCGTGCACCAGGTCGATCCAGCGCCAGCGCGCGCCGGGCGTGACGCTGCTGATCAGGAACAGGCCAGAGGGCACCAGAAGCGCGGTGATGCCTCCATTTTGCGCCATCGTGCGCGCGGCAGAGGCATAGACCATCCCGTCGTTCAGGCCGACGGCGGGCGCAAGCACGGTCGCGACACCGGCCAGCGACAATGCCAGCGCCGCCAGCGCGGGCCAGCGTGCCAGACCCTGCCCCTTGATCACGCGGATCGCCGCGAGGATCGCCAGGACTTCCAGGTAGAGGAATTTCTTGGCGAAGAGAAAGAATAGGACCACCGGGTCGGGCTGAAAGATACCGTTCATCGCACCGCCTCGATCGGGCCTTCGGCACGGCCCGAAATGAACTGGTCGACATAAGGATCGCCGCTGTCGTCCAGCTGCGACACGGGGCCGCTCCACTGGATGACGCCGTCATGCAGCATGGCCACGCGATCGGCGATGGCGCGCACACTGGTCATGTCATGGGTGATGGTCATGGCGGTGGCGCCCATCTCGGTCACGATCTCGCGGATCAACTCGTTGATGACGCCCGCCATGATCGGGTCCAGCCCGGTGGTCGGTTCATCGAAAAAGATGATCTCGGGCTCGGCGGCGATGGCGCGGGCCAGCCCGACGCGCTTCTGCATCCCGCCCGACAACTCTGCCGGAAAACGGTCGGCGACGTTGGATTTCAGGCCCACGCGGCGCAGTTTGTCGATGGCTATGGCGCGGGCCTCGTCGCGCGGTTTTTTCAGCGAACCGCGCAGCAGCCGAAAGGCCACGTTCTGCCAGACCGGCAGGCTGTCGAACAATGCCGCACCTTGAAAGAGCATCCCGAAGCGCGCCAGAAATGCATCACGGTCGGCTTTGGTGACGTCCTGCCCGTCCAGCGTGATGGTGCCGCTGTCCGGCGTGACAAGGCCAAGGATGCTTTTCAGCAGAACGGATTTTCCGGTGCCCGAGCCGCCGATGATGACCATCGAACTGCCCTTGTCGATCGTCAGGTTCACATCGCGCAAGACATGATTTTCGCCAAAGGATTTTGCCACGCGGGTCAGGTCGATCATGCGTCACCTCCGGATTTGGAGAGTGCGCCAACATGAGGCGTCAACGTATTGAGACCTTTGAGTGATTGCGGCCAGGACGGGGCGTGTTTCGTCATTCCTGTCATAGTGAGAAAAACGCCCCAGTCAGCAGGAAGTTCGCGGCCAAGATCAGCACCGCAGCCGCTTCGACCGAGCCCTTGGTTGCGCGGCCCACGCCCTGGGCACCGCGCCCCGAGGCCATGCCGAAATAGCAGCCCATCAGCGCCGCCAGCCCGCCAAAGGCGCAGCCCTTGACCAGCGAGGAAATCACGTCGAGCAGTTCGAGGAAATCCATCGTGTTCTTGAGATAGGCCGCCGGGTTGAACCCCAGAGAGCCGGTCGCCACCGCGTAGCCACCAAAGATGCCGATCACGTCGCCCACCGCCACCAGGAGCGGCACCACGATCAGCCCGGCCAGCACGCGCGGCGCGACGAGGTATTTCATCGGATCGGTGGATAGCGTGACCAGCGCGTCGATCTGTTCCGTCACCTTCATGGTGGCGATTTCTGCCGCGATGCTGGAGGTCACGCGGGCAGCGATCATGAGGCCCACCAGCACCGGGCCAAGCTCGCGTACCATGCCGATAGCGACGATCTGCGGTACCACGGCCTCTGCGTTGAAACGCGCGCCACCGGAATAGATCTGCAGGGCCAGGGCCGCGCCGGTAAAGATCGCGGTCAGGCCAACGACGGGCAGCGACAGCCAGCCGATGTTCAACAGCGCCAGGCCCAGTTCGCGGCCATAAAAGGGCGGGCGCAGCACATGGCTGAGCGCGGTCAGCGCAAAGAGCGCGACACGCCCGACGACGGCCATCAGCGCCAGCGTTGCCCGCCCCAGCGCCCCGAATGGCGACAGCAGGATCACGCGCCGGTGTAGGTGCGGGCGTAACGCGCACCAAGCGAGGTGAGGATCTCGTAGCCGATGCTGCCGGCCCACTCGGCCAGCGTGTCGACGCTCTGGTGACGGCCCAGCAATTCAAGACTCTCGGGCGTCTCGGACACGGCGGTAACATCGACGCCGATCAGGTCCATCGAGATGCGGCCCAGCACCTCGCACCGGGTTTCACCGGCCCAGAGATGGGCCTTGTGGCTCATGGTGCGCAGGATGCCGTCGGCGTAGCCGGCGGCGACGGTGGCGACCCGGGTCGGGCGTTCGGCGGTCCAGGTGTTGCCATAGCCCACGGTTTCCCCCGGTTCGACGTCGCGGACCTGGATCACCGGCAGGTCGACAAAGGCGACGGGCCGTGCATCGACGAAAGGCAACCCGCCATAGACGCCGATCCCGGGGCGGGTGACGTCGAAATGATAGTCCGGGCCCAGCAGCACGCCGCCGGTGGCTGCCAGCGAACGCGGCGCTTCTATCCCGTCGGTCATCTGGCGGAAGGCCCGCAGCTGGTGGGCATTCATCGGGTGATCGGGTTCATCGGCGCAGGCAAGGTGGCTCATGATGAGCGCGGGGTGCTGCGACAGCGCGATGTCGCGCAGCGCGCTCCATTCGGCGGGTTCCATGCCCAGCCGGTTCATGCCGCTGTCGAGCTGGATACCAAACCCGTGGCCCGGCAGGCTTTCCACATGGCGCAGCATCTGGTCGATGGAATTGATCATCGGGGTCAGCTGCGCGTCGCGGATCAGCTCGGCATCGCCTGTCATGTGACCGGAAAATATGCAGATTTCCGGACCCGGCCCAAGAATGCGGCGCAGTTCTGCGCCTTCCTCGGCGATGGCGACAAAAAACCTTCTCGCGCCTTCGGCGGCCAGGGCCGGCGCAACGTGGGACAATCCAAGGCCATAGGCGTCCGCCTTGACCACGGCGCCGGCCTCGGCCTGGGCCATTTCGGCAAGTGAGCGCCAGTTGGCGCGCAGCGCCGCGAGATCGATGGTAAGACGTGCCTGAGCCATGTCCGCTGTCTTTCTCAGGTTCTGGGCGAGCGTCAAGCGCGAAATCGCCGCGCGTGCGGGCTGGACGGCGGGCGCTTGCCGCTTATGCTGGGCTACCGGACATCGAGGGAGGGTCAGGAATGTTCTCGGCACTGCGGCTTGAGGGGCTGCTTTTCCTCCTGGCGCTGCGCTATCTGACCCGAATTCCGATGCCGCGCGGGCTGCCGGTGTCGGACGACCTGATGGTCCGGGCGGTGAAATACCACCCTGCCGTGGGCGCGTTGGTGGGCGGAATCGGGGCCTTGGTGCTTTGGTCGGCGTCGCCCGCTCTGCCTTGGGCCACGGCGGTGCTCCTGTCGCTGGCCGCGACCCTGCTTGCCACGGCGGGATTTCACGAGGCCGGGCTGGCCGACGCGGCCGAGGGCTTGTCCGTGGGCCGTGACCGGGCCGAGGTCCTCAAGATCATGGATCACACTCGGCTGGGCACCTACGGCGCCCTGACGCTTGCCGTGATCCTTGGGTTAAAACTGACGCTATTGGCGGGGTTTTCGCCGGGCCAGGCCTGTCTGGCCCTGATCGCTGCCCATGCGGTGGGGCGCATGGCGGCGGTGCATGTCACGCTGACCACCGTGCACGCCCGTAGCGAGGGGATGCAGAAGTTTGTCCCCAAGGTCACGCCAGACGGCTATCGTGTCGCGCTGGCCTGTACGCTGGTGGTGCTGGCGCTGGTCTTGAAGCCGTTGAGCCTCGGCGCGGTGCTGAGTGGCTTCATCGGGGCAATCCTGCTGGCGCAGGCCTTCCGGGCGCTCTGCGTGGCGCGGATCGGAGGATATACCGGCGATTGTCTCGGTGGGTCCGTCCTGTTTGGAGAACTGGGGTTCTACCTTGGGGTGGCGTTCTGGTTATAGGCGCAATATCAGCTCATTACGGCCCAATCTTCAAGCGCCATGGAAAAGGCATGCCATTCGGGTTTTGGCAACCCGGACCGGTGGAACCTGTCCCGGGCCGAATTGCCGGTCTGCCTGATGATGCTTCCGTTATACCTGTCCCGCATCGCCGTTCTGCCACGGCTTGACGAGGTTGCCGAAGCGCGTGAACTGGCTTTCGAAGGACAATTCGACCGTGCCGATGGGGCCGTGACGCTGCTTGCCGATGATGACCTCGGCCTTGCCGTGCAGTCGGCTCATGCGTTCCTGCCAGGCGGCCATTTCGTCCAACCGGTCGTCCGAAGGCTTTTCCCGTTCGACGTAGTATTCCTCGCGGAACACGAACATGACAACGTCCGCGTCCTGTTCGATCGAGCCCGATTCCCGCAGGTCCGACAGCTGCGGTCGCTTGTCGTCGCGGCTTTCGACCTGGCGTGACAGCTGTGACAGCGCGATGACGGGGATGTTCAGTTCCTTGGCAATGGCCTTGAGCCCCATCGAGATCTCCGCGATCTCCTGCACCCGGTTGTCGGCGGTGCCGCGCAGCAGTTGCAGGTAGTCGACGATGATCAGGTCCAGCCCGTGTGTCCGTTTCAGGCGGCGCGACCGCGCGGCCACCTGGCTGATCGGCAGGGCTGGCGTGTCATCGATGTAAAGCGGGCAGGCCTCGAGGTCCTTGGCGGCCTGGACGAAACGGCGGAACTCGGTCTCGTCCATGTCGCCCTGGCGGATCTTGTGGCTGGAGATTTCCGAGGCCTCGGCCAGGATCCGGCCCGCCAGCTGTTCGGCGCTCATTTCCAGGCTGAAGAAACCGACCACGCCGCCGTCGATCGCGCCGGTGCTGCCGTCCGGGCGTTCACCCTTCCTGTAGGCCTTGGCGATGTTGAAGGCGATGTTGGTGGCCAGCGAGGTCTTGCCCATCGAGGGGCGTCCGGCAAGGATCAGAAGGTCGGAAGGGTGCAGGCCCCCCAGCTTCTTGTCCATGTCGATCAGTCCGGTCGAGATGCCCGCAAGGCCGCCTTCGCGCTGGTAGGCTGCGTTGGCGACATTAACTGCCTCTGTTACGGCCTTGAGAAAGCTTTGAAATCCGCTTTCGGTCTGACCTTGTTCCGCCAGCTTGTAGAGCGCCTGTTCGGCCTCGACGATCTGTTCGCGCGGCTCGGATTTCACGTCGACCTTGGCGGCCTTGTCCGAGATGTTCTTGCCCAGGCGGATCAGGTCGCGGCGCACCGCCAGGTCATAGATCATCTGTGCATAGTCGCGCACCGCGAAGGTCGAGACGGCAGAGCCGGCAAGCCGGGCGAGATAGGCGGTGCCGCCCAGTTCCTTGAGTCCCTCGTCGTCCTCCATGAAGGCCTTGAGCGTGACCGGCGAGGCGAGGTTGTTCTTGGCGATCCGCGCGGCGGCGATCTCGAAGATGCGGGCGTGCACGGGATCGTAAAAGTGCTGCGCGCTGATGATGCTGGCAATGCGGTCGTAGATGTCGTTCTCGGTCAGGATCGCGCCAAGCAGCTGTTGCTCGGCCTCGATCGAGTGCGGCATGGTTTCGGCGGACTGGACTTCGATGCCGGTCGGATTGATTGTGGCGATCTCGTTCATTTTTCTCCCCCACTGCTCGGGATGGCGGCATAACAAGCGCAGCCGCCGGGGTGCAAAATGTATGTTTCTGGGGATAAGCCGGGGACGCTCTCCACCACATCATATTGCCAGCCAAGGCGCCGTTGCGTCAACATCTTGACATAGCGACTCTGGGCTGTGGTGAAGGCGCCACAGGCAACGTTCTCTTTGCAAAGCTTGACGCCGGGTTATCCCCCGGCGCGGGCCGCGCGCCAAGCGTGCGGATCCTTGAGGAACGACTCGACCTCGGCCAACACGCCCGCGTGTTTCGCGGGGGCCTCTGCCAGCACTTCCCACCAGGTGCAGAGATGGTGCAATTCGACACCGTGGTCACCGAGGGTTTTGATCGTCTCGGGGAAGATTCCGTAGTAGAAGATCACCGCCGTGTGGCCACAGGTGGCGCCGGTGTCGCGGATGGCATCGACAAAGGACAGCTTGGAGCCGCCGTCGGTGGTCAGATCCTCGACCAGCAGCACGCGCTGGCCTTCGGACATGGCGCCCTCGATCCGGGCATTGCGCCCGTAACCCTTTGGTTTCTTGCGGACATATGTCATGGGCAGGCCCATGCGCTCGGCCACCAGCGCGGCAAAGGGAATGCCTGCCGTTTCGCCGCCGGCGATGTTGTCGAAGGCCTCGAACCCGGCGTTGCGCATCACGGTGACGGTCAGGAAATCCATCAGGGTACTGCGGATGCGCGGGAAAGAGATCAGCTTGCGGCAGTCGATGTAGACGGGCGAAAGTTGGCCGGAGGCGAGTTTGAACGGTTCGTCGGTCATGAAGTTGACCGCCTCGATTTCCCAGAGCATCCGCGCGGTCAGGCGGGCCATTTCTTCGGCGGTGGGATAGGTCGAGGGGATCATGGGACGTGCTCCGGCTGTCAGGGTCGCGCCGGATTAGCGCGTTGCGCGCCGGTTTTGAAGGGCATTTTACCGGCTGAGCGTTTTGTACAAAACGTACGTTTTGTACGCCGAAATCCGCATTTTGTACAAAACACAGGATGGCCAGCCGCGCGCGCGAATGGCCACGCGGCAACCGGTAGGTTCACCTGTCGGGTTTGTGTGCCGTTCAGCCCACGCGCCAGTGCAGCGGCATCATCGGGTTGAAGACCGTCACCGGGCCGTCGCCGGTTTCGATCTTGTCCGGGTAGCTGACCGGTTCGCCCCTGGTCAGGGTCACGCGGGTCTCGTTCGGAGGCAGGCGGTAGAAGGCCGGGCCGTTGAGCGAGGTGAAGGCCTCCAGCTTGTCCAACGCGCTTTCCTGTTCAAAGACCTCGGCGAGGATCGACAGGGTGTTGGTGGCAGTGAAACAGCCCGCGCAGCCGCAGGCGTTTTCCTTGAGCGGGTCGATATGTGGCGCGCTGTCGGTGCCCAGGAAGAACGAGGCATCGCCCGAGGTGGCTGCCGCGCGCAGGGCTTGCCGGTGTTCCTCGCGCTTGGCGACGGGCAGGCAATAGTAATGCGGCTTGATCCCGCCCACGAGGATGGCGTTGCGGTTGATGACCAGGTGGTGCGTGGTGATCGTGGCGCCAAGATCATCGCCGCCGGAGCGGGCGTAGTCGGCGCCCTGGCGGGTGGTGATGTGTTCCATCACGACGCGCAGGCCGGGGGTGGCCCGGCGGACCGGGTCCAGGACGCGGTCGATAAAGACGGCCTCTCGGTCGAAGATGTCGATGTCTGCATCGACCACCTCACCATGTACGCAAAGGGGAATGCCCGCCTCTGCCATCGCTTCGAGCACGCCGCGCACCTTGTCGAAGTCGCGCACGCCGGAGGCAGAGTTGGTGGTGGCGCCCGCGGGGTAGAGTTTCACCGCCGTCACGATGCCGTCCGCATGGGCACGGACCACGTCATGCGGGTCGGTCTCTTCGGTCAGGTAGAGCGTCATCAGCGGCTTGAAATCGGCGCCGTCCGGCAGGGCGGCCAGGATGCGGTCGCGGTAGGCGGCGGCCTGGTCGCCGGTCACGACGGGCGGCACCAGGTTGGGCATGATGATGGCGCGGGCGAAATCGCGGGCGCTTTCGGGGGCGATACCCTGCAGCATGGCGCCGTCGCGCAGGTGCAGGTGCCAGTCGTCGGGGCGGCGAATGCTGATCTGTTCCATGCCGGAGCGGTTAGCACGCGGACCCGCGCCGCGCCAGCCTGTCTTGGGAGGTCTCAGGCGCTGTCGCGCTCGGCCTCGATCTGGGCCAGCCGCCGGCGGAAACGGGGGGCATGCATCCGCGACACCACGTTCTTGCACAGGGCACGCGTCAGTTCCGTTCGCCCATCGGCTTCCAGCCTGTGCAGGAGCCGGCGCAGGTAGGGCGGGTGATCGCGTCGGGCGCGCAGCATCGAGGCAAAGAGCGCCGGGGTCAGGCGATCCTCGGCCGCGGCGGAAAGCAGGCCGGGCAAGAGGTCGAGCGAACGGAAGTCGGCCTGCAGCGCGCTGCCCATGAAGGGGGTGCGAAAGCGGGCGACATTGCGTTTCTCGAACAGCGCGGCATGCATCGCGTCCAGCCGTTCACGCGGGTCGTAGATCACCCAGGCCTTGTCGGCGGCGTCGATCATCTCGGGCGCGAACCCGTAGCGCGAGGTGAAGTCGCGGCGGCGTTCCTCGACAAAGCGGTCGTCCCATTCGGCAACGCGCGGGTCCAGCGTGGCCTGCGGTTGCAGCATCAGGACGCGCGCGCCGGGGGCGGTGACGGAATAGGCGCCGGCGGCATAGCCGCAGGGGCCGGCACCGTAGAAGAGGACCGTCTCGAACTCGTCGAAAAAGCCGTCATCCAGCAGTTGGTCGAAAAAGGCATAGACGCGCGGGTCGCGGAACCATGTGTCGCCGTGGCTGAGCAGCGAGAGCGAGGACCATCCCGCGCCACGCACCATGTCAAAGCCGATGGGCGTGCGAGTTTCCGACAGGGCCTCGATCCCGGACATGCTTTCAAAGCTCACGATCAGCGTGTCGCCGTCCTCGACGAAGATGGCGGCATGGGTCTTGCCCAAGGGCTCGGCAAACCCATGCTCCTCTCCGATACGCCGGAGCGCCCCCAGCCAATCGCTGCGCGAGAGCTGGCTGAGATCTGGGGCAAAGCTGCCTTGATGAGCTTCCATACCGGACGATCCTCGTGTTCCGCGAAAAAATAGACACGGATTTGAGCGAAACCTACCCTGTATTTTCGGCAGGATTATGGTCGGTCGATGGCAAAACGGTGTGGCAGACGCGCCATGCGAAAGCGCCGCCCGGTGGGGGCGGCGCGGTGTCCGGTTGCCGGGGGCGGATGTGTCAGGCGGCGCGGCGGCCCGCCAGGCGCGCCTTGAGCGCGGGTGGCAACAGGCGGCGCGAACTGACACGGGGCATGGGCATCTCGGCCAGCGCGGGCTCTGTTCCGAACCGCGCGACATAGTCGGCGTAGTTGTCAAAGCTGCGGCGGCCAACGTGGTCGATATAGGTTTCCGCCTGCGTGCCCTCGGCCAGGATGATCTCGTGGCCCTCGGTCTCGATGTGATAGACGGCAAAGCTGTCGCCAAGCTCGGACAGCGGAACCCAGTCGATCGTCTCGCCGTTGACCAGCGCGCTTGCGTTGACCAGGAGCCCGTCGATCACCAGCGCATGGTCCGCGGTCAGCACCAGGTCGCGCCGCGGCAGGCCATCGCCCAGGGCACCGGCGCGCAGGCGCACCGGCTGCAAGCGGTCGGCAGGACCGAAACGGGTCGAGACCTCCTGCGTCCAGATCCATTTCACCGGCACGACTCGGCCATCAGGGGTGAGAACCGGGTCGCCCATGGACAGGGTTTCCACCGCCCGCTCGCCCTCGGGGGTCGCGATCAGGGTGCCCTTGCCGAAACACAGGTAGACGTTGCTGTCGCTGGTTTCGGACTGAAAAGTGTTGGATGTTCCGGACGTGGCGACGAGCGTCTGCGTGGTCGCATTGGGAATGACCAGCGCGTAGGTGCCCGCGCCGTCGGTGAAGACCGGATATTCGACGCCGTCGCTGCCCGAGATCGTGTAGCCGGTAAACGTGGCCGCGCCGCTGGCAAAGGTGTCGACGCCCGCGTCGAGCCTGCCGTCTTCGTCCTGGTCGACGATCGTGGCCGACGTGTCATCGGCGGAAAACAGACCGGTCCAGTTCAGGCTGCTGCCCGAGTCGCCCTCGGTGCCGTTGAATGTGACGCCGGACAGCAGGACGTTGCCTTGCGGTTCGTAGTTGGTCGGCATGGAAATCTCCTGGAGAATGGTAAATCGGCTTAACCAATTGAATTGGTAAGCGTTCAGGCCGGGAATTCAACCGACCGGCGGCAAAAGATGCATAGAAAGATGATAATTTATTTTTGCCGTGGGGGTCCGGGGACGTCCTGCGACGGGGCGATGTCAGTCCCGGTCGCCGGACTGCCTTGCGCGGCTGGCATGGTGGGCCAGAAAGCGAGCGGCCTGGATCGGAACGGGGCGCGACGGCGGGGTCATCAGAAGCCGCGCGAAAAGCGCGCGGTAGGGTTCCCGGGTCAGCAAGGTCTCCAGCCTGTGGTGACGCCATGCGACGGCCTCGGCGTGCAGACGGGCCAGTTCCGGGTCGGCGGCCAGATCGGCGCGCCGTTCGGCCACGCCGGGCAGGGTCAGGATGCTGCGATCTTCCTCCTGGCTCCAGTTGCGCTCGACCCAGTAGTCCATGCCGAGCGCGTGGTCCGAATGCACCGCGCGACCCCGGTCGGCCTTGAGCAGGTAGGTTTCCATCGCGCCGAGCGCATAGTGGTTCAGTTGGGCCAGCGCATAGTTCGATCGCCCGTACTGGGAAAAGATGCGGCGAGTGCGGAACTGTTCGTGCAGCTCGCGGCCCTCGCCGTCGAACCAGCGGGCAGTGCCAAGCCGGGACGTGTCGGGCGCGCGCGGACGGTGAACGCCCAGCCGGGCATAGGTGCCGTCGTTGCGGTAGAGCGTCTTGAACATGGCCGCGCGCCAGGGCCAGTGCATGACCACAGGCGCGGCGGCGGTGAATTGTTCCGTGATGGGCGCGTCGGCATAGCGCACGACCCCGGCATTGCCAAAGAGCCGCCAGGTGAGCGTGATGGCCGTGGCCTGTGGCAGGGCGGCGATCAGGGCGGGCAGGGTGCGGTCGCCGGTGTGGATGTTGACGTATTCGTCGATGTCCAGCGCCAGAAGCCAGTCGGCATCCCGGACCGCCTCTGCCTTGTCGGCCAGTTTCAACCCGGTGAATTGAATACCGCGGTCGTCATGTGGCCCGTCGTTGCGGATATGGGTGAGAGGCGCGACCTGCGCCAGCCGGTCCAAGAGCGCATCGGTGCCGTCCTGGCAATCGTTGGAGAGCGCGACCACATGGGTCACGCCGCAGGCAAGGTGATGCGCCAGCCAGTCAAGGAGAAAGGCGCCCTCGTTGCGGACACAAAGGACTGCGGTGATCTTCACTTGGCGCCCCCTGCGGGGTGGCGACGTTTCAGCAAAACGACCTGCGGCACGATCACCAGTCCTTGCGGAAGGTGACGACCTTGGCCTCGGACGCCTTTGGGAAATAGGTCAGCCCGGCGCGGTGCATGGCGTCAAATACCGCCTGCACCCCGGATTGGCCGATCCATTGCGGGTGCAGCTCGATCACGGCGGCGCGCAACCCGGTCCAGTCGGCGGCGGGCAGCAGGTCTGCCTCGGCGCCCTCGATATCGCAGACGAGGACATTCGGCCTTTCCGCCTCCAGCACCGGGGCGATGGCGTGCTGCATGATCGCCACCTCTTCGATCACCGTGTCGGGATCGGCGGCGCGGTCCATCGAGGAGGCGAGGAAGTTCTTGCGGACGTAGAAGGGGACGGGATCGCCTGCCTGCGGCGACAACAGCGCGTTGCGCAGATCGACGTTTTTCACCCCGTTGGCCGCGTGGACAGAGCGGATGTAGGGGATCAGCGCCGGGTTCGCCTCGTAGCTGACCACGCGGGCGACCTCTTTCTTCACCGACAGCAGCGTGGACATGTAGCCGATGCCGCCACCCAGTTCCAGCACCCGGTCACCCGGGCGCACGACGCGCATGACCGCGTCGCATTCCTTGCGCTCGTAGGTGTCGGATTTCAGCGCGCCGCGGATGCGGCCGCGGGTGATCTGGGGATGCTTGGGGATCTTCAGCCCCCGCGAATACAGGTAGGGATCGCGGGGGGCGGGCCCGGCGGCGCCGTCCATCTCAGGTCTCCATGTCGAGGGCCAGCGCATAGGCCACGCGTTCGGTTTCCGTCAGGTCCAGAGCCAGCGCCTGCCGATAGAGTTCCTCGAACTCGGGCATGCCGCGCAGTTCGGCGGCCTTGGCGCGGTGCCATTCCAGCGCACGGTGATGCGCGGCGCGCAGTGCGTCATCGCGCATCAGCCGGTCGTACTCGGCCCGGACGCGTGGGATGTTGCGCTTGATGGTGATGTCGCGGTGCACCGACCAGTCCATGCGGATCCAGTAGTTCAGCCCGATGTTGCGGTCGACATGCAGGGCACGGCCCCTCTGGCGCTTGATGAGAAAGCTTTCGGCCGACCGCAGCGCGTAGTGATTGAGCTGGATCAAGTCATAGCCGATGGTTCGCTTGGAACTGCGCCAGCCATTGCGGATCGCCGCCTCCGTCATGTCGTGGCCCGACCCGTTGACCCATTTCACCCTGTCCTCGAACCCTTCGGCCAGCTTGTTGGGCCTGTGGCACGAGATCTTTTCATAGGCGCCGATGTTGCGGAACATGGTCTTGAAGCCCCAGGCCGTGTGCGGCTTGGGGCAGTATTTCGGGGCGCAGGTGTCGAATTGCTCGATCACGAAACGGTCGTCGAGACGGTGCACGCCGTTGTGCCCGAACAACCGCCAGGTCATCGCGATGTTGGTGGCGTCGGGCAGCCGCTGGAACAGGTCCGACAGGGTGCCGTTGCCGCAGCGGATGTTGACGAATTCATCGACGTCGATATGGGCGATCCAGTCGGCCTGCTTGATCAGATCCTCGTCCAGCGCGGCATCCAGCGCGTGCTGTTGCGGGGATTTGCCGGACCATGCGTTGTTGTCGCGGTGATGGACGATGCCCAGCTGGTTCAGCCGGTCGAGGATCGCGACCGTCCCATCTGAACAGTCATTGGTGTAGATCAGGAAATTGTCGAAGCCGACCGCGCGGTGATAGGCGATCCATTCAAGGATATAGGGGCCTTCGTCCTTCTTGCAGGCGACGATGACATTGCCCGTCGACCCCTTGGGCAACAGGCGGCGCGGCGCCGGCGCAAAGGCGGCGGCCAGGTCTTCTTCGTTGATGCGGCCCAGCCGGTTGTGCGGCGCATAGGGAGAGCCGTGCAGGCGCGCGAAGTTCCGTTTCGCCTGCGCGGGCAGGGTCTCTTTGGCCGCATCGGTCAGTGGCGGTGTGTCCGGCTCTGCCGGGGGGGCGCCGGTCAGATGCGCCAGTTCCTCGGCCCGGGCGGCGCGTTCTTCCTTGTCGCCGCGGGCGATGCGCCAGCGGAAGGCCATCAGGTATTGCGTCGCGCGGAAACCGCGCGTCGGGTCGGCCTCTGTCCAGTCGCCGCAGATCGGGTCGGCCTCCATGTCCTCGGGCGACATGCCGGGGTGATCGGCACAAAGCGCGGCGATGTCCTCCTCGAAGCGCATGGACAGCGCCGAGAGCCCGCCCGCAAGGATCGCGCCGCCCGGCACCTTGATCTCTGCCAACAGCTTGCGCCAGAGCGGACGGGGCAACAGGATGTCCTGCCGGTCGAGAAGGCGCAGCACCGCGTCGTTGAACAGCCGTGCGCGGGTCAGCCAGGCGGCCGAGGGCAGGCGGGGCAGGTCCTCTGCTTCGGCCTTGCCGATCTGCGCGGAAATGCCGAAGGCGGCGCGCAATTCATCCGTCGCCGCGTCAGACCAGAGCCGGTCGCGGTTGATCGAGCGGAACTGCACCGTCTCGGCGCCAAAGACCGCTTCCCATTCCTCTTGCAGGCGGGTGTAGTCCAGCCAGTGATTGGCGCCCTGCACCTCGCCGAAGAGCCCGGCCAACGGGGCGGTCTCGGGCCGGGTATCAAGCGCTGCCTGCCAGAAATCCGGCGCCTCCAGCAGGCCCAGTTCCAGGTCCAGCGCGCGCGCCCGCCCGTCCAGCACCTGCGCGCCATAGCGGGCGACCAGCGCGCGGGCGGGGTCGTCCAGCCAGGCGACGATACGGATATCCGTCGAAATCGGCGCCAGCAGGTCGCGCAGGCGTTCCAGCTCGGCCCGGGTGCTTAGCGAGGTGCCCAGCTGATGCGCCGAGAGGATCAGCGCCTGCGGGGTTTCGCGCGCGACCTCCTGCGCCAGTTGGCGGGTCACCTCGTCGCGCAGGGCCTGTTGTTTCTCGGGCAGCATCAGCCCGCGATTGAAGCGCAACACATCCGGGCGGTCCGGGTCGCTGACGGCCATGAACAGGCGGGTGTGATTGCGGGCGCCGGGGCTGCGGGCAAAAAGCACGCCCTCGTCCCTGAGCCGTCCGCGCTTGGCGTCGAGGACCCTTTGGATCCGGTCACTGGACGGACCGTCCGGCCCGATATGTAGATAGATCCGCATCACGCTGCCCCTCGTGCCGTTTTGGTCTTGTCGTTCTTGCCTGTCGTCCCCGTTTCGGGGTTCTTGTTCCGTGTGCCCCACCAGGGCAGGTCGATCCTGATATGCGCCGAAAGCCGCTGTCTTGCGTCCTTGGCGCCCACCGGCAATTCAAGGTAGCGTGGATCCTCGCCAAAGAGGTCACGCAGCATGGCGTAATGCCCCTCGATCCAGCGGATGCGCTGATCATCGGTGGCGCCATAGCCCTCCGGCAGGCCGGGGATCGCCCCGCCGGGCAGGCGGTCCTGCCCGAGGTTACCCCAGCGGCGCATGCTGTCCGAGATATCCGCCGCCGGGCGCCAGGTGGCCACGAACAGCATGTCGGGCCGCGCCAGGCGCATCGCCTTGATCATGGCGTAATCGCATTGCGGCCAGAGCGAGGCGGCGGGGTTCAGGACACTGATTTCCGTCAGCGCGTCGTAGACCCCGTCGAGAAAGGCGAATGGGTCGCCCTTGTCGAAGTAGCCGTTATAAAGCTGGCGCGCGATGTAGGTGCCGCCCAGGCCAGCCTTTCGGCAATGCACGCGGCGCACCTTGTGGTCCGCCGCCCGCCAGCCGCCTTCGGTCAGCGCATGGGCCAGCGTCGTTGTGCCCGTCTTGGGCAGGCCGAGGTTCACCAACTTGACGTGCAGGTCGCTCATAGCCCCAGCGCCTCGATCAGTTCCGCCTCGCCCGGGGGCAGGGCGGGAAGGGCGGCCAGATGGGCGTACATCCCGGCGTAACCCGCCCGCGCCATCAGCGCATCGCGCCGTTCGCGGTGCAGGCGCACGCAGTCGCCGTGCAGGAAGGCAATGTCCGGGTCCGCCTTCAGCGAGTCCAGCGCCGCCTTCAGCCGCGGCAGGTAGCGCTGGATCGAACGATCCTCGACGGCGGCATCGTTGCGTTCGCGCCAATAGGTGTCGTCAAAGACACGCCCATCGCGGTTCACGTCGCCGCGGTCGTTCTTGACCAGGTAGCTGTCGAGCGAGCGCAGTGCATAGTGATTGAGCGTGGCGAACTCGCGTGCGCCCCTGGCGGGAAACTTGCGGATCCGGCGCGGGTTGGCGGCGGTCAGGAACTTGTGCGGCACGCGGCGGCCAGAGGCATCGGTCCAGACCGGATGCATGTCCTCTGGCAGGGACTTGCGAATAAAGGGCCGGTGCGCGCCGAAATACTGCAGCGGGAAATCCCGTCGGACGAGGCTTTTGACCTCGATCGCGGTTTCGGCGCACCAGAGGTCGGGATTGTGGGACCGGGTGAACTGGGCGATCACCGGGCGGTCGGTGAAATCGGTGATGCCGCCGTTGGCAAAGAACTGGAAGTTGACGGAAATCGCCTGCGGATTGCCGCAGGCGGCGATCAGCGCGGGGATCGTGTGATCCCCCACATGCACGTTCAGGAACTCGTCGACATCGGCGATCCAGACCCAGTCGGCCCCGGTCACCAGCGGGTGTTTCGCGGCGGCCTTCAGCGCCTCCATCTGGTAGTTGCGCCCCTCGGCGGGATTGGGCAGATGGACGACGCGGCCGGTCTCCGGGCGATCAGAGGCGGCCAGCGCGTCCAGCAGCGCATCGGTGCCATCGGTGCAGTCGTTGGAGTAGAACAGGAAATCACTGATCCCCAGAAGACGATGAAAGGCAATCCATTCCAACAGGAACGGGCCCTCGTTCTTCACGCAGGTGACAGCGGTGATGCGCCGCGCGGCGCCCGCCTTGATCTCGGCCATGTCTGCTCGTCTGCCAGAACTCCGGGTTTCTCCCCGGGTTTTATACTCCGAATCATGACATTCCGTGAGCACCCCGTCAATCCGCGCCGTCGTCAAGGGCCTCGGGGCGTGACTTCCGTCCTATTGACGCCCCTCGCGGGGCTTGGGAAACCGGGGGCAGGAGGACCGCCATGACATTGCCTGCATCAATCGACGAAGTTCAGGAAACGCTGGGCGCCACAGGCTATGTCTGTGGCCGGGCGCTGGCCACCGTCGTGTTCCTGTCGCTGCGCCTTGGCCGGCCCCTGTTCCTCGAGGGCGAGGCCGGGGTCGGCAAGACCGAGATCGCCAAGGCGCTGTCCGCTGCGCTGGGTCGGCGGCTGATCCGGTTGCAATGCTACGAGGGGCTGGATGCCTCCAGCGCGGTCTACGAATGGAATTTTCCGGCCCAGATGATCGCCATCCGCACCGCCGAGGCACAGGGCAGCGCTGACCGCGACGTGCTGAACCGCGAACTTTTCGGCCCGGACTTCCTGATCGAACGGCCCCTGTTGCAGGCGATGCGCCCGGATGAGAACGGCGCGCCGATCCTCTTGATCGACGAACTGGACCGCACCGACGAACCCTTCGAGGCGTTTTTGCTGGAGGCGCTCAGCGATTTCCAGGTGACCATCCCCGAAATCGGCACCATCGCCGCGCCGGAGCCGCCCATCGTCATCCTGACCTCGAACCGTACGCGCGAGGTGCATGACGCGCTCAAGCGGCGCTGCCTCTATCACTGGGTCGACTACCCCGGCTTCGACCGCGAGGTGGAAATCCTGAACGCCCGCGAACCGGATGTCTCCGAGACACTGAGCCGCGAGATCGTGGCCTTTGTGCAATCCCTGCGGACCGAAGACATCTTCAAGAAGCCGGGGGTGGCGGAAACCATCGACTGGGCGAAATGCCTGCTGGCGCTGGACGTGGTGGACCTGTCGCCCGAGGTGATTAGCGACACCCTGGGTGCGATCCTGAAATACCAGGACGATATCGCCAAGATCGAGGGCGGCGAGGCGAAACGCATCCTGGACGAGGCCAAGGCCACCATCGAGGCGGCGTGACCGCAGGGCCTAGTCGCCGGGTGGCGTGGCCTGTTCCGGGTCATCCGGCGCGGGCTGCCTGGCCCTGAGGGCGACCAGGGGCGGAACGACGATCACGAGTGTCAGGGCGGCGGCGGCTACGAGAAAGACGACCAGCATGAGGGTGAAATAATTATCGACGAAAAGGGCGGTCAGACTGCGGGCGTCGAAGAGAAGCAGCGCCTCCGGCGCGGTTTTCGAGGCGGTATAGTAGAACTCCAGCGGCACGCCCTTTGCCGCCGGGGTCTGGCGTACCGAAAGCGCAACCACGGCGCCGGGCACCAGGTTGGCCCTGATCGTGGCCTCGCGCGGGCTGGCTTCGAGCGTGACATTCGTGGGCGAGACCGGGGGCGTCCGGTCAATCACGGCAAAGGTGCCGGAGGGGTGTGCCATGAGACAGTCCTCGCGCCCATCGGTGCAGGCGATTTCGAACCGGGCATCCGCCACCACCTGCGCCAGCGAGACGTTCTTGAGCCGCAGTTTGGCGGTGCCGTCTGTGGATTGGCCGAAATGATAGGTCACGACCGGTTGGCTGCGGATCTCCGCGATGACGGTCGAGATGTAGAAACCGATGACCGACAGGATGACCGCGAGGATGGCCGGCGCCTGCTGCGAGGTAAAAAGGTTCATCGAACGTCTCCTGACAGGGCCCGGTCCCCGCAGGCCGAGGCTATCACCGCAACGTCGCCTTGTCTTGGGCGGACAGATAGCGAAGAGACCCGCCATGCCTGAATACCTGCCGCTCGAAATCCCGGAAAACCCGCGCCTGGCGCAGAACATCATCCATTTCGCGCGCGCGCTGCGGCGGGCGGGCCTGCCCGTGGGGCCGGGACGGGTGATCGACGCCATCCGCGCGGTCGAGGCGGCAGGCTTTACCGAGCGGATGGATTTCTACTGGACCCTGCACGCCTGTTTCGTGAACCGGCCCGAACATCGGACGGTCTTTGCCCAGATCTTTCGCCTCTACTGGCGTGATCCGCGCTTCCTGGAACACATGATGTCGATGATGCTGCCCGCCATCCGCGGCGTGCAGGAGGATCGCTCTGCCGTGGCTGCCGAGAAACGGGCGGCGCAGGCTCTGTTGGCCGACCAGATGCCCGAGACCCCCGTTCAGGACGAGGAAGAAGAGGAAGGCACCCAGATCGAGGTTGACGCCTCGATGACCATGTCTGCCGAGGAAAAGCTGCGCAGCCTCGATTTCGAACAGATGTCGACAGAGGAAATCGCCCAGGCCAAGCGGATGCTGGCGGGGCTGACCCTGCCCGTGAAACCGATCGAGAGCCGCCGCCTGATGGGATCGCACCTTGGCCACCGGATGGATGCGCGCAAGACGATCCGCGACGCGCTGCGCAAGGGGGGAGAGATCCAGTCCATCGCCCGTGCCAAGCGGCGCCCGCGCTGGCCGAACCTGGTGGTGCTTTGCGATATATCCGGCTCGATGAGCCAATATTCCCGCATGGTGCTGCATTTCCTGCACGCGGTGGCGAATGAAAAGGGGCAGGGCTGGGCCAAGGTCCACGCCTTCACCTTCGGCACGCGACTGACCAATATCACCCGGCACCTGGCCACCCGCGACGTGGACGCGGCGCTGAAGGCGGCCGGCGCCGAGGCGCAGGACTGGGAGGGCGGCACGCGGATCGGCGCCTGCCTGCACGACTTCAACCGCGACTGGTCGCGGCGGGTCATGGGGCAGGGGGCGGTGGTGCTGGTCATCACCGACGGGCTGGATCGCGACGACGCCGGCGCGCTGGAAAAGGAGATGGAACGGCTGCATCTCTCGGCGCGGCGGCTGATCTGGCTCAATCCGCTGTTGCGCTGGGACGGGTTCGCGCCCAAGGCGACCGGCATCCGGGCCATGCTGCCCCATGTGGACAGTTTCCGCGCCGGCCATTCCATCGCCTCGCTGGAGGACCTGGCCGAGGCGATCTCGCGGCCCGACGACCTGGGCGAGAAGGCGCGACTGATGAAGCTGCTCTAGGCGGGTTGCCGCCTGTCCTTGCAATCCGGGGGAACCCGGGTCCGGGCTTCGTGCGTTTCCTGTCCAAGCCCCGTGTGGGCGCAAGGAAAGGAGACTGCCATGACCCCCATTCGCAACGCCACGGCGCTGGCCGGAGCGCTGACGCTCGTCTTTGGAGGGAGCGCGATGGCGCAGGGGCAGGACGGTGCCAATGCCGCCAAAGGTCTGCCCCCGGCGCAATTGGAACTGCTGAGCGGTATCTGCCAGGTCGGTGGCAACCTGCCGGACGGTCTGACCTGCGAGGATGTGGCCGCAGCCCTGCAAGACAAGGACGGCGGCAAGGACAAGTCTGATCAGGCCGACGCGGACCCGGCGGCTGACCCGGCCGATGCGCTGAAGCCGGCCCAGCCCGCGCCGCCCGAGACGGCCGACGTCCCAAAGGCGCCTGAAGCGGCAGAACCGGCCGAGACGCCGGAGCCCGAGGTTGCAGAGCCGGCGGACACACCGGAACCCGAGGCCCCGGAAACCGCGGATGTGCCGAAAGACCCGGCCCCCGAGGCAACAGAACCGCCCGAAACAGCCGATCCCGGCGATGTCCTGGTGCCCGAAGAACCCGAGACGCCAGAGCCCGCGCCCGAGACCGCGGAAGCGCCAAGAGCCCCGGCCCCCGAGACGCAGGATCCGCCCGAAGCCGCCGAGGCGGCGCCCGCCCCGGAGCGGCGTGATCCGCAGGCCCAGGTCGATGCCTTGCGCCGCCTGCTGGAAGGTCCTCCCGCCGCGGCGGCTGCCAATCCGCGTGACGATGGTGAATTGGTCGAGGAAAAAGTCGACGAGGACGATGTGCGTCGCTCGGACGAGGATTTCCGCACCGGGCTGGACGGCACGGTGAAACCGGGCGCCGAGGCGCGCAAGGACGGGGATGACGACGACGGGCTGGAACCCTGGGCCAAGGCGGCCCTGCTGGGTCTTGGCGCCGTGGCCCTGTCCGAGATCCTCGACGAGGACGATCGCGTGGTTTCGAACTCGGGTGACCGGGTGGTTGTCGAGCAGGACGGCCAGTTCCGCGTCCTGCGCAACGACGACGTCCTGCTGCGCCGCCCCGGGGCCGAGGTCGAGACGCGCCGGTTCGACGATGGATCGACCCGCACCCGTGTCCGCTACGAGGACGGCTCTGTGGTCGAGACGATCCGCGCCGCCGACGGTCGCGTCCTGCGCCGGGTGCGCAGCTTGCCTGACGGCACCGAGGTGGTTCTCTTCGATGACACCGAGGCCAGTCCCAGGGTGGAGGTCAGCGAACTGCCCCGGGTGACCGAGCGCAATCGCATTGACTATCGCGACACCTCGGCGGATTCGCTGGCGCGGGCACTGGCGGCGACCGGGGCCGACGGCGTGAACCGCAGCTTCTCGCTGGCGCAGGTGCGCAATATCGACGCCGTGCGTCACCTCGTCCCCGAGATCACCGTGGACACGATCAACTTCGAGACCAACTCGGCGGCGATCCGTCCCGAAGAGGCACAGGCGCTGGCGGCGCTGGGCGAGGCCATGCGCCGGGCCATCGCGGAAAACCCCGGCGAGGTCTTCCTGATCGAGGGACACACCGATGCCGTGGGCAGCTTTGCCTATAATCTGGCGCTGTCGGATCGCCGGGCGGAATCCGTGGCCCTGGCCCTGACCGAGTATTTCGCCGTGCCGCCTGAGAACCTGGTCCTGCAGGGCTATGGCGAGGGCGACCTGCTGGTGCGCACGGATGAGGCGGAGCGCGCCAATCGCCGCGCGGCCGTGCGGCGGATCACGCCGCTGCTGTCGGCGCGCTGATCCGCATACCGAACCCAATTCAGGACCCCCGGCAGAGCCTCTGCCGGGGGTCTTTTGTTGCGGGTCTGGAATACCTCCGTTGTTCGAAAGCGCCGGACGCGGTTTCATGACGCCACGTCACCAGACCCGCTGCCGAGAATATTTTGACCATCGCTGGCCGCCCCGCGGGGCAGGGCCGCGCATTCGGTGCAGGGACTGGTTCGACAAAGACTTTGTGTCCGTCCACGCCTTTGCTGGAAAGGAATTGCCGAATGAAACGCCTCCTCCTCGCCTCGGCTGCGCTTGGCCTGCTGTCGGTGACCTTTGCCGGACCTGCCGCGGCCCAGAATTTCGACCTCAAACAGCTGTGCAATCCCGCGCTGGGTATCAAGTGCGGCACTGGCAACGGCACCGTCCGCCGGGTGCCGCAGGTCAAGAAGACGCCTCAGGTGATCGTGCAGCCGCCGAAAAAGACCGTGCGCACCCCGAAAAAGACCATCCGGGTGCCGCAGGTCATCGTAACCCCGCAACAGAAAAAGCGCCCGGCGCAGGTCGTCATCCCCAAGCAGGTGAAGCCCAAAGTGCGGGTGCCCGACGTCCAGATCGTGCGCCCGAAGGGCAAGACGCCGACGATCCGCGTGCCCAGCGGGGTCATTGCACCAGGTGTCAAGGTGCCGGACGTCAAGATCGCCATCCCGCCCAAGACCCGCCAGCCGGGCATCAAGGTCGCGCCCGGTGGCAAGGTCAAGGTCAAGCCCGGTGCGGTGGACCTGGACGCGCTGCGCAAGCAACTGGCCAAGGACATCGTCGGCGGCAAGCCCTCCGGCGGGGTCAAGATCGTGACGCGCCCGGGCAAGACCGTGCGCCTGCCGGTCGGCCGCATCGACCTTGGGTCCAGTCAGCGGCAGGCCGATATCGTGGCCCTGCGCGATGTGGCCAAGGTGGCTGCCGCCGTCGGCATCGCAGCCGGTGCGGTCAAGGTGCTGGACCGGACGCTGACCGCCGAGGACGTGCGTCGTTCGTCCGAGGATTTCGACAAGGTGGCCCGCCAGATCGGCATCCGGACCGGTACGCTGGACTTCCGAAGCGTGGATCTGGGCAAGGTCCTGCAGAACGGCGACCGCGTCATCACCAACAGCGGTGACCGCATGGTGGTGCAGAACAACGGCGTCATGCGCGTGTTGCGCAACGACGACGTTCTGTTGAACCGCCCGGGCACCAACGTGCAGACCTTTCAGTACAAGGACGGGTCCACCCGCAACGTGATGCTCTACCAGGATGGTAGCCAGGTCGAGACGGTGCGCGCACCGGACGGGCGCGTGCTGCGCCGGTCCTCCATCGCGCCGGACGGGACCGAGGTCGTGCTGTTTGACGACACCCAGCAAAGCGACCAGGTCGTCGTCACCAACCTGCCAGAGGTCAAGGGATCCAGCGTCGTCGCCTACCAGAGCGACAGCGACGTGAACGGGGCGCTGGGTGCCGAAACCACCGTGGACGCGGGGCGCCAGTTCTCGTTGGCGCAGGTGCGCGACATCGACGCCGTGCGCAAGATGGCACCGGGGATCAACATCGACACGATCCACTTTGCCTCGAACTCTGCCGCGATCCGGCCCGACGAGGCCGAGGAACTGGCGGCGCTGGGATACGCCATGCTGGAGGCGATCGCGCTGGACCCGGGCGAGGTCTTCCTGATCGAGGGGCACACGGATGCGCGCGGGCAGGAGGCCTATAACCTTGCCCTGTCGGATCGACGGGCTGAATCGGTCGCCTTGGCCCTGATCGAGTACTTCGGTGTGCCGCCAGAGAACCTGGTGCTGCAGGGCTATGGCGAAAGCGACCTGCTGGTCGTGACCGACCAGGCGGAACAGGCCAACCGCCGCGCCGCCGTCCGCCGGATCACCCCGCTTTTGACCGACACCTGATCCATTCCGATCCCCTGTTCAAAGCCCTTTCCTTGCGGAAGGGGCTTTGGCGTTGCCGGCTTTCCCTCATGGCCGATCGTGCTTCGACGGACGACATTTTGTCGCCTTTGACTTGCATCAACGCGATTCCCTGCAATTTCCTGCAGAGTTCTCCCGACCGATAGGGAGGCCGTCATGTCGTTCTGGAGAATCGTGAAGTCGTTCCTGAAAGGGTATGAAAAGGGTCAGGAGTTCGACGAGAAATACGACGCTTCCGGCAATGTTGCCGATTGGCTGTTCAAGAAAACCCACCCCGACGACCCGCGCAGCAAGGGTGAGGCCATCTACAAATATGGCGAGACCGAGATCCACGGTCCGCACACGCCCCAGACCTACGACAAGGCGCGGCTGGCCCCAAAGAGCGGGCGCGACGCAGCCGGGATGCAGGAAATGGTCGACGGACCGGATGAGGCCGCCGGGGCGCGCAGGGTCGACCCGAGGCCGCCGGAAGGTCCCTATGTCTCGGCCACGGACGAGTTGCCGTCATCGACCATCACGCCTGTCGCGGACGTGGACGCGTCCGAAGGTCTGGAACTTGCGGTCGATCCAGGGGCAGGAGGGGATGCGGATTTGCCCTCGTCGACGATCACCCCGGGCGCTGACTTGAACTACGGCATGGTCATGCGCGCGCTCAACGATGCCGGATACGACCTGGACCTTGATGATGTCGACGACGGCGGCGCAATGATCGCGGCCGCGAACCTGCGGGGCGGCGCGACGCCCTTCGGGCGCGGCGCCGTTTCCGGCCGCCAGCCGCTGGACCCACTCGTGGCCGAGGCTGTGTCTTGGGCCGCGTCCCAGCAGCGTGCGGAAGGCGTTTACGGAACCGCCGACCTGCTCGAACGGACCGAACAGCGTATCCAGACCCTGATGACCGCGGGCGAGTTTCCCAGCGTGGATCAATTGCGCTCTCTCGGGGACATGCTGCGCGAAAATGGCCCCGATGCACAGAACCGGCTGCCCAATGACATCATCGACGCCGAGATGGCAGGGGGGCTCGGGCCCGGCCCGCTGATCCCGGCTGAACCCGAGGCCGATGACGCCCCTGATGCGCCACAGCAGCCGGACGCGATGCCGAACTTCGAAGCGCCGCCCGACTTTTTCCGGAAGTGAGGAGGGCGGAGGATGAGGACGCAGAGAACCCATGACACTGCCGACCTGTTGTTGGGCGCCCATGAATGCCTGATGGCCGATGACCTCGCCGGTGCGGATGCCGCCATTCAACAGGTCTTTCGCCGGGATCCTACGAACCTGAAGGCGCGGGCGCTCTTCGGCCTTTGCGCTGCGCGCGCCGGGGATCCGGAGACGGCCCGGCAGAATGCCGAGTGGGTGTTGGCCCAGGCGCCGGATGACGCGATTGCAGGCCGTACCCTGGATCTGTTGCGGCAGCGGACCGCGCCCGCGCAGTCGGCCGGACCGGTCCGCGCTGCGGGGGTGGCCCGGCCCGCGCCCAAGCATCCAAAGCCCTCTCGGACGGGGCCCGGCTGGCTGCGCAGCATCGTTTTTGTCCTGCTGGGGGCGATGATCTTTCCGATCCTTTTCATCGTTGCCGTCAATCTCACGAGCGAGTTGCACGGCGGTTACATCCGCGAAAGCGATATCGGCGGACTCATCCTTGTGCTGGTCGTGGTGGGCGGGGTGATTGGTCGCTGGCTGGCCGGACGAGGCCGCAGAGCTGCTCCCCGGGGGCAGGTGCGCACCGCCAAGCGCGCAGGGTCGGGATTCATCCGGGGGCTGTTTCGCATCATCCTCTGGCTGGCGCTGTTGGCGGGGGGCGCCTTTGCCGGCTGGTTCGTTGCTTCCGGTGGTGGCCGCGAACCGGATGCAGGTGTGATCGGTGCCATCGTCGGCCTGCTGATTTCCCAGGCGATCCAGGTCGTCCTCTCGCCACGCCGTCGCTAGTGCCGCCGCGATTGCAAGGAGCATTCTGAAATCCGCTTCTAATTGGTCCCGCCCTGGTCTGGATCATCCGCAGATCTGGCATTCCAATTTCGAGGCCGCGCCATGGAAACGCAATGCCGTGGCCTTCCTCGGCGGCTTCGTCGTGCTCTGTGGCGCGCATCTGTACCTAGGACACATGATGTCGGGGATGGTTCAGACCGCGTTCAGCGGCCACATCATCCCCGGGGCGGCGGTCTTCAGTCGATCAGCACGCCTTCGGTGACAAAGACCGCGCGATAGGTTTCCGGGCTGTCGTCGAAGTTCAGGGTTCCGCGCACGGTGACCTTTGTCGCCTCGGGAACGTCGGGCATGGGGCGCTTCATGCTGACTTCGAGCGAGGGGCCATATCCGTTCTGTCCGCAGAATGGACAATCGGCGGGGTCCGGCACCAGCAGGAAGGTCGAGACATAGGCCTGCGCCTCGACCGGGACGTAATAGCCCGTGACCTCGAAGTCCTGCGCCCGGGCGCGCAGAGCGTCCGGAATGGTCTTGGCCACGGACCACGAGGTCTCTGTCTCGGTCTCCTCGTACTCGATCGCGCTGATCAGGTCCCAGGGGTTGGCCTCGGCCGTACAGGGGGCGGACAGGCAGAGCGTGGCGGCGTGGAAGCCGGCGATGAGATTCATCATGGTCATGGGGCGGAAGATAGGCCATGTGCCGCGCCCACGCCATGCCGTTCACCCGCCGTAGCAGATGGTTTGGCAAAGAATTGCGCGCCGGTGCCTTCCATGCCCCGGTTTGCCTTCGCTATAGCGTGGAGTGGCTTGGAGGGTGAGGCAGGGCATGAAGGCATCGGAACTGACACGGCGGCAGGCGACGCGCACAATCGACGGGCTGTCCTTTCCGGTGATCCAGAGGATCGGCGACTATCACCTCGTGGACATGACCGTTTTCGAGGACGGGCTGATCGAGGCGCCGGACCTGATGGACCTGGCCATGTTCGAGGAGGACGTCCGCAAGGGGCGGGTCCGCACCTCGCTCCCGGATGGAGAGCCGTTGCGCCTGGGACGGGCCGGCCTGCTGGACCTGGAACAGGGGAGCTGGACCCTGACTTCTGATGCGCTGATCGAGCAGGTCTACGGCCTGTTGGTCGAACTCAATCCCGGCCTCGACAACCTGACAGACCTGCAAGGCAGTGCCAGCCATGTCGTTGACGGGCGGCTGCGCTGGAAACAGAACCGCAGCCGTGGCGCGCCCTGGTGCGAGGCAGAGCCGGACAGCGACAGTGACCGGCATCCGGGCAAGTGGCTCTGGGCCTTCGAGAGACGCGCGGAAAGCATCGACCTGGTGCAGCTGATCCTGTTCCGGAACGATGCGCTGACGGTCACGGGCAGCGGCGGCACACGGGCCGTATCGCTTGAGGATTTCGAGGTGGAGCTGGGGCAGGGCCGGTACGATTTCCCGCGCGAAGGCGACAGGGTGACGATACGGGGCCTTGGATCTGCCACCTGCGCCTATGCAGCGCCGGGGCCCTGTTCCGGTGAGGCGCTGATTGGAGAATTGCGGGAAAGCGGGCGCGAACTGAGGGGAGAGCCGACAAGTTTCCATGTCTGCCGCGCGGCCGCGGACGCCTATTGGGCGGACCCCACAGAAGCAAACCTGGAAACACTGCGGCGGACCTACGAGGCCGTGCCGCCCCACCTGCGCCGTTACTGCGGCGACATGGACGACAAGGACATCCCGATCCGCAAGCTGCTGTATGGCGATAGTGCGGTGTGAAGGTCCGTGCCCCGGGAATGGAGAGGTGTGGGCGGTGATCCTTCCCTGACGGAAAGGACACCTTTGCCCACCGTAACTTTCGCGATGGGACGCGAAAGTTACACCATCATCTCCTTGGTCGCGCTCAGGGTCACGTCGGGGTAGTCGCGCTCGATCCGGTCGATGTCCCATTGCAGACGCGTCATGTAGACCACGTCGCCGTCGTTGTCGTAGCTGATGTGCTGCTTGTTGGCGTTGATGAATTTCTCCACCGCCGCCTTTTCACCCGTCACCCAGCGGGCGCTGGTGAACTGGGACGGATCGAACCGCACCGGCAGGCCGTATTCCATCTCGATCCGGCTGCCCAGAACCTCGAATTGCAGGGCCCCCACGACGCCCACGATAAAGCCCGAGCCGATCATCGGCTTGAACACCTTGGCCGCGCCTTCCTCGGCAAACTGGAACAAGGCCTTTTCCAGGTGCTTGGCCTTCATCGGGTCGCCTGCGCGCACGCCTTGCAGAAGTTCAGGTGCGAAGCTGGGGATACCCGAAACCTTGAGCATCTCGCCCTCGGTCAGCGTATCGCCGATGCGCAACTGGCCGTGGTTGGGAATGCCGATGATGTCGCCGGCCCAGGCCTCTTCCGCCAGTTCACGGTCCGAAGCGAGGAAGAGAACGGGGTTGGAGATCGCCATCGGTTTCTTGGTGCGCACATGGGTCAGTTTCATCCCGCGGGTGAAATGCCCCGAGGCAAGCCGGACAAAGGCCACGCGGTCGCGGTGTTTGGGGTCCATGTTGGCCTGCACCTTGAAGACGAACCCGGCGACCTTCTTTTCCTCCGGCGCAATCTCGCGCGGGGTGGCGTTCTGGACCTGCGGTTCCGGACCGTATGTGCCGATGCCGTCCATCAGTTCCTTGACCCCGAAAGAGTTGATCGCCGAGCCGAACCAGATCGGGGTCATGTGCCCCTCAAGCACCGACTGCGGGTCCAGCGCGGGCAGGAGTTCGCGCGCCATCTCGACCTCTTCACGCAACTGTTCCAGCAGGTTGGCCGGGATGTGTTCGTCCAGCCTCGGGTCGTCCAGTCCCTCCATCGCGATGCTTTCGGCCACCTTGTTGCGGTCGGCGCGGTCCATCAGTTCCAGCCGGTCGTTCAGCATGTCGTAACAGCCGAAGAAATCGCGCCCCATGCCGATGGGCCAGCTTGCGGGCGTCACGTCGATGGCCAAGTTCTCCTGGATCTCGTCGATGATCTCGAAAGTGTCGCGCGCCTCGCGGTCCATCTTGTTGCAGAAGGTCAGGATCGGCAGGTCGCGCAGGCGGCAGACCTCGAACAGCTTGCGGGTCTGGCTTTCGACACCTTTCGCCCCGTCGATCACCATGACCGCCGCATCCACCGCCGTCAGCGTGCGGTAGGTATCCTCGGAAAAGTCCGAGTGGCCGGGCGTGTCCACCAGGTTGAAGCGAAAGTTCCGGTCCTTGCTGGCAAAGTCGAAGGACATGGCCGAGGCCGAGACGGAAATGCCCCGGTCCTTCTCCATCTGCATGAAGTCCGACCGCGTGCGCCGCGCTTCGCCCTTGGCACGCACCTGTCCGGCCATCTGGATGGCACCGCCATACAGCAGGAATTTCTCGGTCAGGGTCGTCTTGCCGGCATCCGGGTGCGAGATGATCGCAAAGGTGCGGCGGCGGGCGATTTCCGCGGGCAGATCGGGGCGGTTCGAGGGCGTGTCCAACATGGGGGCGGATATAGGCGAGGCGCGAGGCGGGGGCAATCGGGCGCGCGCCGGTGCCTGCGTTTTCCCACCAACTGGACTCTGACCGGGTGCGCACCTTTGCCTCTTGCCATTTGGGGGCAGCCGGCGCGTCATGTGTCATTTGCACTGTGACAAATTTTTGGGGGGCTGATCGCCTCCGTTGCGGAAAGCGCCTGGGGCTTTAGCAGGGAAACTGAAAACCCGGATCGGTTCGGCATCTTGCCCCGATGCGGGGCAATTGCAGCGCAAGGCCGGGCGTGATCCGGTGCCGGAACTGCAGCGATTTGTCTTGCTCCGATTACATTGACGTGTCAGTGTGAACGTATGGTGAACATCTGGGGGTGACATGGATTTCAAGACAATTGCTCAGGAACTCGTCGCGGGGTGCCGCGAGGGGCGCGAACTGGAGAACCTCGACAAGCTCTATGCCGCCGACGCCGTTTCAGTCGAGGCCATGACGATGCCGGGTGCCGACAGCGCCGAAACCCACGGGTTGGACGGGATCAAGGGCAAGCACGCCTGGTGGTTCGAGAATTTCGAGGTGGTCGAAGCGGTTGTCGACGGACCTTACGGCCACGGCGATAGCAGTTTCGCGGTCATCTTCGACATCAAGGCAAGGAACAAGGCCACGGGCGAAGTGGACCCCATGAAGGAGGTCGCGATCTACACCGTCGCCGACGGCCGGATCGTGCGTGAGGAGTTCTACTACGACACCGGCGCCTAACCGCCGGACGACTTGCGCAGCACCTCGGCCGCGTCGGGGCGGGCCAGCAGTTGCTCCTCGACCTCCAGCGCCCGGGGATCGCTGCGGCGATGTCCGGGCAACAGGTCGGCAACTTCGAGATCCTTGGGCAGGGCGGCGCGGGTGCGGGTGTCCACCAGCATGGATTCCGCAGCGATTCCTTCGGCATAGATGATCTGATGCGCGTCAAAGAGCATCTGGTAGTAGTCCACGAAACCGCCCTCGCGGCGGGCCACGGTGTCGCCGTTCACCAGGTGGCGCGCGCGGACCAGCAGTTCCGAGCGACCGGCGCCCAGGTTGTCGCGCCGCTGGTAGATGAAAAGCCGGTGATCGGGGGACACGAGCAAATCACGGGTGTTGTTCAACACGCCTTCGCGGATGCAGATCGGGGCAAAGGCGCCCACGGCGCGCACCGTCTGGTGGCCGATCCAGCGGATCGGCTGGGGGCCGTCGTCGCGGGTCAGGATGCGGTCGCCGACCGTCAGGTCTTCGACCGCGCGCTGTGCACCATTGGCAAGCGTGATCATGGTGCCGGCGGTGAAGGAAACGCAGGAAACCTGGGCATAGCGTTGCAGGGCGCCTTCTCGGTCCACGCCGACCAGCACATAGTCGGCCCGCGCGGTCATCGGCGCCAAGGGCATCAGGTAGACCTCTGCCGCATGGCCCTCGGCATCTGTTTCGACCAGCACAAGCGCCTCTGTCGTCTGCCCGTCTCCGGACATGAAGGTCACGCAGCAATCCAGGTGCAGGTCGGCCCCGGCGGACCCCAAGACGCTATTGGCGGAGATGCGAAAAGGCGGTGTCGCCCCGGTGTCCACGCCCAGCGGTTTCAACGCCGCAAGCGGCGAGAGACGATAGATGTCGTCATGCACCAGTTCCTCGGCAAAGCAGATGGCATCGCCCTGGTTGGCACCGTTCACCACCCGCAGCGCATCGGCGCGGTAGACTTGCAGGCTGTGCGTGGCGCGGGCGGGATCGGTCTCAGGCATGGGGCTTTCGCAAGCGGATGGTCACTGGATAGACGCGGTCGGCCATTGTATGCCAGCACAATGTGTCTTCAAATGGCCGCATCTCCGGCCTTTTGTCGACAAAAGGGAAACAGGAACAGGGAACAGAACATGGATCTGGGAATTCGCGGCAAGCGGGCGCTGGTATGCGCCTCGTCCAAGGGCCTGGGGCGCGGCTGTGCCGAGGCATTGGCTGAGGCGGGCGTCGACCTTGTGATGAACGCACGCGGCGCCGAAGCGCTGGAGGAAACCGCCCAGGACCTTCGGGATCGCTACCAGGTTTCGATCAAGACGGTCGCGGCGGACATCGTGTCGGAAGAGGGCCGTGCACGGGTGCTTGAAGAGGCGGGGGATGTCGACATCCTCGTGACCAACGCGGGCGGCCCGCCGCCGGGCATGTGGTCCGACTGGGGGCGCGAGGATTTCATCAAGGCGCTGGACGCCAACATGCTGACGCCCATCGCGTTGATGACCGCCATGATGCCCAAGATGATCGACAAGGGCTGGGGGCGGGTGGTCAATATCACCTCTGTCTCGGTCAAGGCGCCGGTGGCGGTTCTAGGCTTGTCCAATTCGGCCCGCACCGGGCTGACCGGCTATGTCGCGGGCACCGCGCGGCAGGTGGCGCCCGACGGGGTGATCGTCAACAACCTGCTGCCGGGGTTCCATGCCACCGACCGTGCCGATGCACTGGACGGCGCACGCGCCAAGGCGGCGGGGATCTCGATCGACGAGGCCCGGGCCGAACGCTATGCCACCGTCCCGGCCGGCCGCTACGGTACGCCGGAGGAATTCGGCAAGATGTGCGCCTTTCTCTGCTCGCAGCACTCCGGGTTCATCGTCGGCCAGAACATCCTGCTGGATGGCGGCGCCAGCAACATGACCATGTAACCACATGGCACGCGGACCGGACGGGCAGGGCGGCGGCGCGGGGTTTTCCCTTGCCGATCAATTGTTCAACGCGGACAGCTTGCGCGATCTCGCGCAGGACTATGCCGTTTTGCCCGGCTTTGACGCTGATCGTTTCCACGAGGAGGCGCTCGGCGGACTGGACGGGCGCGGCCTGCTCGAGCGGCTGGACTGGATCGCCACCTGTGTCGAGCGGCAGTTGCCCGGACCGTTCCCCGCGATGGCCGATGCGCTGGAGGCGGCCATGCCGCCACCCCTGGACCCGGCACTGAGCGATGATGACTTTGGCCGGTTCATCCACGCGGTGCCGGGCATCCTGGCCGTGCGGCATGGGCTGGAGGACCATCGCGACCGCGCGCTGGACCTGCTGTACGAGGCAACCAAACGGTTCTCGATGGAGTTCTATATCCGGCCCTTTCTGAACCGTTGGCCGGACGAGACCCTCGCCCGTCTGGACGCTTGGTCGGGGGACGACAACTATCACGTCCGGCGACTGGTCAGCGAGGGCACGCGCCCGCGCCTGCCCTGGGCTGCGAACATCACGCTGGACCCGGCGGTTCCGCTGCGCTTCCTTGACCGGCTGCACGCGGACAGGACGCGCTATGTCACGCGGTCGGTGGCCAATCACATGAACGACCTGTCCAAAGTCATGCCGGACCGGGTGGTGGCGCATCTGCGCGACTGGCAATCGCAGGGGCGGCAGGACACCAAGGAAATGGACTGGATCATCCGTCACGCCCTGCGCACGGCGGTCAAGCGGGGCGAAGCGCCGGCGCTGGAATTGCTGGGCTATCGCCCGGGCCAGGTCCGCGCGCGGATAGAGGGGCTGTCGGAAAACGTGCGGATCGGTGACGCGCTGGAATTCGACGTGCTGCTGGAGGCGGACGAGGCGCTGCCGGTGCTGGTGGATTTCCGCCTGCGGTTCAACCGTCCAAGGGGCGCGGCGGAAAAGGTCTACAAGCTGAAGACCGGCAAGCTGCTCCCGGGACAGACACTGCGCCTGTCCAAGCGCCATACGCTCAAGGGCAATGCCACCACCTATACCCTGCATCCCGGCCTTCACCGGATCATCGTGCAGGTCAACGGGCAGGATGTGGCAGAGGCAGAGTTCGACCTGACGGCCTGAACAGGCTCAGCCCTGGTCCCAGCGCGTCTCGAGCACTTCCAGTGCCTTGATCCGTTCGGATGTCTTCGGGTGTGACATCAGCCATGCCGGCACGGCGCCGGCACGCGACCTGGTCAGATCCTCGAGCTTGCCGAACAGCGACTTCTGTGGCGCCACACCGATGCCGGCCTTGGTCAACAGGGCGGCCGCATAGGCGTCGGCCTCGTATTCGTCAGTGCGCGACAGACGTGCCGCCAAGAGCGAGGCCAGTCCGTTGGCAATGAAGACGCCGATGCCGGGCAGGATGCGCCCGAGGACCATCGCCAGGGCAGTTCGCAGGGCGTTCTGCCCGGAAAAATCGATCATTCGCCGCCGTGTGTGCCCGAGGGCAACATGGCCCAGTTCGTGGGCGATCACGCTGGCCAATTCCTCGGCGCTGACCTCGCCCTGCTGATATTTGCGATAGAAGCCGCGCGTGATGAAGATCCGCCCGTCCGGCGCTGCAAGCCCGTTGATCGGGTCGATCTCGTAGATGTTCACGCGGATGCGGGGCAGGTCCAGCGCGGCGGCCATGCGGTCGGTCAACCGCTTCAGCTTGGGGTCGGCCAGTTCCGTTGACTGGGAATCCAGCTCCTTCGCCGTGCGCCAGGCGGAAAAGCGGTAGTAGATCAGCCCATAGGCCAGGGCGAGCAGGATCGGGGTCAGCTTCAGCATGAGGGGAATATGGGGCGGAACGCCGCCCTCGGAAAGGTGGCGTTTCCGCGTTTTCCGTCATTTGCCGCAGCTCAGCCGAAATGCTGTTCCAGCGCCCCCTTCGACAGGTCAACCAGTTCTGCCAAGGGCGCTTCGGATTTGCCGAAGCGAACCTTGTCGCCGGTAAAGCGGCCCACGGCGGTTATCGGCACCCCGGCCTGGCCTGCGGCGATCATCAGCGCCTCGGCCGAGTCGAAGTTGCAGGCGATCAGGTAACGGCCCTGATCCTCGCCGAACAAGGTGGCCGTGTCATCGGTGTCCAGGTGCAGGCCCACGCCCGAGGCTGCGGCCATTTCGAAAGCTGCAAGGGCCAGCCCGCCATCCGAGAGGTCGGTACAGCAGCGGATCCAGTCACGGTTGGCGCGGATGAATTCACCGGTCGCCTTCTCGGCGGCGAGGTCGACCGCAGGCGCGTCACCTTCTTCGCGGTTGAACACCTCGTAGAGCAGGGCGGATTGTCCAAGGTGGCCTTCGGTTTCGCCGACCAAAAGAGCGACATGGCCGTCGCGCGCGTAGTCGAGGATCGGTTCCTCGTCCGCCGCGATCAGGCCCACTGCGCCGATGGTTGGCGTCGGCAGGATGCCTTGACCGTCGGTTTCATTGTAAAGCGAGACGTTGCCCGAGACGATCGGCATGTCCAGCGCAAGGCAGGCCTGACCGATGCCGTCCAGCGCGCCGACGAACTGGCCCATGATCTCGGGCTTTTCGGGGTTCCCGAAGTTCAGGTTGTCGGTTGTGGCCAAAGGCTTGGCCCCCACCGCGCAGAGGTTGCGATAGGCCTCTGCCACCGCCTGCTTGCCACCCTCGACCGGGTTGGCCTTGACGTAGCGGGGGGTCACGTCACTGGTGAAGGCCAACTTCTTGTGGGTGCCATGCACGCGGATGACGCCGGCGCCAAAACCGGGCACGCGCATGGTGTCGGCCATGACCTGGCTGTCGTATTGCTCGTAGATCCAAGACCGCGCGCAGTAGTTGGGGCTGGACACCAGCATTTTCAGCGCGTCCACGGGATCGACCTGCGGCACGTCCTCGAGGGGCGCAGGCGGTTCGGTCGGCTCCCAAGGGCGGTCGTATTCCGGGGCAGAGGACGACAGGCGCGACAGGGGCATGTCCGCCTTGCATTCGCCGTTGTGCATGATCAGGAAGCGATCCTCGGGGATCGTTTCGCCGACGATGGCAAAGTCCAGGTCCCACTTGTCGAAGACGGCCTTGGCCTCGGCCTCTTTCGCGGGGTCCAGCACCATGAGCATCCGCTCCTGGCTTTCGGACAGCATCATCTCGTAGGCGGTCATGTTGGTTTCGCGCTGGGGCACGTTCTCCAGGTCCAGCCGGATGCCCAGTTGGCCTTTGTCGCCCATTTCGACCGCAGAACAGGTCAGGCCCGCCGCGCCCATGTCCTGGATGGAAATGACGGCGCCGGTCTGCATCAGTTCCAGCGTCGCTTCCATCAGACGTTTTTCGGTGAAAGGGTCACCGACCTGGACGGTGGGGCGCTTTTCCTCGATCGACTCGTCGAACTCGGCGCTGGCCATCGTCGCACCGCCGACACCGTCGCGGCCCGTCTTGGCGCCCAAATAGACCACCGGGCGGCCGACGCCGCTGGCGGCGGAGTAAAAGATCTTGTCCGCATCGGCCAGCCCGGCCGCAAAGGCGTTCACCAGGCAGTTGCCGTTGTAAGCGGGGTGGAACCGGGCCTCGCCGCCGACCGTGGGCACGCCGAAGGCGTTGCCGTAGCCGCCGATCCCTTCGACCACCCCATGTACCAGCTGGCGGGTTTTCGGGTGGTTCTTTTCGCCAAAGCTAAGCGAGTTCATCGCCGCGATGGGCCGCGCGCCCATCGTGAAGACGTCGCGCAGGATGCCGCCCACGCCGGTGGCCGCGCCCTGGTAGGGTTCGATGTACGAGGGGTGGTTGTGGCTTTCCATCTTGAAGACCACGGCCTGGCCGTCGCCGATGTCCACGACGCCAGCGTTCTCACCCGGGCCGCAGATCACCTGAGGGCCGCTGGTCGGCAGTTTCTTCAGGTGGATCTTGGATGACTTGTAGGAACAGTGTTCGTTCCACATGGCCGAGAAAATGCCCAGCTCGGTAAAGCTGGGTTCGCGATTCAGGATACGCAGGATCTCGGCGTATTCGTCGGGCTTGATCCCGTGCGCCTCGATCAGCTCTTCGGTGATGGCCGGTTCCTGCATCGTTTTTCCCCCGTCTGCACTGTCGAGCGGTCTTTACGCGATGGCTAGACGCAGGGAAAGGGGGCGCATGTGCGCGGATGCTATTCATGCTGCAGGTGCGAAGGGAGAGGAGGGCGCCGCCCTTGGGCTTGGGTCCTTCAAGCGAACCCTTGGCGGAGCGAATCTTCCGCCACTCTCCCTACGCGTGCAACGGCGAAATGTGCCGGGATGTGAATTTTCGGCCATTTGTCAGAGCGGGTGATGAAAAAGATGGCAATTCTCACTGGCCGCTATTGATTGACGTTTGGTCACCTGTTGGCCTGCGATCCAGATCAAGCGACCGTCGTGTCATGCGCCACAGGATCTGGTGGAAATTCAGACACCAACGGTTGGGCCAAAAAAAAGGCCGAGCACAAAGCTCGGCCGAAGTCCAACAGGGAGGTATGAAGATGAACCGCGATTGAGCGTTTCATCGTTCGTCTGCCGAATATGTCATCACGACTGACTCGATCAAGTCATTTCACGTCGCAGTCGCAGCATTCCCGCTATGCGTGATGCGCATACCACAGTGATTCATGCGCGTTTAGGGCGAGTTCAGTCGTCTCCCATCGCGCGAACCTGGCGGCGATGGGCCATGATTTCTTCCTGAACGAAGTCGCGGAAAGCGGCTACACGCTTGGATTGTCTCAACTCTTCCGGGTACGCGAGGAACACCGGCACTTCGACCGACTCGACCGCGGGGAGGACGCGCACGACATTGGGGAAGTCCTCGATGATGTAATCGGGCAAGACACCGATTCCGAGGTTCGAGATCACGGCCTGCAACACGCCGAAATAGTTGTTCACGGTCAGCGTGGCCGGCAATTCGTAGGTCAGCAGTTCCTGGACCAGCGCCTTGCCCGAGGCGACCTGCGCCGAATTCGGATTCTGGCAGATCAGCCGGTGGGCCTTCATGTCCGCCAACGCCTTGGGTTCGCCGTGCGCCTCAAGGTATTGCGGCGATGCGTAGAGCCGCATCCGGATGCTCATCAGCCGCTTGCGGATAAGATCGGCCTGGCTGGGTTCCTTCATGCGGATGGCCACGTCGGCCTCGCGCATGGGCAGGTCCAACACGCGTTCCTCCAGCATCAGGTCGATGTTCAGCTCGGGGTACTTCTCGTACAGCTTGGTCAGCCGCGGTGCCAGCCAGAGCACGCCGAAGCCATGCGTGGTGGTCACGCGCAGCTTTCCAAAGACCTCTTCCTCGCTGTCGCGGATGCGGGCGGTGGCCGCGTCGATCCGCTTGATCATGGCAATCGTCGCGTCGAACAGCAATTCACCCTGTTCCGTCAGGATCAGCCCTCGGGCGTGGCGGTGGAACAGGGTGGTGTTCAGCGATTCCTCGAGCGCACGGATCTGCCGCGACACCGCCGATTGGGACAGGTGCAGCGTATCGCCCGCGTGCGTGAGGCTGCCTGCATCAGCAACCGCGTGAAATATTCTGAGCTTATCCCAATCCATGTCACCACAGTCTTGTTTGTCTGTCTCCTTATACGACAGAATGCGTTTGTTAAGGGCTATACAGGACTAACACGTCATTTTGGCGTTATTTTACCTGTTCAGGTCATACTTTCTGACCTATATTTCATCGTGAATGCACATATCTTCTGCGTTAGGAGGCGCGCGATGAGCAAGCACCAGATTACGCTGAACGACCGGTTCGACCTGGACAAGGACAAGGTTCTGCTGAACGGGACCCAGGCCCTTGTCCGACTGATGCTGACCCAGAAGGCCCGCGACCGGGCCGCCGGGCTCAACACCGCAGGCTATGTCACCGGTTACCGGGGGTCCCCGCTGGGCGCGGTCGACATGCAGATGCGCCGGGCCGAAAAGCACTTGCGCGCCGCCGATGTGAAATTCGAGGAAGGGTTGAACGAAGACCTGGCCGCGACCGCGCTCTGGGGCAGCCAGCAGGCGGAATTGCGCGGCGAGGGCAAGTTCGATGGTGTCTTTGGCCTCTGGTACGGCAAGGGGCCGGGCGTAGACCGCTCCGGCGATGCCATGCGCCATGCCAACATGGCGGGCACGTCGCAACATGGTGGCGTGCTGATGGCGATGGGGGACGACCATACCGGCGAATCCTCCACCGTGCTGCACCAGTCCGAATGGGCCTTGGTGGATGCCTACATGCCCGTCGTCTCGCCCGCCGGCGTGCAGGAAATCCTGGACTACGGCCTTTACGGCTATGCATTGTCGCGCTTTTCCGGCCTCTGGGTCGGCCTCAAGACGATGAAGGACACGATCGAGGCGACGGCGGTCGTCGATGGCCGGCCGGACCGGGTACAACTGGTCATGCCTGACTTCGACATGCCCGAGGGCGGGCTGAACATTCGCCTCCAGGATACTCCGCATGCGCAAGAGGCGCGGATGATCGACTACAAGCGTTTCGCCGCCGAGGCGTTTTCCCGTGCCAACGGCATGGACAAACGCATGTGGGGCAAGCCGGGCGCCAAGATCGGCCTGGTGGCCGCGGGCAAGAACTGGCTCGACCTGCAACACGCCATGTCGCTGCTTGGCATCGACGAGGGCGAGGCTGAGCGGTTGGGGATCACGACCTACAAGGTCGGGCAGGTCTTTCCGCTGGACATGCAGGGGTTCTACGACTGGGCCGAAGGGCTCGACCTGATCGTGGTCATCGAGGAAAAGCGCAAGCTGATCGAGGTCCAGATCAAGGAGGCCCTGTTCGACAACCGCCAGGGCCGCCGCGTCTATGGCTGGTACAAGGGCGGGGCAGGCGGGATGCATCGGGATGAGCTGTTCCCGACACGCGGCGCGCTGGACCCCACCTGGATCGCGCGCAAGCTGGGCGAGATCTTTGTAGAAGAGGGCCGGGGCACAGACCGGATCAAGGCCGGGCTGACGCAGATCGAAGAGGCAGCGCGGGCGGACAACCTGCCCGAGATTGCCGCCCGTCTGCCCTATTTCTGCGCCGGGTGTCCGCACAACAGTTCGACCAAGGTGCCCGAGGGCAGCCGCGCCTATGCCGGCATCGGCTGTCACTACATGGTGCAGTGGATGGACCGCGAGACATTGGGCTTTACCCACATGGGGGCCGAGGGCGCGAACTGGATCGGCGAGGCACCGTTTTCCAAGCGTCCCCATGTGTTCCAGAACCTGGGCGATGGCACCTATAACCACTCCGGTGTGCAGGCGATCCGCGCCGCGCTCGCCGCAGGCACCAACATCACCTACAAGATCCTTTTCAACGATGCCGTCGCCATGACCGGCGGGCAGAAGAACGAGGGCGGGCTGACGCCGCAGCGCATTGCCGCCGAGGTCAAGGCGATGGGCGTCGAATCCGTCGCCGTCGTCTACGACGAAAAGGAAGAGGTGAACCCTGCCTCCTTTCCGGACGGCGTGCAGACATTCGAGCGGGCAGAGATGGAGACCGTGCAGAAACGCATGGCGCAGACAGAGGGTGTCACCGCCATCATCTACGTCCAGACCTGCGCCGCCGAGAAACGTCGCCGCCGCAAGCGCGGAAATTTCCCGGACCCGGATCAGCGCGTCTTCATCAACACCGATGTCTGCGAGGGCTGCGGCGATTGCGGGGTGCAGTCGAACTGCGTGGCCATTACCCCCAAGGAAACCGAACTTGGGCGCAAGCGCGAGATCGATCAGAGCGCCTGCAACAAGGACTTTTCCTGCCTCAAGGGCTTTTGCCCCTCCTTCGTGACCCTCGAGGGGGCGCAGGTCAAGAAATCCGCGACCACCGAACTGCACCTGCCCGAGATGCCCGCGCCAGAGTTGCCGGCGATCGACGGCACGCATAACGTCGTCATCACCGGCGTCGGTGGCACCGGCGTCGTGACCATCGGCGCCGTGTTGGCGCAGGCGGCGCAGATCGACGGCAAAGGCGCGGCAATGATGGAAATGGCGGGTCTCGCGCAGAAGGGCGGGGCGGTGCATATCCACCTGCGGCTGGCTGAACAGCCCTCGGACATCAGTGCCGTGCGCGTCGCCACCGGCGAAGCCCATGCGCTGATCGGTGGCGACCTAGTGGTCTCTGCCGGGTCCAAGACGCTGGGCTTGACCCGCACCGGCCAGACCGGCGCGGTGGTCAACAGCCATGAGATCATCACTGGCGATTTCACCCGCGACACGGAATTCACCCTGCCTACCGACCAGTTGCGCCTTGCGCTGGAGGCGCGCCTGCAGGAGCGGGTGGCGTTCTTCGACGCCTCGGAACTGGCCCGCGCGACGCTGGGCGACTCGATCTTTTCCAACATGATGATCCTGGGCGCGGCCTGGCAGCAGGGCCTGATCCCGCTGGGCCACGAGGCCATTGCCGAGGCGGTCGAGCTGAACGGCGCGGCTGTGGACAAGAACCTGCGCGCCTTCGAGATCGGCCGCTGGGCCGTTCTGCACCCGCAAGAGGCCCGCGAACTGCTGACGCCCAAGGTTGTGGCCAAGCCGAAAAGCGTGGATGAAAGGATCGCCTTCCGTGCCGACCACCTGGTGAAATACCAGGGCAAGGGGCTGGCGAAACGCTATCGCAAGCTGGTCGACGGGATCGAGGACAAGCGCCTGAAAGAGGCCGTTGCCAAGGGCTATCACAAGCTGCTTGCCTACAAGGACGAATACGAGGTTGCTCGGCTGCTGCTGGAAACCCGCGACAAGGCTTCGGGCACCTTCGATGGCGATTTCAGGATGACCTTCCATCTTGCGCCGCCGATCCTGTCGAAGACCGGCGCGGACGGGCGCCCGGTGAAAAAGGCCTTTGGCGAAGGCATGTTGCGCTGGTTCCGACTGCTAGCCCGCTTGAAGGGTCTGCGCGGCACGCCGCTGGACATCTTTGGCCGCAGCGAAGAACGCCGCATGGAGCGCGCGTTGATCAAGCAGTACGAGGCCGACATGGCCGAATGGCTGCCCAAGGCGCGCCCCGAGACGATGGATGCGCTGGTTGCCCTGGCAGAACTGCCGCTGCAGATCCGCGGTTTCGGCCCGGTCAAGGCCCAGAACGAAGCCAAGGCCGCCAAGCGGCGCGAGGAGCTGCTTTCGGTCCTGCGGCAGGGCGGAACCCCCTTGAAGGAGGCGGCGGAGTAAGGGAAAAGGCGCCCGCGCCAGGTCACGAAAGCTTCATCGGAATGTCACAAATTCTGGTCACAACGGTCGAACGACAGTAAAATGGCAATCGATACCAAGAAGGACCCGTTGCCGATGCCGAACCGGCGTCAGATTGCACGTGACATTTCGTACAGTTATTCCGCCAGTACGCGGGGTGGGCGTGCCATGATCCGGCTGATGGAAAACGCCACGGGCCGGATCGGTCTGATCCGGCGCGCCGAAGGGTACGAACACGAGGTCGCGCAGGGGCGGGATTTCTGGCAGGTCATGGTCGAACGCTATGGCCTTGGCCTCGAGGTGATCGGCGGTAGCCTCGACAATCTGCCCAAGGACGGGCCCCTGATCGTCATTGCCAATCACCCCTATGGCATCCTTGACGGGCTTATGCTGGGCCATATCCTGTCTGTCGTGCGCGGCGATTTCCGCATCCTGGCGCACAAGATCTTTCGCAAGGCGCAAGAGCTGGACCGGATCGTCCTGCCTGTCAGTTTCGAAGAGACGAAAGAAGCGGTTCAGCAGAACCTGGCGACCCGGAAAGAGGCGTTGGACTATCTCGCCGGCGGTGGCTGCATCGGGATCTTTCCGGGGGGCACCGTGGCCACGGCGGGCAAGCCCTTTGGCCGGCCGATGGACCCGGGCTGGCGGACCTTCACCGCCCGGATGATCGCCAAATCCAACGCAACGGTTGTCCCGATCTATTTCGACGGACACACCTCGCGGCTGTTCCAGTTGGCCAGCCACCTGCACACGACCTTGCGGATGGGCCTGCTCATCAAGGAATTCCGCAAACGCGTGGACACGCCCGTGCGCGTCGCCATCGGCGAGGCGATCCCGCGCGCGGAAATCGACGCCCGGGCCAAGGACGCGCGGGCGATGATGGATTTCCTGCGCAAAGCGACTTATGAGCTTTCTCCGACTCCCCTGACGTCTTACGACTACGGGTTCGAGTTCGAAGCGAAACACAAGGAAAAGCCGAAGGCGCGCCACTGACAAGACGCGCCGCAGGGCAGGCGGGAGCGCAAGAGCATGGCGGTAGGGATCTTCGACAGCGGCCTGGGCGGGTTGACGGTGCTGGATGCGGTATCGAAACGCCTGCCGGATGTGCCCTTTGTCTATTTCGGTGACAACAGGCACGCGCCCTACGGTGTGCGCGATGCCGATGACGTCTACAACCTGACCTGCGCGGCGACGGAACGGCTGTGGGAGGCGGGCTGTGACCTGGTGATCCTGGCCTGCAACACGGCCTCGGCAGCGGCGCTGCGCCGGATGCAGGAAAGCTGGATCCCCCGTGACAAGCGCGTGCTGGGCGTCTTTGTACCGCTGATCGAGGCGCTGACCGAACGTCAGTGGGGCGACAATTCCCCCCCGCGCGAAGTGGCCGTCAAACATGTCGCCCTGTTCGCGACGCCCGCCACCGTCCGCAGCCGTGCCTTCCAGCGCGAGCTGGCCTTCCGCGCCATCGGCGTCGATGTCGAGGCGCAGGCCTGTGGCGGTCTTGTCGATGCGATCGAAGAGGGCGACATGATCCTGGCAGAGGCCCTGGTGCACAGTCATGTCGATGCGCTGAAACGCAAGATGCCGGACCCGGAGGCCGCGATCCTTGGCTGCACCCATTACCCTCTCATGCAGAACATCTTTCAGGAAGCACTGGGACCGGACGTGTCGGTCTATTCGCAGGCCAACCTGGTGGCGGAATCGCTCTCGGACTACTTGCAGCGGCATCCGGACATGATGGGCCCTGGTACGGAAAGCGGTTTCCTGACCACGGGCAATCCGCTGAAAGTCTCGCAGAACGCCACGCAGTTCCTGCGCCGCAAGATCACGTTCGAGGCCGCCTGAGCGGGGGTGATCGCCCTCTGCCAGGCTAGTCCGACGTGCCGGGCCGTTCGCCTACGTCGCCGGACCACCAGGCGCGCTTGATCCCCTGGTAGACAGTGATTTCCTGACCGGGCTGGTAGGGGCTCAACTGGTGTTCCTTGTAGGCAAGGCTTTCACCGTGGCGCCCGTCTTGTTCTTCCCAGGTCAGGCGATAGCGATAGCGGTTGTTGACGCGGTAATTGGTGCGCTTGGTGCCCGTCACGCGCGCGGTTTCGCGCGTGCCGTATCGTCTTGCCCGTACGGCGGCCACCGCCTTGCGTCCGGGGAACCACATGGCCACCAGGGCCGCGATGCCAAAGACCAGCGCAATCCACCGCGTGATGATCGACGCGGTCCGGTTTTCGCCACGCCGCAGTTCGGTCGTCTCGGGCTCGCTTTCCAGGTACCAGATCGGCACCCGATCCCCGATGTCACTGTTGCGATAGAGGCTGGAGCCGACAGAGCGCGTGAGATTGACCGTTTCTCCTCTGTTGGTTTCGAAGCGGAGCTGGAAGTAGTAGGTGACTTCGCGGTCGCCGTCGCTGTCGGTGGTGACGCGCTGGTACTTGTCTAGCAGGTCGGCGGCCGTCTCGCGCCCCTCGGCGTCGAACCGATGTGCCAGATTCAACGAGATGTGGCTGATGAAGGTCAGGATCGAGAGGATTAGCACGAAGATGAGCGTGAGCCATCCGCCCATGCGCCAAAACAACCGCCAGAGCGGTACGGGTCTGTCACCTGCAACCTGTGCCATGTCGGCATATTGGCGGCGCTCGTGCCGCGGATCAACAGTACAGGTCGGGTTTTCGCCATTGATTGCAGGAAAGCGGGCGGCTATAGGCTTTGGTCAAAGGAGCCCCGTCATGATCGCCTTTCACGCCCCGCGCCTGCGACGATGACCCGGTTGCCGCCCCAATCGGCGGCGCCTCTCTCCTTTGCTTCCCGCATTTCGCGCGGTGCGACCCGTGCGCCCCTTTCTGCAGGTGACCTGACATGACCCATTCCATCGCCATCATCGGTGCGTCCGGCTATACCGGGGCCGAGCTGATCCGGTTGATCGCCACCCATCCTTCGTTCGAAATCAAGGCACTGGCCGCCAATTCCAAGGCCGGGCAAAGCATGGCGCAAGTCTTTCCGCACCTGCGCCACCTGGACCTGCCGGACCTGGTAACTTGGGAGCAGATCGATTTTGCCGAGATCGACCTGTGTTTCTGCGCCCTGCCGCACAAGACCAGCCAGGAGGTGATCTCGCAACTGCCGAAATCGGTGAAGATCGTCGACCTCTCGGCGGACTTCCGGCTGCGCGATCCGTTGGGCTACGAGAAGTGGTACGGCAACGCGCATGTGGCCGTGGAGACCCAGGCAGAGGCGGTCTATGGTCTGACCGAGTTCTACCGCGAGCAGATCAGTGGCGCGCGGCTGGTGGCTGGCACCGGCTGCAACGCGGCAACCGGGCAATACATCCTGCGGCCGCTGATTTCGGGCGGGTTGATCGACCTCGAAGAGATCATCCTGGACCTGCAATGCGGTGTCAGTGGCGCAGGGCGGTCGCTGAAGGAAAACCTGCTGCACGCGGAACTGTCGGAGGGCACCAATGCCTATGCGGTCGGTGGGACGCACCGGCACCTGGGCGAGTTCGACCAGGAGTTCAGCGCGCTTGCGGGCCGCCCGGTCGAGATCCAGTTCACGCCGCACCTTGGGCCTTTCAACCGGGGCATCCTGGCGACCGCCTACGTCAAGGGGGATCCGCAGGCGATCCATGCCGCGCTGGCAGCGGCCTATGCGGAGGAGCCTTTTGTCGAGGTTCTGCCCCTTGGCGAGACGCCGTCGACCCATCATGTGCGCGGGTCGAACTTTTGCCACGTCGGGGTCAGCGCCGACCGGCGCCCGGGGCGGGCGATCATCGTGGCCGCGCTGGACAACCTGACCAAGGGCAGCTCCGGGCAGGCGTTGCAGAACGCCAATTTGATGCTGGGCGAGGCGGAAACCGCGGGCCTGATGCTGGCGCCCTGTTTCCCCTGATCCAAAGGGGCGCGCGGGCCGCGCGCACATGGTGTTTTGCGTTCAGGCCACGCAGGCCTTGAGGAGAGCGCTGCCCTCCTCAAACATCCTCCCGGATGTATTTGGGGCCCAAAGAAGCCGGGAGGCGCGGCAAATTGTGCAGGGGCCTCCCCAAGGGACCGCGGTTTCTCTATATTTGCGCCAAAGCTTCGCGACGCGGTGAAAGAGGATCCACATGGCCCTGAAGTCCCTCAAGAAACAAAGGCGGATCCAGATCGTTGCGCTGGCCGCGGTGGCGTTGATCGTCTCGACTGTCTTGATCGGCTATGCCATGCGCGACGGTATCAACTTCTTTCGGTCGCCCAGCCAGGTGATGGAGGAACCGCCTGCACCGAACGAGGTGTTCCGCATCGGCGGGCTGGTCGAGGAAGGGTCATTGGTGCGCGGCGCGGGCGAGCAGGTCCGGTTCAGTGTGACCGATGGCGGCGCGACCGTGCCTGTGGTCTACACCGGCGTTCTGCCGGACCTTTTCGAGGAGAACCAGGGCATGGTCGGCACCGGTCGTTACGTGGACGGCGTGTTCGAGGCCTCGGAGATCCTGGCCAAGCACGACGAAACCTACATGCCCAAGGAAGTGGTCGACGCGCTGAAGGAACAGGGCATCTACCAGGAACCCGAGAGCTGAGCGTCGGACGTGCCCGGCGTGTTGCCGGCCGCTTCGACGAGGTAGAGCACGACGCGCAACCCGCCGCGTAGCGGGCGGTCCAGCATCATGCCGCCGCCGGATTGTCGCGTGAAGCCGGCGACCGAGGACAGGCCGAGGCCGCGGCCTTCGTGCGGGGGCTTGGTGGTGTAGAAGGGTTCGGCCAGGCGCGGCAAGGCCTCTTCGGGTACGCCGGGCCCGTTATCCTCGACGATCAGCGCGACATAGGGCGGGGGGGCCTCGGGCGAGGGGGTCAGCCCCTTGGCGGAGCCGCGACGTTCCGCCGTGATCCGGATCGTCCCGTGTCCGCCCGTCGCCTCTTGCGCGTTCAGGCAAAGCTGAATGGCGCAGGTTTCCAGCATGTCGCGGTCGGCCAGAGCCACGAGCGGGTCGGTCGGGGGCGCCGTCTCGACCCGCATGTCGGGGCCGAGCATGTCGCTCAGGACTTCGGCCAGATCGAAGAGGAACGCCTCCATCGGGATGGGGGCGGGGGACAGACGGGTGCGGCCGCTGGCGACCATGAGTTGGCGGACCGTGACTGCCGCGCGCCCGGCAGCGGCGCGGCTTTCCTCGATGGCGGCCTGGCGTTCATGGGCATCGGGCAGGGTCTCGAAGAGCTCGAGATTTCCCAGGATGACGGTCAGCTGGTTGTTGAATTCATGCGCGACACCGCCGACGAACTGCCCCAGGGCGCGGGCCATTTGGGCGCTGGCATAGCGTTTCTGGGCGGTGCGCAGATCGGCCTGCAGACGCCAGGCCACGATCATCGACCCGATATAGTAGCCGAGCACTGCCAGGGTGACGAAGGCGACGAGCAGACGGTCGGTCCAGTCGTTCAAAAGCGGTTGCAGCAGGACGACGAGCGACAGCATCATGATGGAGACCAGGGCACAATCGGCGACCAGCAGACCGGATTCGCGCTGTGGCCGTTGCAGGGTATATAGCGCGTAGCCCACAAGACCCGCCGCGCCTGCGAAGGTCGTGCCGGGGGTCATTTGTTCGGCCACGAGGTAGAGTGGAAGCGCCAGGAAACAGAGACCGGCCAGGACATAGCTGGCCAACGCGCCCCAGTAGCGAAACCGTGCCGGGCATTGTCTCAGCCGAAGCAGCTGGACGGCCAGCCCGCCTTCGAAGACCAGGTAGGCCGCGCCCCACGCCAAAGCGATCTGACGGTCGATAAAAAGCAGCAAGACGATGGCGGCCACGGCGATGACGGCAAAGCGGAGAACGATCTCGAGCGGCGACCCGAATTCGGCGCGTCGCATATCGTCCAGCCGGGACTGGTAGCTGTCACGGGAGGGGAGCCGGGCCATTTCCTGCGTCTCTCCACCGGGGCCGCGCGAACCTGCGGCTGTGATCACGATAAAACATGGCTCAGGGTACGCAATCTCCCGCGCCGCGTCACTTGCATTATTCGGAATGCTACCCGAATGAACAGGGCCCGAAGGTGTGTCTTGGGGCCCTGCTAAGATTATGAAACCAAAAGGTTGTCAGCGAAGGATGCTGCGTCCCGCATAGATTGCGGTGTCTTCCAGAATCTCCTCGATCCGGATCAGCTGGTTGTATTTCGCCAACCGGTCCGACCGCGCCAGCGAGCCGGTCTTGATCTGGCCGCAATTGGTGGCAACGGCAAGGTCGGCGATGGTCGCGTCCTCGGTCTCGCCGGACCGGTGCGACATCACGTTGGTCATGCGCGCCCGGTGCGCCATGTCGACCGCCTGCAGCGTTTCCGTGAGCGTGCCGATCTGGTTGACCTTGACCAGCATCGAGTTCGCGGAGCCGCGCTCGATGCCCATCGCCAGGCGGGCAGGGTTGGTCACGAAAAGGTCGTCGCCCACCAGTTGCACCTTGTCGCCCAGGGCGTCGGTCAGCATCTTCCAGCCGTCCCAGTCATCCTCGGCGCAACCGTCCTCGATCGAGATGATCGGGTATTCGGCGCAGAGCTTGGCCAGATAATCGACGTTCTCGGCGGAGGTCAGCGACAGGCCCTCGCCTTTCATCTCGTACTTGCCGTCCTTGAAATACTCTGTCGAGGCGGCGTCCAGCGCGAGGTACATGTCCTCGCCCGGCTTGTAGCCGGCCTTTTCGATCGACTTCAGGATGAAATCCAGCGCGTCGCGGGTGCCTTTGAGCTCCGGGGCAAAGCCGCCTTCGTCGCCGAGGCCTGTGGACATTCCTGCCGAGGACAGTTCCTTTTTCAGCGTGTGGAACACTTCGGAGCCCATGCGCACCGCTTCGCGGATGTCGCTTGCGGCGACCGGCATGATCATGAATTCCTGGATGTCGATCGGGTTGTCGGCATGTTCGCCGCCGTTGATGATGTTCATCATCGGCACTGGCAGGGTGCGGGCCGAGGTGCCGCCAACATAGCGGAACAGCGGTTGGCCGGTGAATTCGGCGGCGGCCTTTGCCACGGCCAGCGACACGCCGAGGATGGCATTGGCGCCCAGGCGTCCCTTGTTCTCGGTTCCGTCGAGTTCGCACATGGCAAGGTCGATGGCGACCTGTTCGGTGGCGTCAAAACCCAGGATCGCCTCGGCCAGTTCGCCGTTCACGGAGGCCACGGCATCCAGAACGCCCTTGCCCATGTAGCGGGCCTTGTCGCCGTCGCGCTTTTCAACCGCTTCGTGCACGCCGGTCGAGGCGCCCGAAGGCACCGCCGCGCGGCCCATCGATCCGTCTTCGAGGGTGACGTCGACTTCGACGGTGGGATTGCCGCGGCTGTCGAGGATCTCGCGCGCGTGGATGTCGATAATGGTGCTCATGGATCTGGTCCCTCAAGGCTGTCCGTTCGCCGGTTTCATAACAGGCGCGCGGCGAAAGTAAATGTGAGTGATAGCGCTAACGATCCTTTGTACCCGAGGGTGGCGCTAACGTCGCGCCATGGCGGCCCGGGGCACGGCGAGCCGAAGCAAGTAGAAATTCTTTCTTTGTAACCCCTTGAGGACGTTCCGTCACCCAAGAGCGGGCACGGAAGTGTCAGGCCGTTGCCGCGCGCGCCAGTCGCCGCTCGCGCAGGAAGGTATAAAGCCCCGCAAGGAGGATCAGGGCAGAGCCTGCCAGCGTCCAGAAATCCGGACGGTCACCGAAGATCAGCACGCCCAGCCCGGTGGTGAAGACCAGCCGCGTATATCGGAACGGCGCCACGATCGAGGCCGGAGCCAGCCGCATGGCCGAGGTGATGGCCAGATAGCCCGAGGTCGTGACCACGACCGCACCAAGGATCGGCCAGAGGGCCGCGGGTGTATAGCTGCTGTTGCCCGAGGCCATGAGCCACAGGATGCTGCCCGGCAGGAGTGTCACAAAGAACCCCCATGTCGAGATGGCAAGGGCCGGGATATGCGAAGGCGACAGGCGCGTAACCAGATCCCGAGCGGACAGTCCGGCGATGCCCATCACGGCAAAAAGCTCCCACCCGGTGAAACCTGCGCCCATTGGGCGGATGACCATCAACATGCCGACGATGCCTACGCCTACGGCGGTCCAGCGGCGCCAGCCGACCTGTTCCTTGAGAAAGATCGCCGCGCCGAGGGTCACGATCAGCGGCCCGGCTTGCAGGATGGCCGCAAAGACCGGCAGCGAGACGTATTTCAGTCCAAAGACGAGGCCGATGGCACCGATGATCTCGAAGAGATTGCGCAAAAGGACCATCGGGTGCAGCGCGTCCCGCGTCCAAAGCGGCACCCGCATCACGGAGGCCATGGCAATGAACAGCATCGTTCCGCCAAGCCCGACCATGGTCATGACCTGACCGATGGGCGCGACCTGCGTTGCCAGCTTGAAAAAGGCATCGGCCCCGGCCAGCAGGGCCATGGAGAGGATCATCAGGGAAATGGCGCGCAGGATCATGCGGGCGCCTTCGCGGGGCGGGTGCGGGTCATGCCGGGGCTTTCGGTGAGTGCCTTGTCCCGCAGGTATCGCCCGCGCGCGCAGGCGCGGCAAGGGCTTTGCCCAATCCTTTTGCACGCACTCTTGCGCGAAGGGTCAGGCCGCCATGATCTCTGCCAGATGCGCGGCGCAGCCCCTGAGTGCGGCGTAGTCGTCGGTGACAAGGTGGACCGGAAACTGGGTCATGTAGGCGTTGAACCGTCCCTTGTCGGCAAAGGCCTCGGCAAAGCCGAGGTGGAGAAGGTGGGGACCCAGGTGGCGCGTCACGCCGCCGACCAGGTAGATGCCGCCAAAGGGCAGTGTGACCAGCGCAAGATCTCCGGCGTAGCGACCCAGGAAACGCACGAAGAGACCTGCGGCACGTCGCGCGCGGGGCTCGCCGGCCTCGAAGGCGGCCATGATCTCGGCCGCCGGCAGCGGCAGGCCGTCGCCCTCGTCATGGCAGACCCAGGCATGGAGACGTTCCAACCCGCGGCCCGACAGGATCTCCTCGAGACCCGGGTGCCCGGTCCTTTCGGCCACCCAGTCGACCAGCCGCATTTCCTCGGTGTCCCGCGCCAGCAGCGAGACATGGCCAGCCTCCGCCGGGGGCACCAGAGTGCGCGCGCCCTGCGTGTAGACGGGCACGGCGTTCAGCCCGGTGCCCACGTTCACCACCAGCCGCACGGCGTCGGCCGGTGCCTCGCGCCCGGTCAGGATCGGCGACAGGCTGTCCTGGCCAAGGTGTGCGACGGAATAGCCTTGCGCCTGAAGGTCGTTCAGAACCGCGACCCGCGCGGCACCGGTCCGCGCCTTGAGCGAAGCCGAGTCCACCGTCCAGTCGAGGTTCGTCAGGGTGCCGACCCCATCGTGTACCGGCCCGGCCATGTCGACGCAGACACCGACGGGGGCCACTTGCTGTTCTGCAAGATAGCTGTCGAGGATCGGTTCGATCCCGGCATTTTCAGAGTTGCGAAAGCGGCGAATGCTGTCCTCTTGCACCTGGCCGTCCCGGCAAAGGGCGACCCGCGTGTTGGTGCCTCCGATGTCGGCGACAACGGTAAGCTCTTGCGTCATGACGTGGCCTTTCAGGTGGTCAGGGCTTTGGCAAGCGCGTGATACGATGCCTTGGGCGTCCGCGCCAAGGTCTCGAAATCGACATGGACAAGGCCAAAGCGCTTTTCGTACCCAAGTGCCCATTCGTAATTGTCCAGAAGCGACCAGGTGAAATACCCCTTGAGGGGGACCCCCTCGGCGATGGCCTGCCGCACCTTGTCCAGATGGGCGTCCAGGTAGACGGTGCGGGCCGGATCCTCGATCCTGCCGTCCTTCAGCACGTCTGCCGAGGCCATGCCGTTCTCCGTGACGTAGAGGGGTAGGTCGCCGGTATAGTCGCGGGCGGTGCGAGTCAGGAATTTGTAGAGACCCTCGGGATAGATTTCCCAGTCCATGAAGGTCTTGGGCAGCGGCCCTTCGACCTCGCGGTAATCGGGCCAGGGATGGCCGGCGGGGGCGATGAGCTTGCGCGTGTAGTAGTTGATCCCGCACCAGTCGAGCGGGGCGGTGATCGTTCCGAAATCCTCATGCCAACCCTTGGGCAGATGTGGCTCCAGCCCCTCCAGCGCGGCTGTCGGATAGGCCCCCTTGAACACGCCGCTCAAGAACCAGTGGTTATAGATTGCGTCGTAGCGGTCGGCGGCGGCGTGGGCGGCCGCGCTGTCGTCGGCAGGGTCGGCCCATTCCATGTTGAAGACGCCGCCAAGGTTTTTCATGCCCAGTCCGCGCATGGTGTCGATGGCGCGGCCATGTGCCAGCAGGACGTGGTGCATGGCGCGGGCCGTGGCCCGGATATCCCGGACGCCCGGCGCATGGTGGCCGTCGAAATGGCTCAACCAGGCGACGCACCAGGGCTCGTTGATGGGCGCGACGGAAAACATCCGGTCGCCGATGCGCTCCATGATGATCTGGGTGTAATCCGCGAACCAGCCCGCGATATCCCGGTTGCGCCATCCGCCGAGGTCCAGCAGGGGCGAGGGCAATTCCCAGTGATAGAGCGTGGCGCAAGGCTTGAGACCGCGATCCAGCAACGAGTCGGTCAGGCGGTCGTAGAAATCCAGCCCCTCCTGGTTCACCGGCCCGCGCCCCTCGGGCAGAACGCGCGCCCAGCTGAGTGAAAAGCGGTAGGCGTCGAACCCGGCCTGTGCGACCAGGTCCAGGTCTTCGCCGTACCGGTGGTAGTGGTCGCAGGCCTTGTCGCCGTTCTCGAAGCGGACGACGTTGCCGGGGGTGGCGGCGAAATCGTCCCATTGGGTGCGCCCGGCGCCGCCATAGGCGTGACCCTCGATCTGGTAGCTAGAGGTGGCGCAGCCGAAGAGAAAATCCTCGGGGAAGTCAGATCTCTGGTGTTTCATGTTCAACCTTCATTGCGCGGGTCCGGTCGAGCTTCCGATGATCAGCTCGGCCTCCATCAACTGGGTCAGGGGTGCATGCGCAGGGGTGCGGATCAGCTCCAGCAGCATTTCCGCGGCCCGCATCCCGGCCAGGCGTACCGAAGACCGCGTGGCGGTAAAAATCGGCACGTCGTGGCCATTGCGCAAATAGCCCAGGTCGTCGTCGTGCGTGATGACGGATACGTCCCGCCCCATTTCCAGCCCGGCCTCGTGGATCGCCCGGCGGACGCCAATGGCGGTGATCATCGAGGACACCAGGAAGCCGGTGGGCGGGTTGGCCAGCGACAGCATCTCTGCCGCGCTGCGGTAGCCATAGATCTCTGTCATCTCTTCGGAGCGCATCAGCGCCGGGTCCGGCGCGATGCCCCGGTCGGTCAACGCCCCCTCATAGGCAACGCGGCGGCGGTGGGCGAAATCCATGAACTCCAGCCCGTTGATCAATGCAATCCGCCGGTGCCCGAGATCCAGCAGGAACTCGGTCGCGCGCTGAAAGGCGCGCCCATTGTTGGTGTCCAGCCAGGAATAGGGGAGGCTGACCTGAGAGGCCCGGCCATGCACGACGAAAGGCAACCCCAGTTCGGTCAGCAGGGCGATCCGGCTGTCGGTCATGCGTGGACCGTGAACGATGATCCCGTCGACATTGCCGCGGTTTCGGATCGAACGATAGGCCTGTTCCTCGTCCTTGTCGTCGACGAGGCTGATGACCACCTCGTAGCCCGCCTTGGAATAGGTCTGACCGGCGCCGGCGATGAAGTCGCCGAAGATCGGATTCACCATCTCGTGCTGGTCGCTGATCGGAAGGACGTGACCGATGGCATGGGCGCGTCCCGTGGCGAGCCCCTTGGCCCTGGCGTTGGGGCTGTAGTTCAACTCCTGCGCGGCACGCAAAACCTTTTCTCGGGTCTTTTCGCTGACCTCGGGGTAACCGTTCAGCGCGCGGCTGACGGTGGTCTGGGAAAGGTTGAGGTGCTCGGCGAGCTGTTTCAGGTTCATGTCCTGATAAGGCTCAAAGCGCTTCGGATTTGTCAAGAGAAGACAGCATGGCCGTTGCTGTGTTGCAGAAAGCTTAGCCGCGATGCGGCATGGAAATTCCAACAGGAAAAGGTGAATCGTTGACAGGCTGGGTCGAGTCGCAGATAGTGACCGCACCCAAAGCGCTTTGAGAAACGTTGGTTTCGACGGGTGTGGGACACGCAGGAGAGCCCGCGCAGGGTGGCGCGGGATGGGAGGATAACCAATGAAGTCACCGTTTTACCTGAGCGTCGCGGCCCTGGCCCTGGGCGCCGGCATGGCGCAGGCCGAAAAGCTCACCGTCTTTGGTCCATGGCTGGGCCCGGACCAGGAGTTGGCCGAGGCTGTTCTGGATGCCTTTGCCGAGCAGTCGGGCCATGACGTGTCCTATGTCGGCTCGGACAGTTTCGAACAGCAGATCGTCGTGGATGCAGAGGCGGGTTCGGCGCCGCATGTCGCCATTTTCCCGCAGCCGGGCCTGGCCGCAGATATGGCGTCCCGCGGTTTCCTGACCCCGCTCAAGGATGGCACCGGCGACTGGATCCGCGAGAATTACGCGGCAGGCGAAAGCTGGGTCGACCTGGGCACATACGCCGATCAGGAGGGCGCCGAGAAACTGTTCGGCTTCTTCTACAAGGTCGATGTGAAATCCCTTGTCTGGTACAATCCCGAGAACTTTCTCGATTTCGGCTACGAAGTGCCCGAGACGATGGAAGAGCTTCGCGAACTCGAACAGATGATGATCGACGATGGCGAAACGCCGTGGTGTGTCGGTCTTGGGTCGGGCGGTGCGACCGGTTGGCCGGCGACGGACTGGGTCGAGGACCTGATGCTGCGCACCCAGCCGCCCGAGGTCTATGACCAGTGGGTCGCCAACGAGATCCCCTTCGATGATCCCCGCGTGGTGGCCGCGATCGAGGAATTCGGCACCTTCATCGAGGATGGCAAGGTCGCCGGTGGCCGTGGGGCCGTCGCGTCGACCGATTTCCGCGACAGCCCCAAAGGCCTGTTCTCGGCGCCGCCACAGTGCATGATGCACCGTCAGGCCTCTTTCATTCCGACCTTCTTCCCCGAGGGCACCGAGGTGGGCCTTGACGCCGATTTCTTCTACTTCCCCGCCTACGAGAGCAAGGATCTGGGGCAGCCGGTTCTTGGCGCGGGCACGCTCTGGGCGATCACCAACGAGAACCAGGCCGCGCACGACCTGATCGCGTTCCTGCAGACCACCGAGGCGCATGAGATCTGGATGGCCAACGGCGGGTTCATGACGCCGCTGAAATCGGTCGATCCGTCCAAGTTCAAGGACGAGGCCACTGCCAAGATGAACCAGATCCTGCTGGACGCGACGACCTTCCGCTTTGACGGGTCGGACCTGATGCCCGGTGGCGTGGGCGCGGGCAGCTTCTGGACCGGCATGGTCGATTATGCCGGCGGCAAGCCCGCCGCTGAGGTCGCCGCCGAAATCCAGGACAGCTGGGACTCGCTCAAGTAATTGCGCCAATCGACGGGCTGCCCCGCTGTGTCGGGGCCGCCCGCATCGACAGCCCAAACAAGGGAACAGGGGGGACCGTCATGCATCCGGCATTGCAGGGGCTTCTGACAATCGTGATCGGCGTGGGGGCCTGCCTCAGTTATTTCTGGGCGTCGAACCAGTTTCTCGACCGAGTTCTTTTCCCGGCCAAGGGGCCGAATGCGGGGCGCAACATCAACCGTGCCAACATGATCCGGCCCTGGCTGTTCCTGTTTCCGGCGCTCTTCGCGCTGACGCTCTACCTTGCCTACCCGGTTTTCGAGACGCTGCGCCTGTCGCTGACCGACCGTGACCAGGGCGGCGCTTTCATCGGCTTGGCGAACTACACGCAGATGATGGGCGAATCCAAGTTCTGGGAGGCGATGGGCAACAACATGCTCTGGCTGATTGTCGTGCCTGCGCTGTCCACGGCGTTTGGCCTGCTGGCGGCGCAGCTGACGGACCGGATTTCCTGGGGCAATATCGCCAAGTCATTGATCTTCATGCCGATGGCGATTTCCTTTGTCGGCGCGGCGGTGATCTGGAAACTGGTCTACGACGCGCGCCCGCCTGATGCCGAACAGATCGGCGTTCTGAACGCGATCTACGTTTCGCTGACCGGCAATGATCCGCAGCAATGGCTGACGATCCCTTTCTGGAACAACTTCTTCCTGATGATCGTCCTGGTCTGGATCCAGACCGGTTTCGCGATGGTGATCCTGTCGGCGGCCCTGCGCGGTATCCCCGAGGAGACCGTCGAAGCCGCGATCGTGGATGGCGCCAACCCGTTCCAGATCTTCTTCAAGATCAAGGTGCCGCAGATCATGCCGACCATCATGGTGGTCTGGACAACAATCACGCTGGTCGTGCTCAAGATCTTCGACATCGTCTTTGCGATGACCAATGGCCAATGGGGCACGCAGGTGCTGGCCAACTACATGTTCGACAAGCTGTTCCGCGCCAATGACTGGGGCGTGGGCTCGGCCTCGGCCATCGTCATCATGTTGCTGGTCACGCCGATCCTGGTCTGGAACGTGCGGCAGGCCCGCAAGGAAATGCGGTAAGGGAGCGGGATCATGGACAATATCGCAGGTCACAAGTCCTCGCTCACCTGGGCGGTTCATATCTCGGTCGTGCTCTTGGTGGCGCTCTGGCTGTTCCCGACGGTTGGGCTGTTTGTCTCCTCTTTCCGGACGGCGGACCAGATCGCATCATCCGGCTGGTGGAACGCGCTGTTTCCGACCGAACAGTCGCTGACCCTGCGCACGGACACCCCCGAGGCGCAGGTGCAGCAGGACGGGGTCTATGTGCTCGAGGGCAACCTGTTCGCCGTCGAGGGGCGCGAGACTGCCCCGATCTCTTCTTTCGGGGTGTCCTCGCGCGATATTTCGGCTTTCGCGCCCGGTGACACGGCCGAAATGCGGCGTGGCGGGACGATCACCGTACAGGAAAACGGCGATTACCGGGTGGAATCGGAAGAGGAAATTCGCGGTGGTCGCGGTATACGCATCTTCGTCACCGCCGAGATCCCACCGGAATTCACCCTGCGCAACTATGACACGGTCCTGGGGCAGGATGTGCTCAAGAACCTTGGCATCTACCTTGTGGCGGCTGTGGTGCTCTGGGGGGCCATGCGCTACACGCTGGCCGCTCAGCCTGCACTGGTGGCGCAGGGGGCGCCGGTTGTGGGCGGGCTGATCTTCTTTGTGCTCTTGGCGGCCACTTTCGGCCTCTCCAGCGGTGCCGCTGAGGGGGCGCAGACAACCGACGACATGGGGCGGGCCTTTTTCAGCACCCTGACGGTGACGGTCCCGGCCACGATCATCCCCATCGTCGTGGCCGCCTTTGCCGCCTATGCGCTGGCCTGGATGGATTTCCCGGGGCGTGCATTGCTGATCGCCTTTGTCGTGGGCCTCTTGGTGGTGCCGTTGCAACTGGCGCTGATCCCGCTGTTGAAGCTGCACCTGGCCATCGGTATCGGCAAAGGGTATCTTGGCGTCTGGCTGGCACACACCGGCTTTGGCCTGCCGCTGGCGGTCTACCTGCTGCGAAATTACATGGCCGGCCTGCCGCGGGACATCATCGAGAATGCCCGCGTGGATGGCGCGACAGAGTTCCAGATCTTTACCAAGATCATCCTGCCTCTGTCTTTCCCGGCGCTGGCCAGTTTCGCGATCTTCCAGTTCCTCTGGACATGGAACGACCTGCTGGTAGCCAAGGTCTTCCTGATCGACGCGACGGGCCAGACCACGGTCATGACCAACCAGATCGTCGAGCTGCTGGGCACGCGCGGCGGCAACTGGGAAATCCTGGCAACCGCGGCCTTTGTCAGCATCGCGGTGCCGCTGGTCGTCTTTTTTGCCATGCAACGCTACCTCGTGCGCGGCCTGCTGGCCGGCTCTGTCAAGTGAACACTGCGCCCCGGGCCTGGTCCGGGGCCGAACCCTGCGGGCGCCGGGACAGGAGGTCCCGGGACAAGCCCCCGACGCGAAGGACCATGACATGAACGCGCAACTTCAAACCCAGACCGATGCTGGCGCAGACAAGGACTGGTGGCGTGGAGCGGTGATCTACCAGATCTACCCGCGCAGTTACCAGGACAGCAACGGCGACGGCGTGGGCGACCTAAACGGCATCACGGCACGGCTGCCCTATGTGGCCAGCCTGGGGGTCGATGCGATCTGGATCTCGCCTTTTTTCACCTCGCCGATGAAGGACTTCGGCTATGACGTCAGCGACTACTGCGACGTCGATCCGATGTTCGGCACCCTGTCGGATTTCGACGTCATGGTGGATACGGCGCACAAGCTGGGCATTCGCGTGATGATCGATCTCGTTTTGTCCCATACCTCGGACCAGCATCCCTGGTTTGCGCAGAGCCGCGCCAACCGCGACAATCCGAAGGCGGACTGGTACGTCTGGGCCGATCCCAAGCCCGACGGCAATCCGCCCAACAATTGGCTGTCGATCTTCGGTGGCCCGGCCTGGCAATGGGATGCGCGGCGCGAACAGTATTACCTGCACAACTTCCTGACCGAGCAGCCGGACCTGAACTTTCACAATCCGGATGTGCAGGACGCACTGTTGAACGTCGTGCGTTTCTGGCTGGATCGCGGCGTCGACGGGTTCCGCCTGGATACGATCAACTTCTACGTCCACGATCAGCAGCTGCGCGACAACCCGCCCTTGCCGGTGGATCAGCGTGATGCCTCCATCGCGCCCCGTGTGAACCCGTACAACCACCAGTTGCATCTCTACGACAAGAACCGGCCCGAAAACCTCGACTTCCTGGCCCGCTTCCGGGCGGTGCTGGACGAATACAACGCCACCACGGCCGTGGGAGAGGTCGGTGACGCCCAGAAGGGGTTGGAGATCATGGGCGAGTACACCGCCGGGGACGACCGCGTGCACATGTGCTATTCCTTCGAGTTCCTCTCGGGCAGCCAGCCGGACGCGGCGCGCATTGCAGACGTGATGGAGCGGGTGGATACGTTGGTGCCGGACGGCTGGGCCTGCTGGGCCTTTTCCAACCATGACGTCGTGCGCCATGCCAGCCGGTGGGAGCTGACGCCCTCCGCGCAAAAGGCCTTTGCCACGCTGATGATGTGCCTGCGCGGGTCGGTCTGCATCTACCAGGGCGAGGAACTGGGCCTGCCGGAGGCAGACGTGCCTTTCGAGGACCTGCAGGATCCCTACGGGATCGAGTTCTGGCCCGAGTTCAAGGGGCGCGACGGATGCCGTACGCCGATGGTCTGGGAAAAGTCCAACCAGAGTGGCGGCTTTACCACTGGCGATCCCTGGCTGCCGGTCAGTCATGCGCATCTGGGCCACGCGGTGTCCGAGCAGGAGCATGATCCAGGCGCGCTCTTGCACCATTATCGAAAGGCGATCCATTTCCGTGCGGCCCATCCCGCGTTGGTCAAAGGGGCGCATGACAAGGTCCGCGCCACCGGCAGCGTCGTGCATTTCATCCGCAGTCACGAGGGCGAGGAGGTCTTTGTTGCCGTCAACATGAGCGCCGACCCCGCAGTGATCGAGATGCCCGCCGGCGATTGGCAGCAGATCGGGCAGGAACTGGGCAGCGCCACGGCCGCACCGGATGGCAAGCTGCATCTTGGCCCCTGGCAACCCACGCTGGCGCGGCGGCAGGCATGACAAGGAAAAAGGGGGAGGGGACATGGCCAACCTGAAACTGACCGATGTCGAAAAGACCTATGGCGGGACCGTTCAGGTGTTGCGCGACATCAACCTCGAGATCGATGAGGGTGAACTGATCGTCTTCGTCGGACCCTCGGGCTGTGGCAAGTCCACGCTGCTCCGGATGATCGCCGGGCTGGAAAAGATCACCGGCGGTACGCTGGAAATCGACGGGCAGGTGGTCAACGACGTCCCGCCCGCGCAGCGCGGCATCGCGATGGTGTTCCAGAGCTACGCTTTGTACCCGCACATGACAGTGCGCGAGAACATGTCCTTTGCGTTGAAACTGGCCAAGAAGAGCCCGGACGAGATCGAAGCCGCGGTCGATCGGGCGGCCAAGATGCTGCAACTGGAACCCTATCTGGACCGCCTTCCCAAGGCTTTGTCCGGCGGTCAGCGGCAGCGGGTGGCCATTGGACGGTCTCTGGTGCGCGATCCCAAGGTCTATCTCTTCGACGAACCGCTCTCGAACCTGGATGCTGCGCTGCGGGTGGCGACCCGGATCGAAATCGCCCAGTTGAAAGAGCAGATGCCCGATCGGACCATGATCTACGTCACCCATGACCAGGTCGAGGCGATGACCCTGGCCAGTCGCATCGTCGTCCTGGCCAACAAGGGGATCGCGCAGGTGGGCAGTCCGCTGGAACTCTACGAAAAACCCAACAGCGAGTTCGTGGCACAGTTCATCGGCTCTCCCTCGATGAACCTGCTGCCCGGCGAGGTGGTCGAGACCGGCGCGCAGACCCGCGTGCAACTGGACGGCGGTGGTACGGCTCTTTCGGACTATCCGACCAACGAGGCGGACAAGGGGCTGCGGGTCAATGTCGGCGTGCGGCCAGAGGATTTCGTGCCCACCGAGGATACGCCGATCTATTCCGGCAAGGTCGAGATCACCGAGGCTCTTGGCGAGGTGACGCTGCTTTATTTCGAGGCCGAAGGTGGGGGCGATCCGGTCATCGGCAAGCTGCCCGGCATTCACCGCGAAATGCGCGGCAAGGAGGTGTCCCTGGGCGCAGAACCCGACAAGGTGCACCTTTTCGCGGACGGGGTGTCGCTGCTCTATCGGTAAGGCACCTTGCGCCACTCGGCGGTACCCGACCTTGGCATGCTTCGTGCGCCCTCGTCATCGCGGGCAAGCCGTCTGTCCGGTTGCCATTGATCCACGTTCTTGCCATGTCCCGAGGCGGGGCAGGAGACGTGCGACATTGGCAAATTACCGGAAGGAATAGCATGGCCAAGGCAATTCACAGCATGATCCGCGTGCTCGACGAGGCACGTTCGGTCGATTTCTACCGGACGGCCTTCGGGTTGGAGATCGCGGAACGCAAGGACTTCGACGATTTCGCGCTTGTCTACCTGAGCAATGCAGAGAGCAGCTTCGAGGTCGAACTCACCGTGAACAAGGGACGCACCGAACCCTATGACCTGGGCGATGGTTATGGTCATCTTGCGGTTTCGGTCGCGGACCTGGACGACACCCACAAGCGGCTGACAGATGCGGGGCTGGCGCCGCGCAAGATTGTCGAGTTCGCACAGGAGGGAAAGAGGTTCGCCCGTTTCTTCTTCGTCGCGGATCCCGATGGATACCAGATCGAAGTCCTCGAACGTGGTGGCCGGTTTCAGTAAGGGCGCCGCTGATGGACAAATGAAAAAGGCCCCCGGGACGGGGGCCTTTTGCTTGTCTGGATGACCAGCCTTACTCCGGCTCGTAGGTCAGTTCGATGGGCTTGCGGAACAGCACCTTGTTGCCCTGGCCAAGGACGTAGCGCAGCTCGTATTTGCCCGGACCTTCGGGGAGTTTCAGCACCAGCGGGCTGTCCTCGGAGGTGTGCTTGTAGGTGCTGTACTTGTTGTCCGGCTCACCGACCCGGGCAAGGCTGATGTAGTCGCCCTTGTAGTCCGGGCCGTCCCAGTCCAGCCCCAGGACCGCGCCGGCCGGGATCTGTTCCGGTGCGTCGATGCTGGCCGTCACCTCGGTCAGGGTGATCTGGTTGCGCGCCACGACGCGGGGGCTGTCGCCCGCCGCCACATACCGGATCTCGTAGGTGCCTGGTTCCGCCGGGAGCCGCAGCAGCAGCGGAGAGCCTTCGCGGGTGTAGGTGTAGAAGTGGTACTTGTTGTCGGCCATGTCCGCGTCGGCCACAGTGACATAGTCCTTGTCGTAGCCGGGGCCGTCCCATGTCACCAGCACCGAGGCACCGGCCCGCGCCTCTGTGACCACGTCGAGCGTCGCGCTGACGTCCGAGACCTCGATGGTCTTGGTGGCCAGCACGGTGCGGTCCTGCCGCATGACATAGCGGATCTCGTAGGTGCCGGCATCGGCGGGCAGGGTCAAGTCCAGTGGAGAGCCTTCACGGGTGTAGGTATAGTTGACATACCCGTTGTCGCCGATCTCGGACACCGTGATGTAGTCACCTTCGTAGTCCGGCCCGGTCCAGGTCACGGGGATGTCCGATCCCGCCGCGCCGGTCGGGGCCACGTCCAGCGTGGCCGAAACCTCTGTCACCTCGATCATCCGCGTGGCCAGAACGGTGCGGTCCTGGCGCATGAAATAGCGCAATTCGTAGGTGCCCGGCTCGGAGGGCATCTTGAGCGTCAGGGGCGCACCCTCGCGGGTGTAGGTGTAGTTGACATAGCCCTTGTCGTCCGGCTTGGACACGGCGATGTAATCGCCCTCGTAGTCCGGCCCGGTCCAGGTCACGGGGATGTCGGCGCCCACCTCCGCCGTCTCGGCGGCCTCGAGGCTGGCGTCCAATGCCGTCACCTCGATCATGCGGGTGGCCAGAACGGTACGGTCCTGACGCATGAAATAACGCAATTCGTAGGTGCCGGGTTCGGGCGGCATCACCAGCGAGGCGGGAGAGCCTTCGCGCGTGTAGGTGTAATTGACATAGCCCTTGTCGCCCGGCTCCGAGACGGCGATGTAATCACCCTCGTAATCCGGTCCGGTCCATGTGACCGGAATGCTTGCGCCGGCGGGGGCGCTGCCGTCCGCGTCCAGGCTGGCCTCTGCCGCAGTGACGGTGATCGCCTGCGTGGCAAGCGTCTGGCGTCCGTCCCGCAGCACATAGCGCAGCTCATACGCGCCGGGCTCGGGCGGCATCACCAGTTGTGCGGGCGTCCCGTCACGGGTGTAGGTGTAATTCACATAGCCATTGTCATCGGGTTTGGAGACGGTGACGTAATCGCCGTCCTCGTCAGGGCCCTCCCAGGTGACGGGGATCGTCGATCCGGCCACCGCCTGTTCCGGCCCGCTGACCAGCGCCTCGGGCAGGGAACTGGGCAGGACGAGGTTGATGGTCTGCGTGGCGTCGGTCACGTCAAAGCTCTTCTCGACGCTACTCTCGTCCTCGGGTCGCAGGACGGTCACGGTATAGCTGCCGGCGGGCAGGTCGATGTCCAGCGAGGCACTTTGCTGGAAATCGACGATCACCTCTTCGCCGCGGCGGACGTCCCAGACCAGCGGCGTTTCGATGGTGCCGCCGTCGGCGCCGTCCTGCGCCACGAAACGGGTTGCATAGGTGGCCGCCGGCTGCGCCTGTGTCACCTCGGTCAGGGCCTTGCCCAGCTCGCTGGCATTGGCCGCCAGCAGGAACTGGCCGCCGGTCTCGTCGGCCATGCATTGCATCTGGCGGCGTGCCTCGGGGTCGCTGACATCGAAGCCGACCACATGCACGGTCAGGTCCACGCCGGCCTCTTCCAGCGCGCGGGCAGCGGCGCAGGGATCGGGGTTGCAGGTCTCGATCCCGTCAGAGACCAGGATCACGGTGGCCGGGTCCTCGGTGTACTTCAAGGCCTCGGCGGCCTGTATGACGGCGTCGGTCATCGGTGTTTTGCCGCGGGGGCGCAGCCTGTTCACCTGGGCGGCGATGGCGTCGCGGCTGGCGGCGCCCGGTTCGACAAGCGTCTGGATGTCGGTGCAATCGCCCTTGGTGCGGTGGCCGTAGGCGGTCAGCCCCAGCGTCTGCGTCTCGGGCAGGGTGGCCAGCAGATCGCCGACCACGCCCTGGGCGATGGTGATCTTGGCGACGCCGTCAATCTGGCCCCACATGGAGCCGGAGGCGTCGAGAACGAGAATGGAGCGTTGATCCTCCTGCGCGGTGGCAAGCGCGGGAACAAGGCAAAGCGCCAGAGCGGCGCGGCGAAACGCGGTCATGAAATCCCCCCTTCAGGCGGTAATACGCCGTTACCCTGCACCGAGGGCACTGCCCGGGCAAGGAAAGGTTTACCCGACTGGCGCCCGCTGTCCGAACAGCCTGCGGCGAGAGGAAGCACGCCGGTGGAAATCCGGGCGCCGCCGTCTTTGTTCACACTTCGTTCACGTTTTTCGATTGGCGGTCTCGCCGAATTCAACTATGTCTACGCAGGTTGGAATGCCGGGGGTAAGTGATGCCGGAACTCAAGCAGATCGAAGTCCGCGGGGCGCGCGAGCACAATCTCAAGTCGATCGACGTGGATATCCCACGAGATCAACTGGTTGTCATCACCGGCCTCAGCGGGTCGGGCAAGTCTTCGTTGGCCTTCGACACGATCTACGCCGAGGGGCAGCGCCGTTATGTCGAGTCGCTGTCTGCCTATGCGCGGCAGTTTCTGGACATGATGGAAAAGCCCGACGTCGACCACATCAGTGGTCTGTCGCCGGCAATTTCCATCGAGCAGAAGACGACCTCGAAGAACCCGCGTTCGACCGTTGGGACGGTGACCGAGATCTACGACTACATGCGCCTGCTGTTCGCCCGCGTCGGCACGCCCTATTCGCCCGCCACCGGCCTGCCGATCGAGGCACAACAGGTGCAGGACATGGTGGACCGCGTCATGGGAATGGAGGAAGGCACCCGCGCTTACCTGCTGGCCCCCATCGTGCGCGACCGCAAGGGCGAATACCGCAAGGAATTTCTGGAGCTCCGCAAGCAGGGTTTCCAGCGGGTCAAGGTGGACGGCGAGTTTTACGAACTGGATGAGCCGCCGACTCTGGACAAGAAGTTTCGTCACGACATCGACGTTGTCGTCGACCGGATTGTCGTGCGCGAAGGGATGGAGACCCGGCTGGCAGACAGCTTTCGCACCGCGCTGGACCTGGCAGATGGGATCGCTGTGCTGGAAACCGCCCCGCGCGAGGGTGACCCCGAGCGGATCACCTTCAGCGAGAATTTCGCTTGCCCTGTCAGTGGTTTCACCATCCCCGAGATCGAACCGCGCCTGTTCTCCTTCAACGCGCCGTTCGGCGCCTGCCCGGAATGTGACGGGCTGGGGGTTGAGCTTTTCTTTGACGAACGTCTGGTGGTGCCCGACCAGACACTCAAGATCAGCGACGGCGCGCTGGCACCCTGGCGCAAGGGCAAGAGCCCGTATTTCCTGCAGACCATCGAGGCGATCGCAAGGCACTACGAGTTCGACAAGAATGCGCGGTGGAAGGACCTTCCGGCGCATGTCCAGCAGGTGTTCCTTTACGGTTCGGGCGACGAGGAAATCCAGTTCCGCTACGACGAGGGCGGACGCGTCTACCAAGTGAGCCGGGTCTTCGAGGGTGTCATTCCCAACATGGAACGGCGCTATCGCGAGACGGATTCCAATTGGATCCGCGAGGAATTCGAGCGGTACCAGAACAACCGCGATTGCGGCACCTGCGGCGGCTACCGCCTGCGGGAAGAGGCGCTGGCGGTCAAGATCGCCGGGTTGCACGTTGGACAGGTGGTCGAAATGTCGATCAAACAGGCCTTCGACTGGTGCGAGACGGTGCCCGCCAGCCTGACCAGCCAGAAGAACGAGATCGCCAAGGCCATCCTCAAGGAGATCCGCGAGCGGCTGGGCTTTCTGAATAACGTGGGACTTGAATACCTCACGCTAAGTCGTTCTGCGGGAACACTTTCCGGTGGCGAGAGTCAGCGTATCCGGCTGGCCAGCCAGATCGGGTCGGGACTGACCGGGGTTCTCTACGTCCTTGACGAGCCGTCGATTGGTCTGCACCAGCGGGACAACTCGCGGTTGCTCGACACGCTCAAGAACCTGCGCGACCAGGGCAACACGGTGTTGGTGGTGGAACATGATGAAGAGGCGATCCGCGAGGCGGATTACGTCTTTGACATCGGGCCCGGCGCCGGGGTGCATGGCGGTCAGGTCGTGTCGCAGGGCACGCCAGAGGAGGTTGCGGGTGATCCCGCGAGCATGACCGGTCAGTACCTGAGCGGCACGCGCGAAATCTCGGTGCCCGACAAGCGGCGGAAAGGAAACAAGAAAAAGCTGAAGGTGGTCAAGGCGACGGGGAACAACCTGAAAGAGGTGACCGTCGATTTCCCGCTGGGCAAGTTTGTTTGCGTGACCGGGGTTTCGGGCGGCGGAAAGTCCACGCTGACCATCGAGACGCTGTTCAAGACGGCCAGCATGGCGCTGAACGGCGCGCGACAGACGCCGGCGCCCTGCGAAACGATCAAGGGACTGGAGCACCTGGACAAGGTCATCGACATCGACCAGCGGCCCATCGGACGGACTCCGCGTTCGAATCCAGCGACTTACACCGGTGCTTTCACCCCGATCCGCGATTGGTTCGCCGGTCTTCCAGAGGCCAAGGCGCGCGGCTACAAGCCGGGGCGGTTCAGCTTCAACGTCAAGGGCGGGCGCTGTGAGGCTTGCCAGGGCGATGGTGTCATCAAGATCGAGATGCACTTTTTGCCCGATGTCTACGTCACCTGCGAGACCTGCAAGGGCGCGCGCTACAACCGTGAAACGCTGGAAGTTCTCTTTAAAGGCAAGAGCATAGCCGACGTTCTTGAGATGACGGTCGAGGACGCGCAGGAGTTCTTCAAGGCGGTTCCGGCGATACGGGACAAGATGGATGCGCTGATGCGCGTGGGGCTGGGCTATATCAAGGTGGGCCAGCAGGCGACGACGCTGTCGGGCGGTGAGGCGCAGCGGGTCAAGCTGTCCAAGGAACTGGCCAAGCGTTCGACGGGCCGCACGCTCTATATCCTGGATGAGCCGACCACGGGCCTGCACTTCGAGGATGTGCGCAAGCTATTGGAAGTGTTGCATGAACTGGTCGAGGCCGGGAACACGGTGGTGGTGATCGAACACAATCTCGACGTCATCAAGACCGCCGATTGGATCATTGATATCGGTCCGGAAGGCGGCGACGGCGGTGGCCAGATCGTTGCCGAGGGCACGCCGGAAAAGGTGGCCGAGGTCGAGGCCTCTCACACCGGGCGCTACCTCAAGCCGATGCTGAAACCGCGCAAGGTGGCGGCCGAGTAGCGGGCCGATTTTTTGTACGAAACGTACAAAACGTACAGCGATTCCAGCAAAACGTACAAAACGTACAAATCGCGCCAGAAATGAAATTGGAGGGCCTTTCGGCCCTCCGCGGGATCAGTCGAGAAGCGCGGCCAGAGAGCCGATGAAATTCAGGATCTCGCCGGTCTCGCGGTCCACCCGCACGACCTGGTCCCCAAGACGATAGTAGGTGCGATCCGGGTCCAGCCCGTAGCGCAGCGGATCGCCCAAGATGACATGGTCATCGGTGATGTAATGGCGGTCAGGTGCCTGGACCCGCTTCTTGGCCAAACCGGGCGGCACGCAGGCGGGGTCCTTCTTGGCAAGCCCGGGCGGGCAGCCCTTGGGCTGGGCCGTGGCGGGCAGCGCTAGCGGCATGGCGATCAGGATGAGGATGGCAAGCGAGCGGGTTTGCATGGTCGGATCTCCTGTGTCTTCGGAGGGCAATACCGTCCCAAGCCAGCGGGTTCCGAGAAAAGTCACGCCCCCGGCAAAGACTTGCCGGGGGCGACATGCATGCGCGGTTACTTGCGGGCGCAGGTCCTGATGCCAAGCAGGCTGTAGGGCGGGCAGGATCCCATCGCCGCGGTGGCCAGCATGACGACGCCGACGACCAGGGCGATCCAGGCCCAGGTGCCGCTGAGCCAAGCAAAGAAGGCGATCACCAGAAGAACGCCCAGAACCGCACGGATGGCGCGATCGGCGGACCCCATATTTTTCTCGAACATAACTTCCCCCAGACAAAGGTTCACTTCCGGGTCCGTCATGACTCGGATCACGATTCGAGAATATGATTTGGATCAACCGCGCCCGCGCGTCTCGAAGCGGGGCAGCATGGCCGAGAAGTCGCGGCCCGCGCCGTCCTCTTCCTCGACGAAGCGGCGGTAGAGGTCCATTGCCGCCTGGCCCAGCGGCGTGTCTGCATCGACCTCGCTTGCGGCCTGCTGGCTCAGGCGCAGGTCCTTGAGCATCAGGTCGGCGGCGAACCCGGGCTGATAGTCGTTGTCCGAGGGCGATTGCGGTCCGACGCCCGGGGCGGGGCAATAGGTGGTCATCGACCAGCTTTGTCCCGAGGAGGTCGAGACCACGTCATACATCGCCTCGCGCGAGAGGCCCAGCTTGTCGGCCAGGGCAAAGGCCTCGCAGGTGGCGATCATGGTCACGCCGAGGATCATGTTGTTGCAGATCTTCGCCGCCTGGCCGTTGCCCGGGGTGCCGCAATGTACCGCCTTCTGGCCCATGACCTCGAACAGGGGCAGGGCGCGGGCAAAGGCGGCGTCGGACCCGCCGACCATGAAGGTCAGCGTGCCGCCCGCCGCGCCGCCGACACCGCCCGAAACCGGCGCATCCATGGCCTCGACCCCGTGGGCGGCGGCCATTTCGGCGGCGG